>NZ_AYYM01000023.1 GCF_001436035.1 Fructilactobacillus sanfranciscensis DSM 20451
AACTTATGGGGTTCATATCAAAATAAATCCTTTTTTGTTTAAAATAAATTAGTCTTTTAAAACTAAGAGGAAGATTACAAAAACAATTGCTAAAGCGTACATCATTAAATTGACTTCTTTGCCACGTTTTGCAGCAATCATTGTAATTGGATAAGCAATGAATCCAAGGGCAATTCCGTCTGAAATGCTGTAAGTTAAAGGCATTCCAATTGTAATTAAAAATGCAGGAGCTGCAAGTTCAAACTTGTTCCAGTTAACTTGTGATAATGACTTAGCCATTAATACTCCAACCACAATTAAAGCAGGTGCGGTAATTTGTGAAGTAATTACTCCAAGCAAAGGTGAGAAGAAAGTTGCAAGAATGAACATGATTCCGGTAATAACGGCGGTGAATCCAGAACGACCACCAACTGCAATTCCGGCAGAAGATTCAACGTAGACACCCATTGGTGAGGTTCCTAATAATGAACCAAATAACATGGTAGTAGAATCTGCAGCTAAAGCCCGACCAGCACGGGGAAGTTTGTTGTCTTTCATATAACCAGCTTGTTCTGCTAAACCAATTAAAGTTCCAGTAGTATCAAAGAAAGTTACCAATAAGAAAGTTAAAACCACCACGAAGAGTTGGGGCGTATTAATTTTGTCAATGTGAGTAAGTGCAGCTAAGAAAGTTGTATGAATACTTGGAATTCCAGCAACAAGATGAGTTGGGATATGGATGATTCCTGTAAGCATTCCGATAATTGATGAAATTACCATTCCAATGAAAATAGCTCCAGGAACTCGAGCACTCATTAAAACGAAGACAATAATAATTCCCACAATCGTAAGCAATGAAGTTGGACTGGTTAAAGATCCCATGCTAATCAAGGTACTCTTGTTAGCAACCACCAATCCACCGTTGTTTAAACCAATAAAAGCAATGAATAACCCAATTCCACCAGCAATTGCAGCCTTTAAATCAGCAGGAATTGAATCAATAATCTTTTCTCGTAACTTTAAGGCAGTTAAAATCACGAATAAAACAGCGGCAATTAAAACACCACTCATTGCAGTTTGCCAAGGAACATGCATTCCGATACATACTGAGTAAGCGAAGAAGGCATTGATTCCCAAACCTGCAGAAATGGCAAATGGATAATTTGCAATCACTCCCATTAAAATACAACCAAAAGCAGTTGCAAAGGCAGTAGCTGTGAAAACAGCTCCTTTATCCATACCTGCTGCCCCTAACACTTCTGGGTTAACAAATAAAATGTAAACCATCGAAATGAAAGTTGTAATTCCAGCTAGGGTTTCTGTTTTATAGTTGGTCCCTAGTTCTTTAAATCTAAAAAATGAAGCAATTTTATCAGCCATGAAAACTTCTCCTTTGATAAAAACGTTCGTTATTTTGTCGTTAAAATACCTATCTATCATATACTAAACGTTATGATTTAGCAAACTACGAACGATAATCTTAAAAACTAGGAGTAAAAAAATAGTGGTAAAATAGAACTACTAATGAGGTGAACGATGATGAAAACGATTCTTTTAATTGGAAATAATCCAGTCGAAAAACTGGTAGCTAAACGACTACAAGATCAATTCAAGTTGACAGAAATAACCAGCGGAGATTTGACAGAAGAAAAAGCCTACGCGGATTTACCAAAGGATTTAACAAAAATGGTTTCTTTTGTCGGTCCCATGGATGCTGATTTGGCAATGGAATCTTTCTTTGCAGCAGTCCGGCAACAATCAATCAAACTAGATCAAGTCGTCATGATTTCGACAGCAGGAATTGATAATGAAGTTGTTGGTCAATTAGATTATCCTGGGATAGCGGATGTGACAGAATATCTTCGAGAACAACGATATGCCATTAAAATAATTGATGAGGAAGAAATTCCTTACACCATTTTTCGTCCAGTTAACGTAATTAATGAAAAGTTGGGAACACCTTTCGCAATTAATGAAGGGGAAAAAGTTCCTGCTGGTAATGTTTCACATGAAACCATTGCTGATTTTGTGGTTCAAGCAATTCAAACATCTAAATATCAAAATCAATCTATCGCATTACTCGAAACAAAATAGGAGGCAAAAATGTCACTTCAGTTTATTTTAGGTAAAGCTAGTGATGATCACTTTAGTAAAGTGGTCGACAATCTCCACAAAACTAGTGAAGATCGAGAAATTAAAAGTTTTTACATCGTACCAAATAACGTTAAATTTGAATCTGAATTAAACACCTTAAAAAAACTGAATGCGAAAAATGCAGCAACCTATGCTCAAAACCAAGTTCAAGTTTTTTCGTTTTCTCGATTAATTTGGTATTTTTTGAATGGTGAAGCAGATTATCAGCTTCCGCAATTATCGCAAACTGCCATTAACATGATTATTTATCAGATTATCGAAGATCATGAAGAACAGTTAACGATTTATCGTGGAGAAGGTAAACAAGCGGGTTTTATTCAACAAATTGCAAACCAAATTTCTGAATTACAACAAGGAAATTTAAGCCCGGATGATTTAGACCGGTTAGCAGAATTGGATGCCAATCAAATTAATCCTGAATTGCGTAGCAAGTTACATGATATTAGCTTAATTTATCGTGAATTTGTGCAACAAACGGATGGTAAATATACCTATAATGGTGCCAATTTTGAATTGTTATACGAATACTTAGCTAAGTTACCAGATCAAGAAATTTCAAAAATGCATTTTTATTTTAGTAACTTTGAAAAATTTAGTGCGCAACAATTACAAATTGTGCAGTTATTAATCAAACATGCGCACGTGGTAATGGATTTAACGCTGGATCGAAAGTATGACCAAGCGGGACCAGATGAAAATAAATTCTTTTATCAATCAGCTAAGGTTTATCATTATTTTTATCAATACGCTAAAAATAATGGTGCCCAGATTTATACCGATCAAACGGCTACGAAACGCTCCATTAATTCAGAGTTAAATCAGTTTGAGGAATACTGGATTGCAAGTAATGAAGTTGGAAAACCAATTCCAGCCAAAATTGCGCAAAATGATGCCATTGAAATTTTAAAAACCAATAATGCTTTTGAAGAATTAAGCCAAATTGCCATTAAGATTCGGCAATTAGTCGCAACCGGAAAATATCGTTATCGTGATTTTTTAATGGCTACGCGTGATTTGAGTCAATATCAAAATATTATTAATCCGATTTTTACTATGCAACAAATTCCATATTTTACTGATATCCAAAAACATATGGATAATCATCCATTGGTTGAATTAATTGATGCTCTTTTCTCCATTTATCGTCCTAATCGGGCCCAAAACTATAGTTATGATGATGTGATGCGTCTTTTGAAAACTGAGTTACTCTTGCCTAAGAAAGATGAAGATCACTATTTATCATTATCCCAATATCGCCAAGATTTAGCTTTGTGTGAAAATTTAGTGCTTAAAAATGGATACACAGGGAGTCGTTGGACCCAAAAAGAAGACTGGATGTATGCGACTACCACTGGTGATGAAAATGAGTTAATTGATAAGAATGTCGAAATTTCAAAAAAAATTAACGTCATTCGCCATTTTATTAAAGACACGTTGCCACCGTTTTACCGAAAAATCAAAAAGGCCCAAACTGGTCGAGAAGCAGCTTTAATCTTGTACCAATTTTTAACTCAAAATGGAGTAGCAAGCCAGTTAAAAAACTGGCAAAATCAAGCCACTGAAGCAGGAAATTTACAAGAAGCTGGGCAAGCAGAGCAAGTTTGGAATCAGTTCTGTAGTATTTTAGATGACTATGTAACGGTCTTAGGCGATCACGAATTTGTGATGGATGATTTTCTTGAATTATTGAAGGCCGGTTTTGTGGGTGCTAGTTATTCCCAAATCCCCTCCACTCTTGATCAAGTTGCCATCTCTGAAACGGGAAGGATTCAATTACCCGACAAAAAAATTACCTTTGTCATGGGAGCAGACGATGTTAATATGCCTGCTAAAATTGACAATCATAGTTTGTTAAACGATAGTGATCGAGACCAAATGGATGATTTTTTAGCTGACGACCAGTACATGGTTGATACCAGCGAGTTGCAAATGGTGAGTGAACCATACGAAGATTATTTAGTCTTTATGACCCCAAGTGATAAGCTCTATTTTTCTTATAATCTTGGCGGAAATGGTGATAATAACTTACACCAAATTTCTCCTTATGTTGATCGAATTCAAAAGCAATTCAACTTACCAATTCAACAATTTAAGAGTCAACCTCATGCCGATAGTAACGAAATTGAACGATTTTTGGGATCAGACCGGACGACTTTAAATTACCTTGTTCAAGCTGCTTTAGATGGGAAAAAAGCACGGCAACCACTAAGTCCTGCTTGGAAAACCGTTAAACAACAACTAGAAAAGAATCCAGCTACTGAAATTCGTGATTTGACTAATAATTTACTGGGAAGTTTGCACTATAAAAATCAACCAGTTGATTTGCGACCAGAGATTGTCACTAACTTATATGGAAATAATCTCACTACGTCAATTTCAAAACTAGAGGAATTCTACACGGATCCTTACGAATACTTTTTGAAATACGGACTTCGTTTGCGAGAACGTGATGAATTTGAAATTAGTCCCGCTAATACTGGGCAGTTTTATCATGAAGCCCTTGATCAATTAATTAAAAAGGTCCGGAAAGAAAATATTGAATTAACTAATTTAGATAATCAAGCAGTACATGAGTTAGTTGAAGAAGTAACTCGTAAAATTATCGAAGCAGATGTTAATTATCAATATGAAATTTTAAAGAGTTCGCAACGGATGGAATATATTACTAATCAATTGATTGCGACAGTGCAACAGATGGCCGAAACTCTGCGTAATCAATTCCAAATTTCCAAGATGCGTCCTCGAGCAACTGAAATTTCGTTTGGACCGGGGAAAAAATATAAACCACTTCATTTTAAAGTGGATGATGATAAGCAAGTTAATGTGCAAGGCCGAATTGATCGACTTGACTCTATCAATGTGAATGGTATTGATTATCTCGGGGTAGTTGATTATAAATCAGGTAATAAGAAAATTGATATGTCAGAAATTTATGATGGCACCGCCATGCAAATGATGACGTATATGGATGCTGTTTTAGAAAACATTGATTTATTAGCTGACAGTGGTGATGCTCGTTTAGCCGGAGCCTTATATATGCACATTTTCAATCCAATTTTAAAACCAGGTGATGTTGAGAACTGGGAAGAAAAAGTGAAAATCGAAGACGCTTTATTGAAAAAGCATAAGTACAATGGTTTATTGGTTAACGATTTAGATTTGTTAGAAAATGTTGGTGAAAATAAAATTAGTGATGTTTATCCATTCAAGTTTAAAAATGATGGTACTTTAGCCAAGGGTAGCGGAACGATTTCGCAAAGTAATTTAGATAACATGTTAAAGCACACCGAAAAATTAATTCAACAAGCTGCGAAACAAATTTTTGCGGGTAAAATAAGTTTAGCTCCTGCTGAATATGAGGGAAATTCGCTAATTCAATACTCACCATATAAACCTGTCATGCAGTTTGATCCAATGTTAAAAGAAAATAATTACCGAGAAATCGCTAAATTAAGCGACGAAGAAATTTTTGAACGAGTACGAAAGGAGCTAGAATCCCATGGCTAAAAAATGTACCGACGATCCATGGACCGACGGTCAATGGTACGCCATTCATCATGATTTCAAAGGAAATGCTTTGGTTTCAGCCTCAGCCGGATCTGGGAAAACTAGTGTTTTAACTGAGCGGGTAATGGACAAAATTACGGGAACGGAAAAACGTCCTGGAATTAATGTTGACCAATTGTTAATTGTGACGTTTACCAACGCAGCGGCCAAAGAAATGCGGGACCGAATTGGAGCCAAACTACGCGAAAAAGTTAATGATGCTAACACTGATGAAGAGAAACATTACTTTTTAAAGCAATTGCGTAAATTAAATTCAGCGCATATCGAAACGATGGATGCTTTTTGTCAGTGGCTGGTAAAAAAGTATTACTACATCATTAATTTAGATCCTGATTTTCGAATTTTAACGGATGTTAGTGAGCTCGGAATCATTCGTGACCGTGTTTGGAATGATTTACGTGAGCAACTTTACGCTGATGACCGCGATGGTATTTTTGCTCGTTTAACGCGTAATTTTTCCAATGATCGAAGTGATGAAGGATTAACGGATGTCTTGTTTAAGCTATATGACTTTGCCAATGTCAATCAAAATCCACAACAGTGGATCGATCAATTAACTGATTTTTATCAAATTGATGGCAGTTTAACTAACAGTAAGTTATATCAAAAATATTTATTGCCAGACATTGAAAACAAGCTTAATCAAATGATTAGTGGGTATCATCAACAAATTGAAAAAGCAGAAAATAACGGGATTACTAAATTAGCCGATTTCTTACGAGCGGAAGTTGCTAAGTTTCAAGATTTAAAAAATGCAGTTAAGACGTTAGATTGGGATAGTTTACGTAAAGTTTTAAATGAATTTAAATGGAATCGTTTTCCTAGTATTTCGAAAAAGACAGCGGATGAGGCGCAATTATTGGTTAAAGACCAAATCAAAGGTGTCCGAGATACTACCAAGAGTACTTTAATGAAACTTACGCAAAAATATTTTTTTGCGAATGAAGCTGATAATTTAACTGCGATTGAAAACTCTCAAAAAATCATTGCTAAATTAGTTGAGGTTGAACATCAATTTACAGAGGCCTATCAAACCGCCAAACGAAAAAAGCATGCTTATGAATTTATTGATATCGAACATTTTGCGTTGGATATATTAACGGGAACGGATGAAGATAGCCAAAATTTACGGCATGAATTTCAACAATATTTTGCTGAAATTATGGTCGATGAATATCAAGATAATAATCACTTGCAAGATGCAATTTTGAATTCCATGAAAAATACTCATCATGAGAATATGTTCATGGTGGGTGATGTAAAGCAATCTATTTATCGTTTCCGGTTGGCCGATCCTAGTATGTTTATGGAAAAATTTAATGATTATCCCGTTCCAGCCGAACTCATAGAACCATTTAAGCCAAGTATGTTTATGGAAAAATTTAATGATTATCCCGTTAGTAAAAACGAGCGGATTATGTTGCCAGATAATTTCCGTTCGGTAAAAAATGTTGTTGATTTTACCAACCTAATTTTTTCTCAAATTATGAATGGTGATCTTGGGGAAATCGATTATACAGGCGATGCGCATTTAAAATTTGGCGCAAAAGATTATCCAGATATTTTGGATACCAAAACAGAGTTAATGTTGTATGCTGATGATGAACAAGTAAATGATGAAAAAGAGCAATTAGTTACTAACGAACAACGTCAAGTTGAAATGATTGCAGAAAAAATTACGGACATGATGGATAATCATTATCAAGTTTATGATAAAGCTAAGACCACTCGTGATTTAGAATATGGTGATATCGCCATTTTATCAGCTACCAAGCATAATAATTTTGATATTTCGAGTATCTTTGCTGATTACCAAATTCCAGTTGCGATTGACGGTTCGGAAAGTTACTTTAAGACGACTGAAGTGCAAATCATGATGTCATTATTACAGATTATCGATAATCCATATCAAGATATCCCACTAGCGGCTGTCTTACGTTCTCCGATGGTTCAAATGGACGAAAATCAGATGGCGTTTTTACGGATTAATCATAAAACCGGGAACTATTTTCAATCAGTTCTGGAATTCAAGAATAAATTTGATCAACAAGCAAACACGGAATTTGGTGAGATTGTTTTACAAAAAGTAAAAGTCTTTTTAAACCAATTAAATGATTTTAAAGACTATGCCATTAAGCATAGTTTAGCTGAGTTGATTTGGTATATTTATAATCAAACTGGTTTTCTTGATTACGTTGGAGGCATGCCAGCTGGGAAGAAACGTCAAGCCAATTTGCATGCGTTATATCAACGGGCCGAAGAGTATGAACGCAATGGTTTTAAAGGATTGTTTGCGTTTGTGCAATTTGTGAAACGACTCCAAAATCGCGATGACGATTTAGCAGAAGCGACGGCTGACGTTGATCCAAATTCCGTAACCGTTAAAACCATTCATAGAAGCAAGGGATTGGAATATCCCGTTGTAATTTTGATGGATGCAACTCATGGATTCAATCGCATGGATTTAATGAATAGCTTTATTTTGGATGATAACCTCGGTTTAGGAATTCAGTATTTTGATGCGAAACGGCACGAAAAAATTCCAACGCTTCAGTATTTAGCAATTAATAATTTAGCGGAAAAACGGATGCTTGCTGAAGAAATGCGGAAACTCTATGTGGCCTTGACGCGAGCTAAGCAAAAATTGATTATTACTGGAATTGCTAAATCTGATAAAAAACACAGTGCAGAAGATGCCATGCTCGAGTCCTGGGATAAAGCCAGTCAAAGCGATGAATTAGTATTAAATGAATCGCTAAGAAGCGATGCCAAAAACTTCATAGATTGGATTGGAACAGCCCTTGCTCGTCATCCAATTTATAGGGAAGCTTTTGGAATTGATAATGATGTCCGTTTATTAACTGGAGATCAAGCAAACTTTACCGTGCAATTTAAGGAGTTAAAAGATTTTCAGAGTGGATTACCTAAATATGCTGAAGTTGAAATTTCGCAAAAAGAAGTTAAAGCGGGAGTTACTGCTGATTATATCAAGCAGATTATGAACTTTAAGTATGAATATCCTGATGCAACCAAGACCACGGCCTATCAATCAGTATCTGAAATTAAAGGGCAGTTTGACGATCCTGATATCATTCAATTAGGGAGTTTAGCGGCGAAAAATGAAGTTTTAAAAAATACGCGTTACAATAATGAGACTTTTGCAGAACCCCAATTTTTACAAACAGCTCAAGCACCAAATTCACGAGAAATCGGAACCGCGACTCATTTAGTTTTTCAAAAGTTAAACGTTTATGAACGAGTTGATTTAGATACCATTAACACTTTAATTGTTCAGTTAGTTGCTGATAAATTATTGACGCAAGCAGTCGCTGATAAGATTAATCGCGATGCCATTTTGAGCTTTTACCAAAGTGAGTTAGGCAAACGGATCCTCCGTTACCCCGAAAATTTACATCGCGAAGTTCCATTCTCTTTGATTATTAATGCCGGCGAAATCTTCTCGGAATTTCAAAATGATGCGGACCAAAAGATTCTAGTCCATGGGATTATTGACGGCTATTTTGAAGATCCAGAACAAGGGACAACGTTGTTTGATTACAAAACGAGTTTTGTAAATCCTAATCATCCTGATGATGATATTCAAAAAATTCGTGAAACTTATAATGGGCAACTTAATTTATATGCCAAAGCTTTGGAAGATATTTTAAAACAACCAATTCAACACAAGTATTTATATTTATTATCAAATCAAGAATTTTTAGAAATCGAATAAAATAAAGTAAAGAACTCAAGTAAGTTAGATAAAATCTAGCTCGCTGGAGTTCTTTTTATTTTTCACTACTTTTTTGTTCATCGCGAATTTGTTTTAAAATTTCGTGCAATTGCCGTTTTAATTCATTTAAAGCATCAACCTGATACGTAGGCTGGGATAAGAAATAGAAATCCCGTTTGAAATTAGGTCCGAGTTTATGGTACGGAATTTCATCATTTAAAACGGTTTCGGAAGTAATCGTCTGCCCAATTCCTTGTTGTAAAAATTTTAAAATCATTTCATTACTTTCAATGGTAAAAACTTGTTGTGGGGTAATGTTATTGAGTCGCAAATATTCATCGGTAAAGTGGCGCACACCTGAACCTGATTCACGTTCCAACCAAGTTGAATCCGCAAAATTACCAGCATGGACTAAATAATCCTTGAAGAAGGCAAACCGTTCAATTCCAGGGGTCGTAATTGGCTTTTCGATGAAGCCAAAGTCAAATTTCCGTTGATTTAAACCTTCTACAATATCAGTAGAATTAGACATTTTAAGCGTTAAGTTAATGTTTTTGGGTAAATGAAGATCTCTAAAAATAGTCGCAATCGTAGTTTCCGCAATCGTATTGGAAACGCCAATCCGACAGTCAATTTCATCCGAATCCATTTTACTGATTTTGTGTTCTAAGTTACGGGTTTGCTCCCAAATTTTTAAGCCCGCCGTATATAATTCATCGGCCGCTGGGGTTGGTTTGATTTCGCGCTTTCCTTTGCGAATAAATAATTTAACGCCTAATTCAGTTTCTAGTTGTTTGATTTGTTGAGATATGGTGGATTGGGAAACGAAGCGTTGCTGCGCCGCCCGTGAGAAATTCAAGGTTTCATAAACACTTTTAAAAACCGGAAAATATTTTAACATTGTTACTCTCCATTTATTAGTTTTTCAAATAATAGTTATCTATATTATCTATTTCTATAATAACAGGTTTCCTGGTAAACTAAGAAAGTAATCAACGAGAGGGGTAACATTATGACAAAAATTAAACCAATTTTACCAGGATTAATCGTTTCATTTATCATCGCAGTAATCAGTCAGGGATTAGCTTTAGTAATTCCAAACCTGGGAGGCGCTACGATTGCGATTATCGTAGGAATTATCCTAGGAAATACCATTATTAAACAACCAATTTTGAATAAAGGAACGCATTATTCAGAAAAAGCCTTATTGGAATATTCAGTAGTGCTACTTGGATTAACGATTAGTTTTCAAACCATCGCGAAAGTCGGCTGGGTTGGTTTCTTATTCGTCATTATCCAAATGGCAATTACCATTATTTCCGCCATTTTAATTGGAAAGATGCTTCATTTCAAAGAAGGAATTTATCTTTTGATGGCTGGAGGAAACGCCGTTTGTGGTTCTTCCGCAATTGCTTCGATTGCACCCGTAATTGACGCTAATGACGAAGACAAAGAAATGGTAATTACTTTAGTTAACTTGATTGGAACGGTCTTAATGTTAGCATTACCAATCATCAGTACCTTTGCTTTTGGTGCCAACGATTTACTTCGGGGTGCCATGATTGGTGGAACGATTCAATCAGTGGGACAAGTAATTGCTAGTGCCAGCATGGTTAACTCATTAACGGTCGATTTTGCAACGTTGTTCAAGATTATGCGGATTATGATGATTGTAATTGTCGTATTTATTTTTGGACGGATGCATCAAAAAACGATCCAAAACGAACTGGAAGCAGATGCTGAAATTAGTGGAAACGGATCAGGGAGTTCATTACCTTGGTACGTAGTTGGTTTCTTGGTTTTCTGTGTGTTAAACAGTTTGATTCATTTACCCAGTTTTATCGGACTTACGGCCCATACTTTAAGTAGCTGGTGTGAAATTACTGCTCTTGCGGCCATTGGTCTACGTTTGAACTTAAAAGCTTTCATTCAATCAGGAAAGAAATTCTTGATTTACGGAGGAAGCATTGGCTTAATTCAAATTGTTGCTTCAATTATTTTAATTACCTTATTACTTAAATAAAATACAAATCAAAAAAGCCTTGTTTCGAATAAAATCGAAAGCAGGGCTTTTATTTTTGTGAAATAATAACGTTAAATAAAAAATATCCTTTGTAGTTTGCTTTTTTATAATAAAATTAATTAAATTTTAGTTAATGTACGCAAATATTAGAACGCTTTAAAGGAGGTACGATATGAGTGAAATTCTTAAAGTTGTTGATTTGAATTATAAATATAAAAAGAATGAAAAATACGCTTTGAAAAACGTAAATTTTTCAGTTCAGACTGGAGATTTTATTGCGTTAATTGGTTCTAATGGTAGTGGAAAGTCGACTCTCATGAATAATTTAACTGGATTTTTAAAACCGACATCTGGGACAGAGGAATAATTTGAAACTGGTTTTAAAAATTATTCACAAAAACAACCTTTTTCTGCGATTGGCTATTCTCCCCAAATTCAAATGATGGATTGGTTTAGTAATGTATTTGATAATGTGATGCTGGAGTCCTTGCTATTTGGGAATTCAATCAAAAAATCTAAGGAATTATCTAATCTTGCATTAAAAAAGGTTAATTTGGATTCAGCAGCGTCTAAGAAAAAATTGCCTGAAACTTTGTCAGGAGGGCAACAACAACGGGTTCAATTAGCCAGAGCAGTAGTTCATAATCCTGATTTTTTAATTCTTGATGAACCAACCGTTGGATTAGAAGTTGAGTCTGCGGAACTTTTCTTAACAAATGTCAAAAAATTTGGTGTCACGGCTTTAGTTTCCTCACATGACATTAATATTTTGGAAAAATATGCTAACAAATTATTATTTATCGATAATGGGGAAATAATTTATTTTGGAGATTTAAAGAAATTTATTCAAAAGTACAATCAGCAAGCCTACAAGGGAATTTATTTTAAAACGGATGACCGAGATAAAACTGAAGCTGAATTAAAACAACAAGGACTTAATTTTGAAGTAGATGAGGGTGGCATCATTGTGAACGATGCTATCTTGAATTCTGTAATCCAAATTATTATTAAATATGGAAAAATTGAGTCAATTTCTGACTTTCAAAAAAGTTTGCGTGATATTTATTATGAAATGAAGGTGAGCCAATGATTAAAGCAGAAAATTTTCGTCAAGCTAGCCATATGGGTTTCTTTTCGGCAATTAAATTCATGGTTTTGGTTGAATTTAATGCTTATAAAACCTCAATTGCACAAATGATTCGTCAAATCTTTAGTCCAATTTTATATTTTATTTTCCTAGCTCAAGGACTAGGTGCCCTAATTCCGACGGTTACTTTTATGGGAGAAAAGGTAAACTATAAGACTTATGTATTTTTAGGAATCTTTGCTTATATCTTGGTTACTGCGTTTAGTGAAAGTATTTATCGAACTACAGTTGATAAACGTTATGGATTATTGGCCTTAAAATTACAAGGTGGGATTAAACCATTTTATTACGTTTTTGGTGGCGGAATTTTTATGGAAATTAGTATTTTAATTCAGTGTTTAATTTTGTTAGTTGTAGCAATGTTATTTGACGTTCGAGTTTCCTTTCCCTTATATTTATTAGGAATTCTATTTGCAATTATTTCCATGTATTTTTGAAGATCATTGGCAGTGCTAATTTCAATTGGGATTAAGGACTGTCGTACTTGAGATTTAATCCTAACTTTTGGAGTACTTCCTTTGTCATTTGTGGCACCTGTATTTTATTCATTGAATAAATCACCACTTTTGATTAAAGTTATTTCAGGATTTAATCCCTTGACCTATCAAATTCAAGCGATTAGAAGTATTGTTTTTGGTCATTTCTCCAGTTTTTATATTGGAATTTCACTTGGATTAACGATAATTACGGTCATAGTTAGTAACGTAATTATTAATAAATTAAATATTTCTCTTACTTAAAGATAAAATGAGAATACAAAAAGAAGACCTGTAATCGGATAATTCCGATACAAGTCTTCTTTTAATAAAAATGATTAATTATTTGTTTTTGTTTAAATTATTTGCTTGTTTAATGTAAGATTTCATTGGGGCAAAGTCTTTGTTGCTAGTCTTAACATAACCATTGTGTTGGTAGATGTTGAAGAGAACTTCGCGACCATGTTTTGTTTTGGCAATGTCCATGAAAGCTTTTTGAATCTTCTTGTCAAGTTTTGGTGAAAGACCTTTACGAGCGGAAATCGTATCGTTTGGAATTGGAGTTGATTTGTAAAGAACCCGAGTATCAGTCATGGCTTTTGGATCATCTTTAGCAGCAATACTACGAGCACCTTCAAAGACGAAGGCAGCATCGGCATTACCGTTTACAACTGACATAACTCCTTGGTCAGCACCTTTAACTGTGAATGGTTTACAATCTTTATTTAAGTTAATACCTTCGTGTTGCATTTCAACAGCTGGGTAAATGTAACCAGCAGCAGAAGTAGTATCTTGGGTAGCAATCTTCTTACCCTTTAAATCTTTAAGGGATTTGATGTTACTATCTTTACGAACAACAACTTCGGCATAGTAATGATTAGTAAGTTTTTTGGTAAATCCTTCATTAGCATCACGAGTTTGACGTTGGGCTTGTAGCAAAGGAACTACCCCGTATTGTTTGTGAGCTAAAACGTAAGCAGCTGATGGTAAGAAACCAACATCAAGAGTTTTTGAACCAAGAGCTTCAACCATGGTATTAGTTGTAGTTGCCACAGTCATTTTAACTGGCATGTGTAATTGTTTAGAAAGTAAAGATTGAAGTGGCTTGATTTTAGTATCCATTGAACCGGCATTAACTGATGGAACGAATTGAACAGTTAAAGTTTTTGGATCTGAAGATTAAGCGTTTCCTTTTTTACCACATCCAGTAAGGCCTACTGCTAATAATGACATTGCTGAAACGACAAGCAAGGTTTTGACAATTTTATTGACTTTCATGATATTCTCCTTTGAATTAGGTCATTTAGGTTACAAAAAGATAATAACAATAAAAGTAAACTATTTCAAGGATAAATCTAAAAATAGTTCACTTTATCAGAGAACATACGAATTAATTGGCTTTTTTGTGCGCGTTCATCTCTTGATTTATTAACTTTAAGGTTTGTTTAGCCTTATAAAAAGAAAGTCCCCACATCCAGATGTAGATGAAAACGAAAATAATCGTAAAGGAAATCATGAAATTAAGTTGAAGTGGAAACCAACCTGCCAAGATTGCGAGCGGGGTAAGAGATAAGTGATGATGAAATGAACAATCGTTTTTTTGGTAATTCCCCAAGTTTCAATGTTAAAGATGGTTGATGAGAGACTAAAAACTAGTCCGATTAATGACCAAATGATGACGGAGACGGCAGTTGCATTTAAGTTATTGCCAAATTGTTTTACAAATTGATCACTGGAAGGTTGAAAATAACTGAGGTGATAGTAAAAAGAAATACATAGAGCAATCATGAAACCATAAAAAGTACCTCCGACAATACCAATCATAATTTTTTGGAATATTTTTTTCATGATAAATCCTCCTTGATGGTTTTAACAAATCGACGTGATACGTAAGTCAACGTTCCGTTGGTTAAATTAATTTGGTAACGACCAGCTTTACTGAGCGAAAAATAGTCAATTTTATTGATGTTAACGATTTCAGCACTGGAAATCTGGAGAAACATTTCCTTAGGAAGTTGATTATATAGAAAATAAATTCGTTCTTTAATTCTATAGTGATGTTGATTATCTGTTTCACAAATTACAGCTCCATTTTCGGTGTAAAAACGAACGATTTGCGGTAAGGAAAGCACAAATTGTTGCCGATTTTGGTAACCAGTGATGAGCCATTCTTGAGTTAATTTTTGAATTGATTCAGCTAATTGTTGTAATTCAGTACTTTTTTGTGCTGCATTAATTTGAATGAAAGGTTCGATGAACTGTTTGTCGATGTTGAATTTTACTTTCAAAATGAATTTCCTCCTTTAATAACTTTTATATCAAAGGTTAATTTTGAAAATGGAATAGTTACTAAATAATTGGTTGTTTTAGAAATCTAATTGGTTCTTTTCCCTCAACTTGTAACATCAAAATCGTTGATATAATAAAGTTTTAACGTTAATTCAGCATGATTTAACTTTTCGTAGTGAATCTTTGTTATGCTTTACTCAAAGAACGAATTAAAAGAGGGTTAATATGATAGAAAAATTTAGACAAAGTCGCAATTATCGAATTTTAGACGAAACTTTAAGTGCCATGACACATGGGTTTGGAGTGGCCTTAAGTATTGCTGGATTAGTGTTAATTATCCTAAGAGGAGTAGGAGTTGGTGGTGCAATGCGAATCACTGCTTTCTCAATTTATGGATCAATTCTGGTTCTTTTTTACTTAGCGTCAACGTTATTTCATAGTCTTGTGTTTACGAAAGCCAAAAAGGTTTTTCAAATTTTCGATCATTCGGCAATTTATTTACTAATTGCGGGGACTTATCTTCCCTATTGTTTAGTCACAATTGGCGGAATTTTAGGATGGACCACCTTAATTATTATTTGGGCGATGGCGATTGCTGGAATTATCTATAAGTCACTTTATGGAAACCAATATCCAATTGGTTCTACCATTATTTACGTAATTATGGGGTGGATGTGTTTAATCGATATTTGGCCACTTTGGAACAATTTAAGTCATTTGAGTTTTTGGCTCTTAGTGCTTGGGGGAATTGCTTTTACCTCAGGTGCTGTGATTTATAGTTTTAAGAAAATTTTATTTGGCCACGTGATCTGGCATTTATTTGTAATGCTTGGCACTGTCCTTATGTATTTCTCCATTTATCTAAGTGTTTAATGTTTGACTCATAAAAACGAACATGGTTAAATTTAGATATTAGTTAAGGAAGGAGAAAGCGAATGACAAACGAAAAGAACTTGCTTAAAGCAGCATACTGTACTTGTACGAGATAGTAATGTTCGCGTTAGATGCGGATGTTACAACATCTGTATCTAAGTAGAGTGGTTTTGTCATACTCAGTTAGATGCAAACTTAAGGTTAATCTAACTGTGGTTTTTGCATCAGCAAAAGGCTTTCTTAAAAAAGAAACCAGTTAGGTTAACGCTCGTTAGCTTGACTGGTTTTTTAACGTAAAGGAGAAAGAAAATGAAAAAAAGTTTAAAATGGATTATTGGGATTGTGATGGGCTACAATAAAGTT
>NZ_AYYM01000024.1 GCF_001436035.1 Fructilactobacillus sanfranciscensis DSM 20451
TGAACCCCATAAGTTGGACAAGAATCTAACTTATGGGGTTCATATCAGGAATCCTTTTTTTGATTCTGCTATACTTTAGATATTAATAAAGAACGAGGTAGTTGTTCAGTGGCTGATTTAGTTTATAAAAAAGTAATGCAAAATTTGAAAGATCGAATTCGGGCTAATGATTTTGAAAATAATCGTTTACCTGATGAACGAACGTTAAGTGAAGAATTAGGAGTTAGTCGAAGTTCAATTAAACGTGCTTTGGGAATTTTAGCCGAAGAGGGCGTGATTTTTAAAAAGCGCGGATCGGGAACTTTTGTTAATCCATTGTATTTAAAAAATAAATCTATTTTTCGCTATGAGGGCTCAAACTTAGGGATTACCAATAACTTGAAAAAGGAAGGGTATAATCCAACCATTAAAGTACTTGATTTTAAGGTGATTCCAGCTTCAAAAGAAGTTAAAGAAAATTTATTTTTACAATCTGAAGAGTTTGTATACGAAATTAAACGACTTCGTTTATTAAATGATCAAGGAATTATTATTGAAAATAGTTATATTCCAATTAAGATTGCTCCGGCATTAACAAAAGAAATTGTGAGTCATTCTTTGTTCGATTATTTTGCCAAAGAATTACATCATACGGGGACCAAATCTTTTATGTCAATTGAAACTCAACCTTCAAATAAAAATGATCAAGCCCTTTTAGACTTAAAACCGACAGAACCAGTTGGCATTATGGAAGGAGTCTTTTTCCTAGATGATGGGACACCTTTTGAAGTTTCTACAATGCGAATTCACTACAAATATTTTAGTTACAATACGTTTGTTAATCTCTCAGATTAGCTTTCTAGGAAAGCGGATACAACGCTTGCAACATCACATTTGAAATTGATACGTACCAATTTCAAAAAGTTTGACTTTTTGTGAAATGTTGTTAATATAGATTGTGTAGCTGAGTTAGATTTTTAACTTAATCATATTTTAAAATCAATCATTTGGTTGATGATTATTAAAAGGAGTGTTATTGCATGTCAGTAGATTACAATTCAAAAGAATACTTTGACAAAATGAAGCAATACTGGAACACTGCCAACTATCTTTCAGTTGGTCAATTGTTCTTGCGTGCCAATCCTTTATTGAAGAAGCCTTTGACTTCTGAAGATGTAAAGGTTAAACCAATCGGACATTGGGGTACAATTGCATCACAAAACTTTATTTACACACATTTAAACCGTGTAATTAACAAGTATGACTTAAACATGTTCTATATCGAAGGTTCAGGTCATGGTGGTCAAGTAATGGTTTCTAATTCATACATGGATGGAAGCTATTCAGACATTTACCCAGAAATTACTGCTGATGAAGCAGGAATGGCTAAATTATTCAAACAATTCTCATTCCCAGGTGGTATTGCATCTCATGCTGCTCCTGAAACACCAGGTTCAATTCATGAAGGTGGAGAATTAGGTTACTCACTTTCTCACGGTGTTGGTGCTATCTTAGATAACCCTGACGTTATTGCTGCCGTTGAAATTGGTGATGGTGAAGCTGAAACTGGTCCTTTAGCTGGATCATGGTTCTCAAGCTCATTCATTAACCCTGTTACAGATGGTGCTGCACTTCCAATCATTAACTTAAATGGTTTCAAGATTGCTAACCCAACTATTTTCAACCGTACTTCTGACGAAGACTTACGTAAGTACTTCGAAGGTTTAGGTTGGAAACCTTACTTTGTTGAAACTAACGAACCTCATGGTACTGACGTTGACGAAGCAAACGTTAACTTAGCAAAAGCTATGGATTCAGCTATTGAAGACATCTTAGCAATTCAAAAGAATGCTCGTGAAAACGAAACTGCTGAAACTGCTACTCGTCCACAATGGCCAATGATTATCTTCCGTTCACCAAAAGGTTGGACTGGTCCAGAATACAACGCTGAAGGTCTTCCTATCGAAGGTTCATTCCGTGCTCACCAAGTTCCACTACCTCTATCAGCTGATGATATGGGTACTGTTGATGAATTTGTTAAATGGATGGAAAGCTACAAGCCAGAAGATTCATTTAACGAAGATGGTAGCCTTAAAGATTACCTTAAGGAATTAGCTCCTAAGGGTGACAAACGTATGTCAGTTAACCCAATTACTAATGGTGGAATCAATCCTAAACCATTAGACTTACCTGATTACCGTGATTATGCTTTAAACATTGAAACTCCAGGTCAAATGGAAGCAATGGACATGGTTGTATGGTCAGCATGGGTTCGTGATACTATGAAGAAAAACCCTACTAACTTCCGTGCCTTTGGTCCTGATGAAACATGGTCAAACAGAATCTGGGATATCTTCGAAACTACTAACCGTCAATGGGAACGTACAATCGATGATCCTTATGATGCACACATGGCTCACTATGGTCGTGTTATTGACTCACAATTATCAGAACATGATGATGAAGGTTGGTTAGAAGGTTACGTATTAACTGGTCGTCACGGTTTCTTTGCTACTTATGAAGCATTCGGTCGTGTAGTGGATTCAATGCTTACACAACACTTCAAGTGGTTAAGAAAAGCTGCTGAAATGGAATGGAGAAACCAATATCCTTCATTGAACTTTATTGATTGTTCAACTGTATTCCAACAAGATCACAATGGCTACACTCACCAAGATCCAGGTCTTATCAACCATCTTGCTGAAAAGAAACCAGAATTCATTCGTGAATACTTCCCAGCTGATGCTAACACATTATTAGCTGTTTCAGATGTAGCTTTCTCAGATTACGAAAAGATTAATTTGATTACTACTTCAAAACACCCTCGTCCACAATGGTTCAATATTGACGAAGCTTCAAACCTTGTTAAAAATGGTTTAGGTTACGTTGAATGGGCTTCTACAGACCAAGGTGCAAAACCTGATATCGTTATTGCTACTGCTGGTGTTGAACCAACACTTGAAGCATTAGCTGCTGTATCAATCTTACACAAACGTTTCCCAGAAATGAAGATTCGTTTCATTAACGTTGTTGACTTGTTGAGATTACGTAATCCTAAGTTCGACCCTCGTGGTTTAACTGACGAAGACTTTAACAACTTGTTCACAACTGATACTCCAATCTTGTTTGCATTCCACGGTTTCGAAGATATCATCAGAACTATCTTCTTCGATCGTGACAACAAGAATGTTGATGTCCACGGTTACCGTGAAAATGGTGATATTACTACACCATTTGATATGCGTGTTCTTAACCAACTTGATCGTTTCGATTTGGCTAAAGATATCGTTAAAGACATCCCTGGTTTAGCTGAAAGCAACATGGACTTCATTCAAGAAATGAACGATATGATTGACAAGCACAACCACTACATTAGAACTGAAGGTACTGATTTACCAGAAGTTACTAACTGGAAATGGGAACCACTTAACAAATAATTTAATTAGTTGTTAAAAATAAAAAGAGAACTCGTTCGAGTTCTCTTTTTTTGTGGTTAAATTTTCATTTCTGATGGAAGTGGGGCAGTAACATCTAATGAATTGTGATAAAACGGAGTCTTCATTTCCACTTTCCATGAATGCAATAACATTGGCTTTTGTAAATTAGCTTTCACATCGTAAAGGGGATCATTGATAATTGGGTGATTTAAACTAGCTAAGTGAACGCGAATTTGATGTGTTCGGCCAGTTTCTAATTGAACCTTTAACAATGAATTACCTGCTACTTCTTTAACGACTTGATAATGCGTGATAGCCCGTTTAGCATCCTCACCATTAATTTTACGCTTGCGTTGGTCCGTCAAATCACGACCAATTGGTAAATTAATAGTACCCGATAATTGTTTGAAATGTCCTCGAACCCAAGTTAAATAAGTTCGTTTAACTGCTTTTTCTCTAATTAATCGAGTTAATATAGGAACAACAACTAGATTTTTCGCAATGATTAATGTACCACTGGTTTGTTGATCTAATCGATGAACAATGTAAGGTTGTTGGGGATCGAGATAGCCAGCTGCATAGTTTAAGGTTGCATGACTTTCGTCTGGCTGGTTAGCATGCGTCTTATCTCCTCGATCTTTATTCACAATCATGAAATCTTCGTTTTCCCAAAGGACCTTTAATGGCTTAGATTGATCAACAATCAACGGTTGGTGTGGAGCAGTGAAGTCTTCAGCTGTAAAAGTTAAATCAATTTGATCACCAGCATGAATTTTAAAATTCATTGGTAAATATTTTTGATTAACTTTAACGCGGAAATGCGTTCTAAGCGAAAAAATCAGATGTTTAGGTAGTAATAAGTAATCGCTTAAATATGCTCTTACAGATTGATTATCGAAGCTATTTGGAACCTTTAACTGATAATGATAAACTGACATAATTTTCTCCAAAGAAAAAGGTCCATCGGATGATGGGCCTTTTTAATAATTAATTATTTAACGATTAAAACATCGGGTTTTGCAACTCTAACGACATAGTTAGTAACAGAACCTACTACTAATCTTTCAACAGCTGTAAGTCCAGTAGCGCCAATTACGATTAAATCATCGTTATGATCATTAGGAAATTCTTGAGCAATAATTTTCTTTGGGTTACCAAAACGCATGTGAATTGAAACATCGCTTAAACCTTGTTTAATAGCAGTTTGCTTTAAAGTTTCGAGAATTTCTTTAGTTTGATCAGTTAGTTTATAAACGGTGTCAGCTGAAACTGCATTACCGTAATTACGGTTAAACTGGGTTACTTGAATAACGTTTAAAATATCCAAATGACTACCATTTTGTTTTGCAAGTTCAATTGCTCTATCTAATACGGGCATCGTATCTTCTCCGCCATCAACTGGAGCTAAAATACGTTCATAGTTTTTTGCCATTTCGATCACCTCGTAATTTCTATTTCCTATAGTATAACATTTTTCCAGTTAATCTATAAGAATTTTCCTTTGAAGTAGGAGCACTTTTAATTTGTAAACTAAATACGAATTATAAGTTCAAAAAAAATCATATTTTAAGTTTTTTGTTGACACTTTTACTTTAAAATGATCAAATGATAACAACTAAAAGGGAAGAAGCTCAGATAATGTAACTAAAAATTCAGCTAGTTATGTTGACAATTCTATGGTTGCTTAACTGTGTGGTTAGTCAGAATTTCTTTGATAAATTCTGAAAAGCCCATTAAACAAGCAATCGTTGATGAGCTTTTTAATTTAATTGATGTGTAGGAGAAAATATTATGACATTCAAATATTCAAACAGCGTACCAAAAAGTAATGAAAATGCCACTGCTGATATTTTAAAGGCTGCTTCAGATCCCAAAGTAATTTCATTTGCAGGTGGTTTGCCAGCTGCAGAACTTTTTCCAGTTGAACAAATGAAAGCTGCTTCGGATAAGGTTTTTGACTTATATGGTCAGGAAGTTTTGCAATACGCTAGCACCCTTGGCTATCTTGGACTACGTAAAGAAATTGTGAAAATGATGAAAGAACGTGCTGTTGAAACGTCAGTTGATAACATTGCGGTTACTACTGGATCACAACAAGCCATTGATTTAGTAGCACGAATGTTGATTAATCCTGGTGACGTGGTCATTACAGAAGACCCAACTTATCTAGCAGCGATTGATGTTTTTAAATCTTACGGTGCTGAAATGGTCGGAGTTCCAATGGATGAAGACGGAATTAAGACTGATGCCTTAGCAGAAACTGTAAAGAAATATCCCGAAGCTAAATTCATTTACACTATTCCTAACTTCCAAAACCCAACTGGGAGAACGATGGCGATTGAGAGACGTAAAGAATTAATTAAAATTGCTAATGAAGCTGATCTTCCTGTCTTAGAAGATGATCCTTATGGTGCAATTAGATATGCTGGCAAATTTTTACCTTCATTGAAACATTTCGATACAGAGGGACGGGTAATTTATTTAAGTTCTTTTTCTAAAATTCTAGCTCCAGGAATGCGTTTAGGTTGGATAGTTGCTAGTCAAGATTTTATGGCTAAGTTTGCTTTATTAGAACAAAATGCTGATTTACACGCCGATAATTTAGCACAATACGTTGTTGCGCAATTCTTACAAGATGTTGATGTAACGGAACATATTAAGAAAATTACTGATGTTTACGAACACCGGGCTACTTTAATGTTGCAAGAAATTGACAAACAATTCCCTAAAAACGTGCATCACAGTATTCCACAAGGGGGAATGTTTATCTGGGTCGAAGTTCCAGGTGTTGATACTAAACAATTATTTGATGAATGTATCAAACATGATGTAGCCTTTGTCCCTGGATCTGCTTTCTTCGCTAATGAAGAACAACCAGGAACGTTCCGGATGAACTTCTCCAACATGAACGATGAACAAATCGTTGAGGGAGTTAAACGGATGGGTGCAGCAATTAAAGCGGTACAAAATTAAGTTTAATAAGCAAAAAAGAGAACTCTTGTGAGTTCTCTTTTAATTTGAAGTGATTTTTTTGCATTGAGATTGGTATCAGCAACAAAATTTCGCTCTACTAAACTTAGAGGATGAATATTTATGCAAACAATTAAAATGATAGTGTGGTCATTGATTTCTTTACTAATGTTTTTAGTGTTGAACTACATCATGCATTTACCAGCCATTGGCATGCAATCCAGTGACTTAATGCGAACCAATTTAATGGCCATTGGACTTTTTGGAATTCCGTTATTATTGACGGTCTTTCGTTTAAGAGTTGGTTTTTATTTCTTAGCGCTGATCCAATTGATTTACACCGTGGGTTACTTTAGTGCAGCTTATCAAGTTACCATGTTAAGTCATGCTCATGTGCTTAGTAAAATTGCCGTTATGGTGGTCGTTATAATTGCTTTATTAATCAACGTTTATTGGTTTATGTTGGCTTGGAAATTTCGAAAAGCCACCACTAAAGCACGAACAGAACGTTACATGAAATATAGAAAATAGATAGGTGAAAAAATGAAAATTGAAGAAGCAGATTTCATTGCAGAAGCATCAGCAACTGAATATGCCATTAAAAACTTTGAAACTACGTTAGCAGATTTAAAAAAGAAGCCAGCTCAAGTCTTACAACCCATGTGTGATTTTATCGAAGCAGGGATTAATTCTGATAAAATCAGTAGTGCAGAATTATTTTTGCCTAAAAGTGATATTACGATTAAGCTTCAAATGTCGATCATTAACTTGCCGTTAGAATACGCCAAGAATATTAATAAAATTATGGTGGGTGATGGAGTCGTACCAGTTAACGTCTATATGATTATCGCTTCACCATTCATTAATAAATCTAAAATGCGAATTGACGAGTTAGCACTTTCTGATGAATTTGTGAAAAATTTGCCGGACATGGTCACTCAATTTGTCGATTGGACCAAGCTCCAGCTGGATCAAATTGAAGCCCATGAAGCAGAAGCAGCCGATGAAAAATCAGAAGATACTGCAGATTAGCTATTTTAGGATAGCTGTGGTATACTATTTATATGCGAAGAGCCGAAATAAGCATAGCTTATTTTTTTTGCTAGGAACCATGTTTTCCGCCGAATTGCGGATGGTTTGATTAGATAGACGATGTGAACGTCCCTAATCCGTTTGAATTTATTCAAATGCCTACGAAAAAAGAGGATTGACATTTATGTCAGTCCTCTTTTTTTTGGTTTAAATTATTTATCGTAATTAGTTCGAGTAAGGCCCATGTAATAAGCATCATGGTAACCTCCCATGGCATAAAATTGGTCTTTAATGGTTCCTTCGGTTTCAAAGCCTAGCTTTTTATAGATATGCACGGCAGCAGCATTTTCCACATCGACATATAAGTATAATTTGTGCATGTTATAAATCTGGAACATGTGGTCAATCATTTGTTGAAAAGCAATTTGCGCATAACCGTGACCTTGTTGTTTATCTAACATCGTGATTTTAATTTCACCAACACGCGCAATTTGATCAATATCAATCACTTCAACTAAACCAACTTTAATTTGGCGTTCAGCCATTCCTGATTCAGTAACGTTGATGGTCATACTAACGACATCATCAGCTTTGATGTGAGTATCAATAAATTGAGTTAGTTCGTCTTCATTAGCAAAAGGGGGACGGAACCAATAACGTAAAGTTGAAGGTTGTAAAAAAAGGTTACGGACTAAATTTTCATCTTCTGTATCTTTACTGAGAGGTAATAAATTTACTTGTTCGTTGAGCATAATTTCTCCTATTTAACTAGATAAACTTGATCATGAATTAGATCAAAGTGAGGGTAGTATTGGTTTAAAGTATCGATCCCAGTATTTTTTACAAATTCAGCATTTTGCCAAAATGTTTTGGAGTTAGTAGCACCGTTTTTTTCACCAATCACAATTAGTTGAACTGGGTTACCATCTTTACGAATGGCTTCTAATAATTCATTATCAATTGGTACGCCATCTGGTGACCAACACATAATGATGTAATCAACTTGATCTTTGTACTTATGATAGGCATCTAATGCTGAAAGCTTTTCAATCGGAACTAATTGGTGTTTGCCAGTTTCGTTTTCTTTTTGCCATTCCAAACTATCAGTAGTGATAATGTTAGCACGATGGTCTTTTAGGCCTTTAGAAATATAACCATTTCCGGCCATGATTTCTAATGTGGGCTTACCATCTAAAAATTTAGCTAACTGATTAGTGAAAGAAGAAGAAATATAAGCCCACATACCGTATTGTTCTTCTAAATAATCCCGAAAACCACGAAGCTGTTGATCTAGCTTGGGAAGGTCATTCGATAGCTTATCCCACTCTGCATCACCTTCGGGATTTCCAAAATCATACTTTTGGTTAATTTTTTGGTAGATTTGATCTTGAATGTCATCAGGTAACTGTAAGTTTGGTAAATCTTGGGGTAATTGTTTTAATGATAAGAGATGGTCCGCCATAAGAGCATGATTAAGTAGGAAATTAATCTCAGGATAGTCGTTAAATTCATCTCTAAATTGATTTAAACTTTGGATATAAGCGGGAACGGCTGGCTTAATTTGCTTATTTTTCTTCATTTTTTTAAGTAATTTTTTGCGATTCATCAGCTTAGCTCCTTAATAACCAAGGTCTAATTCTTCTTGATGATCATGGTCAGTTGCTTTCCGTTCTTTTTTACCATGAAGGTACCCATCAATTAATTGATAGATTTCATATCGATCAGATCCACTAATGGGTTGTTCATTAAAATATAAATCAGTTCCAGAAATAAATAGTTTTGAAATATCAATATTTTCACTGTCAACGCGTCCACTAATATAATCCATGGAAACATTAAAATATGTAGCGAGTTTGCGAACTTCGATATAGGATGGATTTCGAATACCACGTTCCCAATTTCCAATTTGAGAAGCAGTATTTTCGTGAGCTTCATCAGTAGCAAACATTTTGTTTAGTTCATCAGCCAGTTCTGCTAAGGTGATGTGACGACCACTCCGCAAGGCTTTTAATCTTTCTGGAAACATACCTAAGCTCCTTAATGTGTAAATTCATTTATCTTTATTATAACCTAATTTATTGTCAAAAGAGAATGACTGGTTCGTTTAAAAATGACAAGTTAAATGGTATGATTAAGATAAATAGAAAAATCGAATTTTAAAATTTAAAAATAGAGAGAGGGAAAGCTCAATGCAAGTCCTTTTAGTTGCCATTGTTTGTATGGTACTGAGTGGCGTGGTTGGTTATGTTTTGCAAAATAAGCAACTTAAATTACGTCTTTCTGTAGCTGAAAAACAGGCGGAAGAAATTGAAAAAAATAATCAGAATCAAATCAAAACTGCTGTT
This sequence comes from Fructilactobacillus sanfranciscensis DSM 20451, assembly GCF_001436035.1. GTDB lineage: Bacteria > Bacillota > Bacilli > Lactobacillales > Lactobacillaceae > Fructilactobacillus > Fructilactobacillus sanfranciscensis. The sequence goes on from NZ_AYYM01000024.1 coordinate 9,764, forward strand.
GCTGAAATTAACGCAACTAATGCAGAAGAATTACAACAATTACAAAATGACGAAGAATTAGAAATTGAAGAACAAAAAACAGAAAATGAAGCTCGTAGCCATCGTCTTGATTTTCGGGAAAAAAGCTTAGAAGGTTCAGAAGCTCGATTAAATAAAAGTCAACAATTGTTGGAAAATCATCAAGCCGAAAATAATAATATGAAACAACAAGTTGCTGAAACAAAACAAAAGGCTCGTGATTTAAAACAGGTTCGTGAAGATACAATTTATGAAAAAAGTAAGTTAACCCCTGAACAGGCTAAACAAGTAATTTTAACGAATACTGAAACCACTTTGAATCGTGACTATGAAGTTACAGTTCGGGAAAATCATGATGATATGGTTTTAAATGCCGCTAAAGAAGCGCGTAATTTAATGATGGAATCAATCCAAAGTGGGGTGCAAGATGTTCCGCGTGAGCATATTGAACGTAATATTGTGATTCCAAATGCTGGAATTAGAAATAAAATTACCGGTCATGATGAACAACGTTTACGTTTAATTGAATCATTGACCGGAGTGGATTTGATTTTCCATCCTGAACATGAAGAAATTTTGATTATTAGTACTAACGATCCAATCCGTCGCGAAATTGCGCGTAATGCCATCAATGAATTAATTACAGCCCGTTCTTTGAATAGTGGGGTAATTGAAAATATGATTGCAGAAGCTGAACGTCATGTGATGGATAATCTTCGTGTCTTTGGTGAAGAAACTTGTGCTAAACTTCATCTTGGTTGGGTTCATCCTGACATGATGAAGATTTTAGGCCGCTTAAAGTATCGGACTAGTTATGGTCAAAATGTCTTACAACATTCGGTAGAAGTTGCTGAATTATGTGGCATTATGGCGGCTGAGCTCGGGATAAATGTACGCTTAGCTAAGCGGGCAGGAATGTTTCATGATATTGGAAAAGCAATTGACCGCGAAGTTAACGGAACTCACGTTGAATTGGGTGTTAAGATTGCCGAAGCGTATGGTGAAGATCCAATTGTCGTTAATTCAATTGCTTCATCTCATGGAGACATCGAAACTGATAATTTAATTGCTATTTTAGTAAAAGTAGCGGATTCAATGTCGGGAGCACGTCCAGGAGCTCGAAGTGAATCGGTTGAAGAATACATCAATCGTTTGAAGGGACTTGAAAGAATTGCTAACTCTCATGAAGGAGTTAAGGAAAGTTACGCAATTCAAGCCGGTCGTGAAATTCGAATCATCGTTAATCCAAAAGTAGTCGATGATGAAATGAGCCAAAAGATTACTGAAGAAGTTTGCGAACAAGTCGAGAACGAACTTACTTATCCAGGTAAAATAAAAGTTACTACAATTAGAAAATTATCTGCTGTTGAATATGTTGGTGGAAAACCTGCACCAAAGAAAAAACAACACGTTAGCTAACAAAAAGGAATTCCATGATTGGAATTCCTTTTTTATTTAATGACTTTGAAGTTACGAGTTTTATCAGCATCAATATTGGGATGTTGTTTGAGATATCTCGCAATTAAATTACTCATGGTAACAGTGTTATATTTAATGACTTTATCTTCATTATACATTTGATAATGACCACCACCAACAGCACGGTATGCGTTTAATGCAACCTTTAACTTCATTTTGTTAGTGATTGGTTTGCCATGATATGTTGGATTAAGTACCCGATGGCCGATAGGATTGGAAACCTTAATGGTGTAATCAATTCCAGCGTACATATCATAATTGTAATCGCGAATCTTAGGGTGATGGTATTTAGGATCAACAATAATTTGATCATTTTTAATCATAAAGTATTCTGTAGTTTTTTCTAAAGCTGCCTTTAAGTCAGCACCAGTAATTTCGACTAATGCTAAGGTATTTGGATAAACGTAGTTAGTAATGATGTTCCTCATCGTAATTGGGTTTTCAAATCCACGGGCTTCATTAGAGAACAATGCAGTAGCTGAAATATCACAACCCATTGTCTCCATTTGCACTTTTTGGATGAAATTAATGAAAGCTGATCCGTGAATTCTAACTTGGAAAGGATCATCATAATGCATTGAACCTTCAATTCGAGCAAGTGGTTCGGCTAACCATTTTTCAACTTGATTTTCAACTGGCTGGATGACTTCTTTAACTACTTTATCTGGTTTTTCTTCACCAGTCTTAATGATTTTTTGAGTACTGTGGGCCACAACATATTTGCCATTTTCTTTTTCAATGGTTAGTTGGATTTTACCAACATAGTTACCACGGTGTCCGGGTTGGACATAAGGAATCCCGAAAAGTTTACCCGCTAAAGCACGATGCTGATGACCAGTTGCCATGACATCAATTCCAGGAACTTTTTGCATAATTTCGTATGCTTCGTTTTCACCATCAATCTTATCGTTGGGATTACCAGTTCGTAAGTCTCTTTCAAAACCACCATGATATAAAACCACCACGATATCTGCTTTTTTGCGCATTTCGGGGATGAATTTTTGGGCAGCTTCCAGAGCTGAAGTAAATTTCAAACCGGCGACACTTGCTTTATTTTCCCAAGCATCAACTGATTGAGTAGTTAAACCAATTACTCCGACTTTTAAGTCCCCATATTGTTTAATTTCGTATGGCTTACCAAAAGCAGATTCACCATTTTCGTTTAAAATATTGGCAGATACAAATTTTCGTTTTGCTTTTTTAATGGCGTTTCGTAAATACGCTTGACCGTAATTAAATTCATGATTACCAATGGTACCAAAATCATAATCGACTGTATTAAAGGCGTCGGTAATGGCACTTGGCTGACTATTATTTTGTACTTCAGCTTGATAGTATGCTAAAGGCGAACCTTCAAGAAAATCACCGTCATCTAAAATTAGAGTATTTTCTGCTTTTAATTGTTCTTTTCGAATCGTTGAGGCTGCTTTTTCAAAACCAAATGGCATATTAGCATTTGGCTTAACATAGTTAGTTGGAGCAAGGTAACCATGTGTGTCACTGGTAGTTAAAATCGTTAGTTTCATATGCAGCCTCCATATTAGGTTTGTGTAATGTATAAATTATAATATTAATCTACCATTGTGTAAATTTATTACTAACATTCTCTAACTAATTCCTAAAAAACGATAATAATTCATTAAGTATTGTAAAGTTTATTGACGAAAAGTTTGGTTATGATATAGTTAAGGTGTTAGATAAATAGTCAAGATTTATCTAACACCTTACACGTCTTTCAATATGAGGAGGTTGTTTTAATATGTTGAACTTATATGTTGCCCCTAGTAGTGCTTCAAGCCGTAAAGCTCGCACTTGGTTAAAGGATCACGAAATTTCATTTAAGGAAAGAAACATTAATTCAAAACCATTAAATACTGATGAAGTTAAATGCATTTTACGCCTAACAGAAAATGGTAGTGAGGATATTATTTCAACTAGATCGAATATTTTCAAGAAACTTCATCTTGATTTAGATGATCTTTCATTAGGTCAATTGGTTGATTTACTAGTTAAGTATCCAGATTTAATCAAGCGTCCGATTATCTTTGATGATAAACGTCTTGAAGTTGGATACAATGAAGAAGAAATCAGAAGATTTTTACCTCGTGATATCAGACAAGCTGAACTTAAACAATTAGAAGAAAAACTTAGAGCATAAAAAAATGAATACGTCCCTTGGGGCGTTTTTTTGATATGGAGAAATAAAGATGATTAAAATGATTGCGTTAGACTTAGATAATACTTTGCTAACTTCAGACAAAACGATTAGTAAAGTTAATGAAAATAAATTAAAAAAATTACATCAAGCAGGGATTAAAGTCGTGTTATGTACGGGACGTCCGATTAATGCGATTTGGAAATTTATTGAACAATTAGGACTTGATGATGAAGACGATTATACCATTACTTTCAACGGAGGCTTGGTAGTTCACAATCGTGATAAGGCTGAATTATCTAGAACCGGAATGAGTAAAAAACAATTGGAACCGCTTTTTACTTATGCTAAAGAAAAGGGATATCCATTAGATATTCTTGATTTTAAACAAGTTTATCCTATGTCAGAATTAAACCCTTCCATTTATCATCAAATGTTGGCCGCAAAAATGGATTTTATCCCAACTAAATTTAATGATTTGTCAGATAAATTGTATTCAAAGGCAATTATGGCAACGACACCGAAAATCCTAGATGAAGTTGTTGCAAACATGCCTAAATCAATTTCAGAAAACTACCATATTGTGAGATCACAAGATCGAATTTTAGAATTTTTACCTACTAACAGTGATAAAGCGGCCGGATTAGAAAAACTATTACACCATTTTGGTTGGGACTTCTCTAATTTAATGGCATTTGGCGATGCTGAAAATGATGCTGGAATGTTAGAACATGCTGAAGTTGGAGTTGCAATGGAAAATGCGATTCCAGCAATTAAAAAAATTGCCAATGCAGAAACCTTATCTAATGATCAAGATGGGGTCGCCGTCTTTTTAAAAAACTATTTTAAAACTTTAAACAGCTAAATTCTTAACTTTATTTTACTTAAAAATCATTAAAATCTTAATATTTTATAAAAAACATGTTGACTTTCTTTTAAATTAAGGCGTAATTATAAAAAAAGAAATCGGAGACATGTTATGAAAAACTCAATGATGAACTTTGGATGTAAGCTGATTCCT
>NZ_AYYM01000025.1 GCF_001436035.1 Fructilactobacillus sanfranciscensis DSM 20451
CAAATATTGACTTCAATCCAAGTTTATAATGAAATACAACCAACCCATGTTTTTAGACCATAATTCTTACATTACTGGTTTTAATGTGGCGAAAAATCACTATAGTATTGGATTAGAGGGTCAAGAAATTGTGAAACACTTCATTCCAGAAATAGAAGCTATAGGTCTTAAGCATGGTCATAAAACCATCCAGATTCCCTATGATATACGTATCCCATCTAATCTATTCAAGAAAATCATCGATTTCAAAATTGAACAGAAAAAAGACCTCAAAACCTTTTGGCTCCCACCTGAAAAGAGATTCAAATCCGAACAATAACTATATACAAAACTTAATATAAAATAAATTAATTAACAAAAATTTTAAAAAACGCTTGACAGTTAATTATCTAAGTTTTATATTAATAACATCATAAAAAACAAATGAATATTAACCGTTTTACCAGTTGAGTACAAAGTGGAAATTTGTTTAGAGAGTTCCTGTTTGGTGCAAAGGAATCAATTTTAGCTTTAGAAGATGGACTAGGTTTCGGATTATTAGTGAGTTTCGACAAGCTAATAACGGTTTTGTGCCCGATATCAGTACAAGATTATTCCAATTTATTTGGTGCAATCTACTGAGGTTGGGTCTTAACGGGTCTAGCGAACTAAGGTGGTATCACGACAAACAGTCGTCCTTTAATTAGGGCGGCTGTTTTTTATTTATTTATTTTTTTAAATTATTTTATTATTTAAAGGAGAGTATTATCATGAAAAAAAGTATCAAATATAGTATTACAGCAGTCGTAGTTATTTTAATTGGGTTAGCTGCTTATTTTAGTTTCTTCCATAATTCTCAAAAAGAAGCAGGAAACAAAACAGTGACCGTTGGAATCATAAATGGATCAAAGAAAGATGATGAACTCTATGAATCAGTTGCCAAAACTGCTAAAGATAAATATGGAATTCATGTAGTTTACAAAAAGTTCACTGATTATTCTCAACCTAACAAAGCGTTAACCGAACACGAAGTTGACTTAAACTCTTTCCAACACGTAGCCTTCCTGGATGCTTGGAATAAAGCTCATCATACTGATATTGTGCCAATTGGTAAAACTATCATTGAACAAGGTCGGATTTATTCTCAACAAGTTAAAAATGTCAAAGACATCAAACCTGGTTCAACCATTACCATCCCTAATGACCCAACCAACGAATCACGTGGTCTCTACATTCTTCAAAGTGCTGGACTAATCAAATTAGCTCCTAACAAATCACTTGCAACTGTTAAAGATATTACCAGTAATCCAAAAAATCTAAACATCAAAGAAGTTGATGCAAGTCAAANTGCTAGAAGTCTTCCCGATGTTGCTGCTTCATACGTTAATGGTAATTTTGCTGCTAACGCTGGACTTGATCCTAACAAAGCCATTTATGTTGAACCAGTTAACAAGGTTTCTGCAAAATGGATTAACGTAATTGCTGCTAACAAAGCTGATAAAAACAATAAACTTTACAAAGAATATGTTAAAGCTTACCAAACTCAAACTACCAAAGATTTAAACAAGAAACTATACGGTAAGACTCAAATAACTGTTTGGGACATTAAACTTAAATAGGAGTTAATCCAATGGCAAAACATCCAAATTTACTAAACGATTTTTTATCCTACGTCAAAATTAACACTCGCTCTGACGCTTCAAAAACAGAAACTCCCACTACTTCGGGACAAACTGTTTTATTAGAAAAATTAGCCAATCAATTAAAACGTAAAAATCTAGAAAATGTTCACTTTAGTGATGGTAGTTTTGTTTTTGGAACCATTCCAGCAAATGTTAAAGCGCAACTCCCCGTAATTGGTTTAATTGCACATGTTGACACTGCTGATTTCAATGCCAGTAATGTTCAACCTCAAGTTCATCGCAACTATGATGGTCACAATCTCAAATTAAACAAAACAACAATTTTAAGTCCCAATGATTTTCCTCATCTAAAGAACTACATTGGTGACACACTCATCACAACTGACGGTACAACCTTGTTAGGTGCTGATGATAAGTCTGGAATCGCTGAAATCATGGCTTTAATTGATTATCTAAATCTTCATCCAGAGTTAAAACACAGCGAAATTAAAATTGCTTTTGGCCCTGATGAAGAAATTGGTAAAGGTGCAGACGCCTTTAATGTTGAAGACTTTGGAGCAGATTTGGCCTACACTCTCGATACTGGTGCCGTTGGTGAAATTAATGCAGAAACTTTTAACGCAGCAGAAGCAAAGGTTCGAATTCAAGGGACGAGTGTTCATCCGTCTACCGCAAAAGGTTTAATGGTGAGTGCTATCACTCTCGCTAACGAATTCGAGAATCAAATTCCAGCTAGAGAACGACCAGAATTTACAGAAGGTCGCGAAGGTTTTTACTTTGCTACTAACTGGCAAGCCACCCCTGATTATGCAGCAATCGACTACATCATTCGGGACTTTGACAAATCTGAATTTAAACATAAAAAAGATGTTTTTATTGAAATTGCTAAACAGATTAATCAAAAGTATCATGCTAATCGTGTTGCCGTTACGTTTAAAGATCAATACTTTAATATGGCAGAATTAATTTCTCCCGAAATTGTTAATCATGCTAAAGTTGCAATTCAAGAAGCCGGCATTTCCCCTACTATCATTCCGTTTCGTGGTGGAACGGATGGTTCTAAAATCACTTTTAAAGGATTACCAACTCCTAATTTGACTAACGGTAGTGAAAACGCCCATGGTCAATATGAATTTGCTAGTTTAGAGGCCATGGAAAAGGTCACTGATATTTTAATTAATTTAGTCAAAGCATAGCTAACAAAATAAAAAGTCGAACTCACTCGTTTTTAACAACGAATGAATTCGACTTTTTTGTTACAAATCAATTTTACGATAATGTTCCCAAGAAGCTATCAATAAAATTAACTCAACTCCTACCATTAGACAAATCTGTTCTGTTGCCAATGGATGGCTAAAATTCCGTTTAATCAGGCCAAACATAGTACTTTCGATAATCCAGTGCTTTATTTTAAATAGACTGCCAAAATAATTCAACAAAATCACTACATAAAGAACGCCCCAAATCGCTTTTCCAAATTTAGGAAGCCAGACAATGATGGCTGTGGCTAAAGTTAATAAAACCAGCATTGGTAATCCGTTTGCCCAAATTAAGCTAATAAAATGGTCAATGATCCAAATAATAAACCTGCGACTCCAATTAAACTAGCAAATAACCAGTTACCCGCTCCATTTGACCCAGTTAAATTAAGAATGTTTAAGCCACTCCCAATCAATATGGTTGTTAGTCCATTAATTAGAATCAGTTCATTAAAAGTTGCCAACAATGGGGCAAATCGTCCTACACACCGTGCTTGCATAATTTCTAATAACCCGTTATCTTCTTGTTTTCGCGTATTTCCATTTGCTAGTATGATTGCAAAAATTCCCGCTAACAACATCATCCAAAGACTCAATTCACTTACAAAGATATTACTAATTGAGGTTGTTGAATTTTGCAAGGGTCCTAGAATGGCTCTCATCGAAGGAAGTTTCAAGGTATTTATAATTGCGATTCGATTATTCAAATTAGGATAGACACTTGGATAAATTGCTGCTACACCAACTGTCATAAGTAGTATTAGAGCTAGCCAACTAACTAAAGTAACCCAGTCTTTACGTAAATAGAAACGAGTTAGAAAAAAAGTTTTACTAAAATGGTTCACTTATTTTTCCTCCCATACATTGTAATACTTCAAGAAAAGTTCATCTAAAGATGGGCGTTGAATACTAAGATTCTTAATCCCAATTTTCGTTAAATAAGTCATGACAGGCTCTAAATCAGCCACTTTAATGGAAAAGCCATAACTATTACTTGAATTTAATTCAGTAAATTTAGTCACACCCGCAAATTTAGCTAACTGATCTGCTGGCACTTTAGTAGTAACCTCTACTTCAGAACTAGCAACATTTTGTAGTTCCGCTAGAGTACCACTTTGAATAATCTGCCCAGCATTAATGACCGCGATTCGATCAGCGGCCCGTTCAACTTCTGACAAAATATGAATAGAAAGCAAGATACTTTTGTTTTCATTTTTTAAATCTAGTAATTTTTGTTGAAAAATATCTTCATTTAAAGGATCTAGTCCTGAAGTTGGTTCATCAAAAATATAAAGATCTGCTTCAGTAGAAAATGTGGCTACCAACGCAACTTTTTGTAAATTACCTTTGGAATAATCACGATTTTTCTTAGTAATGTCTAAGTTAAAATCTCGAATCAATTGACCCGTCTTAGCAGTATGTTTTTGGTTGCTCAAAGCCAAAAGCATATCAATTGTTTCTCCACCAGTTAAGTTGGGCCATAGATAAACAGACCCTGGAATATAGGAAATTCTTTTGTGAATCTCAGCCGCATCAGTAAAGGCATCCTTGCCAAAAACTTTGATAGAACCAGAAGTTGGTTTTAACATTCCAAGAATCAATCGAATTGTGGTCGATTTTCCTGCCCCATTAGGTCCAATGTATCCTAAAACTTCTCCGCTATTTAACTCTAAATTAATTTCCTTCAAGGCTTCAAAGTTACCAAACTTTTTAACTAAATTGGTGATTTATAAATTGACTGTCATAAGTTGCCCCCTGGCCTTCTTTAGCGCAATTATACAACTTATCTCTTAGTATTCACGTTTAAATCCATCTCGAACTTTCATCCAGGATAATTTAATGTTTTCATCAACTTTATTTAATAAATCATTTAGCTGTTTAATTTCTTCATTGCTCAGCCCATGTAAGGCCGTTTCCGTCGAATACTGGTTTTCTCGCTCAATTATTTCTGCATAGCTTTGCCCTTTTTCAGTTAACTTCAAATGTCGACTTTTACTGTTATTTTCGGAGTATTCAGCAATAACTAATCGATCTTTAATCAACTTAGAAACAGCTCGCGAAACCGTTGATTTTTCAGAACGAAGTAATTCACCCAATTCCGTTTGGGTAATGCCAGGATATTCAGCAATTCGATTCAAATACTGGTATTTTCCCTTCGTCAAATCCAGTTTTCGAAATTCAACATTTGCAATGAAATCCAAGGCATGATTAATGCCTCCAATAGTTTTTAAAATTTCAGTTTCTTCCATATTAAACTCTTTTCTTCATAATATAATCTGTTTGACGATCGTTGCCCAGTGTAAAAATATGTTGTCCAGTTCGACAAAATCCTTTTGCCTGATAAAAAGCAATTGCAGCAGGATTTCCCTCCCAAACGCCTAACCAAATCTCAGACTTGTGTTTCGCTTTAGCAATTTGTTCTGCTACTTCAATTAACTTACTACCTAGTCCCTGTCGTTTAAAATCCGGTAAAATATAAATTCTTTCTACTTCCAAACAATTTTGACCTTCATCATCACTTTGGGCATCGTCAACATTAAGTTTTAGATAACCTGCTAACTTACCATTAACATAACCAAAATAGAAAAAAGAATTAGGATTATCAATTTCGGTCGTTAATTGACTTGAACTATAAGCTGTATCTAAATGCTTTTTCATATCTTCATCTGAATTTTCTGCTCCAAATGTATCAGCAAAAGTAATGCGACTAATTTTTTGTAATTCCGCTAGATTTTTTAATCCAATTTGTTTAATTTCCATTATTTTACCTCGCTTTTTAGTCATAGTTTAAAATAATATAGTTGAATATGCAGCTATATTACAAGAAGTATCCAATTATATTAATATCTATGATAAAATAAAGTTATAACAGTAATATATGCGATTACATCAATATAAAAATACACTTTTGGAGGAATAAACATGAGTATTACAGAAGCATTCGTGAAAACACTAACTAACCCAAGCATTGTTAGTGCTATCACATCAACTATTTTTATCATCTTACTTGGATTTTATTTTCGTAAGAAAAACATTTTTTCAGAACAATTTGGAAAGAATTTAGCAAAAGTTACCTTAACTGTTGCCATTCCAGCTCTTGCCCTTAATTCATTTATGGCACCCATTGATAGTAAAACACTTTCTGAGGGAATCGGAGTTTTAGTTTGGGGATTCTTAATCATCATCATTTTGATGTTTGCCGCCCCACTTCTATACGCTAGAATTAACAAAGATCAACGTGAAGTAATGGGAATTTTGACTACTTTTGGTTCAACCACTTTCTTCGGAATTCCGATTGTTGGTGCAGTTCTTGGACCTAAAGGAATCATGTACAGTTCTATTTTTAACATTGGTTACCGAGTTTTCCTTTATTCATACGCCTACATCAAAATGTCTGGTTTGAAAATGGAAATGAAAAACATTAAAAAAATGTTTCTTAACCCAATTGTAATTGCAACTTTCTTAGGTTTATTCCTTTGGCTTGTTCAAGCTTATGCACCACAAGTTACTGTTCCAACCTTTGTTAAAGGTGTAGTAGATGCCAAAGCTGGAATGCATTCTGTTGCATTCTTCAGAATTGACCAAACTGCATTATGGATTTGGAAACCATTAAACTACTTAGCTCAATTAGCTTCACCACTTGCTTGGTTATCAATTGGTGTTACCCTTGGTTCAATCTCATTTGGTCAAGCTGCTTCAAGCAAAATTTCATGGTACTACGGTTTTAACAAAGTTATCTTAGTTCCTTTATTTACTCTTGTAGCTACTGGTGCTCTTTCAGCAATGGGTGTTCTTCCATTAAGTTTCGTTGCTATCGCTACCATGGTAATTATGATGGCTACTCCAACTGCAACCGTTGCATCAGCATATGCAATTAGTTTTAATCGGGATGCCATTCTTGCTTCTAATGCATCATTAGTATCAACCGTATTAGCCGTAATCATGATGCCAATTTGGATTGCCCTTTTACAAGTTATTAACAGTGCCGGATTACTTAAATAGTTAGGAGTCAACACTTATGAAAATCACCGCTTACGGTGTAAGACCCATTGAAGTTCAATACTTTGAAAAATTAAATATTTACAATTATCAATTAAACCTTGTTCCAGAGATGTTAAGTCATGAAAATGCCATTGATGCAAAAGGTTCTGATGCAGTTTTACTTCGGGGAACCTGCGTTGGTGATCGAGAAAACCTAGCTAAATTTAAGAGCTGGGGTATCGACTATGTCTTTACTCGTACCGTTGGTTTTGATCATGTTGATCTTAAAGCTGCGAAAGAATTAGGCATCAAAGTAGCTCGAGTACCTGGTTATTCACCATATGCCGTGGCAGAATTAGCTATGACTTTAGGAATGACTTTATTTAGAAATGTCAGTGCTGAAATGACTAACACTCATGACGGTAACTTCAAAGTTCTCGATTCTTACTTTAGTAGAGAAATCCATAGTTCAACTGTTGGAATTATTGGTTGTGGACGAATTGGAGCAACTGAAGCTAGTTTATATGCTGGAATGGGCACTAGAGTTATTGGTTACGATAAACAACCAGATAACGAACCCGTTAAAAACGGCGTTGATTTAGTTAGTTTAGAAGAACTTCTTAAAGAATCAGATATCATCTCACTCCACGTTCCTTTCATTCCTGGTAATACAGAAAACATGATTGATACAAAAGAATTAGAAATGATGAAAGATGATGCTATCTTAATTAATACTGCTCGTGCTCAAGTCGTTAACATGGAAGCAGTCACAGATGCTTTAATTAACCACAAAATTGGTGGTTATGGTGCTGATGTATTAGTTGATGAAGGTGACATTTTCGGAAAAGATTTCGCAAAATTAAGCGATTTACCTAATGTTGAAGTTTACAAAATGATGGACCAATTTCCAAATGTAATTGTGACCCCACACGTTGGTTCATTTACTAAACCTGCTCTAGAAGATATGATTTCAGTTAGTTATAAAAATTTTCACGAAGTGCTAGAAACTGGTACTTGTGCAAATGAATTAGTTTAATCAAAAAAATCTCAGAAATAAATTCTGAGATTTTTTTTATAAAGTTGTTGACATAGCTTAGAATTAATAGTTTAATACTAATAACAAATAAAGAGAGGAAATATTATTATGAACAGTCAAATGATAAATCAAACTAGTTTTTATTTTTACTTTGCTTGGTATGACAACGTATCTAAGTAAGGTAATTTTTGGTTGCCTGGTTAGATACCCAAAGGATTCTAACTAGGTTCATCACAGATTGGATAATAATTTTTCCGATAACGAGTGTGTGTAATCCCAGTTAGTTTTCCTTAACTAACTGGGATTTTTTTATTACGAAAGGAATTTTTAACTATGAAAAGTAAAATTAAAGCACATACTCTAAACATTTTAAATGGAATGGCAATTGGAATTATCGTTGCCTTAGTTCCAGGAGCTATTTTAAACGCAATTATAAAACCATTGCTGCCCCATGCCCCATTTTTAAGTTTCGTCTTAGTCCTAACCAGTTTATCTGCCATGATTCTTCCTGCGACAAGTGCCGTCTGTGTCGGAATGTTGGCTAAATTTACTCCAATTCAAACTACTTCACTCGCTTTAGCAGCCACGATTGGTGCCGGAAATGCTCATGTCGTTAACGGAACTATTACAGCTAACGGAAGTGGAAATGTTTTAAACATCGGAATTACAATCGCCATTGCCTACATATTAATTATCTTTTTAGGTAAAAAACTTAAAGATTTAACGATTCTACTACTTCCCACTTTAACCATGTTAATCGGTGGTGGAATTGGAATGTTAACTCTTAAGCCTGTCAATCAATTTACAATGGCATTTGGTTTAGGGATTGAAAGAATTACTGGACTACAACCAGTTTTAATGGGAATTTTAATTGGAATTTGCTTTGCTATTCTCATTGTTTCCCCTATTAGTTCAGTTGGAATCGCAACTGCAATTGGAATTAATGGAATTGCGGCTGGTTCAGCCAACTTAGGAATTATTGCAGTTTCATTCGCGATTGCCATTGCGGGAGCTAAATCAAATTCCTTTGGAACGACAATTTCTCATTTCATTGGAACCCCGAAGATTCAAATGGCTAACATTTTAGCCAAGCCTAAATTGTTAATTCCTTCTATTATAAATGCCGGAATTTTAGGTGGTTTAGGCGCAATTTTCAACATTAAGGGAACACCTGTTAGTGCAGGATTTGGATTATCCGGATTAGTTGATCCTTTAGCTGACCTCGATGCCCATCCGCATGCAACGATTTTTCACTTAATCATGGTCGTAATTTTATTCATTGTTTTACCAATTACACTGGGTTTCATCAGTCGCTACGTCTTCACCGATAAATTACATTTCCAAAAGTCAGACGACCTCAAATTAGATTACAAATAAAGGAGAAAAATCATGTCAAAAGATTTAGTTAGTAAAATGAACCACGAAATGTTGCAATTGTCACCATCTGCCATTTTAAAATTCAATGACGAAGTCAGTCAGATTCCGGGAATTATTCCTTTAACTTTAGGTGAACCAGATTTCGCCACTCCCGAACACATTAAAGAAGCAGCGATTAATAGTATTAACAATGATCAAAGTCACTATGCTCCCACTAAAGGAACCAAAAAACTCCGGGAAGCAGCCGCTACTTTTCTTAACAGCAAATACGATTTAAACTATGATCCGGAAACTGAAATTATTATCACAGCTGGAGCTACTGGCGGAATTTACACGGCTTTAACTTCGATTTTAAATCCTGGCGATGAAGTTTTAATTCCAACTCCCATTTTTCCCCTCTACATTCCAATTACTTTATTGCGTGGTGCTAAACCAGTCTTCATGGACACTTCCAAATCGAGATTCGTACTTTCACCTGCACAGTTAAAACAAACTTTAAAAGACCATCCTAAAACTAAGGCAATTGTTTTAAACTCCCCTTCTAATCCAACGGGAAAGACTTACAATGAAGCAGCTCTTAAAGAATTAGCTGCTATTTTAAAACAACACGACATTTTCGTGATTTCGGATGAAATTTACAGTGAATTAACTTACGATGCTAAACACGTTTCGATTGCTAATTTACTACCAGATCAAACAATTTTACTAAATGGAGTCTCAAAATCACATGCGATGACGGGATGGAGAATTGGAATTATGGCGGCTCCAAAAGACATCACGAGTCAGTTAGAAAAAATTGATCAATTCACAATTACTTCGCCAACGACTAATGCTCAATTTGCCGCTGCCGAAGCATTAGAAAATGGTTCAGATGATGCCGTTGCTATGAAAGCCGAATACCAAAAACGGCGTGATTACGTTTACCAAGAACTCAAAGCACTTGGCTTTGAAATTGCTAACCCAGATGGCGCTTTCTACATCTTTGCTAAAATTCCCGCTAATTTAATCCAAAATAGTATGGACTTTGCTTACGACTTAGCTCGGAAAGGAAAAGTTGCCGTAGTTCCAGGAAGTGCATTTGGTCCTGGTGGTGAAGGCTACGTTCGAATTAGTTATGCCACTTCCATGGAAAACTTACAAAAAGCCATTCACAATATTAAAGAATACGTCGCAAATGAGGGGAAAAGATAATGCCAAAAATTTTAATGTACAGTGTACGTGATGATGAACAACCAGCCATCCAAAAATGGAGCAAAGATCATCATGTAACAGTCGATACTACCAATCACGAATTTCATGATGAGACCGTTGACTTAGCCAAGGGATATGACGGAATTGTGATTCAACAACGTGGACCGATTAGTGACAACGATACCATTTATCACAAATTAACTGACATGGAAATCAAACAAATTACCACAAGAACGGCTGGAGTTGATGTAATTAACTTGGATGCAGCTTATCAAGCTGGTTTAATCGTTACCAACGTTCCCGCTTACTCACCCCATTCAGTAGCAGAAATGTCAGTTGCCCAAACAATGCGTTTAATTCGGAATCTCGAAATTGTCGAAAAACGAAGTGATAACAACGATTACAAACTACGTGGTCCGATTGCCCGAGAAATTCGGACTTTAACTGTCGGAATTATTGGAGCGGGACGAATTGGTGGGCTTGCCGCTCGCTTATTTCATGCTTTAGGAGCCAAAGTCATTGCCTTTGATCCCGTTCATCATGAAGAATTAAAAGACGTCTTGACCTACGTAGACACTAAGAATGAATTGCTCGAACAAGCTGATGTCGTTGATATTCACGTTGATTTGAATGAGACTTCCAGGGGTTTGTTGGATGCGGATGCTTTTAAACACATGAAAAATGATGCCTTTTTAGTTAATGCTGCTCGTGGCCCAGTCGTTGTAACCGAAGCCTTGATTGCAGCCTTACAAAACCAAGAAATTGCGGGAGCTGCACTCGATACAGTGGAAGGTGAAGCAGCAATTTTTGATAAAGACTTTCAAGGTCGGCCAATTCCTAATCAAAATTTCAATGCGTTACATGCAATGCCAAATGTCATGATTACACCCCACATTGGTTTTTATACTAATATGGCCATTCAAAACATGGTGGAAATTAGTTTGAATGATGTGCTCGACATTATTGATGGGCAGCCTGTCCAAAATGAATTTAAATAAGCTTAATCAAAAAGAACTTACGCCGATTAAATATCAGCATAAGTTCTTTTTATAATCTAATTATTCACCCTTAGGGATATTCCAAAAACTATCTTTGTTATGTTTTTGAAGGTATTCTTTAAATGCTTTTGAGTGGTAAGCCTTATCAACTACTTTGGCCCACTTCTTGTCTTTATCTTGCTTATTCACTGCGGCAACTAAGTAGTAGTCAGGTTTGATGTCTTCAGAAATGAGCATCGTCTTCGTTGAAATTTTAGCTGGGTAAGCTGTTGATCCTGGTAAAATGACATAATCAAAATCAGAACGTGACCGTGGAATTTGCACATCTTGCATTGCCGTAATCTTTAAATCATATTTGTTAGTGGCAATATCTTTACTGGTGGCTTTGATTGGGTCAACGCCTTTTTTCAAGGTAATCCACCCGGCTTTAACTAACACATTGTAAGCCCGAGCCATGTTAGATGGATCATTCGGAATGGCAACCGTGTCACCCTTTGCAACTTCTTTTAAGCTATGCTTCTTTGCAGGATAAATTCCGGTTGGCACCGTGGGAATCTTAGTTAAAGCAGTTAAGTGTGCATGCTTTTCTTTATTAAAGTTATCCATGTAAGCAGTATGTTGGTCAACGTTTAAGTCAGCTTCACCATTATTGATGGCAACATCAGCTAAAGATAAATCACTAAAAGATTGGTTCTTAACCTTGTAGCCCTCTTTTTCCAAAATTGGTTTGACCCCTTTTAAGAATAAATCACTGTAAGGACCTGGTGATGACGCTAGCCGAATTGTATTCGTTTCTGATTGCTTTGGCTTAATAACGAAACTAAAAATAAAGATGACTCCAAAAATAGCAATTAATGCTCCAATAATATATTTCTTTTTCATAATTAAATCTCCTTAGATTAATAATGTAATTGATAAAAATAATACTTGGTTAATTTACTTTAGCAACAATCGTTAAATTTTCGGTTAAAAAAAACCAGTAACTATTCATATTGATAGCTACTGGTCTCTTTTTGATCTAATAAAATATCGAAAAAAGTGCTGTTATCAGTATGAATTTCCCCAAGTATTTAGCGAATTGGCTAACTAATGAGAAAATCCATCTGATTTAATCATTAGTTATTTTGACATACAACAGCAACAAGTCTTCATTTTATTAGGTCTCCTTTTAATTTTTTCTTAGTATATCACTTACAAAAAATAACTACAATAATTTTATTTAGAATTCTTTTCCACATAATCAATCACTGCTTGTGCCATTTTTTCTGATTGTTCATTAAAGAAATGGGGAAGGTTATCCAAAGCAAAATATCGCCAATCACTGGTTTCTTCTGTTCGATGGTCTATTGAACTACTCCCACTTA
>NZ_AYYM01000026.1 GCF_001436035.1 Fructilactobacillus sanfranciscensis DSM 20451
TATCTTGCTTGTTACTATCAGCTTGAGCAGGAGTAGTAACATCATTATTTTGAACAGTAACTACATTATTGTCTTGACTTTGAGTTGACTCTACTTTTACATCTTGATTAGTTGCAACTGTAGATTGAGCAGATTGTGTGTTCGAATTATTACTATCAGCGTGAACTGCGACACTACCAAGTCCAGCTAATGCTAAAAATGTAGTTCCGGCAATTAACCACATCTTACCAGCTTTATATAATTTGAATCTTTTTTTCTCGACTTCATTAAATTTCATAATTATCTCCATAATTTGTATGTTTGTTCAATTATAACATTAAGCTTAAATTAATTAATTAATTAATTAATNATCATCACATCTAAACAAAACAAAAAGAGATTAATTCATTTAAGAATTAAATCTCCTTTTCACTATCATTAAATATTAAAGATTTAGGTAACGACCATATACAGCTGGATAATATGATGACAGTTGGCTAACTCGATGAACACCTATACCAACACCGGCAACTTGAGCATCAATCATTAATCCATTTCCAATATATAAACCAGCATGAATGACACTACCACCTTCACAGAAGTATACTAAATCACCCTTTTGTGCTTTTTGGGCATCAGAAACAGTGGATTGAAGTTTTTGTGAGCTTGTCGTGAGACTACAGTGAGTTTGTTACCACATTTATCACAAAATGAAGCATCATCAGCGACCTTATTTCCACAATGAGGACAGAATTTCATAAAAATTCATCTTTTCTGAATATTAATAATGCAATTATACACTATTAAAATAGGGGAATACTGACTGTTAATCATTTATTTTCTTTGCTATACTATACTTTAAAAGACGACTATTAATATTAAATAAAAAAACAATGTTAATATTTTTGGGGAAAACAGATTGAATGAAAGCAAGTATGGTTTTAAATTAATTCCGAATAACGAACGGAATATGAATTATTGGGATATGTTTGCGACCTGGTATGGTGCAAATGCTAATAATGGAACATGGTTTATTGGTGGAGTGATTGCAGCCTGTGGATTATATGGTGGGATTACAGCAATGTTAGTCGGGGGAATTATAGCTTACTGTTTCCTAAGCTTAATGGGGTATGTCGGTTATAGAACTGGTGCAACCACCACTGTTCTTGCTAGAGGATCATTTGGAATTCGTGGAAGTTTGATTCCTACTGTTATTAATTTAACTTTGTTCTTGGGTTGGACGGCGGTCAATACTTTTATTGCTGCAACATCGCTTGCCTTTATTTTTCACAGCTTCTTCAAATGGCCACTTTTCGGTCAACCCGGTGGGAACTTAGGCTTAATCGTGGGAATTTTAGTGATGAGTGTCTTACACATTTTAAGTATCATTGCTGGACAACGTTCTGTTCAATTAGTAGAACGAATTGGAGTTATTTTAGTAATTATCTTTGTGATTTTGGAAGCTTTTGTGGTTTTCAAAAACGTTTCATTTACTCAGATTGCTCATTATGTGGTTCCTAAAGCACAACAAATGCCATTGGGACTTGCGATTGATACAATTGCTGCTTCCAGTTTAGGTTGGGTAATGGGCGGAGCTGATTTCACCCGTTTTACTGGTAAAAAGGGAACTTCAATTACCGCACCATTTTGGGGAGCTTTGTTAGGATTGCTGAGTTTTGGAATGATTGGGATTTGTACCACAATTAGTGTGGCTTTAACTTCTGGAGCTTACAATCCTAATAATTCTGATCCAAGTATTATTGCTAACAAATTAGGGCTTGGTTTAATTGCGATGATTGTGATTGTTTTGACCAGTATGACTGCCAATGCCGTTAACATTCAGGCTGGGGCATCTGCTCTAAATAACATGACACCTAAATTAAGTCTTAACAAATCTTTGGTCGTAATTACGATTGCTTCGATGATTTTAACTTTTGTGCCAATTTTGAATGGGAGTTTCTTGAATTCTTTCATTTCATTCCTTGATTATACCGGAATGTTACTTGGACCAATTATTGCAATTATGGTAGTTGATTACTTTATTTTAAATAAAGATAGTTACAATCAAACTGCTTTATCAGATATCAACGGAAAACTTTGGTATCACGATGGGTTTAACTTGATTGCGATTGTTTCTTTAGTAGTAGGGGTCTTGATTTACTTAGCGCTTAAACAAGTTGGCTTTATTAAAGACTTCACTGGAGCAACTTTCATTACGATGGGAATTGTTGCTGTTCTTTATTTGGGAGCTAGCAAAATTTTTCATAAATAAAATTAAAACTATGCTATACTAAGCACATAAAAATAAAAAGTTGGGGTGCCACGAGCTGAGATTAAACCCATTGAACCTGATATAGTTTGTACTATCGAAGGAAACTTTATAACTTTAGATGATTAAAGATTGTATTTGCGATGCAATCTTCAAAAATTAATTTTTCTAAAGCTCTCTGCTTGTGGCCGAGAGCTTTTTATTTTGGAAAAATTAATTTTTGGAGGAATATCATGAACAAATGGCATTTGAAAGACATTATTTTAGTAACTTTAATTGGGATTGTATGTGGATTGATTTTCTGGATCATGGATCCAATTTACACAGCAGTTACCGCAGTTTTAACCCCAATGGGATTAGCACCCTTTAGTGGAGCAATTTTAATTGGATTTTGGACAATTGGTGGTCCATTAGCATTAATGGTAATTAAGAAACCAGGTTCAGGATTACTTGCTGAATTTTTAGGGGCAGCAGTTGAAATGTTGCTAGGCGGAATTTGGGGAGCTGCAACTTTAATTTCTGGTTTAGTTCAAGGGATTGGATCAGAATTAGGTTTTGCTTTCACTGGTTACAAAAACTATGGAAAATTGGGAATGTTTTTATCAACTTTAACCACCACCATCGTGACGTTTGGTTACCAACTAATTAAACATGATTATGCTGGCTTTAGCTTTGGGTTGATTGCTGCATTATTTATTGTAAGTTACATTTCCGTTTTTCTTTTTAGTGGAGTGCTCTCAATGGCAATCGCTAAGATGTTAAACCGGACTCATTTATTAGAAAAATAATTAAATTCAACAAAAGAAAATTCTCTCACAATTATGTGGGAGAATTTTTTGATTTTTAAAATTAAAATATAATATGCTGTAATTGTTGTTTTATCAAGGCTTTTATCACGTGTAACCTATTTATAGACACGTAATTGGACAGTGCTACGATAATTAGCTAGGTATTTTAATCAGTTTAACGTAAGCTAACTTCAACGAATCAATTCGTATGGAGGAGATTTTTATTTTTACTTTATTAGTTATTTTATTAGCCCTAGCATTTGATATTTTAGTTTATCTGACTGCTGGAAGTTTTTTAGCAGTCGAATCTTTTGGAATTTTTGCCATAATCATTTATTTAATTCCGGCCTTGTTAAATGGAGTAATTATTGCAACCGGAGTAATGGAAAATATTAAATTCCGTTTTTTAAAATACATATTACCAACATTAACTTTATTTGCTTATTTTGTATTTGGAAAGATGGTAACTTACAGTTCAGAATGGGAAAAATTTGTTACAAATAATTCCTATTCTAGTGAATCATTTTCAATCCAAATTTCAAAAGACTTGCTTAGTATAGATCAAATTTTGTTTATTTTAATTCTTAATTTTTTAGTTGTAATTGCAGTTAAAAAAGTCATGACTTATTTTAAACGGAGCGGTAATTAATGGTAAATAATAGATATCGTATAAAATGGTTGCTTATTTTGCTTTTTACTCAAGTTGTTTTTGATATGATTACGATCTTTGTTTTCCGCATTGGAAAATTGATAGTTCCAATTTTATTGACTAACTTAATCTTTAGTTCAGAGCATTTACTTAATTTAAGCAGTCAATCATTAATAATTACTGGCGGGCAAATGATTCAAACCTTTGGAATGGGAATTCTATTCACTTGTTTATATATTCGCACACAAAACCTGATTGTTCCTATGATAGCTCATTTTACCTTAGACTCTGTGATAATATTTTTGCTCCCAATAACGCAAAGTGATCAGGTAAATCCGATGATTACTTTTGGATAAGCCGTAGTCGTTATGACAATTTATATTTTATTTGGAATTAAAATTATTAAACCAGTATTTAAACAAAAATTCAGATAAAAAAACGATTTGCGCATTGGCAAATCGTTTTTATTTTATAAATATTGATTTAAAGGATATCCACTAGTTAGGTATAATCCTAATCCACCAACAAGTAAGATAAAGAAAATAACTAACCACACAAGTCCTAGCGTAAGACGCTTACGATTTTTAGTAGCAAAAGCCATTTCAATGATTCCAATTAAAATGATTCCTAAAATAACCTTAATAATGGTTAAAGCAGGGTGATTTGGAAAAGCGTGACTGACTAATAATACACCAGTTACGATTGCAAATAGATAACCAACTCGTGTAATCATCATTGAGATTAAGCTTAATTTTCGTGATTGACTAAATAATGCAATGATAGTTGTTACTAAAATGACCATCCATGTAATTAAATGAATCCAAACTAAGTACATAATTAATATTCCTTTCAGTGCGTTTAACTCTATTAAAAAGCTAAACTACTAAATTAAAATCTAAAAATTAATCTTTATCTTGAATTTTTTTAACTTGTTGATATTGACTGTTCATCCAATCAAAGTAGTTAGTTCCAGCAGGGACTGTTTCAGTAACTTTAACAACTGGAACATTATTCTTTTTAGCCAGTTCAGCTAAACCGCTAATAGTTTTATTTTCCTCCTGTATGTTTTCTACAAAGAAGGCGACTTTATGGTGCTTGATATCATTACGAAGCTTAACAAGGTCTTTAGGCGATGGATCAACATCTTTTTCAATGGCATTAGCAAAACTAGAATCGATGACTTTGTAACCCATTACTTCAAGTGAGTAGTTAAAGACTGGTTCGCTCACAGCAACGTTTTGGTGCTTACTCTTGGTAGCTAGTTCTTTAACCAGGGTTTGGTTCTTTTTCATTTTATTTTTGTAAGCTTCCGCATTTTTTTCAAATACTTTTTTATTCTTGGGTTGAAGCTTACTATAAGTTGCTGTTAATTTGTCAGCTAATTTACTCATAGTGTTAGGATCGTACCAAATATGTTCATTGTCACCGTTCTTTTTATTCATCAGCTTACCAACGTTAATGACAGTTAGATTGTTACCGTTATTACTATCTAACTTATCCATCCATTCATCGTAGCCAAGACCATTTTCAACTACCACTGTTGCTTTACTAGCTAAGACGGCATCAGAATTTTTGGGATTAAAATCATGCGGATTAGTTCCGGGTTTTACAATATATTTAACTTTTCCATGATTACCCAAAACGGCTTTAGCAGGTTCTGCATAAAAATTAGTGGTCGTTACTACGTCAATTTTATTAGATTTTTGACTATCTTGATTTTTACAACCAGTTAAAAATAATGCTATTGTAATAAATGAAAATAGAATACTAGAAATTTTAACAATTCGCTTCACTTTGATTCTCCTAAGTAATTTTTTAAAATACATATTATAATTAAATAACACTGTTACCTTACTTAAGATAACATCGTTACCTTAATCTAGCAAGAAAAAATATCGAGGTCCAAAATGGGAACAAAACGTAATTATGAAATGACCAATGAGTTATTGTTAGCATCTGCAAAAGAGTCTTTTTTAACGCAAGGATTTAAGGACACCAAGTTGCGAGATATTTGTCGTCGTGCTCATCTCACCACAGGAGCATTCTATAAACATTTCAAATCAAAGGATGATTTATTAGCTCAGTTAGTTGAACCGTTCTTACAAGATTTAAAAACAATCTATAGCAAACAAATTAACGATGCACTTAGTTCTATGACCCCTGAAAATATTAATCAAATTTGGCTAGAAAAAGTTTTAAATATGGATGATGTGATTCATGCGGTTTACCAAAATCGTGAAATTGCTGATTTACTACTTTTTAAGACTAATGGCTCTAAATACAATAATTTAGCAGAAATGATTACCCAATTTTTTGCCGATAAAGTGGCTCAGATAATTGCTGAAATGGAACAAAAAGAGATCTTACCAAATAATTTTGTACCTGATCAACGCCAAATTCATTTTTTTGTGTATTCTAATACGGCAACCTTTTATGATATTTTGAAACATTCCTTTACTGAAGCAGAAACCATTAAATTGGACCAAAATCTCTGTCAGTTTAGTTACTATGGGTGGATTAATGTTTTGAAATTGAATTAAAAATAAAAAGATCGGCAAAGTACGTTTGTACTTTATTGATCTTTTTTGAATATAATTTTATGAATCCATTTGTGCCAATTCTCCAGATAATGCCGCTGCTAATGATAATGCAAGATCGGTTATTTTGGGGTTATTTGATAAATGAATGAGTTCTGGATGATTTAATTTAATTTCAAAATAGTTGGAAATGCCAATCGTACCAAAGGTTGCTGCAATTTGAAGTAACAGGGAGTTAGTTACATTTTCACTTTGATAAATGGTTGCCAAAGGTTCACTTAGCGTACTATTTTCCAAAGCAAAACAAACTAATAAATTTTCTTCAACTTGCGGTTGTTGGATGATTTTCTTTAACAATTCTTCGGTAGTTTCGATCTCTGGTACCTGACTATACAATCCTTGATAATTAATTGCTAGTTGGGCAATTTCAGTTAAAGAAATTTTCTGATTTTTTAATTGTTGCAAGATATATTGATAAGCAGATGGCATCTTTTTTCCTTAGTGAATAAAAATAATTAACTGAACGATGATTAGAGTTGCTAATAAAATGATCCAGTCTTTAGGATGAATTTTACTAATTTTGAAAAATGTTCGAGGTTGATTTTCCACGAATCCTTGCGATTCCATCGCTTGCGCTAGATCATTCGACCAGCCGATGGCGACAATCAAGGCTTTAAAGTACAAAGTTGGCATCCAAGGATGCAAAACTTTGCCACGCATATTTCCGTTAGCCCGAATGACTTTAATTTCATACTGTAAACGGGGAACTAAGTTGATGGCAGCTAACACACCATAGACAAATTTAGCAGGAACATGAGCATTTTGTTCCAGAGAATTAGCTAAATCAACCATGTAGGTGGTTAATGAGAAACTTAAGCCGAGCAAGACATAGGCATAAAGCCGAGTGAACAAAGCCGTTCCCATTATTAAGCCATCACCGTAATAGAATTGGGAAAAGAAAATTCCTAACGCAGGGAGAAGCGCAATTAGACAGAAAGTTGCCACGGTTTTAATATTCACCCGTTTCCAAATTAGGTAAGCCAAACAGGCTACGATAATCACCACGTTTAGCGTGATGTTAGTGATAAAAGAAATTTCAAAGGCAATCAAAAAGCCGAGTAATAATTTAATGGCAGGATTCATTAGAGTACCTCCTTGTAAGTTAAGGATTGGTCAGCAAATTCAATGTGATAATCAAAGAACTGATTGAATTGAAAAATTTGGTGACTGATGACTACTAAAGAATGGTGTCGCTTGATAAATTCAGTTTGGAGTATATTTTCCACGATTTCAACTGATTTACGATCAAGTCCGGCAAATGGTTCATCCAATAACATAATTTGGGGATCACGAATTAACATTAATAAAATTTGCAGTTTCTTTTTTTGTCCACCACTCAGCGTGTAAACTACTTGTTCCATTTTATCGTCTAGTTGTAGGGTACTTAACGTAGCTTCAATTTTTTCCCCATTCCAAAAGTCTGATAGGGCAGTCTCCTTTGCTAATTGTAGTTCTTCAGCAACGGTTACATTTAGGAATTGGTCATTGGCATTTTGAAAAATTAAAGCGATTTGTGAATAGAATAACTGATCTTTTATTTTTTTAATGTTTTTTTCGTTTAAAAAGACTTGGCCACTGTATTTTTTTAGTTTAGTTAGGGAACGAAAGAGGGTTGATTTACCAATTCCACTTGCTCCAGTTAACAAAGTACAACCTTGGTAAAATTTGAAATCAGGACAATGTAACAAGGTATGGTGTTGTGCTTTAAAACTAAAATCATTGACTTGGATGTCAGAATTTTCCGTTGGCATTTTAAAATGGACATCTGGTTGATAATCATTATTTAAAATTTGGTAAGTTTCCGGAGCTGAAAGTTCTTTAATTGAAGTTCCTTCCACACGGAATAAATGTTTAACTAATCCCGCATAACCGGTTAGATCATGGTCTGAGATGATAATCGTTTTGTGTTTTTCTTGTTGTAATTTAACTAATTTTTCCAGAATGGCTTGTTTAGCTGGTAAATCAATACTAGCAAAGGGTTCATCTAACAACAGAATGTCAGAATCTAAGGCGACCATGGTTGCCAAAATTACTTTTTGTTTTTCTCCCCCAGAAAGGGTTACGATTTTTCGCTGTGCCAAAGGTTGAATCTCGCAAAAAGCTAACGTAGCTTGGACCCGGGCTTCAATCTCGGCGGGTGGAGTTTGAATGTTTTCTAACGCAAAAACCAGTTCTTCGCTGACTTTTTGCATGACAAATTGTTGGTTTGGATCTTGAAACATCATGCTAATTAGTTTGGCTCGTTCAAGTGGTGAAATCTTTTTAATGTTAGTACCATTAATTTTAATTTCTCCACCATACGTGACATCATCATCTAAACCCGCAATAATCGTCATCAATGTTGATTTACCACAACCAGACGGGCCGGTTAAAAGTGAAATTTCACCACCGGGAAAAGTAACATCGACATTTTCGAAAATTGGTTTCTCATTTTTTTGATACTTAAAATTGAAGTTTTGGACCTCGATGTTGTTCATCATAGCTTCCTCCAAAGAAAAAGCCATCTTCTATTAAGAAGACGGCTTTTGTTTTATTAAAATTAGACAACTGTTTGTCAGATTACCTCCGCTAGCATTACCTAGATCAGGTTCAATGGGTATAATCTCAGCCGTTAAGCACCCCAGCTATTTAATTGTGTCTTTATTATACCAAAGAAAGGTTCGAAATACTTTGTGACCTTGAAATTACCACCGATTTTTCCAATCAATCATCGCGGTAAACATCTTTCTAGCATCTTTACCTTTCGGCGTGAGCTGATATTCCAAGCTTGGGGGAATAACGGGATAAACCGTGCGAGTAATGATGCCATTCTTTTCTAAGGTTTTCAATCTAGCTGATAAGGTTCGACTACTCATGGTCGCAAATTTTTTCTTAAAGTACCATAGTGGTTATTGCCGTTTAAAATCTCACTAAGAATTACCGTCGTCCATTTTTGACCGAATAACTCAAAAATGGGGGTTAGTTCACAAATTGGAGTTTTTTGAATATTTTTATCCAAATTTTTCACCGCTGCCTTTCCCTGATACCATAAAAAAGTTTACTTTAGTAAACCCGATGTCATTATTTTCCCTACTTGTTTAAGTAAAGTGACAAATTTAAGCTTATTTAACATAACTTTAATTTTTTAAGTGGGAGAAGAAAAATGGAAAGAAAAAGTAACGCTTGGTTGATTTTATCCATAATTGGCGAG
>NZ_AYYM01000027.1 GCF_001436035.1 Fructilactobacillus sanfranciscensis DSM 20451
TTCGAGTCTCGTACGGACCGTTGTTGTAGGTTATACATGCAACTATAAAATTAAATAAACAGCATAAACATAAATGGTATGGCTCTGTAGCTCAGTTGGTAGAGCAACGGATTGAAGCTCCGTGTGTCGGCAGTTCGATTCTGTCCAGCGCCATTTATGGAGGGGTAGCGAAGTCTGGCTAAACGCGGCGGACTGTAAATCCGCTCCTTCGGGTTCGGTGGTTCGAATCCACTCCCCTCCATTTAATAGGGATGTAGTATAACGGTAGTACCTCGGTCTCCAAAACCGCTAGTGCGGGTTCGATTCCTGTCATCCCTGTTTATGATGTTATGGCGGTAGTGGTGAAGTGGTTAACACATCGGTTTGTGGTACCGACACGCGTGGGTTCGATTCCCATCTACCGCCCTTTTGATTGTCTTGCTTTAAAGCAAGAAGAGGGCAATTGATTCAAATGATTTATGGCGGTATAGCCAAGTGGTAAGGCAGAGGTCTGCAAAACCTTCATCGTCGGTTCAAATCCGACTACCGCCTTAGTATTGTCACAATCAAGCAAGCTCTTGCCGAGATGGCGGAATTGGCAGACGCGCTGGACTCAAAATCCAGTGATCATTGCGATCGTGCGGGTTCGACCCCCGCTCTCGGCATAACTAAATAATTAAAAGACTTTGTATAACGGTAAAACGTTAGTACTAAGTCTTTTTTTAATTTAAATTTTTTAAGATTAAGTGCAACTTATAATACAAAATAAAAGCGCCTGAACTATTAGTCCACACGCTTTTATTTTGTATTAAATTAATTTAAATAAATTAAGTACGCATTTTTTAAAGATGTTACCAGTAATACCCAAAATAAAACATACATCGATTTTTCCATAAAACCACCAACTTTATAATGGAAAAAGTGCCTATGTTTGTTGGTATTTTTTAAAACGAAGGGGTACCAAATATCAACTTTGTTTGCTGAAAATCCATCTTCAATGATGTGAATTAGGATTCCAATTGAAATACCAAATATACATACCGCAATGTAAAAATGATTAGATTCCAATAAAAGACTAATATACATAAATAGAAAGACATTCCATAATGTGTGCGTGAATCCACGATGTTTAACGTTAATAAAAAAATGTTTATAAAATAAACCAAAGATTGTAGTTTTATTTAATTCACTATTACGAGAATCAACATCGGGAAGTAAACTTCCAAAACCAACTGAGGCGAAGATGATGGTAGTAATCACTAATGGTACAGTTACATGATTAGTTTGTGAGTAATAATTTACAGCGGTTAAAGATATCGCTTCAGATGATACCAAATGAGTTTTTCCTAACATGTTCTCTTCCTATATTAATTTTAAACCTTTATAACTATCATTAACTCTTATTATAGGCGGTATATCAACGTTTGTGTAGATTTTCCAAAATAAAAATCCCTAACAAAGCTAAATTTAAGGCTTTGTTAAGGATTTGATAACTAAATTACCCGTACGAGACTCGAACTCGTAGCTCCGCCTTGAGAGGGCGACGTCTTAAACCAGTTTGACCAACGGGCAATAAAGATATAACGTTTTAATTTTACTAATATAATGGTTTTATGTCAATGTTAATTTCAAATTGACATGGCTATTTAATCATTGTAAGATTATTAATGTAATTTATTGGGCATTAGCCAAACTGGTAAGGCAGTGGACTCTGAATCCATAATGTACAGGTTCGAATCCCGTATGCCCAATACTATATTAGTATGTTAGAAAAGTCGCTATTTAGCGGCTTTTTTTATTATGATAATTAATTTTAAACTATTATAATGAGTTTAATAGGGGTGATAAATATGAGTTTTGAAAAGGTTAAAGGATTAATTAATCAAATGATAAATGATGAGATTGTACCTGGTGCTTCTTATTCATTTATTACTGGTTTGAATGTTGAAGATCACGTTGCAGGATACAAGCAATTGAAACCAACGAAAGAAATTTTGCCACAAAATCAATTATACGATGTTGCTTCAATGACTAAAGTTATGGGAACTGTTCCAGTAATTATGCAACTATTACAAGAGGGTAAAATTGGCCTTGATGATTCAGTTACTAACTATCTACCAGAATGGAAATTTCCTAAAGTTACCATTCGTCATTTATTAACACATACTTCAGATATAGAAGGATACATACCTAATCGCAATGAAATGAATATGAACCAATTACGTCAAGCACTTTTAGGTCTTCATACAGGACATAACTTTGGAAAAGAAGTGAAATATCAAGACGTTAATTTTATTTTTTTAGGGTGGATTGCAGGTGTTGTCACTGGATTGCCAATTCAACCACTGATTACTCATATGGTATTAACTCCATTAGGAATGATCGATTCAACTTTTCATCCAGATGCTAGAAGAACAGTGCCAACTACTTATGATGAAAAAACTGGCATGAATCGGGTTGCCAAAGTCCATGATCCCAAAGCTCAAATTTTAGGATCGAACTGTGGGTCAGCTGGTTTGTTTAGTTCCCAACGTGATTTTGATAAATTTGCACAATGGATGTTGCAATTAACACAACCTGGCAAAGTTTACACACCAAATATTTTTGATGCGATGTTCTGTAATCAAACTCCAATGCAAAATGGAACGCGGACTTTTGGCTGGAAATTAGAGGATTATGAAGGCCATTCATATATTTACCAAACAGGTTACACAGGAATTTTAATGATTCTAGTACGGGAAAGAAAGAGTGCTTTCACATTCTTATCTAATCGTGTACATCCTGATGTCAGTGAACGATTTATCGATGCTCGCCAAGATATGATTGATGCTTACTTATCGGATTTGTTTGATTAGAATAAAATTGTTAAATGTTTATTAAGTTTTGATAGTATAGTAGAATTAAACTAACTGATTAAAAAAATTACAATGAGGTAATTCTAATGAATAAACAACCATATAATATTGGACTAGATATTGGAACGAGTTCAGTTGGGTGGTCAGCCACTGAACTGGATAATCGTTTATTACATATTAAGGGACACAACGGAATCGGAGTTCGTTTATTTAAAGAAGGAGAATCGGCAGCTGATCGTCGTGGCTTTAGAACAACTAGAAGACGATTAGCTCGTCGAAAATGGCGGCTTCGGTTATTAAACGAAATTTTTGCTACTGAAATTGCAAAAGTTGATCCAAGTTTCTTTGCCAGATTAAAACAATCAAACGTTTCGCCCAAAGATCCAAATAAAACAATGTTTGGGAATATCTTATTTGATGACGAAAATTTAGATGATCAAAAATTTCATCATGATTACAAAACAATTTATCATTTGCGGCAAGCAATTATTAATCATCCAGAACAAAAATTTGACATTAGATTAATTTACTTAGCCATGCACCATATTATTAAATATCGTGGTCATTTTTTGAATCAAGCAAATGTGCAAGATTTTAAAGGTGGAAAAATTGATTTAGAAAAATCTTTTAAAGCGTTGAATGACATCTTTGAAAATCAAGGACGTGATTTACGGCTTGTGACTGATGAGGCTAATCAATATGTAAAAGTACTTAGTGATAACGCCAAAACTAGATCTGATCGGAAAAAAGAATTATCGAAGTTATTGTATGTTCCAATTGATAAAGATACTGATAAGAATAGTAAGAAAGTTACGGGAGAAATCCTCAAGGCTATTTTAGGTAATAAAGCTAAATTTGATGTGATTTTTGGCATTGAGGTGGAAAATCCTAAAGAATGGGTCTTAACTTTCAATAGTGATGATTTTGACGATAAAATTGAAGGTTTATCATCCCAAATGACGGATGAAGATTCTGAAATTCTTTTAATTTTGAAAGAACTTTATTTTGCTTTGAACTTATCTGATATTTTAAATAACTCAGTTACTGATAAAAATGCAAAAACTTTATCAGAAGCGATGATTAACCGTTACGATGATCATAAAAATCAATTAGCAATGTTGAAAAAAGTAATTGATAGTTCTGATAAGAAACATGCAAAGGAATTAAAAGAAGCTTATTCAGCATATATTGATGGGGAAAATAATAAAAAGATTTCTTTTGAAGATTTAAAGAAACGAATTCAAAAGAACTTAGTTGATTCAGAATTATCACAAAAAATTAATGATTTATTAGATCATGATTACTTTTTACCTAAACAACGTTCTAAAGAGAACGGTGCCATCCCACATCAATTACAACAACAAGAATTAGATCAAATCATTGAAAGTCAAAAACAATACTATCCTTTCTTAGCAGAATTAAACCCGAACGAAAAACGAAGTCGTCAAGCTAAGTATAAACTTGATGAGTTAGTTGCTTTCCGAGTTTCTTATTACGTTGGGCCAATGGTTGAAGTTACCGATAGTAATCAAGAAAATAATGGTAAGTTTGCTTGGATGATTAGAAAAGAACAAGGTGAAATTACCCCTTGGAATTTTGACGAAAAAGTTGATCGGACTGAAACTGCTACCAAATTTATTACTAGAATGACTACGACCGATACTTATTTAATTGGTGAACCAGTGCTTCCTAAAAATAGTTTGTTATACCAAAAATTTGTAGTCTTAAATGAATTAAACAATTTAAAAATCAATCAAGAAACGATTACGCCTGGACAAAAGCAATATCTTTATGAACATGTCATGAAGAAAAACAAGCGGGTGACCTTGAAAAAGATAGCAGATGCCTTAGTAATTAAAGGTGACTATCCTTACGCTCCAGAAGTTAAGGGAACAACTGACCAAAAGAATTTAAATAACGGATTAACGACTTATATCGATTTAGCCAAAATTTTTGGTAATGAATTAGATGATGTTGATCGAGAAGCAGACTTTGAAAAAATCATCGAGTGGTCAACGATTTTTGAGGATCAACATATATTTGTCTTAAAACTTCAAGAGCTTAAATGGCTTACGGAAAAACAACGTAATCAAGTTGTTAAACTTCGATACCAAGGTTGGGGTAAATTATCTAAAGAATTACTTGCTGGTTTAGTTGATGATAATGGGCAACGAATTATTGATCTTTTGTGGAGCGATAATCAAAACTTTATGCAAATCGTAAACCAAAAATCATTTAAAGAATCAATTGCTGATCATAATGGTGCTCACTTAGAAGAGAAAAATTTAAAAGATGTTATCAATGATTTATATACTTCACCTCAAAATAAAAAAGCCATTCGTCAGGTTATTTTAGTGGTCGATGACATTATTAATGCAGTTGGTTATGAACCAGCTAATATTATGATGGAGTTCGCCCGTGAAGATTCTAACGACCATCGCTTAACTAATTCTAGAAGTCGACAATTAGAAAATGTTTATAAGGACATTACTAATAGTTGGTTTGACAATGATAGTGTTAAAGATGAACTAGAGGACAAAATTAAAAATAAAGATAAGTTTACAGACCGCTTGTATCTATACTTTACACAAGGCGGAAAAGATTTATATACTGGTGAACCATTAAATATTGATGATTTATCTAGTTATGACATTGATCACATTTTGCCTCAATCATTTATTTTAGATAATTCGTTAGATAATCGGGTCCTTACTTCTCAAAGAAATAATCGGGTTTCAAAAGAAGATCAATTGCCAGGTGAATTATTTGGTACTAAGATGCACGCATTTTGGAAACGATTAAAAGCAGCTCATTTAATTAGCAATAAAAAATACTATAATTTAACGCTTACACCTAATTCAATTAGTAAATTTAATAATCAAGGACGTTTTATTAATCGTCAGCTAGTTGAAACGAGACAAGTAATTAAATTAGCTGCTGAAATACTTCATAATCGTTATTCTGAAGAAAAAGGAACTAACATTGTGACAATTAAAGCAAATTTAACTCATCACATGCGGGAAAAATTCAATTTCTATAAGAACCGAAATGTTAATGATTATCATCATGCCTTTGATGCATATTTAACGGCTTTTGTGGGAAACTGGCTATTACAACAATATCCTAAATTGAAACCTTATTTTGTATACGGTGATTTTGCTAAAACTGAAATTAATAATTTGAAGTCATTTAACATGCTTTATAAATTTGAACAAGCTCACCAATTGAATGAAAAAGATGGGAAGATTGCTAAAGATACGGATGCCTTATTAGGTTATATGAAAAATGTCTATCACTTTAAGAAGATGTTGGTTACTAAGGAATTGGAAACTAATCATGGGGCTTTATTTAACCAAACTTTGTACCCATCACCAGCTCATGATATTAAAAAACGGCAATTAATAAAACCAAAGGATAATCGGCCAACAGATATATATGGTGGTTATACACATGAAGAAAGAAAATATATGTCTTTAGTTAAAGTGATTGGGAAAAAAGATAACGAATATAGAATGGCGAATGTACCACTTTTAAAAATTAATAAGAATAATGATATTAAAGAAATTTTAAAATCACAATTTTCTAATAAGAAATTCGAAATTGTTTTACCTAAAGTTTTAAAAAATCAATTATTTAGTGAAAATGGTGCATTATTTGTGATTGGCAGTAAAGGATATAAATATAATGCTAATCAACTTGTTTTATCTGATCTTGATATGAAACTTTTAAATGATTTAAGTAACAATAAATCTATTGATGAAGTTACTATCAATCAATTATTTAAAAATATTGTTGATAGTACTAATAAATATATGCCATTATATGAAATTAAAAATTTAAATGAAGTAGTTGAAAAATTCAATAATCTAGAATTTAATGATAAGAAGAAAACGATAACTGATTTCTTACTGGCAACTCATGCTAATCCTACTATGAGTAATTTGAAAAATATTGGATTGCCTTACTTTGGTAGATTTATAAGAAATACTGGAATTAAATTAAGTGAAAATGCAAATGTAATTTACCAATCACCAACTGGATTATTTTCACGAAAAATTAAAATTTCTGATTTTTAAATGCAAAACAAAAAGGAAGCTAGAAGATAGCTTCCTTTTCTTATATGTATGGCCCTTAAGGGCTCAGAAGATAAAACTTGGCACAAGACCTTGTTTGATTTTAACTCAGTACGTCATTCTAATGAGATTAAAATGCTGGCATTCCAACCAACAAAATAAATATAAACAATATCTGAGATATTGTCAAGGAGAAGAACATGGGTTGGAGGACAATTGTAATAACGCAGCACGCAAAAATTTCTTATTCAGGTAGGAGAATTATCGTTCAAACTAATAGCAAAATTAATGAAATTCCAATTGATGACATTGAAGTTTTATTAATTAGTACTACACAGGCAGTTATAACAGCACGAGCAGTTGCCGAATTGGCAAATAATTCAGCAAAAGTTATTTTTTCAGATAAGGTCGGACAACCAATTACAGAAACCAATAATTATCTTCCAAATAATCGATCATATTTGTTATTAGAAAAACAATTTAATTGGGATGATAATCGCAAAGAAATGTTATGGACTTGGATTGCTACTGAAAAAATGAAAATGCAGATTGAAGTTTTACAAAAGAAAAAAATTGATACAGAAGAATTGAACTATGAGTTTGCTAAAATTGAAATTAACGATTTGACTAATCGTGAAGCCGTTATTGCCAGAAAATATTTTCCACTACTTTTTGAAGATGGTTTTGGTAGACGTGATTTTAATCCATATAACGCCGCCCTTAATTATGGATATTCAATTTTACTTTCGTTTGTTGATTTGAATATTTCAGCAGCAGGATATTTAACTCAATTAGGAATTCATCATCATAGTGATGAAAATCAATTTAACTTAGGTTCTGACTTAATGGAACCATTTCGTCCGATTGTTGATTTGTGGGTAAGTCAACAAGATATTAAAGAACTAACTCCAGACATTAAGTACGGATTAGTTGATTTATTTAATCTAGAAATTAAGTTTAATGGAAAAAATACTATTTTGCGAAATGCCATTAAAAGTCACGTTCAGAATTGTTTGAAATATCTTTCTGAAGAAACTGATGAAGTTAAAATTGATTTGGAGGTTGGAAATGAGGTATCGGGTAATGCGATTAATCGTAATGTTTGATTTGCCAGTTGAAACAAGTGAAGAAAAACGAAATTATCGCAAGTTTCGTAAAGAACTAATCAATGAAGGATTTTTAATGATTCAATATTCGGTTTACGCTAAGGTTTGCGTGAGTCGTCAATCAGCGACTTTTACTGAAAATCGAATTTCTACATATTTACCTAGCAAGGGACTAGTCCAAACTTTAATGGTAACGGAAAAGCAATACAACAGTATGAATTTTTTGATTGGTGAGAAAAAAGATGATGTTCGAAATACTTCAGATCGGACGGTGATAATTTGAAACTTACATTTTATCCTTATAGCCCCTTTGAAATTGAAAAAGGGGAGCTTACTATCATTCAAACTACAAATAAAAAATTTTATTTTGATGTTATTAATGGTTTGAAAAATCTTGATCGTCTGGTTTTAAGTCAAGATGATGAAAAAATTGATGCCAAACTAAGCTTAGTTAATTTAGACGATGTAGTGACTAATACTGAGCAAACCCTAAAATTTAAAACAAAAATTAAAAATGATGTATTAAATAATCTAAATGATGATAATCGAAAACGGTTATTTCAACTCGATGCAGAAATGAAAGAGATTTTTTTAGGTGCCGCTTATTTAGATGATTTCCCCATCCAAGTTGATGAAGATTGGGATATTAATAAACAATATGCATATACAGGTACTAAATTGTTGAATGTGAATCATGATAATCCATATGATATAATTAAAGAAGTTCTTAATTTATATGCGAAATTTGATTCAAAAAAGTTGTTAGTTCTTAAAAATCTATTTAATTATTTGTATTCCAATCAGATTGAAAGTCTGGTTCAAATGATTAAAGCTTTAGAATTGAACGTACTTATTTTAGATTTTTCAAGTGAAGATTATTCCACTTTTCTAGAAGAATGCCGTTATTACTGCGTTGACAGAGACTTTGTGAGATGGGATTCTGCTGATAGGTGAATATTACAGACGGTTTTAGAAGTACGTCATTCTAATGAGATTAAGAGCGGTCAACGCCGTTAGTTCCGCCAACTGCTAGTTTTAGAAGTACGTCATT
>NZ_AYYM01000028.1 GCF_001436035.1 Fructilactobacillus sanfranciscensis DSM 20451
CAAGATTCTTGACGCTACCTAGGAGAATTTAATATATGAAAAAATGGATGTTGTATACGATTGGTACAATTTTTATTGTAGGAATAATTGGTGGGTTTTTCATAAATCACGAAATTAATGCATCAACTTATAATAGTAGCATGAAAAATGGACGTACTGAAATCCGTAAAAGTCAATATAATGCAGCACAAACTAATTTTCAAAGAGCAGCTAAAATCAAGCCTGATTCAATGGAAGTCAACAATTTGTTGAGTCAAACCAGCAAGTTTGTTGCTGGTGAGAACAAATTTAAAGATTATGATTTTAATGAAGCTGCATCTGATTTTAATGATGTATTAAATTATGACCAAGGTTCATCAGTACTTGAAAGCAGAGCAAAAGTAGAATTAAAAGTGCTTAAGCAAGTTTCCAAAAATGTTAATCGTTTGAAAAAGATTTATAATCAAGCTTTAGAGCAAAATAAAGCAAAAGAATTTACAGCTTCAAATAATACATTAGATGATATTTTTGATGATGATTTATCAAGCAATGCCTTCTATGCTGATATTGTTAAAGAGGCAAAGAAACTTAAAGCTGCAAATGATGATCGCGTTGTTTTAAGTAAATTCAAAGCTAAGAAGATTTCATCTACTGATAATAAGAAAAAGAAAACAAAGAAAACTAAAAAAATCACTAAAGCACCTAAAGAAACAACCGCTGCAATTCATGAAGTTAATAAATCTGTAGTTCCAACTGTTAATAATAGTTCAAATAATTCTAATGATGGTAGTTCTGACAGTACTAGTAAACAAGTGTCTAACTCTCAGACATCAACTACTAATTCTTCAAGTACTAATGCACCAGCTAGAAGCTATCAACCTGCAGCACCAGCTCCAGAAAATCATAATCCTGCTTCAAACAATAAACCAGACAATGGCGGTTCTACCCCACAAGGTAACAGTGGTCAGGCTCCATCTACTCCACCAACTGACTCACAAGGGAATGCACCTTCTACGGTTACTCCTTCAAATTAGAACAAAAAAATCATCCGAATTTTTCGGATGATTTTTTATTATGGCATAACAATTTTTAAAAATTTGTTTTTTTTCATGAAATAAATTATAATTCCGCAGATTATATAAGCAACTAGTGGCATAACCCAAATATAAATAAATCCTTTAGTAGAAACTGGAAAAATTAGAGTAAACCACAAAAAGAAGAGTGGATGTAAAATATAAAATCCTAAGCTAGTTGAGGACAACTTAGCAATGAAATTCTGATGGAGTGTAAAAAAGTTATATTTTTCTGATAGTTGTTTTAGGAAAATATAAAGTCCAATACAGTAGAAAAATACGAAATGTGAGTTAATTAATAAATCATGTTTAATCTTTAAAATGGGAGCTAAAACTAAAACAATAAGACTTATTAAACCTAAAATTTTTATTAAAGTTAATTGTTTTTGATTAAAATAATTAACTTTGATGAGATAACCCATTATGAAAAAGCCAATGTATACGGAAATGAACGGATTGATTTGGATGGAAGTTTGTGGCATGAATTGGCCATATTTAGTAAGACCAGCCAGAAAATTAAAAAAGAAATTTCCAAAAAAATTTAAAAAGACAATATAAAATAAAATGTTTTTATATTTGTCAGCTAGGTAAGCCAAAATTGGAGTCGTCAAATATAAAAGGATAATTGCATAAAAGAACCAAAAAATATTAAAGATATTATTATTAGCAAAACTAATTAAAAAATCAGAAATGCTAGGATTTGGATGGGGAATTGGCCCTGGAAAAGCATGAAAATTTATATCAAAGAGATACCAGGCAATGCTCCAAAAAACCAATGGAATTACAACTCGTTTAAACCTTTTGATGAAGAAAACCTTAGTATTGTATTTTTTTAAATAACCAATTAAGGTTGCCCCCGAATTCATAAAGAATAAAGAAACGGCAGGAATAAAAATAGCTTGAATGATTCCATTTTTTACAACTGAACCGTTAGATAACTGATACTGTGATGAATGCAGCATTAAAACCGCATAGATTGCTACTACATTGATAACATCAATATAGGTTAATCTTTTTTTCATATGAACACGTCCTTATGTAAATTTAAATTTTTCGTATTATAATTATCTCATTTTTATGGCTACTTTGCATTTTATATTTGCACAACTAAAACCTCTAATTCTTGCTAATCTTTATAAATCTAACCTATAATTGAAGTAAATTATGAAAATAGGGGATTTCAAAATGTTTAAAATAACAGTTTACAGTGTACGTGAAGTGGAAATCCCACTTTTTGAAAAATTAAATAAAGATAAATTTGAATTAAACCTCGTATCCGAACATCTATCGATTAAGAATGTTGCTAAAGCAGAAGGATCAGATGCTGTCTTAGTGAGTGGTGGCGATGATACTGGAAAAGATGTTTTAGAAAAAATCGCCAGTTATGGCGTTAAACTAGTTTATACCCGTTCCGTGGGAGTTGATCGTTATGATTTTGCGGCTGCCAATGAATTAGGCATTAAAGTAGCAAACGTCCCTAACTATTCACCACATTCAGTTGCTGAATTAGCGTTTATTTTAGGAATGACTTTATTCCGTCACGTAGCTCCAGCAACTTACAATACGCATATGGGTGATTTTCGAATTTTACCAGAATATTTTGCCAACGAAATTCACGATGCTACAGTGGGAATTATTGGTGCCGGTAACATTGGAACTGCCGAGGCTAAATTATACAAAGCCCTTGGAGCTAAAACATTAGCTTTCCAACGTCATCCCGATTCATCTAATGATGCGGTTGAATTTGTTGATATGGATACGTTACTAAAGGAATCAGATATCGTTTCCATTCATGTTCCTTACATTCCTGGGAAAACTGATAATTTAGTTGGTGCTCCAGAATTAGCTAAAATGAAATCATCAGCAATTTTAGTTAATACAGCACGGGGACCAGTGGTTGATAATGAAGCAGTTGCTCAAGCGGTTCGAGATTTTAAAATCGGCGGATATGGCACGGATGTCCTTCTCGACGAACAACATGTGATGGACAAACAATTTTATACTTTGGATGATGTTCCTAACCAAATCGATAAAGATTTAATGAAAAACTATCCTAATGTAATTGTGACTCCTCATATGGGCTTTTTCACAGTTCCAGCTGTTACTGATATGATTAGTACGAGTTTTGAAAACTTCAAGAGTACCATTAAAACGGGTAAACCAATTTATCCAGTTGAACGATAAGAGGCAAACTAATGACTAAAATTACAGCGTATAGTGTGAAAGACTTTGAAAAGCCTTTATATCAAAAATTAAACCAATACGATTTTGATTTACAACTTGTGACGAAACCACTTTACTAAAGCAATCAGATATTGTTTCGATTCATGTCCCTTACTTCCCTGGAGTAAATGACATGATGATTGGAGCAACTGAGATCGGTCGCATGAAGCCGGGCGCAATTTTGGTAAACACTGCTCGTGGTCCTTTGGTTGATACTGCTGCAGTGACCGCTGCCTTAGATGACGGCAGTCTTGGTGGATATGCGACTGATGTGATTGCTCATGGTAGGAATATTAGTGGAAAACAATTCGATAGTCTTGATGATTTAGGCGACCAAGATTTACTTGATTTAATGAAACACTATCCTAACGTCTTGGTTACTCCTCACATGGGTTATTTTACTGAACCAGCCACGGAAGACATGATTAGAATTAGTTTTGACAATTTCCATGATGCCATTACGACCGGTGCTACCAAAAATCAAGTTAAATAAGAGGTTAAAATGAACACACAATTATTAGATTTAATGAAAAAACGTCGCACCATTTATGAATTGGGTAAAGATGTTAAAATCTCACAGGCGGATTTATATGAATACATTAAAGAAGTTGTTCGTTATACACCGTCAGCTTTTAACAGCCAACCGGTTCGGGCAGTGGTTTTATTTAATGAACAACATGATCAACTTTGGGATTTGACGGGTGAAATCTTAAAAGAAAAGCTTGAACCAGATGCTTTTTTGCGGACGAAAGCCAAAATGGAAACCTTTAAGCAGTCCTTTGGCTCGATTTTATTCTTTACTGATATGGATGTCGTGAAAGCTTATGCAGATAATCCTAAAATTGCAACTTATCAATATGACGAGTATAACTGGTCAGAGCAGGTACAAGGAAATGCTCAATTTGCTGTCTGGACTGGCCTAGAAGAAAATGGATTGGGAGTTAATATCCAACACTATAATCCGTTGATTAGTGCAGCTGTTAAAGCCGAATTTAAACTTCCAAGTAGTTGGCAATTACGTGCTGAAATGAATTTTGGTTCAATTGAAGGTAATGCCAAAGATAAAGATTTTATTGATGACGAAACACGATTTAAATTGTTTCAATAAAACAGGAGTGATAAAATGACGGTCGAAGAAATTGATCAAAAATTAATAAAATTACGTAAGTTTGCTAATTTTGTGATTACGCCATTATTTGTGGTTTTAATTGCAGCCTATTTCATTCAGAAAAAGACAACTCCATTGGTAATTATTTTAGCGGTAGTAGCCTTACTGGTATACGTTCCGTATGGAATTATTGTTTGTTATTATGTTTTTAAGCGACGCAAATTACTAAAAAATCAATAGATAGAATACCTAATTCCAAATTTAATGGAGTTGGGTATTTTTTTAGTGTAGAATATTAATGTTGCAGATTTGGAAGAAAATGGGGCTGAAAAGTGAAAAAAGCATTACAAAATCAAAAAAACTGGTGGGCAATTGGAGTTATTTTAATTGCTGTTTTTAGTTTACTTTCAGTTCAGACCCTTTCAGGAAATGTCATTGTGGGATATGATACCTTTTTCCATTTCAATCGAATTTATGATACGGCCATGCAGTTTAAGCTGGGACGTTTTAGTTATTTCATGTCTAATTTTGGTTATTGTCAATCAGGCCAGATTGTAAATGCCGTTTATGGCCCATACATGGCTTATGGGTTAGGCTTGCTCTTGTTTTTAACTCATAGTTGGGTATGGTTTCAAATCATTTCTGGCTTTATTTTATTGTTTGTTGCCGGAATCGGTGCATATGCATTATTTAGACGTTTAAAA
This sequence comes from Fructilactobacillus sanfranciscensis DSM 20451, assembly GCF_001436035.1. Lineage (GTDB taxonomy): Bacteria > Bacillota > Bacilli > Lactobacillales > Lactobacillaceae > Fructilactobacillus > Fructilactobacillus sanfranciscensis. The sequence continues at coordinate 5,088 of NZ_AYYM01000028.1, forward strand.
ATTAACTATTGGTTAGCAACTTTTGGTGCAATTATTTTTCTTTCCCAGAATTTCATTACGTACTGGATGACTAGCTCCGCCTTTTTGGATTGGGGTTCAATGATGCTGCCATTCGCAGTCATGTTAGGACTTGATTTATTGACGGGTTCAGCCAAACGAATTCATGTGTCTTTAGCCCTAGTAGTTGCCATTTTAATTGAAATGCATATTCTGAGTGCTGTGATTACAGTTTTAATGTTAATTCCATTTTTCTTAGTGGGTGTGGTTCGCTCAAACGAAAAGAATAAATACTTAATTAAAATCGGGGAAAATATTGGTCTAACATGTTTCTTGTGTGCAAACTATTTTGCAGCCTTCTTCAATGTGTTTGGACAAAATAATTTAATTGCACCTTTTAGAGTTCAATCATTGCAAACGGGTGGAATGCAATTAATTAATAATACTTTATTGCAAAATGGAGTTGGAATCGTTTTTATCATCGTTATCATTGCACAAGTAATTTTTATTTTATTTAATTTAAAGCGCAGTAATTTAAATATGATGATTACAACCGTCGGATTAGCCTTCTTTGCCATTTCTTCAGAATATTTTCCCTGGGATTATTGGGGAAAAGTGTTCCCGTGTTTTCGAGATTTCTTACAATTTCCTTCTCGTTTTTATGCAGTTGCTGCCATTCTCTTGTTAACTGGATTTTTATTATCAATTAATCAATTTGTGCAACAAGTGCAATTCAAATCAGTAAAAACAGCTTATTTTGTGTTTGTAAGTTTATTAACCTTCGTTTCAGTTTTTATTGGCATGATGAATATTCAAAAACAGTTGAGTAATAATTGGAACTTGGATAATATTGCACCTCAATCAGGCGTTTACGCCCAGCATTTAAGACCATATGGCTATTATCCTAAACAAGTTAGCAACGAAGGAATTCGCAAAGATTTCCAAGGAGCAAAATTGGATGCACCGTTGCGAGACTCAATTCGAGCTAATACTGATTATTTGCCTAATCATACAAAACTTCGCCAGCCACATGATTTACAAAGTGATTACCAAAAACAAATTACTTATAACGAGGATGAATTTAAAAAACAAGTTCAACCTAACGGGAGTATGGAAGTTAGCTGGGAAAGTAAGCAGAGAACAATGACGATGATTCCAGTAGTTGCTTATCATGATACTCAGATTAATTTAAATGGTCATCAGTTGAAATATGCACATAGATTGGTGGAAAAAAACGATGATCTTAATCATTATCATCTTTCTAAAATCGGTGGAATCATGGTTCCATCTAGAGCTGGGTCCAATAAATTGAATGTAAAATATGAAGCCCCATTTTATGTAAAATTGGCTTTGATTGTTTCACTCATGAGTTGGTCGATCTGTATTCTTTATCTTATTTATCGAGGTTTAAAATTAATATTTAATAATTAGATGAAAGGATTGTCAGTTTGTCTGGCAATTCTTTTTAATTTAAGTTTTAAAAATATGCTAAAATAGAATTTATCTGTAAGTCGAAAGGGGAATTGTACAAATGCAAAGAATTTATTGGGATGCAATCAACGTTGACGGTCGCAAAGTTTTTTATACTGTCACTAAAAAAGGATTGAATTTCGTTAGTTCTCCAGAAATGGGCGTATCACAAATCCTAGATTTTTATCCCTTAACTCAATTTGAATATGTACATGCTCATCGAGAAACTGATCACTATCGAAAAGAATTGAAAAAGTACCTAAAGGGTAAACTTACTCAATTTGTGTTCAATCTTGATTATTTTGTTGATGGAACGCCCCAACAAGAGGAAGTCTGGCAAAGCATCACTAAAATTCCATATGGAAAAACTCTGAGTTTGGCAGATTTGGCTCAACAACTACACCAATCATCTGAAGAGGTGGTTAGTGCTATGAAAGCTTGTCCAATTTGGTTAGCTGTTCCAATGCATCGAGTCATCGAACGTGGTGATTCAGATGGCTTTAGAACGGATGCTGAAATGGATGAATATTTACGTAGTGTAGAAAAAAATCCCAAAACAGAGTTGAAAGAATTAATTAAAAAAGTATAATTACTGTTCAACTTTGAAAGGAAAAATTAAATTTTATGAAAAAACGTCAATTAACGCTACTGTCTTTAGTATTGATGGTTTTCACTTCCATCTTTAACTTTGTTAATATCCCGCGTGCTTTTTATTTAATGGGGTATGCAGCCATTATTTGGTATGTAATTGCGGCATTCTGTTTCTTTTTACCATTTGCCTTTATGGTGGCTGAAATGGGATCGGCATTTCCGAATGCAAAAGGTGGAATCTACACGTGGATGGCAAAAGCCGTTAATCCTAAGTTTGCTTTCGTTGGGATTGTGATGTGGTATACATCATTTATCTCATGGATGTTAAATACGAGTTCAATTATATGGATTCCAATTTCAACGGCCATTTTTGGGGTTGATAAAACCCAGAGTTGGCATTTATTTGGGCTAAGTGATGTCCAAACTTTAGGGGTTTTGGCTTCTTTATTGGTAATTTTGGTTACCTTTATCGCAAGTCGTGGATTAAGTAAGTTTAAGCTAATTACCTCAATTGGTGGTTCAGCCATGTTATTAGCCAGTTTTATTTTAATTGTTGGTGGAACAGTGATTTTAATTTTAAATGGTCACCCATTACAACCATTGAGTTTTGCTAGTCTAATTAAATCTCCAGATCCTCAATACGCTAGTGTAATTGGAACTTTGAGTTTCTCTGTTTTCGCAGTCTTTGCTTTTGGTGGAATTGAAATTATCAGTGGGTTAGTTGATCAAACTAAAAATCCACAAAAAACTTTCCCACGAGGTGTGGCAATTAGTGCCATTATGATTACGTTAGTTTATTGTTTAGGGATTTTTGTGACTGGTATGTTTACCAATTGGAATGAAGTTTTTAATGCGGCCAATGGATCACATGTTAATTTAGGAAATGAAGCTTTTATTGCAATGAATAATTTTGGTTATCAATTAGGATTAGCACTTAACTTTTCTCATCATGTTGCAACAGAGATGGGACTATGGACTGCTCGTTATATCGGTTTTTCAATGTTTTTAGCATTAATGGGGGCATTTACGACAGTTATCTTCTCACCAATTAAACAGTTGGTTGAAGGAACTCCCGAAAAGTTATGGCCTAAATTGATACGGAAAACAAAGCATGATTTACCAGTGAATGCCATGAAAATACAAGCTTTATTAGTAATTGCTTTTCTGTTGCTAGTTTCATTTGGTGGGAAAAATGCTAAATTATTTTTCCAAATTGTAATTTCGATGACTAACGTTGCAATGTCATTACCATATTTATTTATTGCGTATGCATACATGCAATTTAGAAAGAAAAACGATGTTGGAAGACCATTTACGTTCTTTAAAAAGGATAGTTCAGCTCAGTTAGCTTCAATTGTCGTTTTATTGACAGTTGGATTAGCGATTATCTTTACTTTGATTGCGCCAATCTTACAAGGGCAATTTATGAGCACTGTGTGGATGATAGTTGGACCAATTATTTTTGCAGGAGTAGCAATTTTAAGTTATCAGCATTATGAAAAAAACAATTAAAAAATGATTTACAAGCCTGATGGGCTACAATAAAGT
>NZ_AYYM01000029.1 GCF_001436035.1 Fructilactobacillus sanfranciscensis DSM 20451
ACTTTATGGGTTCACATCATCACATTTGTGAATTACTTTTTATGACCCCACTCAGGTTCGAACTGAGATCGATCGCTTAGGAGGCGACTGCCCTATCCAATTGTGCTATGGGGCCAACATCAATCTCCTTATTTTCTCACGATTATTGTCATCCGTAAAGAATGGCAAGCTTATTTCTTATGATATCCTTTGTTCTTTTGGTTCCGTTTTCGATTCTTTTTACGAGGTTTTTTTGGAGTTTCCACAACTGCTTGAACTTTTCTAATTCGTGCTTTTTTAACAGAAGGCTTAGTTCCCTTAACTTCTGGCACGACCTTTTGTTTGGCTAGTTCGTCTGCTTTTGCTTGATCAATATCTGCTTGGTCAACGTGATCAACTAATTTACCGCGGAAATAGTATAGGGGTTGTAAATCATATTCTTCATCTCGTAATAATTTCTTCAAATCACGTAAATCATGATCATCACCAAAGTTAATTACTAAGCCTGGTTCTCCCATTCGACCAGTTCGACCCACTCGATGAATATAAGTATTAGCTTCTTTAGGCAAATCATAGTTAACAACAGCTGGTAACTTAGGAATATCTAATCCCCGAGCAGCCACATCAGTTGTTAAAAGTAACTTGGTTTGCCCTTTTCTAAAGTTGCGTAATGCTTTCTCTCGTTGCATTTTGTTTTCTTCGCCACTTAATTTTTCGACAGGTGCATAGCCTTGATGCTTAAAGTAATTAAAGGCACGGTTCAATTCAGTTTGTTGGTTAAAGAACACCAATGCTTTAAAATTAGTCAATTTGGTTAAACGATTTAACACATCGTTCCGTTTCCCACGAGAAACCTGAAATTGGCCGTGTTTAACCACACCACGACTCTTATCTAAGTCACGAACATCAATAATGCGGGCAGGTTTACCCATCACTTCTTCTAAGTTATAGAGCACTTCATTAGCAGTTGCTGAAAAATAAGCAACTTGGGCATCACGGGGGACAGCAGCAACAATTTGACGGGCTTTTTCTAATGAATCGTCTTGTAACAAGTCATCTGCTTCATCAATCACAACTGTATCGACATGATTAACTTTTAATTTCCGTTCATCTAATAAACTTAAAATTCGACCAGGTGTTCCGACGACAATTTCTGGTCGTTTCTTTAATTGTTCTTGTTGTCGTTTAACGTTAGCTCCTCCAATTAAAGGTAAAATTTTTACCTTTAAAGGACCAGCCCAGTCGCGAATAATACTCGTAACTTGCATGGCTAATTCTTGGGAAGGTTCCACAATTAAAGCTTGCGTTCCCTCACCTGCCATAATATTGGCTAAGATTGGCATTAAAAAGGCGACCGTTTTACCTGATCCGGTTGGGGATAGACCAACAATGTCTTCTCCCCCATCAATCATGGGTTGATAAACAGCCTTTTGGATTTCTGTTTGTTCTTTATAACCTAATTTTTCAAAACGTTTTACAAATTCTTCTAACACAGCGTTACTCCTTAAATTGATCGGGATAGTGAATTCCAGCAGAAACTGCTAGATTATTTAAAGTTTCGTTAACTTGTTGCATTAATTGCAACCAAGCTTGGTATTGTCTTTGAATTTCTGGATTGTCATGATGATTAAGGACGTTTGCAAAATCAGTCATTTCTGGAATCATCGGATTCTTAACATATTTGGGGCTAATCACTTTGGTTTCATCTGGAGTAATTAATTTTGCTTCAGTAATTTCTCCCCCATTATCAATTGCGATAATATCACGACCAGCATAAATTTCAGATTCATGTTTCGAACTCGAAATCTTGCTAAAGTTCAACGTAATATCATAATCGGCATAATGTAAAATGGCGGTTCCTTTACCATCTGCCTCAGTTGCAATCATCGTTGGATAATAAATTTGTTTGATTGGAAGTCCAAATAATCCAATCGCATCATAAAGCGGATAAATCCCTAAGTCGGCTAAAGCTCCACCCGCGAATTTAAAATTAAAAACGTTGGGAGTTTCGCCAGCCAACACTAAATCATAACGTGATGAATATTGACTGAACACAAAATCAGCACCAGCAAGTTGGTGAACTTTAGCTAGTGTTTTTTGCACTGCTTTAAATGCTGGCATATGCACGTTTCGTGCTGCTTCAAATAAACGAACCTGGGGATGAAGGGTTAATTCATCTAAAACTCGTTGCATTTGTCTTGGATTCATAAAAGCTGGTTTTTCCACAATCACATTTTTATCATGTTGGATGGCTTCTAAGACTTGGGCAAAGTGAAATACATTTGGCGAGGCAATGTACAACGTGTCAAATTGATCTGATGACATAAAGTCATTTAATGAGCAATATACCTGCTGACAATGATTTTTCTCTGCAAAGGCTTTGCCAGTATCTTCATGTCGTGAATAAACTGCTGCTAATTCATATTCACCAGTCGCTGTAGCAGCTTCCACCATCCGTTGTGTAATCCAATTTGTACCAATCGTTCCAATTTTAATCATTTGCGTTACTCTTTTCTAAATCATCACTTTTGAGTTGTTTTAAGTACTCTTCCCATTTTACCTTATTTCCATTGAAAGCCGACATCTCATACTCACTGATTTTACCATTATCATAAATTTGGTTGGCGTTACTTAGACCAATAAATTTAGAGTTTTTCGCATGCTGTTTTCCCGTGATTGCAAATTGAGCATGTGGAATCTTTTTCAAAATTTCATAATTTCGCTGATTGGTTTTAAGCAAAACTGGTCGATGATATTTATGATATAAATAAGCTGTCATTTCATTAACATCATTAAATAATTTCTTGGGTTTAACGTTATGCGAATTATAATTACCATAGTAGCTAATTCTAATTTCAATTGGGAGATCTCCAATATTGTTACCCACTGATTCAACAAAGTTTTTTTCTTGTCCTTTAATGGAACTTCCAAACCCAAACTGATGGTAAACTCCAATTTTCAAACCTGATCCAATGCTGCGTAAATAATTATCATTAAAATTATCATCTGTAAAACTTGCTCCTTGAGAAGCCCGAAGATAAGCGTATTTCATTCCATCTTGATTTGCTTGAGTAAAATCAACATAAGAATCATTTTGATTAATGATTAACCCCCGAACTGAATGTTTCGTTAGAAATTGCTTTTGTTGCTGCCTTTGTCCCGCAATATGTTGAAAGATTAATAATCCAATCACACATAGACATAACAACAGTCCCATGATTATCATCCATTTCTGACGACGACTAACTCGTTGCTGCTGTTGATAAGCCTTTCGACTAAGTTTACTCATTTCAACTCCACTGCCAATAAATAGCATCTTTTAAATTTAATAAACAATTAATATTTATTTTAACATTATCAGTTATGTTAGTCATAAGTGAATAAAAACTAGCTTTCTTTTCTGAAAAGTAACCGAAACTTAAGATGTGCTTGATTGAATTGTATCCCTCACTCCAATATAATGTAAGCGCTACAAAAACTTTAAATTAAAGCTTTTTAAATGAATTTACTAACTTATTAAGGGGAACACTATTATGGAATACGTAATTGGTGTTGATATTGGTACTACCAGTGTCAAAACGGTTTTGTATGATGAAGATGGAAACGTTAAAGGTTATTCAAACGACCTCTATCCTTTATATCAAGATACAGCTGATATGGCTGAAGAAGATCCAGAAGAAATTTTTAGTGCCATGATTGAAGGACTAAATCATGTTTTAGAAAAAGCTGATTTAGAACATGGTAGCTTAAAAGGTGTCTCATATTCATGTGCTATGCACAGTGTGATTTGTTTAGACGAAAATTACAAACCACTTACTCGTGCAATTACGTGGGCTGATAACCGGGCCGTTAAATATGCTGACGAGTTAAAAGAAAACGGAATTGGTATGGAACTTTACAAAAAAACTGGAGTTCCTACTCATCCAATGACCCCATTAACTAAAATCATGTGGTTACGTAATGAAAAACCAGATATTTACAAAAAAACTCGTTACTTTGTTGGAATCAAAGAATACATTAACTACAAACTCTTTGGTGAATTAAAAGAAGACTACTCAATTGCCGATGCCACTGGTTTATTTAACATCTTTACTATGGATTGGGATGACCAAGCCTTAGAAGTAGCTGGCGTAACCCGTGATCAACTTCCCGAATTAGTTGATACAACTTACCAATTCAAAGGAATGGTTGACCACTACGCTAATATGATTGGAATTAACAAAGAAACTCCATTCGTCATCGGAGCTTCTGATGGTCCATTAGCTAACTTAGGAGTTGATGCTATTCAACCTGGTGTAGTTGCCGTTACCATTGGTACCTCTGGTGCTGTCCGGGTCGTTACTGATAAACCAACGATTGATCCTAAAGGTCGTGTGTTCTGTTACTACCTTTCTGAAAACATGTGGGTCGTTGGTGGACCAGTTAACAACGGTGGAATCGTCTTCCGTTGGGTTCGTGATCAACTTTGTTTACCAGAAAAAGTTACGGCTGAACAAATGCATCTCGATGCTTATGATTTATTGACCCAAATTGCTGCTGCCGTTCCCGCTGGTTCAGATGGTTTAATCTTCCTTCCATTCTTAGGTGGTGAACGTGCTCCTATCTGGGATGCAGATGCTCGCGGAACCTTCTTTGGTTTAACTCGTAAACACACCCGTGCTAACATGATTCGGGCTGCCCTTGAAGGAATTGTTTATAACTTATACACAGTTATGCTTGCCCTTGAAGAAGTTGTTGGTGAACCCAAGAAGATTCAAGCAACTGGTGGATTTGCCCGTTCTAAACTTTGGCGTCAAATGTTAGCTGATATTTTTGAACAAGACGTTAAAATTCCTGAAAGTTTTGAAGGAACCGCTTTAGGTGCTGCTACTCTTGGAATGTACAGTCTTGGTATGATTAGTAGTTTATACGATGTTAGCAAGTTTGTTGGTGTTACCAATACTCACAAGCCTAACCCTAAGAACTACGAAGCCTACCGTGAATTAATTCCAATTTACATTCGCTTAAGTCGTTACCTCAAACCAGAATACAAAAACATTGCTACTTACCAACGTAAGCATGCCAATGACGTTTCTCAAGATACTAAAAAAGACTAAAACAAAAGGATTCCAGTACTGCTGGAATCCTTTTTCGTTGTATCTAAACATTAATGCGGTTACGATGAAGATGGATATAATCGTCACATTGTAAATGATAACTTAGCTGGCATGAAAAAGATTTTTGAATATGATGAACAACTTGATTTATTCTGGAAGCTTGCCAACTCAATTAACCTTTATGATTTAAATACCATTCAATTGAACATTGAAAAAGAAGCCGCTGATCGTAAAGAAACTAACAAGGACTTAGTTGATTTAAACACTAAGTTGGGCGAAATGTTAGATGACGAATTTGATTTCGTTAAAATTGACGGTGCTGTAGCTGAATTAGATAATCCTGATAAAGTATCAGTTCCAGATTTAAACATATTGGAACAATTTACTAACGCATTGAATAAACAACCAATTTTTAGCACTGATGACATTCAATAATGAATGTCGTTAGTGCTTTTTGTACATAATTTACCCAACCGTAATTTGCTTTAAATTCCGATATTTTTCATTTTTGACTATCAATTCTGCATTTCTAGCATCAATATCTGCCTGTAAACTGGTCCATAACTCAATCGATGTTCCAAACACAATACTGAAACGAATTGCTGTATCAATTGTAATTTGGCGCTTTCCATTAAGAATATCGTTGATTCTTGAATACGAAACTTGCATTCTTTTAGCCAACTCATAACCAGATAAATTTAAGGGCTTTAAAAATTCTTCTCTGATAATTTCACCGACCGTTGGTACTTTTAAATATTTTTCATTCATTATTTATACCTCTTTTGCTAACTATTAGTTATTTGATAACTGTCATCAATCAAATTTTTCAGTTCAGCAAAATCAGTCTCATCATTCAAAATCACACTACTCCAATGTTCTTTATTCATATGATAAGCAGGAAAATAGCCCCTTTTCTGCTGTAACAATCCAATTAATTCTGGATTTAATTTTAAATCAATTATCTACACTTCTTGGGTTCCTTCTAATCCTAATTTATTCATTGGAACATTCATTATCAATGCAAACCACTTGTTATCTTGTTTGTGTCTAAACGTTAAATAGTGCGGAAATTCTTTAAAAGTCCGTTCACCAATTACCGCATATTTTTCCTTTATATAATCGATTGTTTGATCTAACATATTCATTTTAAACTCCTCTGCAAATTACAAAAACAACCGTGAAATTAATTCACAGTTGTTTTTTTGCTTATTCAATTGAAACTAAATTAACTTTACTAGTTCCATCTACATCTTTGATTGATTGTAATAATTCGTCAATCGTAATTTCCATCGTGCTCAAATCCAAAGAAATTACTACACTCGCAACTTTATGAATCGGAATATTTTGGTTAATCGTCAAAATACTGGCCTTACTATCGGCAAACTTCTTCAAAACAGCCGAAAGAATCCCACGTTGATCATCTAACATTAAAGAAATGACGGCCTTACGATTCCAGTTGGCTTCGTCAGTTTCATAAACCAAGTCTTTGTATTTATAAAAACTTCCCCGACTAATTCCAACTTTTTTAACCGCTTCACTAATACTTTTGATTTTGCCACTATCTAATAATTGGCGTGCTTCAATCACTTTACTAAACGTATCTGGTAACAATGATTGATCAACAATATAATATTTATCTATTTTAAAACACCTCGATTTTCACATCTTGTTTTTCCAGTGAAACGAATTTAGCTCGCCAAACTGAAAGATGTTCATTAATTTCTGACTTTTTTATGTAAATCTTATTATTTATTTTATCACAAATGTTCTTTAAACAATTTTTCATAAATATCAATAAAATCAAACCACATTTGTTCTGAAGCATATTCATTGGTTTGGTGCATTTTCAATGGGTTACCTGGACCAAAGACGGCGTAGTTAGTTCCCATTAATTTATCTTTAAGTAACTCAGAAGCATCCGTTCCGCCAGCACCACTCAATACATCAAACTTATCATTTGAAAAAGGATTGAATCCCTGCTTAGCTTGCATTTCTTTCCCCTGTTGTTTTTCTGAAGGAGTGTATTCGGTGTTTTTCATGTAAGGAGTAGCAATTTTAATAATGTCTTTAATTAATTTTGATTCTGGATTTCCGATAACTGGAGGAATGTTCATTAAAATTTCAATTTCAATTTCACCAGCATGAGTTTGGTTAAACTCATCAACAACGGCTTTCACATCTGCCATAACTTCATCATTAGAATATTCAGGCACAATCCGCGTGTTAATTTCAGCTTCAGCATTTGCGGGAATTGCATTAATTTGAATTCCACCTTTGAAGATATCGACTGTAAAGGTTGTTTTCCCTAAAACATCATCTTGATTTTGTTCAGCTCGAGCTTCAACTTTCGTTTTGATTAATTCTAAAACATCCATTAAATTTTGAATCGCATTAATCCCAAAGTTAGGCCGTGAACTATGTGCGGCTTTTCCTTGTGCGGTAATCTTAAAGTCGACTTCACCCTTGTTGGCGTAAACTGTCCGGTAGCCAGTTGGTTCAGCAATTAAAAGCGTGTCTGAATCATTCATGGCTCCGTCAGCATATAATTGGTGAGAACCGTGCATATTTGATTCTTCGCCGGCCGTTAAAACTAAACGTAACGTTCCATTCAATGGAAACTCAGCATCTTTTAGAGTAATCATGGCAATCACTAATGCAGCAGTGCCACCTTTCATGTCAGTCACACCACTTCCATACATTTGGCCGTCTTTACGAACTAAAGTAAATGGATCAGTATCCCATTTATCGACATCGACCGCCACTGTATCTAAATGTCCACTAATCGTGAAAACCGGTTTTTGTCCGTTTCCAATTTCTGCAATTAAATTAGCTTCATGATTGCCTAAATTTTCAATTTCACTTTCGATTCCGTGTTCTAACAACAAGTCTTGTAAATATTGAGCCTCGGCAAGTTCGTTACCTTCTGAGGTGTTAAAACTAACTAATTTTTCTAATATCACTAATTTTTCTTCTTTATTCATTCATCTCACCTAACTAATGATTATTTTTGTAATTTTTTGACCATTACGAAATCAGTTTGAGGATCATCACCTAAATTAAAGGTATGAGTAGTTGTTTGTTTAAAACCAATCTCGTGATAAAAGGCTAATGCTTTATCATTATCACTCCAGACCCCAAGCCAAAGATACTCTGCATGGTCTTGTTTAGCAGTTTCTTCCGCAAACTCTAATAATTTTCGACCGAGCCCTTGGCGTTTAAAAGCGGGTAAAACATATAATTTTTCAATTTCAACTGATTCTCCATCGTAAGTTTCCGTTTGAGCTTCAGCAAAATTAAGTTTCATATAACCAGCTGTATTTCCATCTTTCATTATAAAGTAAAAAGCACAATTTGACTGCTCTAATTGAGTTACAATTTGGGCTGGTTAATATGAATCCTTTAAATTGGATTGAAGTCAATATTTG
>NZ_AYYM01000003.1 GCF_001436035.1 Fructilactobacillus sanfranciscensis DSM 20451
AGGAATCAGCTTACATCCAAAAAAGAGAAACGAAGATAAATAATAAATATTTTTTATAAATTAGTCTAAAAAAGCGATTGAATTCTATCTGAGTTAAATCGCTTTTTGTAATCTATCTTGACTTTTGCACCTTTTAAAAGTAAGATTATGAGAAAAGAACTGATGGTTTTAAGTGCATCCCGTGAGATGTCAAAATCATCTGATTAACACTACGCATATTGTCAATTTAAAGTTTCCAGTGAGGAACCAATTGAAAGCTAATAATGATAATCAATTGGGCTACTAACTCGGAAACTGGTTAGTAGCTTTTTATTTGTCTAAAATTTGGAGGATGGCATGAAAAAACGGTACTTAGTCTTAGAAGACGGAAATATTTATACTGGGGAAGCTTTCGGTGGCGACAAGGAAACAGTCGGTGAGTTAGTTTTCAGTACCGGAATGTCCGGGTATCAACAATCAATTTCAGACCAATCATACAATGGTGAAATTTTAATGTTTACCTATCCCTTGATTGGAAACTACGGGATTAATCGAGACAACCTAGAATCAGCAACACCTACTTGTAAAGGGGTAGTTGTCAGTGAAATTGCACGTCGAACTGCTAACTGGCGAATGAGTATGACCCTTCCAGAATATTTAAAACAAGAAAACATTCCTGGAATTAGTGGAATTGATACTCGTGCAATCACAAAACACATTCGTGAACATGGAGCAATGAAGGCTGCCATTTTAAATCACATTGATGATGATAGTGTTGCTAAATTAAAAGCGACTGAATTAAGTCATAATGAAATTCCAGAAAGTGCCACTAGTAATGCATATCCTGCTCCTGCAATGGGACGTCGGGTAGTCGTAATTGATTTTGGTCTTAAATATTCAATCTTACGTGAATTAGCCAAACGTGATTGTGATGTAGTCGTGCTTCCTCCAACTGCGACAATTCAAGACATCGAAAACTTTAATCCAGATGGGGTCATGCTTACAAATGGACCTGGAGATCCAACTGACGTGCCAGAATCAACGCTTGAAATGATTCGACAAGCTGAACAAAAATATCCTTTATTTGGAATTTGTATGGGTAACCAATTGTTTGCCCTTGCTAATGGTGCTAAAACTAAAAAAATGAAATTTGGTCATCGTGGGTTTAATCATCCCGTCCGTAACCTAGAAACTGGACGAATTGATTTTACTTCACAAAATCATGGTTATATGGTTGACCGTGACTCAGTTAAAGGAACAGATTTAAAAGTCATTTTAGAAGAAATCAACGATGGAACAGTGGAAGGTCTACAACATACTAAGCTACCAGCTTTTTCTGCACAATTTCATCCAGATGCTGCTCCGGGACCACATGACGCTGATTATCTTTTTGATGTTTTCATGAAGATGATGGACGATAAGCAACTCGATTGGACAAGAAAGGTGAGCGAATAATGCCTAAAAGAACAGATGTTAAAAAAATTATGGTAATTGGTTCTGGTCCGATTATTATTGGCCAAGCCGCTGAATTTGATTATTCAGGAACCCAAGCCTGTCTTGCTTTAAAAGAACTTGGTTATGAAGTAGTGTTGGTAAACTCTAATCCAGCTACCATCATGACTGATAAAGAAGTTGCTGATAAAGTTTATATTGAACCATTGACCCTTGATTTTGTTTCTCAAGTTTTGAGAAAAGAACGCCCTGATGCCATTTTACCAACGCTTGGTGGCCAACAAGGTTTGAACATGGCCAAAGAATTATCTGATTCAGGAATTCTTGATGAAATGAAAATCAAATTATTAGGAACTGATTTGAAGGCCATTAACGAAGCCGAAGATCGGGAACAATTCCGTCAATTAATGCGGGACTTAAAGCAACCTGTTCCCAAATCAGTAATTGCTAACACCGTTGATCAAGCGGTTGCTTTTGCTTCAAAACATGGTTATCCAGTGATTGTTCGTCCAGCCTTTACGATGGGTGGAACAGGTGGTGGAATTGCTGATAATGAAGCACAACTCCGTGAAATTGCTGACAATGGTTTATATCTCTCACCAGTAACTCAAGTATTAATTGAACAAAGTATCGCTGGTTACAAAGAAATTGAATTTGAAGTAATGCGAGATGCCGCTGATAATGCAATGGTGGTTTGTAACATGGAAAACTTCGATCCCGTTGGTATTCATACAGGAGATTCAATTGTTTTTGCTCCAATTCAAACTCTTTCTGATGATGAAGTGCAAATGTTACGTGATGCTGCTTTGAAAATTATTCGTGCCCTTAAAATTGAAGGGGGCTGTAACGTTCAATTAGCTTTAGATCCCAATAGTATGAATTACTATGTGATTGAAGTTAATCCACGAGTTAGTCGTTCAAGTGCTTTAGCATCAAAAGCAACTGGTTATCCGATTGCTCGAGTAGCTGCTAAAATCGCAGTTGGTTTAAACTTAGATGAAATTATGAATCCAGTTACGGGAACCACTTATGCAGAATTTGAACCTGCTTTAGATTATGTCGTATGTAAAATTCCTCGTTGGCCATTTGATAAGTTCACAAAGGCTGACAGAACTTTAGGAACACAAATGAAGGCCACTGGTGAAGCAATGGCGATTGACCGAAACATTGAAGGTTCAATTCTAAAAGCCGTGCGTTCATTAGATATTGATTTAACTGACATGGATGATCCTGAATTAGCTAACTTAAGTGATGAGGAATTAGATTGTGGCATTGTGAAGGCTCAAGATGACCGTTTATTCTATCTCTATGAAGCAATCAAACGGGGTTATTCAATTGAAAAATTAGCGGAAATGACTAAGATTCATATTTTCTTCCTTGATAAATTACTTCATATTTATGAAATAGCAGAGGCTTTACGGGAAGGGATTAACGATGTTGATCTTTTACGGATTGCCAAACGAAACGGTTTTTCGGACGAAAACATTGCTAAATTATGGAATCAAACCGCAGATGAAGTTCGTGATTTGCGAGTTAAAAACGACATTATTCCAGTTTACAAAATGGTTGATACTTGTGCTGGTGAATTTGAATCAGAAACACCATACTTTTACAGTACTTACGAATTAGAAAATGAAAGTGTGAAGACAGATCAAGAATCAGTTTTAGTCTTGGGTTCAGGTCCAATTAGAATTGGACAAGGGGTCGAATTTGATTACGCTACCGTTCATTCAGTGGAAGCCATCAAAAAGGCCGGTTACGAATCTATTATTATGAATAATAATCCAGAAACGGTTTCGACTGATTCTTCGATCTCAGACAAACTTTATTTCGAACCACTTACAGTGGAAGAAGTTATGAATGTGATTGATTTAGAAAAACCTAAGGGAGTTGTCGTTCAATTCGGGGGACAAACTGCCATTAACTTAGCTGAACCACTTGCCAAACGCGGTGTTAAAATTCTAGGAACTTCAGTGGCTGATTTAAATCGGGCAGAAGATCGGGATGAATTTGATAAAGTTATCAAAAAACTTGGAATTCCACAACCAACTGGGGGAATTGCTAGTACTGTTGCCGAAGCCATTAAATGTGCGGATGAAATTGGTTATCCAATTGTTGTTCGTCCTAGTTATGTGCTTGGTGGACGGGCGATGGAAATCGTTAACAAACGTGCCGACATGGAAAACTACATGCGGAATGCCGTAAAAGTTTCTAACGATCATCCGGTCTTAATTGATCAATATTTAACTGGTAAAGAATGTGAAGTTGATGCCATTAGTGATGGAAAAGACGTTTTGATTCCTGGAATTATGGAACATATCGAAAGAGCTGGTGTCCATTCTGGAGATTCAATGGCTGTTTACCCAGCGCAAACTCTTTCCCAAAAGGTTAAAGATCAAATTATTAAGTATACAAAAGAATTATCTCTTGAACTGGGTTGTATCGGTTTAATGAATATTCAATTTATTGTGCATAATGAAGAAGTTTATGTAATCGAAGTTAACCCCCGTGCTAGTCGGACCGTTCCGTTCTTGAGTAAAGTAACCGGAATTTCAATGGCGCAAGTAGCAACTAACATTATTTTGGGTCAATCCTTAGCAAAACAAGGTTACAAATCAGGTCTTGCACCAGAAAGTAAATTAATCCATGTGAAAGCACCAGTCTTCTCATTTTCAAAATTAAATGATGTTGACAGCTTATTGGGACCCGAAATGAAATCAACGGGGGAAGTGATGGGTTCTGATGTTACTTTGTCTAAGGCACTTTACAAATCCTTTGAAGCCGCAAAACTTCATGTCCCAGATCACGGTAAAATCTTGTTTACTGTTAAAGATGGCGATAAAGCAGAAACGGATGCTCTAGCAAAACGTTTTTGGGATTTAGGTTACCAAATTTTAGCCACTGAAGGAACTGCCAAAGCCCTTGAAAAGGCTGGTGTTCCCGTAACTACAGTTGGTAAGCTGGGCGAAGAAGATAGTTTATTAAAACAAATGATGGATTAGAAGATTCAAATGGTGGTAAATACTATTTCGAACGAAAAGGAAAGTGAAGATGATGGTGCTCGCATTCGGAGTGCTGCTATTTCTCACGATATTCCATTATTTACCTCTTTAGATACAGTGGAAGCAATCTTACAAGTTTTAGAATCACAATCATTTACAACGCAAAGTTTATAATTTAAGTAAAAAAAGACTACACTACCTGTTAGGTTAAATTAAGTAACATAGCAGATAATGTAGTTTTTTTTACCGAAGTTCAAAAGACTAAATAAAAATCGTATAATTAAAATAATTATAAAATATTATAAAAGTGGTGAAAAAATGAAAAATAATGTAACAATGCGTGATGTGGCTGAACTTTCATGAGTATCAAGTGCAACTGTTTCGAGATATCTAAATGGTAAAAATAAGCACCTATCGTTAAAAACAGCCGAAAAAGTTAAAGATGCGATTAAAAAATTAAAGTATACCCCTGATGAGGCAGCAAGAAATTTAGTAACAAAAAAAGTAATTTAATTGCTGTGTTAGTAGCTAACGTTAACGATTATTTTTCGACTGAAATATTTAAGGGAGTTAGTTCATCATTAAGAAAAAAAGGCTATACAGCAGTAATGCTTGACTCTAATAATGATTTAAAAAATGAATTGGAAATGCTTTTATCAATTAGTACACAGCATATTTTTGGTGGAATAATTTTGCAACCGTTAAATACTAACTTAAATCTTTTAGAAGAAAACTTATTCAACAATATTTCAACTGTAGTAGTTGATCGAGAGATTGAAAATGGTTTATGGTCGAGCGTTGTTACGGATAATTTTTATTGCCTTTGATGTACGTTCCTACACTACTTGCTGTTTCAACTGATATTACTCAGTCTTGGAACGTTTGGGGACTTGATTATATGAAAGTAGCACCACGTAGCTTACTTAAGTTTAGATAATGTATTATTAACTCCTCATATTGCTTCAAATACGGTTGAATGCATGAATCGGATGGCCTATGATGCCGCTAGTGAAATTGTTAGAGTTTCAGAAGGTGAACAACCTTTATGGAATGTTGCTAAATAAGAATATATAAAAAAAGCTAACCACAACAAATTTTGTGATTAGCTTTTTTCGTGATGTTATTTAACTTTTGCTAAGAAATGTTTCTTCTTTCCGCGACGTACAATTACGTATTTACCGTCAAAGTTGTCAGCAGGATTAATTTCAGTTTCGACATCAGTTACTTTAACTCCATTAACGGTGATAGCACCGTTAGTAACGTCTTCACGAGCTTGTCGTTTTGACTTGTCAACGCCTAGTTCCATGATTAAGTCAACGATGTTAATTGGAGTGTTACTAATTTCTGAAGTAGGAACCCCATTAAAGGCTTGCGCAACTTCAGCGGTTGAAAGTTTTTGGACATTACCTTTGAAGAGGATGGCAGAAATTCGTTCCGCATTTTCTACAGCTTCCTTACCGTGCACGAATTCAGTGACTTGTTCAGCTAGGACTTTTTGGGCTTCACGTTTCCAAGGCTCGGCCTTCACTTTTTCAGCTAAAGCATCGATTTGGTCTTTATCCAAGAAAGTAAAGTATTTCAAGTATTTGATAACGTCACGGTCATCTTGGTTAAACCAGAATTGGTAAAATTCGTAAGTAGATGTTTTTTCTGGATCAAGCCAGACAGCACCACCAGCTGTTTTACCGAATTTAGTTCCATCGGCTTTAACCATTAATGGAATCGTTAAACCAAATACTTTAGCATCAGGACCAGCTAAACGATGAATTAGATCAGTTCCAGCTGTAATGTTTCCCCATTGGTCAGAACCACCAATTTCTAGTTGTACGTGATGATTTTTGTATAGGTGGTAGAAATCAAAGGCTTGGAGAATTTGGTAAGTGAATTCTGTGAAAGAAATTCCTTGATCTAAACGACTAGCAACAACGTCTTTCGCTAACATGGTGTTAACGTTGAATAACTTTCCGTAGTCTCGCAAGAAATCAAGTAAACTAACGTCTTTAGTCCAATCGTAATTGTTAACGATGGTAATATCAGAGTTTCTACCAAAGAGTTTTTTCATCTGTTTGGTTAAAGCAACTTCATTATGATGAACTTGTTCCATGGTTTGAAGTTGACGTTCCGACTTTCGGCCACTAGGATCACCAATCGAACCAGTGGCACCACCGATTAAAATGTAAGGGTGATGACCGTAACGAGCAAATCGTTCCAAAATCATGAAGGGAATTAAATGACCGATGTGCATACTGTTACCAGTGGGATCAGTACCACAGTAAAGGGCAATTTTATGGTCAGCAATTTCTTTGGCTAAACCTTCAGCATCAGTTTCTTGATTAATGGCACCACGCCATTGTAAATCTTCTAAAATATCCATGTTATCCTCCAATTTGAGTGTAAAAAAATCCCTATAGCAACTGCTATAGGGACGCAAATTTGCGCGGTACCACCCACGTTTAGACCGAAGTCTACACTCATTAATATTTAATTTTTAAAGGTTAGGTAATTCATTTTATTTCCTGCATGGCTTGCAGCAACCGCCAATTCTCTGACATCACAGAAATAAAACTATTTAATACAGTAATCTTAACATAACACTTAAAATTCGACAATTTTAATCTAAATAATAAGTTTTAAGTTTATCAATATCTTCATCAGTTAAATCTAAACCATCATGTAAGAAATTCTGCATGTTACCATAATGTTTTGTGATTTCCTCTAAAGCAGCATCCAAGAAGACCATGTTAACGCTGTATAGGGTCTTTAAATTGTTAGCAGCGTGTTCAGAAAAACCAGCTGTTCGAACTTCTTGGACTTTTCGTCCAATCACATCTTTGACAACATCGTTGGTAAGAATATAGTCTTTACGGATGGTCTCCATATCGACACCTAATGCAGCTAAAATGAAAACAGCTGACATTCCGGTCCGATCTTTTCCAGCAGTACAATGGAAAAGGACTGATTGACCGTCAATTTTATTTTCTAATAAGACCATGAATAATTCATGGAATGCTTTACGACAAGGAGCTTGGGTAATCATTTGGCGATATACCTCTTCCATGTGTTGCATTCCATATTCGGGATGTTCTTCTACAAGTTGATGAAATTCTTCTGGGTCTTGGGAATTATCAGTTCGATCTTCGTTAAAGACGGGATCAAAAATATAGTGAAGTTTGCTACCATCAACAAGATCTTTAACATCTTTGACCTCTTGAGCAGAGCGAAGATCAACGTCATAACGGACTCCATAATCTTCTAAAAATTGAACTTCGCGATCATTAATGAAGCCTAAGCTACCAGAACGAAGTAACTTATGCCATTTAATGTGGTGACCGTCCATTGTTTGATAGCCACCTAATTCACGAACATTATCGGCATTATCAAGATTAATTACACGTTTGTTTTCCATTATTTCACGTCCTTTTATCTGTATTCAGTATGCCTATTATATCACTGTTTTAGACTCACTTTCATTTGCAAGCTATTTTTGTTTACAAAGCAGAACAATTGGACTAATCTATAAGGATAGAAAACAATTAAGGGGATACATAATTATGGAAATGTCTGAACGTCAAATGATTCAAGAAATTTTGAATACTGTCGATGTAATTTATAACTTTGAAAACGTTGATGAAGATACTAACGAATACACGATTTTAATTAATCGCCAAAATGGTGATGTTCGTGATCTTAACGTGATTAACGATGAAATGAAAAAATACTTTAAAGAAGCTGACTTTGACTACAAAGAAGAAGTTGAACCTGTAGAAGTTGATGCTGATATTCGTGTTCAAATTAAACGTTAATTAGTTAATCGGTAAAAGAGAAGTGACAAATGTCGCTTCTTTTTTGTTGCTAAACAGATCTGATGATTAAACAAATTAAAAGCAGAAAGGAGGGAAACTTGTGGAAGATGACGAAACTAAGTATGTACTAGCAATTGACCAAGGATCAACAAGTACTAGAGCCGTTTTTTATGATTATAGTGGTCGCAAGGTAATTGAAAGTACGAAACCATTGTCCCAAAAAAATGACAAAAATGGATGGGTGGAACAAGATCCTGATTTAATTTGGAGTTCTGTTTTATCAGCAATTTCTAGTGCCATGATTGACGCCCGAATTCATCCTGAAAAGATTAGAGCAATTGGAATTACTAACCAACGAGAAACAACCGTTGTATGGGACAAAAACACCGGTAAACCAATTTATAATGCGATTGGATGGCTTTCAAAACAAACTACTGGGATTGCTAAACAACTTCGTGAGGAAGGCTACAGTGATTTAATTCGGGAAAAAACGGGATTGGTGTTGAATGCATACTTTTCAGCCACCAAAGTTCGTTGGATTTTAGATCACGTTGAAGGAGCCCAAGAACGGGCTGAAAAAGGTGAATTACTGTTTGGAACGATTGACAGTTGGCTGGTATGGAAGTTATCAGATGGAAAATATCATATTACTGATTACAGTAATGCCAGCCGGACAATGCTTTATAACATTCACGAATTGAAATGGGATCGAGATATTTTAGATATTTTGCATATTCCAGTGCAAATGTTACCTGAGGTCCATGCTTCTGATGAGGTTTATGGAACAACCGAGAATTATCAATTTTATGGAGTTCAAGTGCCAATTGCAGGAATTGCTGGGGATCAACAAGCAGCATTGATTGGATCAATGGGGCTTGAACCAGGGATGGTAGAAAGTACCTATGGTGATGGTGCTTTTATCATGATGAACACTGGTACTAAACCAGAAATTTCAGATGAAAAATTATTAACAACGATTGCCTATGGAATGAATGGAAAAGTTTATTACGCATTAGAAGGATCGATTTTTACGGCTGGAAGTGCATTGAAGTGGCTTCGTGACAAATTAGGATTGATTAGTAGTATTCCTGGTTCACGAATTGCGGCAAAACGTTCAAATAATGATAATGAAGTCTATTTGGTACCTGCTTTTACAGGATTAGGTGCTCTATACTGGGATTCAAGCGTCCGGGGTGCAATCTTTGGAATTACTCGCGGAACAAATGATGATGATATCGTTAAGGCAACCCTCCAGTCGATTGCATATAGTACCAAAGATATTATTGATACGATGGAAGCAGATGCCAACATTAAAATTTCACAACTTGGAGCTGATGGTGGGGCTAGTCGGAATAGTTATTTGATGCAATTTCAAGCTGATATCTTAGATAAACCAGTTGAAAGAGCGGCGGATGAAGAAACGACGGCCTTTGGAGCAGCTGTTTTGGCTGGCTTGGCAACTGGATTCTGGAAAGATATTGATGAAGTAAAATCGATTCATGAACCTGGTAAGCTGTTCACCCCCGAAATTAGTTCTCAAGAAAGAGAAAAACTTTATCATGGTTGGAAACGAGCAGTCAAGGCAGCCCAGACTTTTAAACCAGAAATAAATTAAAGTTTTCGTTGAAACCGTTTTCATATAAAGTTTCAGTGCGTTACAATGAACGTGTAATTAAATTCGTAAAAACAGATAAATATTGGAGGATATAATAATGTTAGCTTTATTAATTGGGATTATTCCGATTCTTGGTTGGGGATTCTTTCCCACAGTTTCATCAAAAATTGGTGGTAAACCTTCAAACCAAATTCTAGGTGCAACAATAGGTGCCATAATTGTGGCATTTATTGTATTTCTCTTTACAGGATGCGGTTTCCCAATGGGTTGGAACTTAGTCTTCGGAATTCTTTCTGGTCTTGGTTGGGGATTCGGTCAAATCATGGCCTTTAAAGGATATTCATTAGTTGGTTCATCACGGGTTATGCCTATTACAACGGCATTTCAATTGATTGCAACTACTTCATGGGGTGCCTTTGCTTTAAGTAGTTGGCCTGGGATTATGCACAAAGTGATTGGAATTATTGCATTAGTAGTAATTATTCTTGGTGCTACTTTAACTACCTGGAGCTCAAACAAAGAAAATACTGACGTAGCTGCTTTAAGAAAAGCTACGATTTATCAATTAATTGGGGTAATAGGTTACTGGTTGTACTCAGCTGCACCACAAATTGAAAACCTAAACTGGGCACATAGTTTTATTCCTAGAACTGCTCCAATGAATGGTTTGGAAGCATTCTTACCACAAACTCTTGGAATGTTATTGATGGCTGTAATTTACAGTTTGATGAACCTTAAGTCAGAAAACGTCTTTAAAGAATCTGTTTCATATAAACAAATTGTTGCTGGTTTCTTCTTTGGAATTGCTGCGTTAGCTTACTTAGTAGCAGCTCAACCAGCTTTCTTAGGATTATCAACAGCCTTTGTATTTTCACAAGCTAGTGTTGTTCTTGCAACTCTTAGTGGAATTTACATGCTTCACCAAAAGAAAACAACCAAAGAAATGGTTGCAACGCTTATCGGTTTAGCTTTGATTATTCTTGCAGCAACAGTTACTGCATTCTTATAAAATTGAATAACAAAAAATCCTCTTCGTTAGAAGGGGATTTTTTATTTGCGTTTAACTTTGAAATAATGATTTTCAACTAGTAACTTGAGTGATTCTGGAGTGCCAGCTTTATAACCAATGTTTTGAAGATGTCTAAAATACATTAAGTTATAAATAAATCCCCAAATAACCTGAAATAAAAAGCTAAGTGATTCGGAGGCTTGATCTAAACCAATCCCAGTTACAAAGGTAACCAACATTGAAAAAAATAGTTGGATTCCAATCATACAAGCTAAGTTGTACCAATCAGATCTTAAAAAAGCAGGTAAAACACCAAAAAATAGGGAAGTATATGAAAATCCGACTTTATTTACTTTTGTGTTTTCACCATTAGTAACGATTGCATAGTTGCTAGGTAGTAAAGAATAGAATGCTTTCTTTTCTTCTTCATCTTGATTATTTTCATCATTATTCCCATTGAAAAATGGATCCATAAAACAGATTCCTCCTATTTTTTAAGGGTAAATTTAACGACGATTTCGACGTGAGGGGTTTGTGGCATCATATCAATTGGTTGTAGATAATCAACGTTATATGATTTAGTTAATTGCACTAAATTTTGGGCTAAAGTTGATTGATTACATGATACGTACACAAACTTTTCTGGACGAGTTTGTAAAATAGTATCAATCAACGCCTGATCTAATCCAACTCGTGGTGGATCAACTACTAAAGCGGTTGGACGCCAACCAGCTGCCATCCATTGAGGAAGGACATCTTCGGCTTTACCGTAGAAATATTCTGCATTATCAATGTGATTGATTTTAGCATTTTCGTTAGCATCTTCAATTGCTTCTTTAACCGTATCCATTCCACGAACTTCGGCAACTTGATTAGCTAACGTTAGTCCAATGGTTCCAACTCCGGAATAAGCATCAACTAAATAATCACTTGCATCGAGGTTCAAGGCTTCACCAGCTAAGTGGTAAAGTTTGGGCGTCATGATTGAATTTAATTGTAAGAAAGCTCTAGGAGATAAGTCAAAAGCTAAGCCATCAATTTTTTCGGTAATGGTTTCACTACCAGCTAAATGAATGGTTTCATCGCCCCAGATAAGTGGAGTTTCTCCAGGATTAACGTTTTGCATGATTGAAGTAACTTCAGGGAGTTCTTCGGCAATCCGCATAATTAATTTTTGCTTTTTGATTAACTTGTTTGAATTGGTAATGAAAACTACTTGAACGTCATTTGTGTTTAAAGCAGCACGCACGACAATGGTTTTTAAAATTCCAGAATTAGTCTTTTCATCATAAGTGGGAATCTCAAAATCTTCGACCATGTTAACTACAGCTCTCATGACCTTCATAGTTAATGGGTATTGAACAGAACAAGTTGGCATATTCACAACTTCATGAGTACCTTCTTTGTATAATCCGGCAATCACATAGCCATCAGCATTCGTCCGAACTTGGAACGCCGCTTTATTCCGATATTCATAGGGATTTTCCATCCCGATTGTGGGACGAACATCATACTTTTCAAAACCACGAGGGTGATAGCGACTAAGGGCCTGTTTAACCAAGTCTCTTTTGAATTTTAATTGTTGACTGTATTCTAAATCTTCGAGTTCAAAGCCACCGACTTCACTAGCGTAGGCATCTCGAGGTTCAATTCGGAATTGACTCTTTTTATCGATTTGAACGACTTCACCACGTAAAAATTTAGGCTGAATGTCAGTAATATCAGCTTGAACAACTTCAGTAGGAAGTGCACCTGGAATGAAGATTAACTTGCGACGGTAATATCCGACTCCTTCACCGTTAATTCCAAGCCGTTTGATGGTCACGGTTACCCGTTGACCTAATTTAACTTGTACTCCCGGATTGCTAGGACGACGATTATTAAAGTTGTTTCTTTTGGGCCGATAATTGTTATTTTCGTTTTTCATTTGTGCTCCTTTTGTTTGAATCAATTACTCTAATTATAGCATGATAACGGTAAACATCATTAATTGGCATTTTTCTTGATTATAAATATAGCGTATAATTAGATTGTACATAGAGAATAGGAGAAAATACATGGGACAGTTAGAGACTAAAAAGCTTTGTTATGATGTTGGCCAAACTAAAATCATCAAAGACATTAATTTTTCAGTTGACAAGGCTGATATTGTTACAATTACCGGACCTTCAGGAAGTGGTAAATCAACATTTGCCAAATTACTAGCTTCATTATTGACCCCAACTTCTGGTGCAGTCTATTTTGAAGGCAAGAATATTAAGGAATATGATTCGGTTTCGTATCGCCGTCAAGTTTCTTATGCTGTGCAACAGCCCACTTTATTTGGAGATACTGTTCGAGAAAATTTGGAATTTCCGTATATGATTTGCAAAAAATCGTTTGATGAACAACATGCGATTAAAGCACTTCAAACGGTTGACTTAGGTGCCGGTGATTTAGATCGACAAGTGACTAGTTTATCTGGTGGGGAAAAACAACGAATTGCGTTGTTACGCAATGTGATGTTTGTGCCAAAAGTCCTCATCTTAGATGAGGTTACCACTGGATTGGACAATGCTAGTAAAGATAGTGTCCATAAAATGATTGATTATTTTAACACCAAGCACCAAGTGACTGTCATTATGATTACTCATGATGATGAAGAAATTAAATTAGCAAAACATCTTTATGATATTACCGATGGAGAAATGAAAGAGGTGCGTGGCGATGCATAATTTAATTGTTTCGAATACAGCGTTGGCCCTAACTGGAGTTTTTGTACTATTTGCTTTATGGATTGGATATAAGCAAGATTTAGGGATCGCCAAGTCTTTAATTGTTGCGACAATCCGTTGTGTGGTTCAGTTATTTATCGTAGGATACGTACTAAAATACGTTTTTAAAATTGATAATTGGTTATTAACGATTTGTTTGATTCTCATTATTATCTTTAATGGAGCCTATAATGCTAAAGGCAGAAGTAATGGATTAAAGGATTCTTTCAAAATCTCGTTAACGGCCATTGTGACGAGTACGATTGTTATTTTATTAGTTCTAGTTCTTGATGGATCAGTTAAATTTATTCCTTCACAGATTATTCCATTAACAGGAATGATTGTTAGTAATTCGATGGTGGCTATGGGACTTTGTTTTCGGACGATGAGCTCGATGTTTAAAGATCGGCGTTCACAAGTTATGGAAATGCTTGCTTTAGGTGCAACTCCCATGATGGCTAGTAAAAATATTATTCGTGATTCTATCAAAACTGGGTTACAACCAACGATTGATACCGCTAAAACGGTTGGGTTAGTTGCGTTACCAGGAATGATGTCAGGAATGATTTTTGCTGGTGCCGACCCAGTCTTAGCCATTAAATATCAAATCATGGTCACGTTTATGCTACTCGGAATTACTTCCATTAGTTCAATTATTGGTTGTTACATGGGTTATAAGAGTTTCTTTAATCGTTATGCTCAATTAATTAAATAAGTAAAAAGACGTCATTTAGGCTTTTACCTAAAGACGTCTTTATTTTATTTCTGTTATTTATTAAAATCGATAATTAATTTGCCAACGGCATGATGGCTTTGACTTGTTTCAATTGCCTTACGGATTCCTTCAACTGAGAAGGGGAAGGTTTGACTGATGATTACCTTTACTTTACCTTTACCAATCAAATCAACGATTGGTTGTAAATCGAGATGGTTAAAGTCGGCACTCTCGTCAATCACCCGAATGTGCTTTTTGACTGCTAATTCATCAGCTTTAGCACCTAATGTAGAAACTAACAATCCTTCCGGTTTAAGAACAGCAAAATCATCTGCGACGCTTTCACCACCAATGGTATCAAAGACCACTTCTATGTCCTGTAAGACATCTTTAATGTTAGTGGTGTGATAATCAATGACTTGGTCAGCACCTAATGAGATTAGTAAATCTTTATTTTTGGCACTAGCAGTGGTGTAGACAGTTGCCCCAATTTGATGAAGTAATTGAATTCCAAATGTTCCAAGTCCACCAGCTCCACCTTGGATTAAAACTTTTTGACCGGGAATAATGTGGGCGTGGTTAAAAATTCCTTGCCAAATGGTCATGGATGCTTCAGGAATTCCAGCTCCAGTGACAAAGTCGACATTATCAGGTAAAAGAGCTAAGCGGTTTGGTTTGGCAGCGATGTATTGAGCGGATGCACCAGTTAAAGTAAAACCAGTTACGCGGTCTCCAACTTTAAAAGATTGGACATTTTTTCCAATCTTAGTGATTACACCAGCAAAGTCAGAGTTAGTAATGATTGGGAAGGTTAATTTTAACCAACTTTGAACCATTCCTTTGGCGATTTTCCAATCAAATGGATTAATTCCTTCAGCCTTAGTTTCCACTAAAACTTCGTCATCATTAATTTGAGGCTTCTCAACCTCTAATTCAGTAATATTTTCAGGACCACCGTATGATTTAATTCCAAATGCTTTCATAATTGATCCTTTTAAATTCCTATTAAAATACCATTCTTACCAAGTCAAGCATAGGTCTTTAATCTCAGTCTTTACAATAATATGACTTGAATAATTCCAAGCAAAAAATCCCTACCAAGTGTTGGTAGAGATTTTTAACTGTTTTTTATGTTGTTATTTATTTAAAACTGAATGTTTTCGGCCGTAAACAAAGTAGAAAATCATTCCGATGATCAACCAAACTATGAACCGCAACCATGTTTCCCAATTTAATCCAGCAATTAGAACGAAACAGAATATGATGGCCATGATTGGTGTGAATGGTACAAGAGGAGTTTTGAAACCTCTTTTTGCTTTTGGTTGGGTGTATCTCATTACTAAGATTCCAGCTGAAACGAGAATAAAGGCTGATAAAGTACCAATATTTACTAGTTCTGCTAAGATGTTCAAGTTAATGAAACCACCAGCTAAAGCAGTTACAATTCCAAAGAACCAAGTTACCACAAATGGAGTTTTTCTTTTAGCATCGACTTTACTAAATACTTTAGGGAAGAGTCCATCACGAGCCATTGAGTAACTGATTCTTGATTGACCATAAAGTATTACCAATAGAACGGTTGTCATTCCTAAGATAGCTCCTAGACTAACAATCATTGAAAGCCAGCTTTGACCAGTTTTTACTAAAACAGCTAAGATTGGTGCGTTAAGTTATTTGCTGTAAACTGTGTATTTAACTACTCCTGTCATGATAAGGGTCATCATGATGTAAAGAATTGTAGAAATTAATAATGATAAAAGAATTCCACGGGGGAGAGTTTTACTAGGGTTGATTGTTTCTTCAGCACTTGATGATACAGCCTCGAAACCGATGAATGAGAAGAAAACGATTGAAGCAGCGGGAATGGATTCCAGCTGCAGTACCGTCATGAACAGAGTACAAACCGTAAGGAACAAAGGGGTGCAAGTTAGCTGTTTTGATAAACCAAACAGTACAAACAATAAATAGGATAACTACAGCTAATTTAATAAGTACCATAATGTCATTAACCCGTTTAGTTTGGTTGATTCCCATTGAAAGAATCCACGTGATAAGGATAATAATCAAGAAAGCAGGGAGGTTAAAAATGGTGTGCACTCCCGGAGTAGTTCCAGCAGCTGCAGTTAAGGCTGTTGGAATATGAAGCCCAAAGTTATCGAGTAGGTTCACTAGATAACCCGACCAACCTATTGAAACGGTAGCAGCTCCCAGAGCATATTCCAAAATCAAGTCCCATCCAATGATAAAAGCAGTAATTTCGCCAAAAGCAAATGAGTATGTGTAAGCCGATCCTGAAATTGGAGCCATTGAAGCGAATTTAGCGTAACAAAGTCCAGCAAATCCACAACAGATAGCAGCTAACAGAAACGAAAGAGCTAGTCCTGGTCCAGCAACTAATGCTCCTTTACCAGTTAGCACAAAAATCCCAGTTCCAATAATGGCCCCAATTCCTAAAAAGGTAAGATCCCAAGTTTTTAGAGTTCTTGCTAAGGGAGTTTTTTGTTCTAACAAACCAGTGATGTCTTTTTTTTCTAAATAAAGATTTCATTTTTATTCCTCCTTGTTTGTTAAAATTCTAATTTTTAAGAATATACCACATAAATTAAAAATGTGTCAATGAAATTTAAACGTTTGTTCACGTTGCGAAAACGGACATGTCAAATACTGAAAAATAAAAGATTATATAGAATAAAAAAACGCGTAATCCGAAGATTACGCGTTTTAAAATACTTAATATTTTATTTTTTAATTCTTTTTATTGATATCATCATCAATATCAGTAGCTACAATTGATTCCTCTAGTTCAGGGTCAATATCAACTGCTTGATGCTTTAAGCTAGGAAAGACACGTTTGTCAGCCAAACCAGTGATATTACCTTGGAATAAGAATGCAAAGATGGTACCAATTCCGTAGTAAGTAAACTGATGAGTAATGGCAAAAGCAATTACTCCCATAATGGTAGGAGGAATGTATGAAGCCCACATTGCTTTTCCAGCAGCCCCTTTAAAGTACTTGAAACGCAAGATTTGCATCAAATCATCAGCAGGATGTAAAACAAGGTTAACTCGTTGATAAATTGAGATAGCAATCGCGATTAAAGAAACTCCAAAGAAGTTAATTAAGACATAAAGAATGATTAAGCCAATTGAATGTGCTTCTGGTAATTTGATGGTAGTGGTAAAGAGGGTGTAGAAAGTTTGAATCAACCATGAGAAAGGTACCATGAAGATTACGTTTCCTAATGCACGACCCCAATCCCAACGACCAACCAAAATGGCATTTAAGACGGTAATCACAATTCCTAGAATTAAGAAAGCCCAGAACAAGTTCCAATGGAAAGCAATTCCAAAGTTGGTTTCCGCAGCAGTCCAGTAGGCAGAACCTAAGAATGATGGGAAAACTTTGGCACTAGTAACTAAAGTTAATACGTTACCAAGTGAGTTAATTACTAAGGAAATTACAAAGTAAATAATTGAAGCTTTCATAGAGATTGTACGAGGGGTTTTTTTGTTTTTTTTAACAGCCATGTAAATTCTCCTCGTATTTAATTATTTAAGGTTTGGGTTAACTGCAACAACAGTCTTACCAGTCATAGGTGTAGTCTTGTTCAATACATCTTCAACTTGGTCTAAGCTAATTGTGTTAGCTTGGTATGGTTCAACTTCAACTGCACCAGTTTCAAGTAATGCAAGAGTGTCTTCGAATGAGTTAGGGTTAATCATTGAACCTTTAACAGTTAATTGTTTCTTGAAAATTTCGTAAGTGTTCATTGAGAAAGTTTGGCCTGGTTCACCAACACCGAACATGAATACTTGAGCACCATTGTTAGTGTGTTTAACGGCAGCTTCTTGAGTTTCAGGCTTACCAACGGCTTCGATTACGATATCGTAATCACCAGGAATTTCTTCTTTAGTTGTGTTAACAACGTGGGTTAATTTTAATTCTTTTTGTTCTTTAGCAAGAAGATCGTCATGACGACCAGTCATAGTGATGTTACGGATTCCGTAAGCTCTTAATAATTGAGCAAATAATTTAGCCATGAAACCATCACCAATGATTAAAGCACTCATATGTGGTTGGATGTTTTCCATGATGTGCATAGTGTGAACACCACATGAGATAGGTTCCATTGAACATGCAGCTTTAAGTGAAACTGCATCTGGAATGCGGTAAACAACAGTATCAGGAGCAGTGAAGTATTGTTCCAAACCACCATCACGAGTTACACCAACTGCAGAAAGGTTTTCACATTCTTCAAAAAGACCAGTGTGACAGTAGAAACAGTGACCACAGTAAATGTTAGGGTCAACGGAAACACGGTCTCCTTCTTTAAATTCAGTAACATTCTTACCAACAGCTTTAACAACACCAGAGTTTTCGTGTCCTAAAACAATTGGAGGAACAGCATCTGCTGAACCTGGAAGTCCATTAAAGAGGGCGTCATCAGTTCCACAAATACCAGCGTAAGCAGTTTCAATTAATACTTCGTTGTCTTTTGGAGTTGGAATGTCACGTTCTTCCATTTTCATTTCTTGTTTGCCAGTCATTACTAAAGCTTTCATTTTTTCAGCCATAATAGATCTCCTCTTAAATATAATTTATATAGTTACATTTATGAGCAAGCCTAACAAAATTGCTAATTTGTGTATTGAACGATAAAATTCTGTTTTGCTTGCCCTTTGCTCTTACAAGAGTAAGAGATTTCCTTACTGATTGCAAGGTGTTTTACTGATTAATTTTTATTTCACAAACTTTAAATGCAAAGGTTATAGGGCCAAAGCCTATCATGACAACCAAAAAATCAATTATGTTTTTTCAAAGCTTCGTTTAATATTTCACAAAGTTTTTTAAAATAAGAAAACGCTTACATTGATTAGAAAGTGCGTTATAATTAAGGTGGAAAAGAGGAGGCTACAAAGATGAAAAAAATTATTGTCGTCGGTTCGACTAATGTAGATAAAGTTCTAAATGTTGAAAAATATGCCCTTCCAGGTGAAACTTTGGCTATTAATACTTACCAACAATCACATGGTGGTGGTAAAGGTGCTAACCAAGCTATTGCAGCTGCTCGTTCTGGAGCAGACACTACATTTATTACTAAACTAGGTAATGATGAAGATGCGAAAATGATGGTTAAGGGTTTTAAAGCAGACGGAATGAATATTGACGATGTGATTACAACCACCGATCAAGAAACCGGAAAAGCTTACATCACTGTTGATAAATCAGGTCAAAATTCGATTTATGTCTATGGTGGTGCAAATATGGCCATGACTCCTACTGATGTTGACGCCCACAAATCGGCAATTATTAATGCTGATCGTGTAATTGCTCAATTGGAAATTCCTGTTCCAGCAGTTATTGAGGCCTTTAAGATTGCGAAAGAACATGGCGTACAGACGATTTTGAACCCAGCTCCTGCTAAGGAACTTCCAGAAGAATTACTAAAATTAACAGATATTATTACTCCTAATGAATCAGAAGCAGCAACCTTAACTGGAATTGAAGTTAAAGATGAAACATCGATGTTAGCCAATGCAAAATTCTTCTTTGAAAGAGGAATTAAGATGGTTATAATCACCGTTGGTGGGCGTGGCTCGTTTTTTGCTACCCCAGATGACCATGCTTTAATTCCACCATTTCCAGCAAAGGTAGTTGATACTACTGCAGCCGGAGATACCTTTATTGGTTCTCTTGCATCACAACTAGAAATTGATTTGTCAAATATTCGAAAAGCAATGCTTTATGCTAGTCATGCTTCATCATTAACTATTCAAGTTGCAGGTGCACAGAATTCAATTCCAACCAGAGAAGCAATTTTGAATGTCATTAATCAAGATCAGATGACTAAAACAGAAATTGAAAAACAAAAAGCTCAAGCTGCAGCCTATGCTGCTAAACTTGTTCCTGACCATATTGTATTGGGATTGGGATCAGGAACAACAGCTGCTTACTTTGTTAAAGCCATTAATCAACGAATCAATGATGAGCATTTAGATATTCAATGTGTTGCAACTTCAGTGGGGACAGAAAAATTAGCTGAAAAGTTGGGCATGCGGATGTTAGATGTTAACACTATTGATCAAGTAGATTTAACGGTTGATGGTGCGGATGTTGTTGATCATCAACTTAACGGAATTAAAGGTGGTGGTGCAGCACTACTATTTGAAAAACTTGTTGCTGATATGTCTAAGCAAAATATCTGGATTGTTGATCAGAGTAAATACACCGATTCTTTAGCTGGGCATATTTTAACAATTGAAGTAATTCCTTTTGGTGGAATGGGAGTCTTTCGTTATTTGAAGGAAAATGGATATCAACCAGAATTTCGCTTTAAAGATAACGGTGATATATTGGAAACTGATTCAGGTAATTATTTAATTAACATTATCATTCCAAAAGATGCTGACTTAGAAAAATTATCCATTGATTTGAAGAAGCAAACTGGAGTAGTAGAACACGGGTTGTTCTTAAATGTTTGTGACGAATTAATTATTGGTGGAGATCAAATTAAAACAATTAAGCGTTCAGATCTATCTTAAATAAAATAGTCTAATTTGTGTTAAATTAGAGTGTTAAATTAGAGATGAACAAAGTAAAAGAAAACGTTGGAGGTATACATTATGAAAGAAGTTTCAATTAACAAAATTATTGTGGGATTAATTGCTTATCGAATTGATGATTCACAAGTTATTTACAATGATGGTCAAGGTGTACTTAAATCTGATGATGATATTCTTGATGGTTACATTCGTGATAGCAAAATCATTACAGTCGTAACCCCTTCAGGTAAAGAAGTTAGACTTGAATACAAAGTAGATGTTCCTAACAAACGCGTTTTAATTAATAATTCAGCTGCTGAATTAGCTTAATTAATTTCAAGTAAAAGTTCGATTTTCTTTGGAAAATTGGGCTTTTTTGTTTGATGTCACGATTTATAACACTAAACCTATTCAAGCTAAAAATAAACAGATATACTTGCAACATTAATTGATTAGGGGGAATTTATTTCATGGCAACTAACATTGTGTTTATCTTTGTTTGTTCAGTATTAGTATTTTTTATGACACCAGGATTATCTTTTTTTTATGGGGGAATGGTTCCTAAGAAACAAGTTAACAATACATTGATGTCAGTTTTCATCATGTGTAGTATTCCTGTTCTATTATGGGTAATTTGTGGTTACTCACTTTCATTTTCTGGGAACAACTGGAACTTGATTGGCGATTTACATAATTTCATGTTACATAACGTTAAAATGGGTGCTGTTTCAGCATTAACGGATGGCAAATTAAATAATGTAACGTTCATTATTTTTCAAATGATGTTTGCTGTGATTACACCAGCTTTGTTTGTAGGTGCAATTGTAGGACGGATGGACTTTAAATTTTTGATTTCATTTGTTGTTTTATGGTCAATATTTGTTTACTATCCAATGGTACATATGGTTTGGGGTGGAGGATTTCTTCAAGGATTAGGTGCGCTAGATTTTGCCGGTGGACTAGTTGTTCACATTAATGCTGGTGTTACGGCGTTAATCTTAGCATGGTTCTTGGGACCTCGTTTAGTTAAGCAAAATGCTAGTCCAGCTAACTTAAGTTGGGTAGTTTTAGGTACTTCAATGCTTTGGGTTGGCTGGTATGGATTCAATGCTGGTTCTGCATTGGGAATGAACACGATTGCCATGCAAGCAATGCTTACTACCACAGTTGCAACGGCGACTGCGATGTTAGTTTGGATCATTTTAGATGTTTTCTTTAAGAAAAATGCTTCATTATTAGGAATTTGTTCCGGGGCAGTCTGTGGGTTAGTTGCCATCACGCCAGCCTGTGGTTACGTAACAATCACTGGATCAATGGTAATTGGGTTAGTTGCTACTTTGGCAAGTTACTTATTCATTAATAAGGTTAAGCCAATCATTAAAATTGATGATACTTTGGACGCCTTTGGTTGTCATGGAATTGCTGGAATTGTTGGAAGTATTCTAACTGGATTATTTGCCAGTAAAGCAGTTAATCCAACGATTTCAGAAAGTGGTTTTTTTGAAGGTGGATCTTTACATCTACTTGGAATTCAATTAGGAGCAACCATTTTTACCGTGATTTTCACTGTTGTAATTGTTTCAATCGTGATTTTGGGACTTAAACAAATCATCAGAATGAGAATTTCAAAAGCTGAAGAAAAGCTTCGCGAATTAATGTAGGAGATAAAATGGCAGAATTTGAATTTGCTGATCATAAGGACCTTCCACGGATTGTAGAAATTTATAATCAAGCGATTCCTGGTCGCTTAGCAACTGCAGATACCGAACCGATAACCGTTGCCAGTAGAGAAAAATGGTTTCAGGAATTTAATCATGATCATTACCCAATTTGGGTAATTAAAGTTAATCATCAAATCGTTGGTTGGATTTCGCTCGAAGCGTTTTATGGTAGACCAGCTTATGGTAAAACAGCAGAAATTTCAATTTACTTTGCTAATGATTATCACCACCATGGTTTAGGTCAACAAGCACTGCAGTTTGTTGAGGCTCAACTACCAAAGCTAAAAATTAATACAATTGTGGCATTTATCTTTTCTCATAATATTCCTAGTCAGGGATTGTTTAAGAAAAACGGTTTTGCAAAGTGGGCGCATTTGCCTGATGTAGCCGTGATGGATGATAAATTATATAGTGTCGATATTTTAGGAAAAAAATATTAATAAAAAAAGCTCGATGAATTTTAAAAAAATTCATCGAGCTTTTAATTTTGATTATTTTAATAAATATTTAGCATCAATATCAGGATCTTGAGAAGTTAAAATCTTAGGCCCATCATTAGTAATTACTAAAGTGTGTTCATATTGTGCTGAAAGGGAACCGTCAGCCGTAACGTAATAAGTCCAATCATCTTTAGCATCATAACGATCTTTAATTTTCCAAGTACCAAGTGTAACCATTGGTTCAATGGTAATCGTCATTCCGGGACGTAAGCGAAGCCCTTGACCTTTTTCACCATATGCAGGAACAGCAGGATCTTCATGAATTGAAGGTTGAATTCCGTGACCAATTAGTTCGCGGACATCACCCATACCATTTTCATCTTCAACATATTCTTGAATGGCAGCACCAATATCACCAATTCGATTACCAACTTGAGCTTGATCAATACCCTTGTAAAGGGCAGTTTTGGTAACTTTCATTAATTTTTTGGCTTCAGGACTTACATCACCAACGGCATAAGTCCAACACGAATCGCTTTCAAATCCATCTTTGTTGACACACATGTCAACTTTAACTAGATCACCGTTTTTGAGTTTTAAACCCTTACGGGGAATTCCATGAGCAACTTCGTCGTTGATAGAAATACAAGTTCCAAATTTGTAACCATCAAATCCCTTTTCAGAGGGAGTAGCTCCATGTTCGGTAATGTATTTGTCAGCAAATTCTTCAATTTTCCAAGTATCGAGACCTGGTTTGATAAGTTTACGTAATCCTTGGTGAACACCAGCTAAAACAGCGCCAGATTCAGCCATTTTTTTAATTTCACGATCTGATTTTAATGTAATCAAGTGAGTTTTCTCCTTTAATAGTGATTTATTTCTATATGTCTAATATACCACTAATTAAAGAAGAAACGATTACTAAAAGATTTGAGATTGTTCATTATAAATAATAGCAAAACCTCTAGGCCCAGCATGGAGCATTAAAGACGGACTAACATAACTGATTTCAGTGTTAATGTCTGGCCGAGCCTCTAAAATTTCAGCCGCAATTCTACGTACTTCACTGTCATCATCGACAAATGGCAAACCGACGTCTTTGACATTGGGATTAGTAATGATATCTGCGACAATTTGATTTTCAATCTTACGTTGTTGTTTTTTACCACGACACTTGTATTTGAATTGTAATTTATCGTTTTCTAATGTCAGTACGGGTTTCAATCTAATTACCGAAGAAATAAATCCGGTTGCTTTGCTAGCACGACCTCCCTTTACCAAATAGTCTAAATTATTAATGAATAAGTAGACTTTGTTATCAGAAATTAAATTTTTTAATTTTTGAATGATTGTTTCTAATTCTGCCCCAGTTTCTGCCAGTTGAGCAGCTTTTAAAACTAAAAAGGATGTTCCCCGAGCGGCCGATTCGCTATTGATTACTTTAATTTGATTAGGAAATTGTTGGGCGGCCACTGTGGCTGTACTACTAGTTCCACTTAAAACACTCGCAATGTGGATGGAAATGATTTGGGCATCTGGATCTTGATCAATAATGGATTGATAAGCTGCAACAAAATCTCCCATACTTGGTTGACTAGTAGTGGGAAACTCTTTTTTAGTTGCCAAAATATCAGAAAATTCTTTAGAACTAATATCGATTTGATCTTTATAAGTTTTCCCTTCGAACATAACTTGAAGAGAAACCATTTGAATTTTGTATTTTTTAATTTCTTCAGCATTTAATTGGGTAGTTGTGTCAGTTACAATATGAATCATTAGAATCTCCTTAGTTGCGCAAATGTAATTAGCTTAATTATATAAATTAGACTTCGTTAAAAGAGAAAATTGAGATAATCAATTTTACGAATGTGACTAAGTGGGGATTGGAAAACGTTTTGGAAGGTTACAGATTTAAATATCTGTAAAATAAAAAAGAAGCACTAGTCTTCTTTTTCACAGGATTATTATAAA
This sequence comes from Fructilactobacillus sanfranciscensis DSM 20451, assembly GCF_001436035.1. Lineage (GTDB taxonomy): Bacteria > Bacillota > Bacilli > Lactobacillales > Lactobacillaceae > Fructilactobacillus > Fructilactobacillus sanfranciscensis. Next base: position 25,004 of record NZ_AYYM01000003.1, read on the forward strand.
TTCAAAGCCTATTCATTGCTTATTTTTTCATATTTTCTAAAAACATTTATTATCATTGAAAATATAAAGAAAACTAATACAACAATATTTAAAACCATCATCAAATTACTGCTAGAAACAAAAGCCGCACTGAACCACAAAGTTAAGGCTGCCACGATCATTGATAAGAATTCCATAATAGAAATGAATGTTGACATCATTTTGCTGTTAACGTTATGTTGAAATTCAATGTTAATTTGTTATTGTGCTTCAGACTTTTTAGTCCTACCAACATCTGTTCCAAAGTAATTCGATCTTCCAATTTTATGATTTTTTTAGGAATTAAGATTTGAATTAATATAAATGCAATAATAAAACCTAATAACGACAAGAGATAGATGTTGATTCCGATGTAACTATAGATAGTTGCACCCACTCCACCACCAATTAAGCTACTGAATAACAGTGAGTAGTTATTTTTAACATTGAAATTTTTGATGCTTTCATGCTTTCTTTTGATTGTTTTAACAAAATATGTATCCAATGATCCAGTCATTCCCGCCGATGACATTCCATAAAAAAACCACGCTAAACTAATTAAAAGAAATGAACTTGTTGAAAAAATTAAAAAATAAGAGATGAAGATGAAAATTAACGATAATTGATACATGTTTTTTCTGAAATAATATCAGAGATTATTCCAGATGGAATTTCCATGATTAGTGCAGCAATCATGAAAATGCTTTGAATTAAAGAAATTTGACTGATTGAAAAACCTTTATCCAATAAAATTACAGATAATATGGCATGGGCAATACCCTAGAAAAGTTATACATGAAATTTCCAGTTAAAAAGCTTTTTATTTGTGTATTTAAAGAATCCATATGGATTTTCCTCCACCATATTAATCGTTATTTATTTGTTTTTTTGGAAATTTCATCTGAAATGAAGGTAGTTGCAATTCCTTTAATGAAATGCTGATGACGTTTCTTACTACAGAGATAGTCAACGTAGTGATTACCAGCAAAGAAAAAAATAACAACCACAATTAAGGTAGCTAATGTTGAAAATTCACCTAATTCAAGTTTTTCCATGACTTCATAGCTTGAAACAATCGCATGTAGAAAACCAGCATAGGAAACAAAGTACCAAGCAAATCCTTTATTATAAAAGCTATAAAAATTTTGCAAATCTTTTTTGTTAGAAGCCAGTCTAACTAACTGTTGATGGGTATTCTTTTTATAATAATGAAAGAGAAGGGGAGGAAAAAGCCAATAAACAAATGAAATGCTTTTTTTCTTTCCTTTGCTACCTTGATATTTAGCAAAAACCGTATTTGATTCCATTAATTCCATTTTCCCCTGATAAAGTGGAAAAATAAATAAAAGCCAATCAGCTACAAACGCACATAGTACAGTAAATTTTTCCACAACAAAAACTCCTTTATTTGTATGTTATGATAGAAGTTGACGAAGTTATTAAAATAAACACAAAAAGGTGATAATTGAGTGAGTAAAGTATTTAACAAAAAGGATTTTTTTGTCCTGATTGTCGGAATTTTAGCTGTCATTATTGGATTTTTCTATATTCAATTTGGAGTGGGCGTTGATGATAAACCTGAATCAGTTAATTCACAACAACCAATTATTTTTGTTTCTGATCAAAATCGAACTTCAAGTGCTGCACGACATTTAGTAACTACGACAAGCCGTTCTGGTGGATCAGTTGCTATGCATGTTGATGTTTATGATAATGGTAAGATTCAGTATCTTGCCAATAAGAAAGTGAAGGAAGCTAAGCAACCGATTATTGAGGTTAGTTACAGTAGTCGTTCTAATACAACAAAAGAACAGTCTGCTAAATTACAAGCAATTTTAGTTCATTTGAATAAAAAGTATGGATATAAAACATATGATGCAATTGGGTTCGGGTCAGGTGCATTGACGGTTTATGATAATGCAATCACATATGGAACAAAGAAAAATAAGATGAATTTAAGTCATTTTATTTCAATTGCGGGACCATATCAAGGGGTAATGGCTGATCATCCAAATGATCCGCATGCAACGCCAAATCAGATGACCAATGATCATCAGATACATTCCCATATCCAAGTTAATAATCAACAAATTACAAATAGTCGTTTCCCCAATTATTCTGATTTAAAGAAGAAATCAGGTAATTTGGACGAAAACACTAAGGTTCTTAATATATACGGAGTCTTAAGTCCAAGTGATAAATCAGATGGTCGTGTTAGTGAACAATCAGCAACTGCGATTAAAAAATTAGTTAAGTCTGATAATTACCAATCACTTCGCCTTACTGGGCCAGCCGCATTACATTCTAATATTTTAGATAATCAAATTGCTGAAAGACTAGTTAATCGTTTCTTATTCAGTGATTAAAAAAATTCCTCATCCATTTGGATGGGGAATTTTTGTTTATTACCAGATTTTTACTCGTTTTTCGGGAGCAAGATACATTTCATCTTGTTCAGTAACGTCAAAAGTTGTGTAAAAATCATCTAAGTTTTTAACTTGAACGGATGCTCTTAATGGTGCGGGAGCATGAACGTCAATTGAAAGTAATAGTTGTTGGTATTCGGGGGTAGCTTTCATCCGCCAAATTCTTGACCAATTAATGAAGAATGCTGCTAAATCAACATCATCTTCATTTTTAGCAGCTGCTTCGGCACAACTAAGACCACCGGCATCAGCAATGTTTTCAGAAACAGTTAGTTTTCCGTTAACCTTGCTGCCTGCAAATGGAATGCCATTAAATTCAGCAATCATTTGATCAGCTAATTTTTGGAAATGCTCATGATCAGCTTTGGTCCACCAGTTGTTAAGGTTTCCAAATTCATCAAAAAGTGATCCATTGTTATCAAAGGCATGAGAAATTTCATGGGCAATAACTGCTCCAACCCCACCATAGTTTTCACTTGAGCTTTGTTCCAAGCTATAAAATGGGGCTTGCAAAATAGCGGCAGGGAAGACAATTATATTTTTGAAAGGATGGTAATAAGCGTTAACTGTAGAAGCACTCATTTCCCAACGTTCTCTTTCAACAGGTTGATTCCACTTGGCAAAAGAATCTTGGGTAGCAATTTTGCCAAAGTTTCTAGCATTATTTAATAAGGATAATTTTTCATCAACGTGGAATTTACTGTAAAGAGGATCAACTTCGTCAGGGTAACCAACTTGAATTCCGAGACTTGTTAACTTTTTAACGGCCATTTGTTTTGTTTCAGGACTCAACCAATCGTTGTTTTCTAGTCTGTTTTTATAAACAGCAATCATATTTTCGACCATGTGATGAACATCTGCTTTGGCTTTTTCACCAAAGTATTTGTGTCCATAGTAATCACCAACAACTTGATCAAAAGTACCGGAAGCAAGGTAATAAGCAGCTTTAGTTGGGTTAGTAGCTTCTTTTTTACCAGACAAAGCACGACTGTAAATGCCACCAACTTGACGGAACTCTTCGCTAAGTAATGAACTGTAACCACTCACTGTTTTAACAATCATCCAAGCTTTCATCAAATCAAAGTTTTGTGGAGTTAATAATTCCTCTAAATGTTCAAAGTATTTAGGTTCAGTAACAATAACTGTATTAGGAACTTCGCCTACTAATTGATTAATTGCTGCTTTTAAGTTTAAAGCAGTCGTTGAACTAGCTAATTCATCAGTAGTTTGAGGATTGTACATCTTACTGTAATCGGCAGATTCTTCAGCTGACTTAACGTTTGGCACAATTAGCTTATCAAACGCTTTGGCTTTTTCAACGGTTTCAACTGCTTCAGCATGATTATAACCAATCATTTCTAATAATTTAACGTTCATATCAGTAAAAATTGGCATTAATTGTGCGTAAGCTGGGTTACCATCTTCATAGTATGTTTTATCAGGCATGAATAGAGAAGGACTTTCGGCAAATAAAGCATTAAGTTTTGCATTTTTCATATCAGGATCAATTCCTAGACTGAATGGAGTAGGTAATCCACTTAAAATCCAATCTGGGAGTTGATCATTAAGAGCTTGATAATTGGCAAGATTATTAATTCTATCGATAACTGGAAGTAATGGTGTGGCACCATCAGCATCACGACGTGCGTAATCTTCTGCCATTTTGTAAAACTTAGTATATTCTTTTAATTCGGGAGTTTTAGCTGGAAGTGAGCCATCAGCTAAAGCAGCGGAATCATGCATCAAGGTTTTGTCGATGCCGTCAACTAAATCCATAAAACCACCAACAGATGAGTGATCACCAGGAATGGTGGCTTGTTTAATCCAGACACCATTTACGGCATCATAGATGTTTTGCTTAATTTCATTTTTATCTACTGTAAACTTGTCTTTTGTCATATTTATCAAATCCCTTCAATGATTATTATTAATAGTAACAAAAAAACTACGTAAAAGTAACTTTAACGTAGTTTTTTCTAAATTTAATTTGGTTTTTAAATGATTAGAAGTAATGTCCGAAAATGATACCCACGAAATAGTGAATAAACATTGTTAAAATTCCGACGAAAACGTTCTGAATAATAGCAGTTTTAACGATTCCTTTTCCAAGAATTGCACTAAAGTAACCAGTTAAGGCAACTGCAATTACAACGGCAATAATGGTTCCTGTCCATTTAAATTCTGTGGGAAGTAGGGTCATTGCCAATAATGGAAGTGAACCACCAAGAGCGGCAGATACTAATGAAGAAAAAGCAGCTGACCAGGGGCTCATGTAATGACCAATTTGCATATCATATTTAACTGAGACCATAGTTTGAAGGGCGTTTTTACTTAATAAATCATCAGCAATTTCATCGGCAGTAGTTTCTGAAATTCCCCGTTCCATGTAGTAGTCTACAACGTCTTGACGTTCACCGGTAAAGTTAGTATCTAATAACGTTTCTTCTTCACGAACGGCAGATTCTTCTGTATCACGTTGAGAACTAACTGAGGCATATTCTCCTCCGGCCATTGAAAAGGCACAAGCAAGTAAGTCCGCAAGACCAGCAATGAAAATTGTATAGATGTCAGTAGTTGCTACTCCGACAGAGAATAGCACACCAACAACAGTTAAAATTCCGTCGTTAGAACCAAGGACCCCGGCTCGAAGGTTATTTAATCGTTCGTCCATTGTTAATTTATGATGCTTTTTAAATAGTTTCATGATTTATTCCTCCTAACCTGCTAAAATTCCAACCAATACCCCAACTGAGTATGTAACAGTCATGGTAACGATTCCTGAGATTACGTTTCGTAATACTGAATGTGTCTTGTTAGCTTTACTCAAAATTGCAGCTAAATAACCGGTAATTGCTAGAGCAATAATCACAGCAATAAAAGTCGTGGCAATATGCATGTTCTTAGGACCCACAAAGATTGAAATCAAAGGAAGTAATGATCCTAAAGGAAATGAAATCAAAGATGCCAAAGCAGCTGCATATGGACTAGTGAATTTACTTGGGTCAAATGAGTAACGTTCCCGTACAGCAGTGGTAAGTGCATTATTAGTCATCATTTCAGTAGTTGCTTTATGTGCTAATTCTTCAGCCATTCCAGTTGCCATGTATTTTTGTTGAACGAAATCAAATTCTTTTTGATAATTATCAGCTAAGGCTTGTTTCTCAGTAGCAACGGCTTTACGTTCGGAATCCTTTTGACTATTAACCGAAACATATTCACCCATGGTCATAGAAACACTACCGGCTAGCATTCCGGCTAAACCAGACACCAAGATGGCCCAATTACTGGTAGAGGCCCCAGCTACCCCTAAAACAATTCCAGCAATTGATAAAATCCCATCATTGGCACCCATCACACTAGCCCGTAAAACGTTAATTTTTTGGGCTAATGACATTTTTTTCTTTTTCATAATCGAAGCTCCCTATTTATAACTATTCTAATTTAGAATACTCTTTTATTTTACCTTAAAATTTAATTGTAGTAAATACTAAATTTGAGTTGGGTATTTAATTTTAAAAATTCTATTTAGAGATGGATATTTAACAATGTCTAATGTATGATCATTCATTTGTGCTAAATAGACATTTGAAATATTAGTGTGTTTAGCTTGTAACATTTCATTTAATTGTTCTTCCGTAATTCCTTCACGTTTTAAAGAATTTGGATTTAATTGTCCATCAGAAATAAGAGGGTAGCTGACAGAGTCATCATCGTAAGTGTTAACGGTAAGTTGTCCATTTTGTTCTAAAGTAGCATTTGGACATCTTTAATATCATTAACTCCATGAGTTCGAAGTTTGAATGTTAATTCACTGGCAGTTACACCATTTTTGAGAGCTCGACGCACGTTAATGATTCCATTTGAAATCAAAACTTGTGGGCTCCCGTTAATCAGCTTATTTAAAGTTGTATTCTGCGAGGTTAAAAATTTAATTGTAAAGACAATTACTGACCAAATTAACATAATGACAATGAATTGAAGGTTAGTAATTTGAGAATTGTAAATGGTTCCCCCAATAATTCCCCCAAAAATGTAGTTTTGAACCTGATCAATGGCATTAGAAGGGGCTAAGTTACCTTTTCCAGAGAGGTTTATTTGAAGCACAATCGTAATTAAACCAACGATAAACTTCAAGGCAATGTCCCAGTAATCCATTTCACCATTTGTTCCGCCAGCACTACCAAAACTAAAATCAGCAGATTTAACTTGATGGGGTTGATTAACTAAATTTGTTTTTGCTAATGAATAACTAGATTGATCACCATTGAAACTAACAGTATAGTATTTTTTCCCAATTTGTAAGGTCATGCCATCAGCAAGAGTAGTGCTACTTGAATAAATTTGATTAGTAGAAACATGATGGTCTTTGGCAACTTTTTTAATTAATTGGACAGTTTAACCAGTTTTACTATCAGAATTTTGTTGGTCAATTAAACGACCAGCTTGCATTGCGATGATTAATGCTCCAATCATCGAAACTAAAATAAATAAGGAACGAAAACGAGGATTATTTTGGTTTCGGTAGTAAAAAATTCCACTGATAATCATAACTAGGGCAATAAAAGCCGTTAGAATTGAATGAAAATAGGTGATTAAGTTAAAACTATGTTCAATGTATTGTAATGAATATAAATTCATAGTTCAGACTCCTTAATTAAAATATGTATTAAAAAACCTACGAAATTAATTCGTGGGAAATTTTTATTGGTTCGCAAGCTTTTCTTGGCATTCTTTACAAATCCCATGAATGGAAATGCTTGATACAGTTGGCTTGAAACCAACTGTGCGAGTTTTATCTTTCAAATTTTTTTCAATCTCTGCAAACTCAGGATCATCGATATCGATAATCTTATTACAGATATCACAGGCAGCGTGCAAATGAGGGTGATCGTAGAAATCGTAACGATAACCACTGTCAACACTAGGTAATTCAATAATTAAATTCAACTTTTTGAAGAGTCGTAAGTTATTGTAAACCGTTGCCATGCTTAAATTAGGAAAAGTTTTGTCTAACACGTTGAAAATAGTCTCAACAGTGGGATGATTGTCGTTTTCAATCAAATATTTTAAGATAATTTGTCTTTGCGGAGTAATGCGAACGTTATTTTCTTTCAACCGTTTCATCGCATTATCGTAATGTTTATTAGTCATACTTGCCTCATTTCTAAATTACTAATGTTGCATTAAAATTTTATTAAATGCGCTGAAATCAAGCCAAGTTTACTTCGACTGCCAAAATTTTTTGACAGAAGAAATTAGCTCATTTAAATTGTGCACTATGTTATTACTATACCATGATTTAGGAAAAAAGTCATGATACCGATTTTCAATAAAACGGTTATCCATCAACAGAATAATTCCCTTGTCACTTGTACCTCGGATTAAACGTCCGGCAGCCTGAAAAACATTATTTAGACCAGGTAATTGGTATGCATACTCGAAACCATGGCCATTTTTTTCATCAAAGTAATCACGAATTAAATTAGTTTCGTGATTTAAACCAGGTAAGCCAACACTTACAATTCCAACTCCAATTAATTTATCCCCAACCAGATCAATTCCTTCAGAAAAGATTCCACCTAAGAGTGCAAATCCAAGTACTGGTTTAGTATCTGGATGATCAAAAGCATGCAAAAAGTCGGCACGAGCATCATCGTTCATGGCTGATTCTTGTTTAACTAGGTTAATCTCGGGGTACTTTTGATGAAAAGCATCATAAATAGTCTGTAAATACTGATTAGAGGGGGCAAAAATAAGATAATTACCTCTTTTACCGTCAATTAGTCTTTTAATGGAAGCAACAATTTTTGGAATACTTTGATCTCTTTGGTTATAACGAGTATCGATATAAGAAGTTATTAATATTTCCCGATTTTTAGGATCAAAAGGTGAGTCAAGTTGATATTTAAGACTATCAACTTCATCTCCTAATACTGAACTGTAATAATCCATAGGAGAAAGGGTCGCAGAAAATAATACAGCACCGCCTCCTAAATTTAAAGTATCAGCTAAAAAGGTACTGGGATCCATACAAAACAAACGGACCGTCACACCAGCATCATTCAATAAGACGCGTAACCGATAATTAGGTCCAAAATATTCATTGATCTTAGTATAACTAATACATTGAAAAAAGTAGTCGAGTACGGTATCGCTAGTTTCGGATGGCTTGGCTTTCGCTAACCATTTTCGTAAAACTTTAGTTAGGTTAATAACTGCTTTCGTAAATTTTTCATTTTCTTCGAGGTACTCTGCTTGAGTTTGGTGTTCATCTTTTAAGGGTTTGGCAATTGCATTAAATGCACGGTTTAAACTACGTAATTTAGTTAAAATATTTTTATTTTTTTCTTTATCCTCACTAAAAATTTTGATTAGGTTTTTGATGGGTTCGGAGGTTAAATCAGTTGAATACATGTCTCGAGAACGATCAACTAGATTGTGAGCTTCGTCAATTAAGAAGAAATTATCAGGGTTTTCCACTTCAAAATAACGAGTTAGGTGAACACGGGGATCAAACAGATAATTATAATCGCCAATAATAATATCGCAAAATAGGCTAGCATCTAAAGAAAACTCAAAAGGGTCTAGGGTATGTTTGCGAGCATATTCTTCAATAATTGGACGAGTAATCTGATGTTCATGGGTTAACAAATCTTTTAAGGCAGGCTTAAGTCGATCATAATAACCTACCATAAAGGGATTTTGTTCAGGACGCAAATCCGCCTCTTCAGGGAATTTAATTTTATCTTTAGCAGTTAACGTAATGCTATGAAGTTGTAAGCCATTTTCACTCATCATGCTAATAGCTTCTTCGGCAACGCGTCTTGTTGACTGTTTTGCAGTAAGATAAAAGGCTCGTTCCGTTAGTTGTGAGCCCATCGCTTTGATAACCGGGAAGAGGGTAGAAATTGTTTTCCCAGTTCCCGTGGGAGCTTCAGCAAAAAGGTGCTTATGATATAAAACTGATTTATAAACTACAGCAGCTAATTCACGTTGTCCTTTGCGATAAGCACCAAAAGGAAATTTTACCTTTTGTGCTGACGTTACTTTTTCGGCTTGTAATTGATCTTGTAATCGAATCCATTCAGCATACTCATTAATTAACTTTTGGAAAAATTCAGTAGCATCTGCTTGAGTGATGGTTTGTTTGGTTTCTGTAATGATTTCATCAGGCGTCTGAACATAGGTTAGCTTTAGAGTAACTTCAATAATTTCTGGATTGGCCTTCATTAATAAATAAGCATAGGCCTTGGCTTGTCCCCAATACAAAGTTAATTTATTTTGAGGTAAATCTTTAAATTCAATATCTGAAGTTTTAATTTCTTCAATTTCAGCCGTTGTATCTTGTAAGATAACACCATCCGCACGACCATCAACCGTAAATTCGTGGCCATTAATTTGGGTATTATCAGCGAGATAATATTCAGCTTGATAGTTTTCGGTCCGATTTCGCTGTAATTTTTGGTGAATTCTGGTTCCTGCTTGAGCAGTATTAGTACTATTCATAGCGGAATTTAAGTCACCACTTCGTAAAATAAAGCCCACCAGATCACGAACACCAATTTTATTCATAAGTTTTCACCTTCTTTCTGTGCAAACAAAAAAAGTAACCATGTTACAGTTACTTTTATACTTCGGCCCAATGATTAAGTTGTTCAGAATGTTTACCAAGATATTGCATTGCTTCATGAACTAATTTATCGACATCGTTTTTGGTATTATCAGGAGCGGTGTGATAAAAGTCACTGACGAAACCTTGTGCGATGGCTTGGTATTTTTGTTTTCTTCCATAACCAGAATCATTAAAAAGTTGGTCAAGGCCAGTAATATCATTTTTGCCGGCTGCATAAATTTTTTGTGCTAAATCAGGTACGGGTCCCAAAATAGTCTTAGCATATGTAATTAGAAAATCATTCATATCAATTACAATTTTTTCTCTTGCTTCTTTTTCTATTTTTTTACCTGACATCTCTTTCACCTCACTTCTATTTTAGACCAGATTTTCCAGAATGGGAAATCATGTTACTAATGCCGACTACTTCTAAAATTATGATTACTTTTCACTTTAATTTCATGGCGTTTATAGTGTAAAACATCGCGATCAGATACAAAATGAAAATGTTGCATTTTACCGTGATAGTCTTTTCCAGCTAAACGCAAAGATAACCATTTTTCCATGATTTCAATAATACTTTGAGCGGCTTGAATGCGTTCAGGAACGTTTTCAGTTTTAGCAATGGGGAGAACATTTGTTTTAACTTGGTTAAGTAACTTAAAGTGATATTGGAGTAGTTCATTGGTCAATGGAGCTTGGCAATATTGGTTAAATAGTTTTTGAATTTTACGCATTGCATCTTTTGAATTAGTGGGTTGATAATAACGATTAGAATTTGGCATTGAAATTCCCTTTCTTTTTTGGACAAAAGCTAACTTAATTAAAAGAAAATAATGGTCTAGAATGTCTACTTGTAAGTAGGCTATGTGGTAAGATTAATGGTAAACATTAAGAACGATTAGGAGTAGTTTAAAATGAAAAATATTTTAGCAATCCATACAGGTGGTACCATCTCAATGTCACAGGACGAAAAAGGTGGCGTTGTTCAAAACGACGAAAATCCAATTGATAATAATGATATTTTAGGTCTTTCTGATATTAATGTCATTAATGATGAATTAATGAATTTACCATCTCCACACATGACGCCCGAAACAATGTTGCAAGTTACTAACCGAATTAAGCAAGCAATTGCGGATGGAATTGATGGAGTGGTTGTAACTCACGGAACCGATACCTTAGAAGAAACCGCTTATTTTTGGGATTTAACCCTACCAAATACGATTCCAGTAGTGGTTACTGGAGCAATGCGCTCATCTAACGAAATTGGTGCGGATGGAGTCTTTAACTTTAAATCTGCGATTCAAGTTACAGCTTCTGATGAAGCCAAAAATAAGGGTGTTTTAGTGGTTTTCAATACCGGAATTTACGCAGCACGCTTTGTTACCAAAACGCATACGACCAGTGTCGATACTTTTAAAGATCCAATTTATGGAGCTTTAGGAACCGTCGATCATGATCAAGTGATCTTTGCTCAACAACTAATCGGTAGTGAATATACTGCCATTAATCGAGTAGTAGACAACGTTTATTTGTTAAAGGCATATGCTGGTATGACTGAGTCGTTATTTGAAGCATTAGATAATGATCAAACCAAAGGAATCGTTATTGAAGCAATGGGGGCTGGTAATTTACCCGTTGTAACTTTACCTGCAATCAAAAAAATATTGGATCGTGGAATTCCAATTGTATTAGTTTCACGTTGTTTTAGTGGCTCTGCCCAACCAATTTACGCTTATCCAGGTGGGGGAATTGAGTTACAAAATCTTGGATTGTTATTTTGTACCCAGTTAAACGGACAAAAGGCGCGCATGAAATTAATTGTCGCTCTCAGTTGTGGGAAAAAAGGCAAAGATTTGAAAGATTATATGGCAAATGCTCTTTCTTAAAAAGGGAGGTTCAGCTTGGAATATTCACAAAAAATGCAGATTGTTAAAAATCTTCGTTACTCAATGGAAAATCAAACTTTAGTAAACGTTATTCAAACTGGATCATCCATTTTTTATACTGGAACTGTTTTTGGAGTTGATCGAAACGGGACGATTTTGAGCACTTTCACTGAGGACGGACTCAGTAATGGGTTTGTTTATTTAGATTATAATGACATTTTTGATGTTGATTTTTACAGTGAAGATTTAACAAAAATGGAAGAACGCATTAAAATGGCGCGTAACCTTCATTTGATTTCTGCTGAGCAACCAGACTTACAATTAAACGATAAAGGTGCTTTGTTAACACAAGTATTAGGTAGTTCTTTTGTGTATCAGCGTCCCATTTTGCTAATCAAAGAAGATGATACGATGATGGAAGGATTTGTCTCGTCACTTTCTGATAACGAAGTGGAGTTAACGACTTTTGATAAATTTGATAGTAGTGAAGTTAAGCATGCTAGAATGCCTCTTTACGACATTAAATTAATTGAGTTTTTAGGGCAAGAATTGAATTTATTGGAACACTCCAAAAAACTTTTGATGACTGGACACGTTGAATCACAGGATATTGGTGGTGATTTAGAGATTTTTGCTGCCCTACATCAGGCTTTAGAAAGTGGACGTCGAATTATTATGATTCCAAAAATCAATCCAGAGTTATTTTTCATTGGACAAGTTCGGGCAGTCAATGCTGATTCAGTTGTTTTTGCCGTGGTGGACATGAACGGGCAGTTTGGTGGTTATGAATTAATTCGTTTAAATGAGATTAGTAATCTTGAAATTAAAAGTGATTATTTACGTTTAATTAATCACTTTGTTTCTTTAAATATGGCACACGATACCTTTTTACAACCACTTTTAAATAATGAGCGGAGCTTTGATAGTACCGTTGATCAGTTTGTGGGAGTGATTAATCAAGCCGTTAAATTTAAACGTTTTTTGCGGATTAAATCAAATGAAGGTGAAACTTATTTTGGGGTACCCTTTAAATTTGAAAAAGGTACTGTTTCGGTAAGGTATCTGGATAAGGACAAACCAAATGAACCGCAATTGATTGAGTTATCAGTAAATGATATTGATGAACTAGCGTTTGATTATTTGGATGCTTTTCTGGCCAAAAAACGAATTATGGGAATGGATTAAGATGAAAACAATTTTAATCACAGGTGCTAGTTCTGGAATGGGATATCAAACCGCACTTTGCCTAGCTAAAGCAGGTTATCAAGTGTTTGGAGCTGCACGAAGCGTTGCAAAGATGCAACCCTTGAAAGAATTTGGTGTCGTCCCAATTGAAATGGATGTGACTAATGATCAATCAAGAAAGCAGGGATTGCTGAAATTATTCAACAAGCACATAAAATTGATGTTTTAGTGAATGCTGCTGGTTATGGATCTTTTGGTGCCATTGAAAATGTTTCTGATGAAGAAGCACAACGTCAATTTTCGGTAAATGTCTTTGGACTAGTAGTTTTAACCAAACTGGTTTTACCATATATGAAGCAATAACATCATGGTAAGATAATTAATATTTCATCGATGGCAGGTCGTTTCAGTAGCCCAATGGGCGGGTGGTATTTTGCATCTAAACATGCACTCGAAATCATCAGTGATTCATTACGGATGGAAGTTAAACGGTTTGGAATTGAAGTGGTTTTACTTGAACCAGGGGTGGTTCGAAGTGCTTGGGAAAAGATTGCCATGAAAAATTTGCAGTCAGCTTCTCAAGGAACCGATTACGAAAAAAGAGCTACAACATTGAAGCAACATTTAGATAAAATTTATGCTTCTAAATTTGCGTCTCAGCCGGAATTGATTGCAAAAACCATTCAAAAAATAATTGTCAGGAAACACCCTAAGTCACGGTATTTAATCGGGTTTATGGCAAAATCAATTGTTTTTCTATATGCATGTTTGCCAACCTGGTTATGGGATAAGTTAATTCCTCATTTTATGTAAAATAAACTCAAAATAAAAGAACTACAACAATTGTTGTAGTTCTTTTATTTGATTAATTATTTAGTGATTGGTTGATTTTTAAGGCTTGTTCTAACAATCATGACATCACACTTAGCATGACTATTAACGTAACTAGCAGTTGAGCCAACTAATAATCGTTCAGCCGCACTTTTTCCAGTAGCACCCATCATAATTAAATCAGTATGATAATCTTTAGGAAAATCATAGGTAATCACATTCTTGGGGTTTCCAAAACGAACGTGCACATGAATGTTTTCAAAACCAGTTTTAGTGCTAATCTTTTTCACTAAATCTTTAAGGTAATCAAGTTCTCCGTCAACTATTTGTGTGATGGCATCATCACTCAAAACGCCATAGGTAAAGCCAAATGATGTTGTGTTAATTACGCTTAAGATATCTAAGCGGCCTTCGTTACGAATGGCAACTTCAGCAGCCTTTGCTACGGCTGCTTCTGCATATTTTGAACCATCGACTGGAACTAGGATGTTTTTGTATTTGTTGTACATAATTTCCTCCAATTAATTTTTAACTGGTAAGATTACGTTAGCTTCTGCTAAAACGTGATCTGTGCTAGCTGCTTCTAATTCATTTAGCCAAAAACCATTTTTTAATGTTAATTTTTGATCTAAAGCATAAAGTGTCAAATGATAATCATGAGGTTTATCAGGTGGGGTAGGACCAACATAATGTTCATTGACCATTGGATCTTGAACATCAAGTAATTGACCAGCTAAACTATTGTGACCATAAGTCATGGGAATCAATTCGGCATGGCTAGCGTTTTCTGGAATTAAAGTTGTTTTAGGATCGATGTTTGCAGCTACCCAGTGAATATAAGTGAACCCACAAACAGGAATAGCGTCGTCGTCAGTTAGTACTAAAGCCAATGATTGGGCATTAGTAGGAACTTCTTCAATGTTAATTGGAAATGAAACATAAGGACGACCATCAATTTTATCAGAATCATTTGCGTGTTTGGTATAACGATCAGGTAACCAACCGTTTTGTAAGGGAACTGAAATTTTCATTATGTGCCTCCTCCTCAAGTTTATTATAAACTAACTAATTTCGAACATAAAAAAAGAAGTCTTAAATTATTTAACTTAATTTAAGACTTCTTTTGATTATTTAGTAAAAGTTAGTACATAGTAACCTTGACTGTTTTGTGTAACCGTCCAGTAATTATATCCGTCACTTGTCCAATCTGGCTTAGTTGCATTAGCCCAATCCTTTGCATCTTGAACTGAATTAAAAGTATGTGGTTCAGCAAATGATGAACTGGCAGAAGGACTCATAGCGGGACTAGCTGATTTAGCAGGTTGGGTTGCTGGAGCAGATGATGCAGTATCATTACCTTTACTATTTTTGGTGGAACTATTATCTGAATTGTCGCTACTATTTTTCGAAGTACTTTTCGAAGTAGCAGTATTATTTGTCACTTGGTTACTGGTATTTAAAGCATACCGAATTCCAAAAGTTAGAATAAGTACAACAATGACTAACCCTAAAATCCATGGCCAAATATGCGGCCGATGTTTGCGTTTGTTTTGCGAACGCTTAGGAGTAAAGTCATATCTTTGGAATCTAGTATCTTGATCTTGATTGTTCATAATGACCTCGATTCCCAGATGGAAGAATAGTTATATGATTAACTCATTATATAACTATTCTAATTGTTTTTCACTTTATTGTTAACATTTTTGGCATCTTGCATTTCTTTTGTTTCTTGGTAACTGTTAACACCCCAGTAATAGAATCCAAGGGATACAGCAATAATTACAAGGAAATCATAAGGATAATGAATCCAGTTTTGACCACCAAAAGGAGTTGAACCAACATATGAAAAGGCAGACATGAAGGCCAGATAGAATAACATCCAAAGGCTACCCTTTAATTTTTTCATTGAATTTTTCCAATTCAATTTATCTTCATAGAATAAGTAGAATGGTAATCCTAAAGCAATCACCACGATAACTTCCATGGTAGTTGGCCACATGGCCCAGTAAATTGCGAGACTGGCCAAAATAAATGCCAATGGTGCAACTACTTTAGCAAAGTTAATCGTAACGGGACGCTTGAATTCAGGAGCATGTTTTCTTAAGGCCATCAATGTAACTGGACCAGTAACGTAGGCAATTAACGTTGAAGTTGAAATAACACTAGCTAACACAGCCCAGTTTTTAAAGATAGAAACTAAAATACAACTGATTAACCAGTTGGCTACCATAGCAGTTCGAGGAGTTCCCCATTTTTGGTTTATTTTACCAAGAATTTTTGGCATATGACCGTTTTGAGTCATAGCGGCTAAAGTACGGCTGGTTGAAGCAACAAAGGAAACTCCAGTTCCAAATGGTGAAACAAAGGCATCTAAGTAAAGTAAGATAACTAACCAGTTAATGTTTAACATGATGGCTAAGTCAGCAAATGGTGATTCGAAGTTGATTCCATGCCAACCGTGTTTGGCTAACATTGCGGGATCAATTGCACCAATAAAAGTAAACTGAAGCATGATGTAAATTACGATACTAGCAAATAGGGCAATTACAATTCCACGCCAGATGTTTTTCTTAGGGTTAGTAATTTCGTCACCAACATTAATAACAGTTTGGAAAGCATTATAAGAAAAAATGATTCCAGAAACAGTCGTGGCAGCGAAAATAGGAGCAGTTCCGTAAGGTAAGAAACCACCAAAATTATGGTTAGTAAAGTTACCAGGATGAAATCCACTGATTAATAACATAATAATGGTTACTGATGGAACTACTAATTTGAAAATCGAAGTTAAACTGGTGAAACGCGTTAATAAATTAACTGACCAATAGTTTAATAAGGTAAAGACTAAGATGAATAAGAAAACCACCATTAGACCCTCAGTAGTAACAGTTCCGTTGGCGACAAAATGATTTGTCCAATTTGCCCAAGCCCAAGGCCAAGAACTCATGTACTGAACTGCAACAACCGCTTCAATTGGAAGCAAGGTCACAAGAGAAACCCAGTTTGCCCAAGAAGCAATGAAACCCAGAAGAGGTCCATGGGTATAACCTGCATATTTGCTCATTCCACCGCTTTCAGGAAACATTGTTCCTAATTCGATGTAAACGTAAGCGATGATTCCGATTACGATAGCACCAATTACCCATGAGATAATTGCGGCTGGTCCAGAGACTTTAGAAGCTTCCCAAGCCCCGAAAAGCCAACCTGATCCAATAATTGAACTTAAAGCTAACATTACGACACTGAACAAAGACATTTTTTGCTTTGCTACTTTGGTATTGTTATTTTGATTCATATAGATAAAATAATCCTTTCTTTAATCCTAATAGTTGCTATTTATGATATTCACGTATTTCAATTAAGTTTCCAGCGGGGTCATTAATGAAAAGTGAAGTCATTTTTTTCTTAGTTAAATCACTTTCAACGGGACCTGCGACAATATCAATAAAATAATTTGCAAGATGTTTTTCAATCGTAGCTAGTGAATCCTTAGCAAGAATGCTAAAGGTGGTTGATCCCACAGTTGGATTCATAGCATGCAAGCTATTATCAGCTAGGGTTTTGCAGACCAACTTCTGCTTACCTAATTGAAAAATCATACTTGTTTTTCCCTCGAAAAGAATGGGAAGGTCAAGTACTTCGTGGTAAAAACGCATGGCTTGTTCCAAATCATCAACAGTTAAGTCAATATGATCAATATCTTGAACTCGCATAATTTTTAACTCCTTTTCAAAAAGATATATACCATTGTAACATTAAACTAAAATAAACTGCAAAAGTTGCGGTGATATGTTACTGTATTATTTAGTGATTGAAAGGTTTAAAGGTGAACAAATGGCTCTTTTAGAAGTTTCAGATTTGAGTATGAGTTTTGCAGATAAAAAACTTTATTCAGATGCAAGTTTCCAATTGAACAAAGGTGAACACATGGGAATTGTGGGTCAAAATGGAGTTGGTAAATCAACTTTAATTAACATTTTGATTGGGAAAGAATTACCCGTCACTGGTTCAATTAATTGGCAAAAAGGTACCACGATTGGTTATTTAGATCAATACGTAGATATTCCTAGTGGAATGACATTAATTGATTTCTTACATACGGCTTTTGCAGAATTATATGATTTAAATGAGCAAATGACAAATTTGTATGAAGAATATGCTACAACCATGGACGATACGCTGCTTGAACGGGCAGGACGGATTTCAGCTCAATTAGAAGCAAAAAACTTCTATGATGTGGAAACCCAAATTGAACAAGTAATTACTGGTTTAGGACTCGATGATATTGGTCGAGATCACGAAATCTCCCAAATGAGTGGGGGACAACGGTCTAAAATTATCTTAGCTAAGTTAATTTTAGAAAATCCAGATGTTTTACTATTAGATGAACCAACCAACTATTTAGATACGACCCATATTAACTGGCTCGAAGATTATCTCAATAATTTTGATGGTGCTTTTATTGTAATTTCTCATGATTATGATTTTTTGGAACCCGTTACTAATTGTATTATTAACGTTGCGTTTGGAAAAATCACTAAATATCGAGGAGACTTTAAGTCAGCCATGCGTCAGCGGGCTGAAAAAGAAATGACCCAACAACGGGAATTTGAAAAGCAACAGGTTGCCATCGAAAAAGCTAAGAAATTCATTCAAAAGAATAAGGCTGGTAGCCATTCTAACATGGCTAAATCTCGGGAAAAGATGTTGGACCGGATGGACGTGATTGAGCCACCTAAGAGTAATGTGAAAGCTAACTTTAGTTTTCCTTATGACGAGACTGGTTCACAAAATGCCTTAGTGGTTAAAGACTTATCAGTTGGATACGAAAAACCATTACTTAGTCCTGTAACATTTTCCGTTGATACTGATCAAAAGGTTGGACTTCAAGGATTCAATGGAGTTGGTAAATCCACTTTGATTAAGAGTATTTTGAAAATTATTCCTGCATTAGGTGGGACAGCTGAATTTTCTCCATCAGCTAAAATTAATTATTTTAGTCAAGATTTAGTGTGGGAAGATAAAACAGAAACCCCAATGCAAATTATTCAAGATAAGTATCCTAAGTTAACCCAAAAAGAAATTCGAACTAAGTTAGCTCGTTCTGGAATGAATGCTTCCAATGCTTTTAAAGAAATTGGCAAGCTTTCTGGGGGAGAACAAGTTAAGGTTAAATTGACTTTAATGGAATTCGTCCCTAGTAATTTCTTGATTCTTGATGAACCATCTAATCATTTAGATGATGAAACCAAGGCATCATTGAAAAAAGCAATTAATGATTTCCCAGGGAACGCGATTGTGGTTAGTCATGAGGCTAGTTTTTATGACGGCTTAGTGGATAAAAAGATTGATGTTGAAAAACTTAGTCTTAAAGAAGACGAATAAAAATGAAAGCGAACTTTTTAAAGGTTCGCTTTTTATTTTGAAAAAATTTTAAAAAGTTCTTGCAAATAAGGTCAATTTTCGGTGACATGATAACAATTTAAAGCGAGAAAAAAGCGGGAGGAGATACCAATGTTAACAAGAGCGGAGATTCAAAGATTCCCAAAAGCTGAACTACATTGTCATTTAGATGGGTCAATTAGACCCCATACATTACGTGAAATTGCACGAGGACAAGGAGAAATGGTCCACTTTAATCTAATGGAATTAACCCAAAAAATGGTGGTATCAGATGATGCCAAGGATTTAGCTGATTATTTACGTCCATTTGATTTTGTGTTGCAATATTTACAGACAGAAGTTGCTTTAGAAAGAGCTGCTTATGATGTGATGGAACAAGCTTATCAAGATGGAGTAAAATACATCGAGATTAGATTTGCACCCACTCTTTCTACCAAAAAAGGATTAACAATTGCCCAGACAATCAATGCTGTTGTTAAGGGAATTGCACGTGCAGAAGCAACTTATGATATTTATGGAAATCTTTTAGTTTGTGGAATGCGGACTGATCAAGAAGCAGAGGTTGCAAAAGTATTTGCTGAATCCAAAGATGTAAAC
Organism: Fructilactobacillus sanfranciscensis DSM 20451; assembly: GCF_001436035.1. Lineage (GTDB taxonomy): Bacteria > Bacillota > Bacilli > Lactobacillales > Lactobacillaceae > Fructilactobacillus > Fructilactobacillus sanfranciscensis. The sequence continues at coordinate 44,965 of NZ_AYYM01000003.1, forward strand.
GAAAAATTAGTGGGTGTCGATTTAGCTGGACCTGAACAGGTAGGTTTTGTAGATATGTATAAAGCAGCTTTCCCGATGATTGTAGATGGTCAAAAAGTTCAGTTAACGCTTCATGCCGGTGAATGTGGCTGTGCTGACAATGTTTTGGCCGCCATTCAAGCTGGTAGTGAACGAATTGGACATGGAATCGCTGCCATGGGTAACGAAACCATTGAAAAAGCAATGTTAGAAAAAGGGACTTGTATTGAAGGTTGTCCTACTAGTAACGTGCAAACTCATGCGCTTCCCAATCATGCTGCTTATCCTTTCCAACGGTGGTTAAAACAAGGTCAGGCACTCTGTATTAATACAGATAATCGAACGGTTTCTGATACAACTTTAACAGAAGAATATTTCCAAATGGCTCATCATAATGACATGACTAAAGAGCAATTACGTCAATGTAATTTAAATGCGATTAATCATTCGTTTGCTAATGAATCCATTAAAACAGAAGTTGCTGATTTAATTACTAACTTTGAAAGAGAATAAAAAAATGTCCTATCGTTGAGATAGGGCATTTTTTAATGAAATATTTATTTGTTAAAAGTACCATTTTCCACTTCACGAATGAAAGTTGCTAAATGATCATAGTAAACGGGTGCGTTATCAATCATGTGGTGGTGACCACCTTCAGGAGTTGAAACAAACTTGGCATTAGGAATCATTTCTGCCATTCGTTTACCAGTTTCCATTGGCATGGTTTCGTGTTCACCAAAAGTAACTAAGGTAGGCACTTTGATGTCTTTAAGATGATCGGTAAAGTTCCAGTCTTTTAACTTACCAGTAATGACAAATTCATTGTCACCTTGGAAAGCGTTGTAAAGGGGAACACTCATTGTTTCTGTTAAATGAGCAATGGCAGCAGGTTTCTTACGATCAACGAATTGGTCGTTAAGTTTGCCAACCAATTCTTGATAACGGTCATTATCATAGTTGTTTTCAGCTTCACATTTTTTCATGTAAGTTAATTCATCAGGAGTTAAGGCTTTTTCTCTGATTTGGGCTAAATGATCAGTGTAGTCACCGATCCGATCAACCATTGATGAAATAATGGCACCTTTTAAATGATCACCATATTTAGCAGCATACATTTGGACTAAAGCGCCACCCCATGATTGACCAATGAGATAGAAATTATCCAAACCAAGTTTTTGACGAACTTCTTCTACTTCATCAACAAAGTATTCATAAGTTTCGATGTTTTTTGCTACAGCTGGATCATCCCAATCAGGAGTATCTGAGTACCATGAACCTAATTGATCGTACATATGAACTTGCACATCAAGTCCCTGTTTCTTGAGTTGTTTGGCAGTATCTTCCCAGTATTCGTGAGTTCCACCAGGTCCACCATGAAGAGCTAGAAGATGAATCTTTCCTTCACCTTGTGTGTTGGTCCATAAATGGTAGCCGTTATCTAATGTTAAAATTTTTGTTCCTTGCTTCATAATCATTTCCACCTACTTATTAAATTTATTTCTATGATACCACTAAAGCGCATCGTGGTATCATAGAAATAGAAATAAACCCAAATTGTCTTTTGTTGAAAGCTCTATTATTATAGTAGAAAAAATTTATTAAGGAGCATTATGAATTATTTAACTGAAATTATTTTAGTTTTATTAGCAACTTTAATCAGTGGTGAATTAGCACTGCGCATCCAATTACCACGGGTCGTTGGCCAAATTGCAGCAGGAATTATCTTGGGACCCTTACTTTTGAATCTAGTACATCTAGACCAGATGATTTCTAATTTTGCAGATTTAGGAATTATCATTTTAATGATGATTGCTGGATTGGAATGCGATTTTAAAGAAGTCACAAAACATTTAAAAGCGGCTAGTATCATAGCTGTTAGTGGGGTGGTTTTACCGCTAACTGCTTTTTGGTGCTTAGGAATGGCATTACAACAAACTACCCAAGAAGCAATCTTATGGGGCGTTATTTTTTCAGCTACTTCTGTTTCAATAACGGTGGCTGTCTTACAGGAAATGGGGAAGTTAAAAACCACTGCAGGAGCAATCATTTTAGGAGCAGCTGTGGTTGATGATGTAATTTCGATTATCTTGTTGAGTGCTTTTTCTAGTATTTATACCAGTAAATCAACCAACTTATTGGTGATTATCGGGTTACAACTTATCTATGTTGCACTTGTTTACGTGATGTTTAAGTGGTTAGTACCTGAAATAATTAAAATAGTGATCCATTTTCAAAGTCTCAGTTTAACGATTACAGTTGGCTTACTGATCTGTTTTGGAATGGCTGAATTAGCAGAACTTTGTCATTTAAGTTCTGTTTTAGGTGCCTTTGTTGCAGGAGTCAGTTTGGCAAGGACTCCTGTGAAACAAGATATTTCTAAGCAAATCGAAATTTTAGGTTCTTCATTTTTAATTCCATTCTTTTTCGTTTCAATTGGTTTAGAACTAAAATTAATTACTAACTGGCACGGCGTTTTGATTGTTGTTTTAATGACTATAATTGCGGTTTTAACCAAATGGATTGGCTGTGGCGTTGGTGCCAAACTGTGCCAAATTGATCTTAAAGATGCCAACGTGATTGGGATTGGGATGATTTCGCGAGGAGAAATGGCCTTAATTGTGGCTCAAGTTGCGATTAGTAGCCACTTGCTTTCGTCAGAACTTTATTCAGAGATTATTTTAGTAATTATTTTGACGACCGTTATTTCACCAATTCTTTTAAAATATGTTCTTGTTAAGTGGTAATCGAGAGTAATTACGGTTCAATAAAGAGAAACATTTAATTAATGCAAGGGGGAATTAAAATGCGAGAAAATCAACGGGTAATTGTGTTGACTGGGGCTGCCGGAACCGGCAAAACCACGGTTCAAAATTATTTGAAACAAGCTTATCAAATTCCATCAATTATTACGCATACTACTCGCTCAGCTCGTACCGGTGAACAAAGTGGAGTTGATTATTACTTTGAAAATAAGGCTAGTTTTGACCAACTTCACTTGCTAGAATCTGTTCAATACGCTGACAATCGTTATGGTTCTTCTTGGGAAGGAATTAATAAAGCCCTTCAAGAACATCAATTTGCCAGTATTGTTTTAGATACTGCCGGGGCGATTACTTACCAAAAACAGTTAGGTGAAAAAGCTAAAATTATCTTTTTGGCAGTTGATAATCAATGTGAAATCAAAACCAGAATGCTTAAGCGCGGCGATCGGTTAGCTGATGTAGAAAAAAGAATGCAAAGTAAAGAAGTTAATCGTGATTTGAATTTACCAAGTGAATTACAAGGACATGCGACAATCATTGAAAATGAAAATTGGCAAAAAACAAAACAATCGATTGATCAAATTATCAAAAAATTAAGTAATGATTAACCCTTTTTTAAGTTTAAGGGACAATAATAAGAAGATTAAGGAAAGGGGATAATTTTATGAAGAGAGTTCCACCATTGTTAACACCATTTGCAATTTTAACAATTTGTTTAGCCCTTGGTGCAACTAATGTTGTAACTAATACGGTGACCCATACCCAAGAAGGAGCCAAAGTTACTAACACAAATGTTCCAGCTAAAACGGATCCAAAGCAAGATACCCCCGATGATCAAAATAAAGACACAAATCAAACTAAAGATACCGATAAAACAGACGATACTAATAAAACAGACGATATTAATAAAACAGCGGATGACAGTAAAAAAACAGATTCTAATTCTACTACTCCAAACGCTGATAGCAATAAAAATAATACAACTGATAATAAAACAAATAATAATAGTTCTGATAATAGTCAAAAAACGGGAACAGATGGCTCAAATACATCAAATTCTAACAATAGCGGGACTAATTCTAATGCAACGGGTGGGAATGATAGTAGTAAACCAGCAGCAAACAATGATAGTTCAACTACGAATCCTGCGTCTACACCAACTTCAGGAGGTAATCAATAATGTTTAGTATTTTAGGTGGACTTAATTCTTGGTTATCTTGTATTAGTATTGAAGCGAAAACCAAGGCCCGCATTTATACGATTTTAGGGTTCTTTGGTTGGCTTTATATGATTTACATCACTTATCGGTTTTTAACCAATCAAGTATATACCCGAGGACTTTTAATGTTTGGTGTAACAGTCTTATTAGGTTATTTTCTTTATTTGAACTTTATTTATTATTTTACTAATAAAAGTTCAAAATTTGATATTACGCCAATTATTAATAAGACGCTTCACATTCAACCTAAAGAAGTAACTAACTCAACAAAACGATATCGGGATATTCCTGCTAATGGATTATTTGATGAACGACGGACAATGCCTGCTAAATTAACTAGTGACACCACTCAACAAGTTGCCATTAATGATTTAGCAGTGCAAATGATAAAAGAAAATTTAGTTAAAGATGATTATAATGGATTAGATCAACATCAAATTAAGGTTGCTTTAAGAGAAAATGATAAACCACTTTATGCCATTGGTGATGGGACAATTATTCCATACTTCTCTATGAAAAAGGTTAATGGACAATATGTTGTTTATGCTGGAATTAATGAACCAAATGCAAAAGCAGTTGGTCACCTTAAAACAGTGGGGCTACAGTCAATAAAACAGATTGATTCAACCGAAATTAATTTATATTTAGCAGCTGCCTATTTAACTGGTGGTAAATATAAAATTAAAGGGCGTAACGGTATCATCGAAACTGATGATAATTATCATGTTGAAGTTCAAGTGGCTTACACGAAAAAATAAAAAGAAACCGAAAATTTTCGGTTTCTTTTTAATTAGAGCATGTTAATTTGTCTAACAATTTCAGCTTTGTTTTCACTTACTTTTTGTTGTTGCTTTTCGGTGTAAAGTTTCAATCCTAACATTGCGATAAAGATAAGAATGAAGGCAATCCACACGATGCGTTTTCGTTTTTTTTGCATAAAAATTACACTCCTTTTTTTAATTGTATCATGGAATTTTGAATCGTAATTAGTTGACTGACAAAAAAATAGTTGTTACGATGGGTCTAGTTGAATTAAGGAATTTTTAATAAAAAACAATGGGAAGTGTCCCACCACCAAACCGAAATGATTTGATAGCAAAAGCTAACCTCGGAAGAATATGCGGTTGAAGTGTCCCACCACCAAACCAAAATGATTTGATAGCAAAAGCTAACCTCGGAAGAATATGCGGTTGAAGTGTCCCACCACCAAACCAAAATGATTTGATAGGAAAAGCTAACCTCGGAAGAATATGCGGTTGAAGTGTCCCACCACCAAACCAAAATGATTTGATAGGAAAAGCTAACCTCGGAAGAATATGCGGTTGAAGTGTCCCACCACCAAACCAAAATGATTTGATAGGAAAAGCTAACCTCGGAAGAATATGCGGTTGAAGTGTCCCACCACCAAACCAAAATGATTTGATAGGGGACATTTTTTATTTGAGAAAGGTGATGTACTATGACTGAAAAGAATCAAACAAATGATCAAGATTTGTCACGAGGCTTAACTTCTCGTCACGTTCAGATGATTGCGATTGGAGGAGCCATTGGAACTGGATTGTTCTTGGGTTCAGGAACTGCAATTAAATCGGCTGGGCCAGCGTTAATCCTTGCTTACTTGATTACAGGTATTTTTTCTTACCTAATGATGCGTGCAGTTGGTGGATTATTACTTTCCAATACTAAGTTACATTCATTTATTGACTTTGTACGTGAATATTTAGGTAACAAATGGGAATTTGCAATTGGTTGGGCTTATTGGTTAAGTTGGGCCAGTTTAGCAATGGCTGATTTGACAGCTTCCGGAATTTACTTAAGATATTGGTTCCCCCAATTACCACAATGGGTTACGCCATTAATTGTGGTTGCTATTTTGGTAACTTTTAACTTAATTAATGTGGCCTGGTTCGGAGAATTAGAATCTGCATTCTCAAGTATTAAAATTTTTGCTATTTTAGCATTAATTGTTGCTGGAGTTGGGATGATTGTATTCGGCTTCCATACTCAAGGTAATACAGCATCATTATCTAACTTAGTTAGTCACGGTGGCTTCTTTGCTACTGGTGGACTTGGTTTTATCTTGGCATTTCCAATGGTAATTTTTGCCTTTACTGGAATTGAAATGGTTGGTCTAACAGCCGGTGAAACAAAGAGCCCCGAAAAGGACATTCCAAAGTCGATTAACTCAGTTCCGCTTAGAATTTTACTATTTTATGTTGGATCAATGATTGTAATTATGTCAGTTTATCCTTGGAATAAAATTGATGCTTCTACATCACCATTTGTACAAGTGTTCTCAGGTTTAGGAATTAGCTTTGCGGCTAATTTAATTAACTTTGTTGTTTTAACATCTGCTTTATCAGCTGCTAATTCAGCAATCTTCTCAACTTCAAGAACTCTTTACATTTTAGGTAATAATGGTCATGCACCAAAATCATTTAGTAAGCTTTCTAAGGCAAACGTACCTTATGTTGGAATTTTAGTTTCTGCATTTTTATTCCTAGGAATTGTCTTATTAAATTACTTTTATCCAAGTAAGATTTTCGTCTTGATTACAGGAGTTGCTACAATTAGTTTTATTTTCGTTTGGATTATCATTATGTTAACTCATATCCAATACAAGCGGAAAAATCCTAATCCAGCTGACACCTTTAAGATGCCATTCTTCCCTGGATCAAGTTATTTAACCATTTTATTCTACTTAGCAGTCTTAGTTGTTTTACTTTTCAATGCAGAAACAAGAATTTCTGTGATTGCAACGGTAATTTTCTTTGCTACCATGATTATTGGTTATATAGTTTGGGAACGTAAGAATAAAAAAGAACTTAAATAATTAATTGAAAAGACCACTAGTCGAAGCCGATTAGTGGTCTTTTTTGCTCTAATCAACTATACTTTTAATTACTATTAGTTAGTGAATGGAGAATGAATTAATGAAAAATCGTGTCGCTGAAATTTTAAATACTAAATATCCCTTGATTCAAGCGCCTTTGAATTGGTTAACTGATGCAGAATTTGTAGCAGCAGTTTCTAATGCAGGTGGGCTTGGCAGTTTTGGCCCTAATGCTGGGCGTGATTCTTTGGAACAAGATTCAATGAAGGTGATGCGAGAACAAATTCGCAAAGCCCAACAATTAACAAATCGTCCATTTGCGATGACGATTGGGTTAAACCCACAAGGTAAAGACCAAACCTATGCTCACAAAATTTTGGATAATTCTTTGGCCGAAAATGTCAATTACTTTATCGTTGGTGGAGAACCTGATGAAGAGATTTATCGACAAATTAAAGCATCAGGAGCCGTGTTAATTGCGAGAAGTTATAATCCAACTCCAGCAGAAGCTCAACTTCAAGAGCATTTGGGTGCTGATTTGATTGTGGCAACGGGTTATGACGAAGGTGGTGTGATTCCAACCAAGGGAAACGGAACTTTTACCACAATTCCAAGGATTGTTGACGCTGTTTCAGTTCCAGTATTGGCAGCTGGTGGAATCACCGACGTACGTGGTGTACGAGCTGCTCGGGCTTTAGGTGCTGAAGGATTTTATATTGGAAGTCGCTTTATTGTGACTAAAGAAAATCGGACAGCTGAGAACGCCAAAGTTAAGATTATCAGTTCAACAGTAGAAGATATGGTTTTAGTTGCTCCTCAACAACGTTCAATTCGAAATGCAAAAATGGATGAATTAGCTAAACGATTTGCAGATGGTGATCATGATACATTTGCGGAAACGCGTAAAATGGGTGGAACACGTACGGCGATGTTAGAGGGAAAACTAGAAGATGGTGAAATTTCAATTAATACTGGAATTGACCTTATTCAGGATCAACCGAGTGTCGCTGAATTAGTTCAACGATTAATGCAAGACTATCAATAAACAAAAAAGGATCTCAGTTTTCTGAGATCCTTTTGCATTATTTACGTTTATAAACTTGATAATAAAAAACAGGAATCCCTAAGGCAACAATTGCTAGGGAAATGAAAACCCCGATTGGATCAGACATTACTTCTGAGATTAACACAAAGAGTGAACCGAGGATGGCTACAATCGGTGTAAAGGGGAAGAGAGGAACCGAAAATTCACGTTTCATTTCTGGATTCCGTTTCCGAAGCAGAAAGACCCCGACAAAGGCCATTACGTAGAAACAGTAAATGGTGAAAATACATAGTTCTGAAAGACGATCAGCGCTTCCTAAACAAATCATCACTGCTGCAATAAAAATGACAACAAAGATGGAAAAAATTGGAGTTCTTGTTTTAGGGTTAAGGTATGCAAGTTGCTTTGAGAAAGGTAATTGTTTTCTTTCAGCCATCGCATACATAATTCGTGGGAAGGTCATAATTTTTCCATTCATACAACCAATGATCGAAATGATGATCCCGATACAAATGATTTTTCCACCGATATTACCAAAATCATGATTGGCAATATAAGGAATTGATGCAGTACCCAATTCGTGGACTTTTTCTGCACCAATACTTTTTAAAACACCGTAAGCTACTAGAACGTAGATGGCTAAAACGGCTAAAATTCCAAATGAAATGGCTTGTGGTAAGACTTTACGGGGATTCTTAACTTCTCCACCTAAGTTGGCAATTAATATCCAACCATCAAAGGCAAATAAAGTTGCTAACATAGCGACTCCAAAACCACCAGTGGTTGAATGAATTCCTTTAATTGATTGACCAAGGGCATCGGCATGACCGTAGAAAAGACCAAAGATAATCAATGCTGCTACAGGGACTAATTTACAAGCCGTAGTAATTAAAGCAAAGCTAGCTCCATATTTATTAGGGAAAATGTTTAGAATTCCCACTAAAATGATACTTCCTAAAGCGATTGGTAGATTCCAAATCGGATTAGTATGGAAAAACGCCGAAGTAAGAATTGCTAAGAATGATCCTAGTGCGGCAATCATGGCAGGACCGTACACAATAATTTGGACCCAACCAGAGAGAAAGCCCCAAAGTTCGTTGTACATTTCTTCCATGTAGGCATAAAGTCCACCAGTACTGGGGATTTGGGAAGCTACTTCAGCGATTGTAAGACCCGCAGCTAAGGTTAAAATTCCTCCGGCAATCCAAGCTAAGATAGCTGCTTTAGCTGAACCGGCATCATTAATCACAGCAGCTTGTCTTACAAATACCCCACCACCAATGATGGTTCCAATTACTAAAGCTAAGGCAGCTGGTAATCCCAGCGCTCGATTTAAAGTAACGTTTTCTTGCTGTTTCATTCTTAATTCCTCCTAAAAATAAAAACGTCTCTGACAAATTAATGTCAGGGACGCTTTCGCGCGGTTCCACCCAGATTCTTCTACAAAGTTGGTAGAAGCACTTTTTAATATTCATAATGATTAATTAAAGGGGCTAAATAAGTTGTTTCATCCGAATTCCAGAATTCATCGGACTCTCTGTGAAACAGAGCTTAAATTTCTTCTTTAAGATTATGAAATTATTGTACATTCATAATAAACACTTGTCAACGCTAAATGTTAATCTTTATCTAAGTATTGTGAATAACGGGCAACATCTGGTTCAGGAAGCTCAACCGTCAATTTAGTTCCGTCTTCTGTATAGTCAGTTGATTGTACGTTAAATTTATGATTTAAGGTTGAAACCAAATCGCCTTTATCAAAGGGAAATAAGAAGGTTTTTGTTACATAGTTTTTAAATAGTTTTTCACTAATGACGCTGGTTAATAATTCAATTGATTGGTCATCAAGGGCAGAGATGATTAAATTATCACCTTCACGGGTTGGATAATTAATTCCAGCTAAGTCGGCTTTGTTGAAAACTTTAATCATTGGTAAATCAGGTACACCAATTTCTTTTAAGGTTGTTTCGGTTGTTTCCATCATGAGCTGTTGATCAGGGTCTGAATAGTCGACGACTTGGACTAATAGGTTAGCACTAGCTGCTTCAGCTAAAGTAGACTTAAATGCTTGAACTAGTTGATGGGGAAGGTTACTAACGAATCCAACCGTATCACTCAATAGGAACTGTTTATGGTCAGGCAAATGAAGATCACGAACACTAGTATCAAGAGTTGCAAATAACATATTTTTAACGAAGACTTGTTTTTCGTCATTTTCCCCGAATTTAGTAACTAATTGATTCATGATGGTTGATTTACCGGCATTGGTATAACCAATTAAGGCTACAGTGGGAATTTTATTTTCTTTACGACGCTTACTTTGAGTTTCATAAGCCTTATCAATTTCTTTTAGTTCGTGGCGGACATGATCAATTTGATGTTCAATTGTTCGACGGTTTAATTCTAGTTTGGTTTCACCAGCACCACGGTTGGCTAAGCCACCACCAGCTGATTGTTGATCAAGTCGTTGACTGGCACTTGTCCGTAAACGGGGAAGTTGATATTTCAATTTTGCCATTTGGACTTGGAGCTTTGCTTCTCGGGTTTGCGCACGGTTAGCAAAGATTTCCAAGATTAAACCAGTTCGGTCAATTACAGTAGCGTTGGTTTCGTTTTCGATATTTCTAATTTGACTGGGGCTTAATTCATCATTAGCAACAATCACTTGCGCACCAGTAGTCGTGACTAATTGGGCAAGGTATTCAATCTTTCCTTTTCCGAAATACGCCCGTGAATCGGGATGGTCTAATTTTTGCGTGACCGTTTCGACATTTTCCATGTTGTTGGCCATGACCAAATTTTTTAATTCTTCCATAGAATAGTCAAAGGCTTGATTATTTACGTTTAACCCAATTGTGATAACTGGGGTGGTTGTTTTTTCCATAGTGCTCCTTATTAATCTATATTATCAGTGTGATTGTAGTATTCTACCTGATATTCCCCGTTTTCGTAAACGAGTTTGGTAATACTACCATTTAAAATTCGTGCAGTAATGTCAATGTCACTAAATTTGCTGACAATACTTCTAATTAAAGTCCCGTGGGCTGCCACGAGAATGTTGTCACCAGGTTTAGCGTTGCTAACAATTTCATCCATTCCTGGTTGAACTCGAGCCCAAAATTGTGCATCATTTTCAGCTTCACCAAATGGATCAGCATCCGAAATCATATCGCGTGTTCTTTCGATAGAAAACATTTTAATCATGTCAGAATAATCGCTAGCACCTTTTGGTCCACCGATCATGTTCCAAGTTTGTGAAGTATCGTTTCCTTCAAAGTAACCAAAGTTTTCTTCACGTAAAGCCATGGTTTGCGTTGGTTCTTTGATGTCAGTGGGATTAGCCTTTAGAATAATTCGTGCTGTGCGACTAGCTCGTTTTGTATCGCTACTGTAGGCTTGGTCGAATTTGATTGGGGCAAGCACTTTAGCAGCAGCTTGCGCATCCATTACGCCTCGATCAGTTAAATCAGAATCAGCCCAACCCTGAATCCGACGATAATGATTCAAATGAGTTTGGCCGTGACGTACAAAATATAAATTAATTCCTGTCATAATTTCCTCCGTACTTGTGCTTTTCCTTAATTTTAGCATATTTCAGCCCGTTATTATCGTGTTTACCTTGTCGTTATGTTAGAATTATTAGTCGAGTTGAACGACTTGGAGGCGGAACATGACTGAATTAGAGAATATTAAAGAATATGAACAGAAACACTTAAACTTTGTGCGAGAAAAAATTGGCAAAGTCAAGGAAAAATTAACGAAAACAATTGCCAAGGCTAAAGCTGGTCAAAAAGACTTAGAAAAAGATTTTTACAATGACGTCCGAGTGAAAACTAGCACCTATGAAGGGATTATGGAAACTGGTGTTTCAGTTCGTCAGCAACAACAAATGTTGATGCAAAAGGAAAATCGCTGGCAAACGGCTACACGAGATATGGAAACCCTGGATAAATTAGACAAGAATTCCTACTTTGCTCGAGTTGACGTGCAAGAAGATGGTAATCAAACAGAAAAAATTTACATTGGACTCGCTTCATTTACGAATCCTGATCATCCTGATGATTATTTAATTTATGATTGGCGGGCTCCGATTAGTAGTGTTTACTATGATAGTGGAATTGGAAAAATGACGTATGATGCGCCAATGGGGAAACAAACCGTTGACGTTTCTTTGAAACGGGAAATTCAAATTAAAGATGGAATTGTGGAAAACGTCTTAGATACGGATGAAGCCGTTGGAGATCCTGTTTTATTAGAAAATTTAAGTCATCAATCAGCTACCAAGATGAAGAGTATCGTGGCCACTATTCAACAAGAACAAAATGCCATTATTCGAGATACGAGTTCGGACTTGTTATTTGTGCAAGGGGTCGCAGGTTCCGGGAAAACAGCGGCCGTATTACAACGAGTTGCTTATTTGCTCTATCGGTATCGCGGTAACTTAAATCCTGGTCAATTGATTTTATTCTCACCAAACCAATTATTTAATGATTATATTAACCAAGTTTTACCAGAACTTGGAGAACAAAATATGGTCCAGATGACTTATTATCAATTTATGAGTTGTCGGGTTCCACATTTACAAGTCGAAACTTTACAAGAGCGATTTGAGGAAGCATTAGATCCAAAACAACAAAATGTAACGACCTTTAAGAGCAGTTTGGCATTTTATGATTTAGTGAACCGATATGCTAAGACTTTGAATCAAAGTCACATTCAGTTTAAAAACATTATGTTTAAAGGCCAAGTTTTTATTTCTAAAGAAAAAATCAAAGAAATTTACTATAGTTTTAACGATAATTACACACTTCGAACTCGGTTAGAGTCAACTAAGGATGCTTTAGTTAAGATTTTAAACGGCCACATTAGTAGTGAAATGAAACAACGTTGGGTTGAAGAGACGATTGAAGGACTTTCTAAAGAACAACTTAAGTTATTGTATTCTAAATATGGTGACAAAATTGGCGATAGCGATAAGGAATATAACTTTTTAGCCAAACGAATTGTTAAACAGGCGCTTCGTCCCGTTTTAATACAAATTAAAAAACAACGTTTCTTTAGTATTAATCGTCAATTTGCCCACTTCTTGAAAACAGTGCCTCAATTAGTTGATTTGAGTAAATATCAAATTACTGAAGCAGATTGGCAAAAGAGTGTGGATAATACAATTGAACGGTTTAAAGCAGGTCAAATTAGTATGGCTGATGTTTCAATTTATTTAGCTTTATTTGATTTAGTGACAGGAAAACGCCCTGACTTAGAAATGAAATACTTGTTTGTTGATGAAGTACAAGACTATACTCCTTTCCAATTGGCTTACTTAAAGTGGAATTATCCCAGAGCAAAGTTCACCTTACTTGGAGATTTGAACCAGGCTATTTTTACTCGCCAAAACAGTCATACGGTGATGGATGATTTGAAGCAACTCTTTGATCCCGCTAAAATTCGGGTAATTAAACTCTTGAAATCATACCGTTCCACGATGGAAATTACTGATTTTAGTAAGTATTTAATTCCAGACGGAAAAGAAATCGAAGCCTTTGCACGTAAAGGACCAAAGCCGGTGCTTGCTGAGGTTCCTACCGAAATTGCCGCTATTGATTTAGTGGGAAAAACAGTTGCCAAAAATAATGAAGCTAACGAATCAACGGCCATTATTTGTAAAACACTTGCTGAATGTCGTGAAGTGGCACAACAACTAAAGGCTAAAGCAATTACTGCTACTTTAATTCAAACAGAAAACCAACGCTTGGTGAAAGGGGCCATTGTAGTGCCAGCTTACCTTGCTAAAGGACTTGAATTCGATGACGTTATCATGTGGAATGGTTCGGCAGAAAACTATCCAACCGCTGCAGATGACAAACTAGTTTATACAATTTGTACGCGGGCCATGCATAATTTAGCCATTGTCTCAATTGGGAAACCTTCACCAATTTTTGCCAATGAACCTAAAGACCAATATGAGCTCGTGAAAGGGTAACTATGGACAATTTTTATGCTTATGATAAAGCAACCTGGGAACAATTTTATCCCACTAATTTAAATCCAATTACTTTGGCTGATTTGGAAAATTTAAAGGCTTTTAATGATAAAGTATCGCTTGATGACGTGACCAAAGTCTATATGCCACTAGTTCACTTAATTAGTGAAGCACTAGCGAGTTATCGGCAATGGCAGGATAAAAAGAGTGATTTTTTACATCGTAAACCGGTTAAAGCACCTTTTATTGTCGGAATTTCGGGGAGTGTTGCCGTGGGAAAATCAACGACCGCTCGGTTATTGCAATATTTATTTGCTTATTTATTGCCGAATCGGAAAACCCAGTTGATTACGACGGATGGCTTTTTGTATCCAACTAAACTCTTAGAAGAGAAGGGGATTTTAGCACGGAAAGGTTTTCCCGAAAGCTATGACATGACAGCGTTAATTGATTTTTTAGTCAAAGTTAAAGAAGGACAACCAAAGGTGAAGGCTCCGTTATATTCGCATCAAGTTTATGATGTGATTCCAGATCAATTTGCTGAGATTAATAATCCGGATATTTTGATTATGGAAGGAATTAACACTTTACAAATTCCAGCAGAACAAAATATTTATGTAAGTGATTTTACTGATTTTTCGATTTACATTGATGCTGATGTTAACCTAATTGAAGACTGGTTTTTGAATCGTTTCCAACAATTAGTGAAAACGTCAGCTAACGATCCAGAAAACTATTTATATCGTTATACCAAATATAGCGATGAAGAAGCCTTAGCAATGGCACGTCACACGTGGGAGACCATTAACTTACCTAACTTAAATGAATTTATTTTACCAACTCGTGATCGGGCCAATGTGATTATTCATAAAGGACCGCAACATCGAATTGACCAAATTTATTTACGTAAATACTAAAAAAGTCCCAATTAGTTAGAAATTTCTAACTGATTGAGATTTTTTTTGTTAGTTTAGTTAAATGTTTCAGAAGCAGCTTTTTCTTTTTTCTCTAACATCTTTCCATTCTTAACAATTTCGTAGAGAACCCAAGTTAGTAAAGCGATGACCATGCATTTCAAAGGTGCTATCAGTTAAGATTAATAATGGCAACATCGCAAATGGCAAATCAAAGGTCAAGAAAACTTGTGAGTTGTTCATTAAGTCATTGAGGGCCTCATGTTGAGAAATTTCTGATCCCACACTCGACATCATTACACAAATGGTAACTGGAATAATTGAAATAATCCGAGTTACTAAACGACGTGCCCAAAGAGGCATTCTCATGTGAATGAAACCTTCCATAACTACTTGACCAGTTAAGGTTCCAGTAATCGTGGAGTTTTGACCAGAAGCTAATAAGGCAACGGCGAATAAAGTTGATAAAATTCCTGTTTTGGCAACATTTTTAAGAATTCCGTTACTCATCATACTTGGATCTGATAAGGCATGGAACAAACCAAAGAATGATGGATCCTTTACTACTCCAGATTTAAAGACAGCCACACCCATAATTAACAAGAGGGCATTAACGAAGAAAGCCATTGTTAATTGAACGTTTGAATCCATGGCCGCAAATTTAACTCCACGTTCCACATCATCTTCATCGTTATGGTCAACTTTTCTGGTTTGCGAAATAGCTGAATGCAAAAATAAGTTATGGGGCATAACAGTTGCCCCGATAATTCCAAGTGAACCGGTTAATGGTGACATTCCGTTCACAACGGGAGTTTCTTTAACTGTGTCAATGCTTGGAATTGTACCTTTAAAAATTCCTAACCAGTTTGGGTTAGATAGGGCAACTTCATAAGCAAAGACAAAGAAAATTACAAAAATTAAACAAACTACGATAGCTTCAACTTTTCTAATCCCAATCGAAGTTAATATTAGCAATACCAAAACATCTAGGACTGTAATGAAAACAGCGATTAGAATTGGAATATGAAATAGAAGGTTCAGGGCAATTGCTCCCCCCCAATAACTTCCGCAATATCAGTTGCACAAATTGCTAGTTCAGTAGAAATCCACAAAATAATTCCTAATGACTTACTAGTTCTAGCCCGAATTGCTTGGGATAAATCCATTTGACTCACGATTCCAAGTTTAGCTGCCATGTATTGCAATAACATCGCAACCAAACTTGAAATCAAGATAATCGACATTAGTAGGTATTGGAAATTTTGTCCCCCAGTAATTGAAGTTGACCAATTACCAGGATCCATATAACCAACCGTGACTAATGCACCAGGTCCTGAGTACATAAATAAGGTTTTCCAAAATCCAATGTTACGCGGAACGGTTACAGAACCATTAATTTCATCTAATGATTTCCCATTCGCATATTCAATTAGTTTATGGTGCTTTTTTGGTGTTTCTGCCATTCCACAAACATCTTCTTTAATTTTTAATGGCTTAACGAATTACAATTACAGAAATTTTAGCTTTTTTAGCTAATTTGATACTAATACTAGAATAATGGTGTTCACCATCTTCGTCAGCACCACATACTAATAAATCTGGACCAGTATCAGGAATAATGGCATCAAGAATTTCGTTGACAATTCCTTCACCTTCGCTTGTCATTCCGACTACTTTTTCAACACCAAAGTCTTTAGCCATTTTGACGTATTTTTGCACTACTTCAACTATAAAAGTAAATTGATGTTGTTTTAGTTGCAAAATCTACAAATGTAAACTATAATCAATTTGTGTTTACAACTGTAGATGAAAGTGCGGTGAAATATGAAAAATAACATTGAATTAATTACGGGAGCAGAATGGAATGTGATGCGAATCGTGTGGTCACTAGGTTCTGCTTCGACACGAACCATCATTGAAAATTTACAAGCAGCGTCAGATTGGAAAGATTCGACGATTAAAACATTGCTAGCTCGCTTAGTTAAAAAAGGTTTTTTAACGAGTGAAAAAGACGGCCGGCAGTTTGTTTATCGGGCTTTAGTACCAGAACAAACGGCCATGAACCAAAGCGCCGACGAGTTATTTAGCCATCTCTGCAAGATGAAGAGTGGAAAAACACTCATTGAGTTGGTGCAAAAAACAGAAATGACGAAAAATGATTTAGCTACTTTACAAAAAGTAATTACAGAAAAAATGAAGACGGCTCCTGATGAAGTTGATTGTAACTGTTTACCATCAGGTAGCTGTGAGTAGGAGGTTTCAAAATGGATATGAATAAGCAAGACATGCACATGGACCATTCGATGAAAATGGATCATAACATGAACATGAAACACGATGACATGATGGATATGGGCGGCGGTCACATGATGCACATGGATAATTTTAAACGTCGCTTTTGGATTTCCCTAATTTTGGCGATTCCAATTTTATTACTTTCACCATTTATGGGAATTGTTTTACCATTTCAACTTACTTTTCCTGGATCACAATGGGTGGTTTTAGTCTTAGCGACGATTTTATTCTTCTATGGAGGACAACCATTCTTTAGTGGAGCCAAAGAAGAACTAAAAGCCAAGGCACCTGCTATGATGACCTTGATTTCCATGGGAATTAGTGTGGCTTACATTTACAGTGTTTGTTCCTTTATTATGAATACCTTTGTAGATAAACATGTCATGGTTATGAATTTCTTTTGGGAATTAGCAAGTTTAATTGTCATCATGTTATTGGGTCACTGGATTGAAATGAGTGCCGTAATGAGTGCGGGAAGCGCGGTGAAAAAAATGGCTGCCTTACTTCCTAACACTGCCCACCTAATTCAACCAGATGGTTCGACTAAAGATGTACCCTTAAGTGACTTAATGGTTGGTGAAGAAGTCTTAGTTCAAGCCGGGGAAAAGATTCCCACTGATGGAGTGGTTGTTAAAGGAACTAGCGCTGTTAATGAAGCTTTAGTCACTGGTGAATCAAAAGCCGTTACCAAAAAGGTTGATAGCAAAGTAATTGGTGGTTCTATTAATGGTGATGGTGCGTTAACCGTTAAAGTTACGGCAACTGGTAAAAATGGATATCTTGCCCAAGTAATTGAATTAGTGGCAGATGCGCAAAAAGAAAAATCAAAAGCGGAAACTGTAGCTGATCGCGTTTCACGATGGTTATTCTACAGTGCCTTATCAATCGGAATTTTAGCCTTAATTGTTTGGACAATTATCAGTGGCTTTAGTTATGGATTGGAACGGATGGTAACAGTCTTAGTAATTGCATGTCCTCATGCTTTAGGATTAGCTGTTCCATTAGTGATTGCTCGAAGTACTTCAATTGCTGCGCAAAATGGTTTGTTAATTAGAAATCGTCAATCAATTGAAGCAGTGAAAAAACTTAGTTACGTCTTTATGGACAAAACTGGAACCTTAACAGAAGGGGTCTTTACCGTTAATGCTTTGGAATCACTTTCTGATTTAACAAAACAGGAAGTTCTCCAAATTCTAGCTGACCTCGAAGTCAATTCGAGTCATCCTTTAGCAGTTGGCTTAGTTCGCACTGCTAAAAAAGAAGGGGTAACCGTTGTTCCAGCCCAAAACGTTGATATTATGCAAGGGGTTGGAGTCAAAGGAACGATTGCTGGTAAAGACTATGCGATTGTTACCGCTGCTTATCTTAAAGCTCACAACATGGCTTATGATCAAGCCCAATTTGATAAATTAGCTGGTCAAGGTAACTCAGTTAGTTACTTGATTAGTGGTGACCAAGTCTTAGGAATTGTCGCTCAAGGAGACGTGATTCGTCCCGCTTCCTTTGAATTAGTTAAACACCTTCGCGCCATGCACATTGTGCCAGTTATGCTAACTGGAGATAATGATTTAGCTGCCAAACGCGTCGCTCATGAATTAGGTGACATTGCTTACAAAGCTCAATTATTACCAGGTCAAAAAGAAGAAATTATTAAAGAATATCAAGCTAAAGGAAATGATGTCATGATGGTTGGTGATGGGGTGAACGATGCTCCTAGCTTGTCACGTGCTAACATCGGAGTTGCCATTGGAGCTGGAACTGACGTAGCAATTGATTCAGCTGATGTGGTTTTGGTTAAGAGTGATCCAGAAGATATCATTGATTTCATTGACCTTGCTAAAGCTACTAATCGTAAGATGATTCAAAACCTTTGGTGGGGGTCTGGTTATAACATTATTGCCATGCCATTAGCTGCCGGAGTTTTAGCACCAATTGGAATTGTTTTATCACCTGCAATCGGTGCCATTATCATGTCACTTTCAACAATTATCGTGGCAATTAATGCGTTAACATTGCATATGCGCAGATAATCGGTAAAACTAAAGGTAAGCAAATAAAAAATGATAGGTGATTATAATGAATAATAAAGTTTATGCAGAAGTTTTAAAGTTAGCTGAAAATGCTGGCCTTCAAGTGAAAAAAGGTAGCGACGATGCTAATATCATGGGAACCATTGATGATGCTGGTACTTTACAACAATGTGCCAAAGTAGTTCCTCAAGGTGAAGATGCGGTTGCTGTTCGAACTTTTACTAACTATCTTTCAGATACTGGAATGGTAATTTCTAAAGACTGGAACGACACGAAAGAACATGTTTACAAAAAAGCAGACGATGCTTACAATTATTTAATTACTTCTGGGGTCTTTAATGATCAAGATTAATTAAAGTGTAAAAACTCTCCAATTTATTTGGGGAGTTTTTATTACCTAAAATTGATTGTGACACCTAATACACTTTGTTAAGATTGAGGTAACAAAAAGCCGAATTAAATTAAAGGGAGATTAGCATGCGAGTGGAATGGAAAAATGACGAGCAGCAACCAATTTCATTAAAGAAATTGGTCACGGAACATGGCGTTAGCCATCGAATGTATCAAACTTTGAAAGAAAATGCAGCTAGCTTTCAAATTCAAGGGCAAAGTATTCCCGCTAATCGTGAAATTGAACCACAAGAAGTGGTAACGGTCACTTTTCCGCCCGAAGCAGCTGATCCCCAAGTTACCGTTAGTCATGAGCCAATAGATATTTTATATGAAGATGACAATTGGCTAGTCATCAATAAACCAGCGGGATTGACGACTGTCCCTGGTCCCGCTAATTCAACAGATACCTTAGTAAATCGGATTAAGGGCCATTTAATTGATGAAAAAGCGATTGATTTACGCCCCCACATTATTACGCGATTGGATCGTTTTACGAGTGGCGTCGTGTTAGTGGCTAAAAATCGATTAGCCAACAGCTATGCCAATCAACAACTGGCTGATAAAACCATTGATAAACGTTACTTAGCGATTGTCAAAGGTCAAGTAGCTGATGAACACGGGATAATTGATTTACCAATTGGTCGCGTTGATGATCATTTCTATCGGGAAGTTACCGAGCAAGGGAAGTCGTCAAAAACCGAATACTGGGTTAAAAAACGCTTGCAGAATGCCACAGTTGTGGAAGTTAAATTACATACGGGGCGAACCCATCAAATCCGAGTTCATTTTACCCACCAAGGAAAGCCGTTACTCGGTGATGAACTTTATCATGGACCAATGAACTTCGGAATTGAACGACAAGCCCTCCACGCTGAAAGTTTAAAGTTTGTTGATCCCTTTCAAAAGCAAACTTTGGAATTTCAAGCACCAATTCCAGCTGACATGCAAACGGTAATGGAAGAAGGAAAATAGCATGAAAAATGACGATTTACAAACTTGCTACCTAGACGGAAAACATTTCTCACTGAGTGAAGGGAAATTATTTTCTGAGTTAGCCGCCCCAGTTCAAAGAATTATTCGAGTTAAGCATCCAAAAATAAAGTCGACAGATTTTGTTTGTAATCGGGATATTTTGCATTATACTTTGCAACACGTTGATACTTTAGTGCAAGATGACCATAAAAAATTAATAAAACTTGATCGCCGGTTAGCCAAAACGATGACTAAAGCCAAATTCAAAATTACCGACGTTAATGATGTGATGAAACACAGTTTGACGGTGGGTGAAAAGATTGCTAATGCTGTTGCGCGGTTTGGCGGAAGTTGGACGTTCATCATTATTTTTCTTATCATTTTAGCGACGTGGATGATTCTAAATGGAATGCAATTGTTTGGGATTCACTTTGATAAATATCCCTTTATCTTGTTAAATTTATTTTTGAGTTGTGTGGCTGCGATTCAAGCACCCATTATTTTAATGAGTCAAAACCGAGCTGCTGATTTAGATCGGATGAATGCCGAAAATGATTATTATGTAAGCTTGAAATCTGAACAAGAATTACGGATTTTACACGCTAAATTAGATTTACTTTCACGAGAACAAATGCCACATGCCATTTCGATTGCTCAAATTCAATTAAAAATGATTGGCGAATTACAACGTGAAGTTAATGAATTACATCATGATATTCGAGAATTAAAGGGTCAAAGATAAAGTTAAAGTTAATAATTATTAATTCTTTCTTAAAATAATATGCTAAAATATTTGTAAGAACTGTTTAGGAGGACTTTCAGTGGAAGATAACATTAAATTAGGCACCAAAGCCTTTGATAAGATGATGTTTACTTTAGCCGAACCAGTGACTGAAGAAAATCATGCAAAATACCATTTCGAGAATTACGAAATGATGGAAATTTCACCCAAGATTTGGGCGCTGCCAGTTTATATGACAGCCGATGATGATTTTACATTGTTTTTCATTATCACGAAGATTGCTACTGGTGAAACGGTCATGGCATTTTCGCAAGGAGATTTAGAGTCTGATGGTGATTTTAATTTAAGTCAACCAATGAATACGGGAGCTGGATTAAACCTTCTTGAAAAACACGATCAAACTCGTGCAGAAGCAGCTTTAGCTTATCTTGAACAACTAGAAAAAACAGATGAAGGTACTTGGCGGATTGTCGCAGAAAATGAGGAGGACTAAGATGGCTCAAATCTATTTAGCAAGTCCATTTTTTAGTGAAGAACAAATTACTAGAATTGAAATGGTCGAAAAAGCTTTAACCAATAACCCAACGGTGGCTGATTTTTATTCACCACGAAAACACCAAGAAGCTGAAAATGAAGAATTCACAAAACCTTGGGCTAAAGAAATTTACCAACGTGATATCGAAAACATTGAAGCAGCGGATGCTGTTTTAGCTGTGATTGATTTTGAAGGCCCAAACGTTGATAGTGGAACTGCTTACGAAATTGGAGCAGCCGTTGCCATGGGTAAACCAGTCGTGGTTTTCCAACAAAAAGGCAATACGGTTAACTTAATGATTTCAGAAAGTCTCCATGCTTACCTTAAAACCGGTGAAGAAGTGGAAAACTATGATTTTAAGAAGATGCCAACCAGTGAATATAACGGCGATCTTATTTAATTGAAACAAAGTCGAATGTGAAGGAGACTTATAAATGAGCGAACATGAACATAACGCAGAATTATCGGGAAAACGGTTCTTTGAAGTCACGGTTTTAAATGCTGTGATTACAATTGTGGAATTTTTAGGTGGAATTTTCTCTGGTAGTTTGTCACTACTATCAGATGCGATTCACAACCTTGGAGATTCTTTGTCGATTATCTTTAGTTATGGGGCTCACGTAATTAGCCAACGGAAACAAACCAAAACCAATACTTATGGATTCAAACGTGCTCAAATTTTATCAGCATTATTTAATTCAATCTTTTTGGTAGTAATTTCTCTATTTTTGATTATCGAAGCGATTGATCGAATTCAACATCCCGAAAAAGTGGATGGGGTCATTATGTTAGTCATTGCCGTAGTTGGAACGGTTGCCAATACTCTTTCAACTATTTTATTAAGTAAGGGTGCAGAGCATAATTTGAACATGAAGGCGACCTATCTTCATTTACTAAGTGATGCATTATCATCATTTGGGATTATCATTGGGGCCATTTTGATTACGTTCTTTAACTGGACTATTATTGATCCATTGATTACAATTGCTGTGGCTTGCTACATTATGTGGGAAAGCTGGCCTGTAATTCGTGAGTCAGTTGGCATTTTGATGGAATGTGCACCTAATTTAGATTACAAGGCCATTCATCAAGATTTGTTAGCAATCGATGGTGTGAAATGTGTTCATCACGTGCACGCTTTAATGGTTGATGAAAACAGTGTGGTTTTCTCAGCTCATGTTAATATGGATGATTTACGTTTAAGCCAAGTTCAAGAAATCTACGATAAAATTAATCATTTATTGACCACCAAATATGGGATTGACCATATTACGATTCAGCCCGAAACGGTGCGGGGCGAAAATGAAGATTTCTTTTATAGTTCGAAAAAAGATATTTAACCAACAAAAAAAGCTCGTCACAGTGAAGTGGCGGGCTTTTTGCATGCAGTTAATTAAAGCGTTGCATCTGGATCTAATCTGTTAGTTTCATCAACGTACCATTCTGACCAATCAGTCATAGGGTTACCGTTGTCGAAGTAAGTTTGAGGTAATTCGTTAACTAAGTCGTGAATTGCAGCGGAATTAAAGTTAATTACGTATGAGTAAATTTCTTCTGGAGTCTTGTTGCTAACGGTTTTGATAGTCCGGTTAATGTCAGCCATGACATGATCAAAGTCAAAAGTAGTCATTACGTCTAATTCGTTGTTAGCTAATAACTTGCCGTAAAATGGCATAAAACCAGTAATAGCTTTCATTTGTGCCTGTTCGTTTAAATCATTGAATGATAGATTGTCGCTCATGCTAATTCCTCCTGGATTTGAAACAGTAATGTATATTCTAATTATAGCGGTAAGTGACGATTACGTAAAATAATTTTGAAAAGGAATTGGAAAATGGATACAAAAACAGGCATTTTTTTGGTATTCTAGAAGAACATGAAGAAAGTTGGTGGCCACATGACTGAAACAGAACCAGTAAAAAAATCCAAAGAATATAAAAATAAAGTAGTCCAAACTTGCCTGTTAGCGGGTACGATTTTAATTGAAAACGGGTCCGAATTAAATCGAGTGTCTGATACCATCAAACGAATTGCGAAAAACGCTGACTTAAATGATTTAAATGCCTACGTAACCATTACTGGGATTATGATTTCGGCCAATGATGAAGCGGGAGCGCAAATTAAAGAAATTGAGAAACGAACCTTTAATTTACGGCGAATTGCGGCCGTGAACCGCTTATCTCGTGACTATGCGCAAGGTAAAATTTCAATCGGACGTTTTTATAACTTATTGAATAAAATTAATCGCTTTGGACTTTATTATCCTTATTGGATGATGATGCTCTCCGCCGCCTTAATCTCTGGATGTATTTCTGTCGTTTTCAATAACGATATTCATGATTTCTTCATTACTTGTCTAGTTGGAATGTTGGGTTGGGTAATCTTTAGCGTGATTTCCACCCGCGTGCAAGCCAGTTTTATTAGTGAATTTATGGCTGCCGCTTCAATCGGAGCAATGGCGATTTTTGCGGTTCATATTGGTCTCGGTCAAAGTACCGATAACATTATCATTGGATCCGTAATGCCGTTAGTTCCCGGAGTGCAAATTACCAACTCGTTTCGGGATTTGATTTCTGGAAACTTGATTAGTGGTCCCGCTCGAGGCATTGAAGCTTTAATATGTGCGTGTGCACTAGGATTCGGGGTTGCATTCTCTTTGATTTGGTTAGGGTAGGTGAATGAAATGGTACATCTATTAATTATTATTGCCGGTGTATATGTGGCAACCTTAGGATTTGCGGTTTTAATTAACGTATCACCGAAATACCTGAACGATGGGGGAATTGTTGGGGTTGCCGGCTACTTAGTTTATTTAGCTTACTATACATATATTGGCGGGTACGTTGGTGGCAACGTCTTAGGTGCGTTTACCCTCGGAATCTTTGGAATGATTGCGGCCCGTATCAAAAAAGCTCCAGTTATTATCTTTAACATTCCGGCTTTGGTGCCACTAGTTCCTGGAGGTCAGGCTTACCAAGTTATGAAAAACATTGCGATGAATAAACCACGCGTGGCCTTTGGCTTCTTGATGCAAGTTTTAATGATTGCCGGATCACTTGCCATGGGCTTCTTACTAGCTGAATTAGTGATTCAGTTGTTTAATTATTCGATGCGGAGTATGAAACGGAGACGGAAAACGGCTTAAGAAAAATTAAATAATAAAATTTATGCGTATCTCTTGTCAGAAACTATCAGACAGGAGATTTTTTTATTTGGATAATAAAACCGATTATCAAACGGCTTTTGATTTTATGTTAGAAGGTGATCATGAGGTGGTTGTGTTTGGGGTACTGAAACGTTTAAACGTCAGACCGTGGCATGAACATTATCAAGATTTAGTGCAAGAAGGACGACTCGAATTTGTGGATGCATACCAAAAATATCCCGACCAACGAGACGACGAAAAACAGATGTTGAGCTATATTTATCAGTCTGTCAAATGGCGCTTATTAGATAAGTTAAGGCGCTCAACCCGCGTCAGTACGCCGATTTTGCGGGGGGGGTAGAAACACTAACCAACCTATCCTTTGATGATGAAGCATTAGCGGATGTCGAAACCAAGCTAATTTTTAATAACGTGTTAGCAGTCTTAAATGAAAAAGAACAGTTATTAATCCGCGGACTATACCTGGAAGGCAAGACGATGTCACAGTTATCTGAAGATTTAAAAGTCTCGCGAAAAACACTGTACGTGTGGCGAAATCAAATTAAAACAAAAATAAAACCAATTTGGGGTAACACATTGGATGGCTAATTCGTTACTAGTATATGTAAGGGTTGGCCAACTGATTACAAAATATGATGATACCTACAAAGAGGAGAAAAAAGAATATGAAAAAGAACTGGTTAAAGACTACGGCAACATTCACAATGGTTGGGGAAGCACATCTTAAGGGACGTAAAGTAAACTACGCAAACTTAGTAGACAACATTTCTGATGAACAACTTGCCAAATTCGGTGCAATTTTGTCTGACTTATCAGGTGAAGCAGTCCAAAAAATTGTTGTAAATAACTCAAGCGTAATCGCTGAATAAGAGGAGAATAACTTATGAAAATTTTAGAATTTATTTTTAAATCAGAAGAACACAAAGTACGCACTATTAAATTCAATTATGCTAAGCAAGATTTAACTGAAACTAGTGCAAAAGCCTTAATGGAACGCATCTCAGCTTTGGAAATGTTTCAAAAAGATGGCGTTAAACTATACGCCACTCCAGTGAGTGCTCGTTACCTGGACAACAAGAATTATCCAATTTTTGATGATAGCAAGAAAACTGCATAGGTTTAGGTAAACGAAAAGGTCGATATCTGCGGATATCGGCCTTTTTGTGTGCACTGCGTTATAAACCAATTATTTTTAAACCTTTGAAATCAGTGGGACACTTATTACCCATTGAAATTAGAGGAGGAACAAAATTATGAAAATTCAACTTGCTATCGATTTAGAAGATGTAGATGGTGCAATTAAATTAATTGAAAAAACAAAGGACAGTATCGATATTTTTGAATACGATACTCCATTGGTAATTAACTTTGGTCTAGAAGGTTTAGCTAAAATCAGAAAACAATTTCCTGACATTACTTTACTTGCTGATTTAAAAATTATGGATGTTGCTGTCTATGAAGTAAATCAAGCCGTTAATATACTTATCGCCCCTAACAAAACCTATTAAAACAGCCCCCATTATCTGACTAGTAGATAATGGGGGCTGTTTTTTTGTTCGGCGGTATAATAGTGCCTAAAGAATAGGTCGATGATCACATGCCCAATCACATATTTATCAACCGAGAGTCAGGGAATGATAACATTTCAATATTCTATGACGAACCATCATTTGTGGTCATTGCGAATAAAGACGATTTAGCTAGCATTCAGTTGATTGATGAGTCTAAAAAACTTGGCATCTATATATTGTTAGGTGGTGATAAACGATATATAGGTCAAGCATCAAATGCTATTTTTAATCGGTTGCAGCAACATTATATTAATAAGCCTTGGTGGAATAAATTAATATTTTTTGGCCGCGAAGATGGCCATTTATCAAAAGCACAGTTAGATCTGCTAGAACGCAAAATAATTGAAAAAATGAAACGAGCAGAAATCGAACTAGATAATAATACCCAAGGTAATCAGAGCTATATTGATAAATTAAGCCAATTTTCTGCCTTATCATTGTTATTTGGTGGACAGTATTATACAGGAAGCTCTTACAGAGACGTCTTTACTAAATTAGTATCTACACTTGTTCTGTCATCAGATTGGGGAGTGTTTCGTTAGCTGATATTAAGTTTTGGGCGAATTTAGCCACCCGAATTGGTGTGAGTGCTGCTAATGGCAATTGGCAGGCCCGCGATAAGAAAATGTACGTCTAGTCTTGGCGGATAACCGCAATTTCCAATGCCACGTCGATTTCACGACCGAGCGCATCATAGTGCCCATACGTCGGATAAGTGGCAAGAAAGCCAATCGCAAGTCCTTCTGATTGCTGCGCTAAGTCGGCAATGAGTTGGCGGGTTTTGGCTTCATCAAAAGGGATGTTGCAAATGTCCGCCTCAAGCTCGACGTCGGCTAAAAACAAGTCTAAGTCGCCATTTCTGAAGAGTGGTGCGTGTTCTTAAAGTAGGGTGTATTTCATATCATGACCTCCTGGAAATTGTGCTATTAAGATAGTACTTATTATAAGAGGACATCAAGGGTGCGTGCTGTGCTTATGGTACAAACTACTTAGGATAGGGGGACAACAATTATGGTTGAAGCACAACATTAAGAAGCAATTGAGCAGGTCATTTTGAATTTGAAGGCCCAAGTTGCCGGGTTGAATCAACAAATCGAAGTGTTGTCGAAGTTATTAGAAGTTAAACATGAAGACATTAATATTGACGATGTACCAGGTCAATTGAAGTGGGCGGCGACTGATGTGATGAACAATGATCATTTGAAGATGATTTTAGTTCGTGGTGAAAATTACGAGTTCCGTGAACGCTTGATTAACCAAGCGTTCGATACCGGTGTGACCATCGTTGAAGTTGAACAATTCATGGAAGACTATGAAGCTGGTCAACGTGGTGGTCAAGTTGGGGCGCAAAAGTTCAAGGATCGTTATGACGATTACGATGTCCTGGTGATTGAAAACTTGGAGCAATTGGCCGGTAATCGTGCTAAGTTGCAAGAAAAATTATTTGATCGCGTCTACGCCCGTTCACACGCTGGTAAGTTGACGGTGCTATCAGGTAATGCGGCCTTTATTATTGCTGGTGAATCTGAAGAGTACTTGCAAATGTTGAGTTTGGGTAAGAATATTTTTGTGGGCTAACAATAGCCAAAAAGCCGGTGGAACTTTGTGTCTCACCGGCTTTTTTAGGCAGTTGTAGCCCCGTGCAGTAATTCTGGTACAACGTAAACCGATGTCACTGTTTCGCCAGCCAATTGCTTCATCAGTAAAGCAAACATATGTTGGGCAATGGTTGCAAGTGGTTGCTGAATCGTCGTAATCGGCAACTCCGCTAGTTGATGGACATAGATACCATCGAAACCAACAATGCTTAAGTCGGTGGGCACTGTTAGTTTCTGGCTACGACCAGCCCGCAATGCACCTAATCCCAATCGGTCTGTCGCAGCCACAATCCCGGTGCTGCCACACAGGTTTAAGGCCGGCTAAAAAGGCTTGGGCTGCGTGCTCATCATTTGGCAGATGATATATCTCAGTTGTCCGACCAGCTGTTAACATCACGTCACGGTAACCAACCTCGCGATTAACAACAAATGGTTCAGACATATCGATGCCAAGATAAATCAGGCGCGCATAACCAGCGTCGAGCAGGGTGTTGGTCGCCAACTGGGTGCCGGCCTTATTGGCGATATCCACTGACGGGATCACCGGTTCAGTACCATAAATGACGACAGGAACGGTTAAACTCTGCAAGAGTTCAAAATCTGATCCGAGAGCGCCACTGACTAAGAAACCATCCACGTTTGTTAAATCAAAATTACGATCGTGCCGCATTTCCAAGGTGTAACCAGCTTGCCGTAATTCATCCGTTAAATGCAGCAATAAATGCGCATAATATGGTTCAATTTCATTGATATCATCTAACAAGATGAAGGCAAACATGTTACCGGTAATTTCAAAAAACACTTGCATCTGATTTTAGAATCGGTTATATTTAAAATTGTGAATTAAACGCTTACATTTGCAAACAAAAATACAATTGAGTTTATAAGGGGAACGAAGATGATAAATGAGGAGACTCGTCAAAATCTACCAACATTACCATTACATACCATTTGGATGTTGAGTTTCGCATTCTTTGGTGTACAAATGGGCTTCTCATTGCAGAGCTCAAACTTGGGACGACTATTACAAACACTTGGAGCTGATCCGCACTCGCTGGGGTTTTTCTTTATCCTACCACCGGCCGCCGGCTTGCTCGTGCAACCAATTATTGGCCGTTTATCAGATAAGACATGGAATCGATTTGGTCGTCGTATGCCGTATCTGATGATTGGAGCGGTCGTGTCAGCTATCGTGATGTTCTTGTTGCCAAACGCAGGAAGCTTGGGATTCAAAGCAACGATCGCGTTGATCTTTGGTGCCATCACTATCCTGTTTATGGGCATGGCATTCAACATGGCGATGCAACCAATCCAGATGGTCGTCGGCGACACTGTTAACGAAGAACAAAAAGGTTACGCGTATTCAGTCCAATCATTCTTAGCCAATGCTGGTTCAGTGTTAGCCTCAATTTTCCCATTCGCATTGACGGCGATGGGGGTGGCCAACACGGCTAAGCCAGGCGTCATTCCAGATTCAGTGGCGATTTCATTCTACGTTGGTGCGGTTGTCTTGGTGATTACAACCATCATTGCGTTGATTAACGTGAAGGAATATGACCCAGAAACGTATGCCAAGTATCACGGAATTCAAGAAGAAGGACCAAAAGAAAGTGTGATGCACTTGCTGACGCACGCACCAAGCATTTTCTGGAAGTTGTCAGTTGTGCAATCCTTTAGCTGGATAGCTTTCCAATACCTTTGGACGTATGGGACTGGGACGATTGCTGATACGGTTTGGCATACAACGGCTGCTCATTCAGCCGGCTATCAAGCTGCCGGTAACTGGTTTGGTATGTTGAGTGCCGTGCAATCAATCGGCGCCGTACTTTGGGCTTTGGTTTTGACTAAGGTGAAGCCAGCGCAAGAGTGCTTCGCTTATGGCGGTAGTTTGCTGCTCGGGGCCATTGGGTTCGTATCGATTTTGTTCATTCATAACCAATGGGCTTTGGTGGTGTCATTCATGTTAATCGGATTTGCCTGGGCAGCAATTATGGCTTATCCATTCACATTTTTGACGAAAGCTTTGGATGGTAAGAACAACGGCACATATTTGGGTCTGTTCAACGGGGCCGTCACGATCCCACAAATTGTGGCGTCAGTTGCCTCATTTGGCTTGTTCCCATTGTTGGGTTCATCAATGCCACACATGTTGTTAGTTTCTGCAATTGCTTTAATCATTGCAGCATTGTCAGTGGGGCGTTTGCTCCGTAGCCACGTTTAAAAATTTAAAAATAGGAGAATATCATGAAGCGAATTTTTGAAGTTAGTCCTTGGACTATTACCTCGCATGAGTTGCAACCAGCGGACAAGCGTTTGCAAGAATCAATGACGTCACTTGGAAATGAGTATATGGGGATGCGGGGCATGTTTGAAGAAACATATTCCGGCGACTCTATGCAAGGCGTTTACATTGGGGGCGTTTGGTTCCCTGACAAGACGCGTGTTGGTTGGTGGAAAATCGGCTACCCAGAGTACTTCGGTAAGGCGATTAATGCGTTGAATTTTGTGAAAGCGATTATTCAAATTGATGGGGTCACGGTTGATTTAGCAACGGTACCTTACACTGATTTTGAAGTCACTTTGGATATGCAAGCAGGTGTCCTGCACCGTCAATTTACGGTTAACGGTGTGCGGGTACAAGTCGATCGCTTCATCTCGGTTGCGACGAAGGAACTGGCTGATTTGCGGTGGTCATTCACAGCTATTGATGGGCAGACCCACGATGTGCAGTTGACGGCATTGATTGATGGCGACGTCGTCAATGAGGATTCAAATTATGATGAAAAATTCTGGGACGTGCTTGATGCAGAAGTAACCAACGACACGGCGTTCTTAATGACGCGAACTGTGCCCAATCCATTTGGTGTGCCCCAATTTACAGTGGCGGCCCAGCAACGATTTGTGTCGGATTTGCCAGCAATTGATGTTGTGCAAGAAGACAAACAAGTTGGAAACGTTTTTGCGGGTCAAGTTGGTGCGGTAACACAGCGCATTGAAAAGCGTGTGATTGTCACGACTTCACGTGATTATGCAGATGATGCTGCTGTTAAGCATGCAACTGACACTATTTTTGCTAGCATTGCATCAGCAACCTATGACGACTTGTATGATGCACACACGGCTGGATGGGCGGAACGTTGGGAAAAGGCCGACGTTCAGATTACTGGTGACGAAGCGGCCCAACAAGGCATTCGCTTCAACTTATTCCAATTATTTGCCACGTATTATGGTAACGATGCGCGTTTGAACATCGGACCAAAGGGCTTCACTGGTGAGAAGTATGGTGGTGCGACGTATTGGGATACGGAAGCATTTGCCATTCCAGTTTACCTAGGGGTTACTGATCCAGCTGTCGTGAAGTCATTGTTGAAGTACCGTTATCAACAAATCGAAGGGGCTTACCACAATGCTAAGCAACAAGACTTGGCTGGGGCTTTGTTCCCAATGGTGACCTTCGATGGTATCGAATCACACAACGAGTGGGAAATTACGTTTGAAGAAATCCACCGTAATTCGTCGATCGCCTATGCCATCTACAACTACACGCACTTGACGGGTGACCGTTCATGGCTTGAAAACGAGGGTAGTGAAGTGTTGATTGGTATCGCACGCTTCTGGGCTGACCGTGTGCACTATTCAGCACGCAACGATGCGTACATGATTCACGGTGTTACCGGACCAAACGAGTACGAGAACAACATCAACAACAACTACTACACTAACTGGATGGCTAAGTGGGTCTTGTCATACGCTTTGGAAAACATCGACACGGTTGCACCAGAGTTCCAAACGAAGTTGAACGTTACAGCTGAAGAACGCAAGCACTGGCAAGAGATTGTCGACAAGATGTACTTGCCTGAAGCGGACGTTACTGACGTCAACGGTGTGCCACGTCACGTCTTTGTTGCGCACGACACATTCTTGGACAAGGAATTGGTACCAGTCCGTGATTTGGATCCAAAGCACTTGCCAATTAACCAACACTGGTCATGGGACCGTGTCTTGCGTTCACCATACATCAAGCAATCAGATACATTGCACGCGATGTACTACTTCCCAGATGCCTTTACGGAACAACAAAAGCGTGACAACTATGAATTCTATGAGCCATTCACGGTGCACGAGTCATCATTGTCACCATCTGTTCACTCAATTATCGCTGCTGACTTGAAGATGGCCGATAAGAGTGTCGAGTTCTACGAGCGTACAGCACGTCTTGACTTGGATAACTACAACAACGACACGTCAGACGGGTTGCACATCACGTCAATGACGGGTGCCTGGCTATCAATCGTGCAAGGATTTGCTGGCATGCGTGTCCGCGATGATCAATTGCACTTTGACCCATTCTTGCCTGATAAGTGGCAAGGCTACAGTTTCCGCTTCCTATTCCGCGGTCGCTTGTTGTCAGTCGCTGTTGACCAAAACGGTTCACACGTCGAATTGTTGTCTGGTGAGCCATTGACGATTGATTTGGCTGGTGAAAAGCTAACTTTGGAGGCCTAAGATGACGAAGTTTTCAGAAATTAAGGGATTTGCCTTTGACTTGGATGGCGTCATCACGGACACCGCTAAGTTTCACACGCAAGCTTGGCATGCGCTTGCTGACCAAGTAAACGTGACTTGGACGCCAGAATTGCAAGAGTCATTGAAAGGGATTGACCGCATGGGCAGTCTTGAGATGATTTTGAAGGCTGGCAACAAGCAAGATGACTACACACACGATGAAAAGGTGGCGTTGGCATCTTGGAAGAATAACCACTACGTTGAATTGATTTCTGGTTTGACGCCGGATGATATTTTGCCGGGGATGGCAGATTTCATCAAGGAATTGAACGATAAGGGCTACCGGGCGAGCGTGGCATCGGCGTCAAAGAACGCACCGTTTATCTTGGACAAGCTTGGCTTAACGGATAGCTTTGTCGGAATTGTTGACCCAGCAACGCTACATGCCGGTAAGCCTGATCCAGAAATTTTTGTCCGCGCAGCTGAAATCTTGAACTTGCTACCGGAACAAGTCATTGGCTTAGAAGATTCGGCAGCCGGAATTGCGTCAATCAACGGGGCCGGTGAAGTCTCGTTGGGGATTGGGGATACGACTGTACTGGCGGCGGCGAACCTTAATTTTGCTAGCACAGCTGAGGTCACCTTAGCTAACATTGCGGCAAAACTTGATTAACTCACCACGGTTGATAATCTCAAAAAAATAAACCACTCAAATAAGTTTGCCACTAAAAAGGCCATCGGTTTCCAGGTTCAAAGTCAAATGGTACTGATGATCGGTAAAATTTAATATTTTGAACCTTGCTTAGGCAGCTGATTTTCTACGCTTTGTCAACACAGATGTTGATATATAGCTATTCCGATCGTTCTAGTAAACTTGATTTATTCAACTCACTAGAACGATTTTTGTTTTGACCCGGATTATTCATGCACTAAATTTTTAACCACAGCTAAATCAGTAAAATACGATAAATCACCTTGAAACTGCCAGTACCTTGGCACGGTTTCAGGGTGTTTTTTTCGATTGAGCGTTTTTTGAAAAAAATGGGCACACTAAAACCAGCCAGATTTTGCTATTTTTTTGAAAATCTACTTCGTTGTTTTATTGCCACAAAGCATTTAGTCGTTCCCAAGCTCGCCAGAACAGACCATCGAATTGTTCTTGGATGCGGCTATCTAACGTCAAGATCACCTTGCGGGCGTGCTTAGTGACACGTCCCCCGATTTTTAACAAACGGTCTCGAAAGGTGTTGATTGTCCACGATTGTTGCTGGTCGTCCAATGCAATACTCTTCATCAACCGCATCAAGTTTGATGCAATTACTGAGATCCACATGCGCGCTTTGTTGGCGAAAAATGAACTGCTATCAGTTTTGCCGAAGGCAAATCCACCTTTAAGCTCGCGAATAATGTCTTCAATCGCCGCACGCTTGCGGTAAACACGGACGATGTCTTTTTGTGGAAGACTTAGGTTAGTGACGATGAACTGTGTACCGCCATGTTCATCATTTAAAACGATAACACGACGTGCTTTGTCCCATGAGGCGGCTTGATACTCAAATTCATCGGTCGTCAACTGACCTTCAATCGTCAAAAGATTGTCGAGATTAACATATCGTCCATCAAGTGCCATACGCTTCAATCGGGGATTTGACTTCAATCGGATGGTATAAAAAATATTGTTGCCTTCTAACGTTTCCATCAAGTCTGGCGTGGCGAAGCCACTGTCACCACGCAAAATAATTGTCTGATGTTGAGCGGATAGACCAGTTGACAGATACCCTTGCACAAATTCAGTTGCACCATTACCAGTATAGGTATTGCCACTTCGCAACGATACCTGACGCACGGTTACAGTTAAAGCATCGGTCATGATAAGCGGATGGTAACCGACGTTCAAGTAGTGATAATTAAAACCAATTTTTTCTTGATGACCAAAGGTCTCAAAGTAGGTTGAATCCAAATCTAGCACCAGTTCAGTGTTGGCTGATCTTTCATCAATTAAAGATACAATACGACGATTTAATTCTTGTAGCTCATCAATGTCTTCGTTCGTGAGATGTGATAGAAATCTGGAAATAGTTGGTTGAGATGCCATGTTTTGCGCATAAACAAGTCGATGTTCGATATCTTGGGTCAAGTAATCTGCAACGTTGTCGTTGCGATAACCTTCGATAACTTGAATGAGCATTTGCAATAACAATTCTACCTTAGCATAGCGTGGATTTTTGCGATTATCGTTGAATTCAACGTTATTAAAGAGCCTGGAAACTACAGGTGAATTCAGAAACATACTAAGCAGCACGTTGCCACCATCCGAGGTAATTGGTGCCCCATTGTCTGAAACTGCAACTAAATGGTTGCTAGGTAATACTTTTTGAGTCATAATTTTAGACGCTCCAATTTTTGAGTATTTGGTTTGTTTTTCACTAACAAAATATCATAAAAAAGAGCTCCTATGGTTTTTACCCAACGGGTGAAAGCGCAAAACCCGCTGAAACGGTATTAACTTGCTGTTTCAGCGGGTTTTTGTTTGTCTTGATGAATAATCCGGGTTTATTCATGATAAAAAGACCGGTAAAGCAAACACGTTATATTTAAAGCCTGTTCAGCAAGACTTATTGCAATATCATGATTGGCTGGTCCAAGAAAATATCAATTCTGAGTGGTTATTCCCCTCGACAGCCCATCATGATCGCCATATCACCGATAAACAGTTTTATAAAGTGATGGCGCGTGTTGGTGATCTACTAGGTATCAACTATTTAGGCACGCACACTATGCGTAAAACAGGCGCTTATCGTGTCTATACACAGTCAAATTACAATATTGGTTTAGTCATGCACTTATTGAATCACNTATGCGTAAAACAGGTGCTTATCGCGTCTATACACAATCAAACTACAACATTGGCTTAGTCATGCATTTATTGAATCACTCAAGTGAAGCCATGACACTGACTTATCTTGGGTTAGACCAAGCTAGTCGCGAAACGATGTTAGATCAAATTGATTTGGGTTAACCTATTAAAAAATTTTGCTCATAAGTCAATAATTCGGAATGTTTTTTATCTAGGTCTGAACTGATTAGGCAACTTTTATTTTTGGTAGATTGTAAAATTTAAGTTGAACATATTGGTGGACAGAAAAACCCATAAAGGTCTTTAATGGTGTCACCACAACATTCCACTAGAAAGAAGGACCTTTATGGGCACCACTATTTTATCATTTGAAGACCGCGTTGTCATCGAAACACTTCATCATGAAAAGCACTCACTTCAATATATTGCCGATTATTTAGGCTTTAGTAAAACCACTATCTTTAATGAGGTTCATCGCTTAGCTGGTGAGTATCACGCAGTTAAGGCTCAAACTGACCATGAAGTTAAACTTAGTCATCGTGGTCGTAAAACCATCTTAACGACTAACCTAAAGCGATTGATTGAAGAAAAAATCAAGATCCAAAAATGGTCAATTGAACAAGTGGCTCATGTAGTTAGAATTGCCTACAAAACCATCTATAACTGGATTGATCAGGGACTACTGGATATTAATGTGACTGATTTACCTGACCATGGTATTCGTCGCAAACGAGCTAAAGAAACCCGTGGTAGTTTTAGTCATGGACGTTCCATCGAAAATCGTCCAGCTGAAATTTCTGATCGTAATACTTCAGGTCACTTCGAAGCTGATACAGTTTTATCTGGAAAACGTAAAGGTCAAGCAGTAGCTACGTTTGTCGAGCGTAAGAGTCGGCTTACCATCGTTAAACGGCTTAATGGACGAGATAGTACTTCAATGACCAAGGCTATTTTAGAATTGGCTAACCAGTTAGGAGATAATCTCAAGACCCTTACTGTTGACCATGGGAAAGAATTC
Source organism: Fructilactobacillus sanfranciscensis DSM 20451 (assembly GCF_001436035.1). Taxonomy (GTDB): domain Bacteria; phylum Bacillota; class Bacilli; order Lactobacillales; family Lactobacillaceae; genus Fructilactobacillus; species Fructilactobacillus sanfranciscensis. Next base: position 81,419 of record NZ_AYYM01000003.1, read on the forward strand.
GCCAACTACAATTTGATTGAAGAACAGGCCGGTGTTCCGCTGTACTTTGCGCACGCTTATTCGCCACATGAACGAGGCAGTAATGAAAATCGCAACCGAGTACTACGCCGCTTCATTCCAAAGGTCAACCGATTGATGAGATTACCGATGATGAATTGATTCAAATTAACTGGTATTTGAATTCCCGACCACTCAAATGTTTAAATTGGCGAACACCGATTGAGATCTTTTTGCGTAATCTGCGTTACTAAATTTGTTCAAGTTATTTCTTGCAATCTGCCACATATTTAAAAATAGGATTTATTCTAAATTTAAAAAAATTCAAGTATCAAAAAAGACCAATCATAAAGATTGATCTAATACACTGACTTGCAATCTGGAAGTGATGTCCTACCATCGCTTCCTTTTTTTCTGAAATTATTTTACCATAATTATCCGACTATCTTATTCTTAAAATTAAACTACCCAGCCACATTTCCACTAAGCTGATTAACAAACAGACGAAAATTAGTATCAATAAGATGAGCCATAAAGCCGCAATGAGTAATAGGAGTCGGTCGATGGTTAAGTGAAACGAAAGACTGATAGTTTCTAAAATTCCACCGATGACACTCAGTACGGCAGTTACCATGAAGAAACTTGGTAAACCAGTATAACTAGAATGCAGATCTTCGCTTGATAAACTAAAGACTGTCGAGCTAATCATCCCAATTAAGATGATTAAAATAAGCTGATTGACAATGCCAGCGTTTAGAAAAGCAGTGGTAAAGTTGCCTAACCAAGTTGTGGTTATTTGCATAATAAAATTGATGAAATTGGTTGGACCTAATTGTTTAACTTCATCCAAAGGAATCGCAGTATAAATCGGGTGACACAAAAATTCTAATAAGAGCCAGCAGACCAATAAACCACTAAACAGGGGACCAAGTCCAATGAAAAAGCTGCCTAGGGTTTGGTATCGGCTTTTACGATTATACATACTGCCTACACTGCCTAGACTTCCATCTTCTGGATGAAAGTTTAGTAACTTAATTTGGGTAATTTTGTGGCCAAAAATTACTGCAAAAGCAGCATGACCTAATTCATGAATGATAACACCTAAGCCACCAAGCCAATATTGTGACTTGAAACTAAAATTATTGACCATGTACCCCTTCAAATTCTTAGCTAGAGTATAACTGATTAAACCATCTAATAATGGTAAGCCAATTAAGACAATTGCTAAAAAGCTGAAGAGATAAAAAATATTGAATACGAGATTTACTAACATATGCAATTCCTTTTTGGTTATTTGAATATGTTTTCATTATACTCCGAAGATAACAAAAAAGCCGTCAGTTCAATGAACTAACGACTTGGGATAACTGCTGTGGTTGGGCTCGAACCAACGACATCCTGATTAACAGTCAGGTGTTTCTACCAACTGAACTACACGTCAATGAATTGTCTTACTTGAGTACATGCACTATCTTAATAGCTATTATTCGTTTATGCAAACTGATTTCATTTACTTTAATTTTAATGTTCCACTTTCGTATTTAATCGTGTTTTATTAGTATGTAATGTTCGCATTTATAAAAATTATGACTAATATGTGGACCTTAAAAGATATGGTAAATTTATTATCCGTGATTTGTTGAATAAAATGCTAATAATGAGCATTAATTAAGCAAAAAAATAATTAATTTAGTAAATATTTTTTGATTTGTCTAAAATAAGAGGAATGTTTGTGTTTCAGATGCTTATTTTTTGGTTTGGTATAACCATAAACAGAAAAAATAACTTACTTTGTTTTCAAACTGATACAATTAAAGTATTAAGTTTTTGGAGATGAAGTTATGGATTCAAAAAAGAAAAATCTGCAGTTTGTTGGTATTAGTGCTTTAATTGGAGTTTTAACCGGAATTGTAATCTCCGTGTTTCGGATTTTAATTGAAAAAGGGCTTGATTATAGTGTAAAAGGCTATCTGTTGATTAAGCAGCAGCCTAATTGGTTATGGCTAATGATTCCACTTTTTATTGGATTAGGAATCATCGTCGGACTTTTGATGAAAGGTAATCCTAATATTCGGGGATCGGGAATTCCTCAAGTTGAAGCTCAACTAGCTGGTAATTTGGAAATGAACTGGTTCTCTGTTTTATGGCGGAAATTTATTTCTGGAGTTTTAACAGATGGAACTGGAGTTTTCATGGGACGTGAAGGTCCTTCGATTCAACTAGGGGGAGCAGTTGGGCAAGGAATTGCACAAGGATTTAAACAACACGGTTCTGATCGACGGCTTTTGATTACCACCGGAGCAGCCGCTGGTTTATCAGCCACTTTTAGTGCACCTTTAGCAGGAACTTTCTTCGTAATGGAAGGAATTCATCGTAATTTTCAGCCAACGGTGTGGTTGTCAGCTTTAACGGGGGCAGTTACGTCGAACTTTGTTTCATTCAATGTCTTTGGATTAACCCCGATTTTACCAATTTTCTATAATCGGGTCTTACCACCATTAGCCTATTGGCAATTAATTCCATTTGGATTAATTATCGGTTTATTAGGATATGTGTACAACAAAGGCTTGTTAGATTTTCCCTTATGGTATGCCAAAATTCGGATAGTTCCATGGTATTTTTATTGTTTAATTCCAATTTTATTGGTAATTCCGATTGGAGTATTTTTCCCAGAAACATTGGGTGGCGGAAGTAAACTAATTATGTTGGCTTCCACGCATAACTACCCGCTACAGTTACTCATTTTTTACCTAGTTTTACGGATTGGCTTTGGGTTAATTTCATATGGTGCTGGAATTCCTGGTGGTTTTTTCATGCCAATCTTGGCAGCAGGTGCTTTAATTGGTGCGGTGTATGGAACGGGGATGCAACAACTTGGTTTGTTGAACGCTGTTTATCTCAATAATTTCATCGTGTTTGGGATGGCTGGGTATTTTACGGCCGTCAGTAAGGAACCTTTTACTTCAATTATTTTGATTACCGAACTAGTAGGGAGTACGCACAACTTTATGTCATTAGCAATTGTCGTTTTGATTGCCTATTTGTCTTCTGATTGGCTTGGAAGTCAACCGATTTATCAAGCTTTGGCTGAAAGACTCACTCGGGTTAAACGTTATCTTGATTCTAAAGAACCAACTGATATCGCCAAAATGCCAGTCTATGAATATAGTCCTGTGGCACATGAATTTGTTAAAAACGTTAAATGGCCAGGTAACTCCATTCTAATTACGATTAAACGGGGTAATTTAACGATTATTCCCAAAGGAAAAACTAAAATCAAACCAGGCGATGTACTCTACGTATTAGTTCACAAAAATAACATTGGTTACCTTTATGAAAAAATGAAGGAATTAACTATGAGTAATTAAGGAGTAGGTCTATGGATTACGAAGAAAAATATCAAGACTACGTCAAGTTATTACGAATGACCTATGCAGAGGCCGTTGAATACTTATTATCTAAATATGGACCTGCGAAAGAAAACTATTTCAAAGAAGAGGGTTACGAAAAGTTTTTAGCAGGAATTAATAAGACGCTGACCAAGGCCAAAGGGGTTAGTCGCATCAAAGAGGGACTTTACTGTTATCACATCGATGAAATTAAAGCCTTGAATTTAAGTAATCCCCGCTTCATTTGGCATTACCGTTATCCTTATGCTTACCAAATCAAAAATCAATTAGTGTACTGTAATTTAATTGAACACTTGATTTTACACGCCTTGATTACCTATGAAACAAAACTGCAATTTGGTTTTCCTGGGTTTCAAATTTTAGCCCAACAGGTGAATGATTGGTACGTGAAAAAGCACGTCCCGGGTAAAACCAACTGGCAGTATCAACCATATCAAGCTGCTTATTTACCCAGTGAATTAGTGGAAAAATTAAATCCACTGCTTAATGAGGGGCCTCAATTTCAGTTAGATTTTGTCTAACTTTATTGAGGCCCCTCAGCCTTTGGGGTATTTTTTAATTTTCTAGAATAAATTGATTAATAATGGTTGCCATTTTTTGATAAGTAGAGGTATTCGGGTGTAAACGTCCATCACCAAGAGCATTGACATAGTTAGCAAAAGTTAAAAGTTGAGGAGCAATCTTGCGCCAGTTTAAAACAGGAATTTGGTTAGCTTGATAAATTTTAGTTAATTTATTTAACAATTCAGCAAAGGAATATTGAGCTAATCCACTGATGTGATAGTTATCAATTCCTCCATCGAAACGGTTAATTGGTAAAATTCCGTAAATTTTGATGGTGGGATTCTCTTGTTTAATAGTTGTGATATTTTTTTGTAAAATTCTGCCTAAAATTTCAAGGGTTTCTTCTCGATGGGCAAAATCATTTGTTCCATAAAAGATTGTAGCTAATTGATAATCAGCAAAATTATGATTACTTACTTGAAAAGTAAGGTCACGTTCTGTATTGCCAGTAATTGTACCGGCATTTACACCAGCATTTGTGATATTAAATTGTGGGTCTATTTTACTAAGATAGTAGGAGATGTTTTTTTCTAAATCTTTGTGACCATCAAAACCGTTCGTGATTGAGTCACCTAACATAATTAAATTTGCTTTTTTTAGCATGATTAAACTCCTTGATACTTATTATTTAAGTTCATTTTAACTTATTTTTCAGAAATTCTTAAGGAAAGATTGCTACAAAGAAATGCTTCATTTATAATTGAAACAGATGATTACTTTATGGAGGGTTTAAAGTGAGTTATAAGCGAGTGATTTTAGTTGATTTAGCTGCCTTAGGTCTTAGATCTGACAACGAATCTGCCCAATACAATTCAGATAATGATACCATGTTGACTCATGTTCTCAACCAGTCATCGGACTTTTCGTTACCAGCTTTGCATAAGTTAGGTTTCTTTAACGTCTTTTTTAATGACAATGAGGAAATTGACCCACATATTGTGGATACATATGGACTAGCTAGAACGAGATGCATCGTTAATAAACCTTGTTCTGGTTTGCGCGAAATGTTTGACTGTTCTTTGAGTTACCGAGTTTCGAGTGTATTTGAAGAAACTGCTAAGCATACAAATTCAATTATTATTTCTAAGTTTGTTAGTTATCTTTTTTCGCAAGAATTAAGTGATATCTACCAAGTTAGTACTGATGAAGAGGCTTTTTCTGAGCTTGACCATCAAATTGAAAAAAATGACGAAGGCTTTTTCTACACGCAACTACCTCAATTACAGGAATTAGCGCAAAGCAATGATTTTGATGCTTTTACTGATGAATTAACGGTGGTTGATCACCATTTGTCTAATTTGATGAATAATTTAAGTGATGATGATTTATTAATGGTTGTATCTAGTCGAATTGGAGATAATCGAACACGTGACGGTTTCCCAACGTACAAGATTTTACCAGTGATGATTCATGATAATCACTCTGATTGTCATCACTTCAAAAATGAACCTTATGTCTGTGAAGTTGGAGCAACTGTCTTAGCAGCAATGGGGCTTCAAGACCAAGTTATCTCGCCTAAACACAGCTTATTACCTTGCATGAAGTAACGATTAAAATTTATTGCTCTGATTTTCGAAAGGAATCTATCTCATGAGTACTTATTTGCTCGTTAACGTTTTTGGTGTCATTGTTTTTATGGCAATTGCTTTTTTACTTTCCAAAGATCGTAAAAATATTAATTGGCGATCAGTGCTAGTTGTTTTAGTACTTAACTTGTTCCTTGCATTTTTCCTTACTAACTTTAGTTGGGGACGTGACATTGTTAAAGGTGCCGCTCAAGGATTTCAATGGTTGATTAACGTTTCTTATACTGGAATTGCATTTGCCTTTCCAGATTGGGTACACGTTAAACAAATGAACTTCTTTACAGCTGCATTGCTTCCAATCTTAATGATTGTTCCAATGTTTGATATTTTGACTTATTTCGGAATTCTTCCATTCTGTATTAAATGGATTGGTCGTGGAATGGCATTTATCACTGGACAACCTAAGTTTGAATCATTCTTCGCAGTTGAAATGATGTTTTTAGGAAACACTGAAGCAATGGCTGTTTCAAGTGTGCAATTAAAACGAATTTCACCAGAACGAGTTTTAACAATTGCGATGATGTCAATGTCATGTATCACTGCTGCCATGGTGGGAGCTTATGCTCAAATGGTACCAGGTGAATATGTTTTGACAGCAATTCCATTGAACATTTTAAATGCTATCATTATTACGAACCTTTTGAACCCAGTTAAGGTTACCAAAGCTGAAGATGTTATTTACAAAATTGGTAGTCCTGCTGATGACAAACAAATCGCTGAAGAAGTTGTTGAAGATAAGCCTGGAAAACCAGCTAAAGAACCATTCTTCTCATTCTTAGGTGATTCAATCTTAGGTGCCGGTAAGTTGATCTTAATTATCGTTGCTAACGTAATTGCGTTTGTTGCTTTAGCTGCTTTAATTAGTAAGTTACTTGGTTTAATTAATCCTTGGTTATCACTTGGACACATTTTGGGAGTAATTATGTTCCCATTTGCTTGGTTAATGGGTCTTGATGTTAATCATGCTTTCCAATTTGCCCAATACATGGGAACTAAATTGGTAACCAATGAATTCGTTGTTATGGGAGAAATTGCTCCTAAAATTAACAATGTACATGTCTTCAGTCGTCACTTCCAAGCTGAACTAACAGTCTTTTTAACTTCATTTGCTAACATTAGTACAGTTGGAATGATTATTGGTTGTTTGAAAGGAATTGTTGACCGCAAGAAAAATGATATGATTTCGAAAAACATTCTTTACCTCTTTTTATCTGGAATCTTAGTTTCATTGATGTCAGCTGGAATCGTGGGAATCTTTGTTTGGTAAGATACTTTGAAGAGTGGTCTTGTGCCACTCTTTTTTGTTTGAAATTGTGGTAAAATTACCTTAATAAATGAGAAATGGATGTGAATGAAATGCCACTTATGCGGATTGATTTAATTAAAGGAAGAAGAACTCCTGAACAAATTAAACAAGTAATGCAAATTGCTTACGATGTAACTCGTGATACTTTTGGGGTTCCAGAAGATGACCGTTTCCAAGTTGTAACGCAACATGAACCTTACGAAATGTTCCTGTTAGATGCCGGATTAGGAATTGAACGAACTGATGATGTAATTTTAATTCAAATTCTTTCAACTCCACGAACAACTGGGCAAAAGAAAGCTTATGCAAAAGCTGCAGTTGAAGCGCTTCAACGTGAAATGAACCTTCGACCTGAAGATTTGATGATTGTCTTTGCTAATAACCATGCTGAAGATTTTAGTTTTGGTCTTGGTAAACATCAATTTCTTGATGGAGGATTATAATGACAAAAATTATCATGGATACCGATCCTGGGATTGATGACGCCGCAGCATTGTCAGTGGCAATTAACAATCCAGAACTAGACGTTGAATTAGTGACGATTGTGGCCGGAAATGTTACCGTCGATAAAACCACCATTAATGCCTTAAAAATTATTAACTTTTTTGGTAAAGGAACCGAGATTCCAGTTGCGGCAGGGGCGGTACAGCCGTTAATCAAACCATTTGAAGATGCTGCACGGATTCATGGTGAGTCTGGGATGAGTGGCTATGATTTTCATGGTGAATTACCTAAGCCATTAAAAGAAACTGCTGTACAAGCAATGCATCGCGTGATTATGGCTAGTGATGAACCAATAACTTTGGTAGCAACTGGTTCATATACGAATGTCGCTTTACTTTTTGCCGAATATCCAGAAGTTAAAGATAAGTTAGAACGGATTGTGGCAATGGGTGGTACTTTAGGTTGTGGTAATATGACGAGTGCTGCTGAATTTAACGTCTTTACTGATCCTCACGCAGCTAAGATGATGTACCAATCTGGCGTACCAATTGTGATGGTGGGGCTTGATGTTACTAAAAAAGCATTAGTGACACCAGAAACCTTAGCTGAAATTGAAACTATGAACCCAGCTGGGAAAATGTTGCATGACTTGATTATTAGCGATGGTGATCGGAACGAACATGGAGTGGCAATGCATGACGTTAACACCATTTTTTACTTACTTCATCCAGAATTCATGACTACTAAAAAGTTGTGGATTGATATTCAAACAGAAGGTCCCGCAAATGGTGAAACTGTTGCCGATATTCGGGGTGCTTATCATGACGGTCAAACGAACGCAGATGTTTGCCTTGATATTGATGCTGAGGCTTTCAATGATTGGTTTAAAGCAGAAGTTAAAAAAATGAAATAGCAATTTATTGAAAAAGATTGGAGAATATCCAATCTTTTTTGTTTTCTAGCTAACTAAAATCTTAAAATTTAGTTATAATGGAGAATAGATATGCAATTATTGTTCGATTAAGAAGTTAGGAGTTTCAGATGACACCAGAAGAATTTAAACAGGGATTAGCCAAACAAGGGTTTGCGTTATCTGACCAACAAATGCAACAATTTAAAGACTATTTTGAATTGTTAGTAGAATATAATCAGAATGTTAATTTAACCAACATTACAGAACGTAATGATGTTTACCTTAAACATTTTTATGATTCTATTTCACCAGCTTTTTACGTTTCGGAATTAAAAGAAGCAAAGAGTTTGGTAGATGTTGGTGCAGGAGCTGGATTTCCATCCATCCCGTTAAAAATTGTAAACCCTGACCTACAAGTTACAATTGTTGACTCACTTAATAAGCGAATTATTTTCTTACAAAAGTTGGTTAGTCAATTAGGGTTAACTGGAGTTAATCTAGTTCATGCTCGAGCTGAAGAATTTGGTGGCCGTCGATCTAAAGACCGTGAAAGTTTTGATTTAGCAACCGCTAGAGCCTTAGCTCGTTTGAGTGTAATGAGTGAACTTTGTTTACCATTAGTAAAAATTGGTGGTAAGTTGATTGCCATGAAAGCTGCAAAAGCTCCAGAAGAATTAACGGATGCTACCAAGGCAATTCATGTGCTTGGTGGAAAAGTAACAGAAGATTTTTCGTTTAAATTACCAGAAAATGATGAAGAACGTCATATTATTGTGATTGAAAAAGAACGGAAAACGCCGATTAAATATCCCCGTAAAGCAGGTACCCCAAATAAAGAACCCATTAAATAAAGGAGGACACAAACAATGGCACATGTAATTGCGTTAGCAAACCAAAAAGGTGGAGTTGGTAAAACTACCACTGCTGTTAACCTCGGAGCTGGCCTAGCCAGTGAAGGTAAACGTGTTTTAATCGTTGATTCCGATGCTCAAGGAAACGCTACTAGTGGTGTGGGAATTAGTAAACAAAACATTCAAAAGGATGTTTATGATGTTTTAGTTAATGAAGAACCAATGCAAAATGTAATTATGCATTCCGCACATGAAGGTTTAGATATCGTTCCTGCCACAATTCAATTATCTGGTGCAGAAATTGAATTAACCCCACAAATGGCACGAGAAACGCGGTTGCAAAATGCAATTAAGCAAATTAATGATCAATATGATTATGTGCTAATTGACTGTCCTCCTTCATTGGGGTTGATTACGATTAACGCTTTTACAGCTAGTGATTCAATTTTAATTCCCGTTCAAAGTGAATATTATGCGCTTGAAGGGTTGAGTCAATTATTGAATACGGTTCAATTAGTTCAAAAACATTTTAATCCTAATCTATATGTAGAAGGTGTTTTACTTACGATGTATGATGCCCGAACTAATTTGGGTGCCCAAGTAAATGAAGAAGTGCGTAAGTTCTTTAAAGAAAAAGTTTATAAAAGTATTATTCCACGTAATGTAAGACTTTCAGAAGCACCATCGCATGGACTTCCCATTATTGATTATGATCCAAATTCAAAGGGTGCCAAAGTGTACATGAAATTGACAAAGGAAGTGTTAGCTGCCAATGACAAATAATAGTAAAGGGCTTGGTCGAGGACTGGATGCCTTATTTGACGACAATGATATTAATTTGAGTGATGAAACTGTTCAAACTTTGAAATTGGAAAATTTAATTCCCAATCCTTATCAACCACGAAAAAAATTTGATAAGCGTGCTTTAAATGATTTAACTGAATCAATTAAAGCTTCGGGTGTTTTTCAACCAATCATTGTGCGTCAACCAAATAAAAAAGAAAACAAATTCGAAATTCTAGCAGGTGAAAGACGTTTTCGTGCCTCTAAAGCTGCTGGAAAAGAAACCATTCCAGCAATTGTTCGTGATGCAACGGATGAACAAATGATGGAAATTGCCGTGATGGAAAACCTTCAACGGGAAGATTTGAATCCTCTAGAAGAAGCTAAAGCTTACGAAATGTTGATGACTCATCTTGATATTACCCAAGTTGAAGTTTCCCGTCGTTTAGGAAAGAGTCGTCCTTACATTGCTAATTATCTTCGGTTGTTAAACTTACCTGCTGAAGTTAAAGAAATGTTACAAAAAGGTCAACTTTCGATGGGACAAGCTCGGACTTTATTAGCTGTGAAGAATAAAACTGAGTTAATTAAATTGGCAAAAAAAGTTGCTGACGAAACGTTAACTGTTCGGCAATTAGAAAAACTAATTGCTGCTTTAAATCCCAAAGAAGATAAAAAGAAAAAAAGTAATAGTTTTCGCAAATCTCCTTATTTAAAGGAAAGCGAAGATCGTCTACAAGATAAATTTGGGACTCGTGTTGCTATCAATGAAACACGTCCTAAATCAGGAAAAGGAAAGATTGAAATTGATTATCTTTCTAATGCTGATTTAACTCGAATTTTAGAACTACTTGATATTCATTTGGATTAAGGAGCGATTTTATGTACGAATTACATGACATTGTTGAAATGAAAAAGCCCCATCCTTGTGGAACAAATCGGTGGAAAATTATTCGCATGGGTGCTGATATTAAATTAGAATGTCTTGGCTGTGGACACGTCGTAATGTTGGCCAGACGTCAATTTGATAAGAGAATGAAAAAAATACTAGAAAAACATACAGAAGATTAAGAAAGAGGTAATGATAAAATGGCACTAACTGCTGGAATTGTGGGCTTGCCAAACGTCGGTAAGTCAACCTTATTTAATGCGATTACTAAAGCGGGAGCAGAAATGGCAAACTATCCGTTTGCTACAATCGATCCAAACGTTGGAATGGTTGAAGTTCCTGATAAACGTTTAGACCGCATTCAAGAATTGATTCCTGCTAAAAAAGTTGTCCCTACAACTTTTGAGTTCACTGATATTGCTGGGATTGTTAAAGGTGCCAGTAAAGGTGAAGGACTTGGAAATAAATTTTTGGAAAACATTCGTCAAGTTGATGCGATTGTCCATGTCGTGAGGGCTTTTGAAGACGATAACATCACCCACGTAGCTAATAAAGTTGATCCAGTGGCTGATATTGAAACAATTAATTTAGAACTAAGTCTTTCTGATTTAGAAGCCGTTAACAAACGTTTTGCTAAAGTTGAACGGGCCGCTAAAGGAAATGATGATGAAGCTAAAGAACAATTAGCTGTGATTGAAAAAATTAAGCCAGTTCTAGAAGCTGGTGGATCAGTGCGTGATGTTGATTTAGATGAAGAAGAACAAAAAATTGTAAAAGGCTTTTTCTTATTAACTTCAAAACCAGTTCTTTATGTTGCAAATATTAGTGAAGATTCAATGGGCGACCCAGAATCAGATGAATTATTCCAAGCGGTTAAAAAGTATGCTAACGAACATGGTGCTGAAGCAATTGGAATTGCCGCTGAAAGTGAAGAAGAAATTGCTGAACTTGATGATGCAGATAAACAAGAATTTTTGGATGCTGCTGGAGTAGAAGAACCAGGATTAGATAAGTTAATTCGGGCAGCCTACAAATTGCTAAATCTTGAAACTTTCTTTACAGCTGGTGGTAAAGAAACCAAAGCTTGGACTTACTTAAAAGGGACGAAAGCTCCCCAAGCTGCTGGAATTATTCACTCAGATTTTGAACGAGGATTTATTCGAGCAGAAGTAATGTCATTTGCAGACCTTGATAAATTGGGTAGCGAACAGGCAGTTAAAGAAGCCGGTAAATTACGAGTTGAAGGTAAAGAATACGTTATGCAAGATGGTGACATCGTTAATTTCCGGTTCAATGTATAGGAGAAAATATGAGCGAATTAGAAAATAAGCAGCGAAATGCTGCAGCACAACAACACCACAAAAGTGGAAGAAAAGCTACTTATGAAGAATTTGATCAGTTAGGTTTAACGAAACGTAATATTGAATATTTAGTACGTTTCAAAGCTGCTTTAGCTGAAACAAATGTGCTTGCTGAAAAACAAGCTGATATCATCAAAACTATGATTGATGAAATTCTTGCAGCACAAAAAAAGGGTATCACTGCTAAAGGCCTTTATGGGACTGTTACCGAAAAAGTAGCTATGACAGTTAATCCACCACGGAAACCAGCTGGACCCTTAACTAAGGAACGTTATTTAATCGATGCCTCTTATAATGTTTTGTGGTTCTTAATTTTATTCAGTTTTATGTATGCTGCGATGTTCTGGGTTTCTCCAGCGCAAGCCAAACAAGGTGGAGTAGCCGGAATCACGAGCATCATTCTTTCTTCAGTACTTGCTGGGATTGGAATGCCAGTTGTTACCCAATTGTTTGCACCTGGCGTTAAGCACAAACATAATGCCTTAATTCGTTCCATTATGATGGTTGGATTATTCATGATTTGGATGGTTGTATTCTATGGAACCAATTTGTTACCAGCTGGGTTAAATCCAGTAGTTTCACCAATTGTTGATGTTGTAATTGGGGTTTTAGCCTTAGTTGGAGTGTTATACATGCGGACCAAATATACGATTACTAGTGGATTGTTTGCTGGTCGTCGTTAAATTTAAAAGCCTTTTTCTGTGGAAAGAGGCTTTTTTAATTGCTAAGTTTTTCTTATAATCGCGCCATTTACTTTCTTTTGAGAATTCTTTTAGTTAGAATTAATTAAAAGTCAGATTCAGAAAGGATTTATTAAATTATGAAAATATTAGTTGTCGATGATGATCGTGAAATTGCTCAATTATTAGAGATTTACATTAAAAACGAAGGTTACACTCCAATTGCTGCTTATAACGGTGAGGAAGCACTTTCAATGCTCCATACTAACAGTGACATTGGATTAGTAATCTTAGATATTATGATGCCCGGAATGAGTGGAATCGAAGTAATTAATGAAATTCGGAAGGATTCACAAGTACCAATTATTGTTCTTTCAGCCAAAATTGAAGATATGGATAAAATTCAAGGATTGACATCTGGTGCAGATGATTACGTTACTAAACCGTTTAACCCTTTAGAAATGATGGCTCGGGTACACTCACTCCTTCGTCGAAGTCAAAATAATGTAACAAATGACGAACCAGATGTGATTGACATTGAGGGACTTAAAATCAATAAGGATTCTCATGAAGTAACCACGGAAAACGGAACCAAAATTCAATTAACAGCAATCGAATTTGGAATTTTATATTTATTAGCTAGTCATCCTAATCGAGTTTTTTCTGCTGACGAAATTTTTGAACGAGTTTGGAAACAAGAAAGTGTCATTTCTGCTAAGACAGTAATGGTCCACATGAGTCATTTACGTGACAAGATTGAAGAAGCAACTGATGGAAAAGACATCATTAAAACCGTTTGGGGTGTCGGATACAAGGTTGAAGGTTAATTTTGAAGAACAATACCGAAAGCTTTAAACTTAAACGAAATGAAAGACAAGAGCTCTGGATTGAAGGAATTTTAACGATGAGTTTGCTGATCTTGGCTGATTTTGCGATTGGTAATATTATCGTTAATTTCATTCGACACAATCAAGGTGTTACGGATGGTATTTTTATTATTAAACAGTCAGTGACATTTGGTCCATTTCGGCAACCAATTCTTAGTTGGGAAGGTCTTTTCTGGTTTATTATGTTGATAATCAACGGATTGATTGTTTGGTGGCGTTTGGTTAGAATCTATAAACGAATTGAAATTAGTCGAATAATTGATGAATTACATTATATTTCAGATGGCCATTTTGAGCATAAAATTCCTTTTCAATTAAGCGGGGATAATGAACGGGTGGTCAAAAGTGTTAATTTTTTAGTTGAAAATGTGATTAAATCAATGGACGATGAACGACGGATTGAAAAGTCAAAAGATGATTTAGTGACTAGTGTCAGTCATGATTTACGAACACCATTGACTTCAATTATTGGCTATTTAGGTTTAATTGAGGATCATCAATATCAATCTGAAGCAGATATCTTAAAATATTGTAAAATTGCTTATGAAAAATCGCAGCAAATGAAATTACTAGTTGACCAATTATTTGAATATACAAAGGCTAACAACTTGAAACAACGCAAATTAGAAATGAATCCAATTGATGTTAATCAACTATTGACTCAATTAGAAACATCATTTGCGTTAGAAGCTAGCAAAAGAGGAATTAAAATAGTTGTTAAACCACTCAAAAAAGATGTGATTATGTCTTCAAATGCTGAATTAGTTGGTCGAGTTTTTAATAATCTAATTACTAATGCAATTTCTTATGGTGAGGGTGCTAATAAAATATGTTTAAGTGCCAAAGTTAAAGGTGCTCAAATTCAATTTACAGTTGCAAATGATGGAAAGAGAATTCCTACCAGTGTAATTGAACGAATTTTTGAAAGATTTTATCGAGAAGAAAGTTCTCGAAACACCAATACTGGTGGAAGCGGGTTAGGTTTGGCAATTGTAAAAGAAATTATCCAAAATCAAGGTGGAACTATTAACGTAAATTCGACCAATAAATTAACTTCATTTGTGTTTACCTTACCAATTAAAGGAAAACAAACTGATTAAAAAGCTAATCATTTGATTAGCTTTTTTCGTTTGTCATTTAATTAAACGTTGTCGTTAACTTTTAGAAAAAAAGTTTTTTTACAAATGTTGGCAAAGTGGTTTTTTATTTTTACTTTTTACAATATAATTAAAGTATTGGACAAGAGTTATAAATGAAGTCACTATTTGGAGGATTTCAATTGACAAAAATGGTAGCAGATCCAAAAATTCCGGCATGGCGTCGAAATTTTCAGATTTCATTCCCACTAGATATTAGTTATATTCCGATTGGGTTAGCTAGTGGTATTTTATTACATGCAGCAGGTTTCAACTTTTTTAATACGTTGTTACTATCTATCTTGGTTTTTTCTGGTGGAGCTCAATTCTTGATTGCATCAATGTTAACCATTAATTCACCATTACTTACAATTGTATTAATGTTGTTTTTCTTGGAATTACGTTATGCATTATTAGGATCAAGTCTGTCGAAATATTTGCATGGGCAAAGCACGTTATTTACATTTTTATTTGCAGTTTCGATGAATGATGAAAATTATGCTGTAAACTATTTGAAATTTTCCACTGATAAAAAGTTCACACCTCGATATGCTTTGCAAATCGAGCACTGGTCACTATTCTTTTGGGCGATGAGTAACGTAGTTGGAAGCTTACTTGGTACAGCAATCCATATTGATTTAACGGTCGTTCATTTTGCTTTAACTGCTTTATTCTTATTTATGATTGTGATGCAAGTTAAGAACTTTTTGAAGATTTTTATTGCTTTATTAGCTGCAGGTTTGGCAATCTTTTTCTTAGTGATTACTAAATCAACGCTTGGTTTAGTTTGTTCGACGCTTTTGGCTTCTTTTGTTGGTTTCTTAATTGACAATTATCTCAGACGGCGACGGATTAAGACTCATCATAAGAGTCGCTTAATTAAGATGTTTAAGAACCCAGCTGGTACACCTAAAGAAGATTAGGGGAGGACTAAAAAATGGAATGGAACGGAATGCAATATTTTCTGTTAGTAATACTTTGTTTTTTTGTAGCGCTATTACCTCGATTTATCCCACTCTACATCTTCCGTGCTCGGAAAATTCCTAAATGGTTTAATGAATGGATGGAATTTGTGCCAATTTGTTTGTTTACTTCA
This sequence comes from Fructilactobacillus sanfranciscensis DSM 20451, assembly GCF_001436035.1. GTDB lineage: Bacteria > Bacillota > Bacilli > Lactobacillales > Lactobacillaceae > Fructilactobacillus > Fructilactobacillus sanfranciscensis. The sequence continues at coordinate 97,322 of NZ_AYYM01000003.1, forward strand.
TTGGTAGTAAAAGACTTATTTATTACAAAAACTTACGATTTTACTTTACAAGGGCATTTTCCAGAATTGATTTCTAGTATAGTGGTAATTGCAATTGCTTTTTGGACGCGTTCCATGGCATTATCAGTTATCATTGGCTTAGGTTTGGCATTTCTACTCTCAATGTTTGTCTTTTAAAAATAAATGGTTCTAACTATTGGTTTAGTTAGAACCATTTTTGTTTAGTGAAGGAGTACGCTTAATTAAAAATTGGTATGATATAATGATAGGTAAATCAAGCCTTTTAATTTGTATGGAGGATTATTTTAATGAAAAAATGGATATCAGGGGTGATTACCCTAGTTGTAGTAATTTTGCTTGGTGGATGGATGTATATCGATCATGCTAACAAAGAAAATATCTACCAAACTAATCTTAAGAATGGGAATATAGTTTTGCAAAACCATGATTATAACCAAGCTAAAAAAGATTTTCAAAAGGCACTTGATGCTAAGCCAGATTCAAAAAAGGCCAACGGATCTGTTAGCCAAGTTGAAAAATATACTGATGGTGAGCGTCAATTAAGATCAAATGATTTTGTAACGGCTAAAAATTCATTTAAAATGGCAGCAAATGTTGAAAATGGATCAAAAGATTTAGCTAATCAGGCTCAACAAAAAATTAAAGAAGTTAAATTAATTACTGCTAATATTAATCAATTTAATAAAATTTACAAAGCTACAGTTCAACAACATAATGAAAAAAATTATCAACTTTCAAACGACACTTTGAATCAAATTTTGGATGACGATACAATTAATCAATCATATTATGCGGATGTATTAGCTAAAGCAAAAGATTTAAAAAAATCAAATGATAAATCAATCAATGCAGCGAATAAAGCAAAACTTAATAATAGCAACGCCAACAACGGTTCCAATAATGGGACAAACTCAGCAAATGGAAGTAGTAATGATTTAAGTCAATTTAATGTTTACACTAATCCTCAAGAATACGCAAATCGTTTTGTAAATAGTGGGACAAGTTCTAATACATCTACTGTTGATAATACTAATATTGCAAATGGTCCATTAAGTGTAACGAACGATCCTTACGATGTTTATACTAATCCTAATGAGTATTCAAACCGTTTTAACTAATTAGTAACAGGAGAAAACTGATGCAAGTACATTGGAATAATTTTATTAATAATGTTCGCTTAAGAAGAACTTTTGTATTGATGTTTATTATTTCAGTTTTGTATTTTTGTCGTGAAATGATGACAACTGTACTGCTGACTTTTATCTTTACATTACTAGTAACTAAAATGGTAGTAGCAATTCGAAAAAAGATTAAAATTCCAATTCCAATTTTGGTGATTATAATTTATGCCTTAATAGTAGGATTAATTACTTATGCTGCCATTAATTACTTGCCAACAATTGCTGATCAAACAGCTAAATATACTAAACAATTAGTTAATTTTTATCAGCATCCACGCCGAATTACTAATCCTCAGGTACGAGAAGTTGTTATCAAATTTATGCACAGCGTTAATGTTCCTCATCAAATTCAAGATAGTTTAGGAGTAATTTGGAGTTACATTACGAGCATTGGGACGGTTAGCTTTTCCTTATTTATGTCAATTCTTTTAAGCTTTTTCTTCACTTTAGAACTTGAACAAACGAAACGTTTTTCCGAGAAATTTCTAGATAGTACCTTTAGTTGGTTTTTCCAAGATTTACAATATTTTGGCAACATTTTTGTAAAGACTTTTGGGGTAGTGTTAGAAGTTCAATTTTTCATTGCAATTTGTAATACCGTGATTACCACTACTTGCTTAGCATTTATGCATATGCCGGAGTTAGCGTTATTCTCGCTTATGATTTTCTTTTTGAGTCTAATTCCTGTCGCCGGAGTAATTGTTTCTGTGATTCCTTTATCAATTGCGGGATACGCAGTGGGTGGTTTAAGATACATTGTGTATATTATGATTATTATTTTAGTGGTGCATGCAATTGAAGCTTATATTTTAAACCCTAAATTTATGTCAGCACGGACTGAGCTTCCAATTTTTTATACCTTTGTGGTGTTATTAATTGGAGAACATTTCTTAGGAACTTGGGGATTAATTGTTTCTGTTCCTATTTTTACTTTCTTATTAGATGTTTTTGGGGTTCAAAAGGTTAATCAAGTTAATAAAGATCGTGAAAAAAATCCCGGCTTCATAAGAAAATTGTTAAAAAAATATGTAAAATGATGTATTATGTAATACGTATACTAAATATAGATTTTAATTCGAAAGAGGTATAAACAATGGCTAAATTATGTTTAATTCGTCACGGACAAAGTGAATGGAACTTAGCAAACAAATTCACTGGATGGGTTGATGTTGATCTAAGTGAAGAAGGAGTTAAGCAAGCTAAACATGCAGGTAAGTTAATTGCCGATGCCGGTCTTGAATTTGACCAAGCTTACACTTCAGTTTTAAAACGTGCCATTAACACATTGCACTATGCTTTAGGTGAAAGTAACCAATTATGGATTCCAGAAATGAAATCATGGCGTTTAAATGAACGTCATTACGGTGCTTTACAAGGTCACAACAAAGAACGTGCTGCTGAAAAGTACGGTGCAGACCAAGTTCACATTTGGCGTCGTTCATATGATGTTTTGCCTCCACTATTGAGTGCCGATGATGAAGGTTCAGCAACTAAAGACCGTCGTTACGCTGATTTAGACCCACGTGCAATTCCTGCAGGTGAAAATCTTAAAACCACTTTGGAACGTGTAATTCCATTCTGGCAAGATGAAATTGCTCCTAAATTATTAGATCACAAGAACGTAATCATTGCTGCACATGGTAACTCATTACGTGCCTTAACTAAATACATCGAAGGTATTTCTGATGAAGATATCATGGATGTAGAAATTGCTACTGGTGATCCAATTGTTTACGACATTGACGAAAACTTAAACATCGTAAGCAAAACTAAGTTAGACGAAAACAGATAAATATTTAAAAAGTTTGTACTATAATTAGTGCAGGCTTTTTTATTGCACTAAAATCGTTGTCAGATTACTTGACAATCTTAAAAATGGTCGTATCATAGAACTTACTTTTAGTAATATACATGGGGGAATTTTATATGAACAAAAATCAAGCTGTTGATGCAAAGGGGAAACCGTACAATCGTACGATGTTTGTTCTTTTGTTATTAGTCGGGGCCTTTGTGGCTATCTTGAATCAAACGATTTTAGCAACTGCTTTTCCAACACTAATGCATGCTTTTAATATCAATACATCAACTGTTCAGTGGTTGACTACTGGATTTATGATGGTTAATGGTATTTTAATCCCGGTTAGTGCTTGGTTAAATACCAGATTTAATACTAAGTGGCTCTATTTAGGTGCCATGTTAATTTTTGAAATTGGGACAATCATGGCATATATGGCACCATCATTTGGTGTTTTATTTGCTGGTCGATTAGTTCAAGCTGTTGGAGTTGGTGTAATTATGCCATTACTTCAAACAGTTATGTTGACCATCTTCCCTGCTGACAAGCGTGGAGCTGCCATGGGAATGGCTGGAATGGTAATTGGACTTGCACCTGCCATTGGACCAACTCTTTCTGGTTGGATTATTGATAATTATCAATGGCGTGATTTATTTGGAATGTTAATTCCAATCGCAGCTCTTGTTTTAATATTTGGGTTAGTTTACATTAAGCCAGTCCTTAAAACAGAAAAATCAAAATTAGATGTACTATCATTAATTCTTTCTACCATTGGTTTTGGTAGTGCTTTATATGGATTTTCATCAGTTGGTAGCGACGGATGGGGTAGTCAAACTGTAATTGTTTCATTAGTTATCGGTGCTATTTTTGTTGGCTTATTCGTTTGGCGTCAATTAACCATGAAAGAACCATTCTTGAACCTTAATGTGTTCAAGTCTGCTGAATTTAGTATTGGGACAATGATTGCTTCAATCGTTTTCATGGCTATGATTGGTGTAGAAATGATTATTCCGCTTTACCTACAAATTGTACGTGGAATGACGGCTTTTGACTCTGGATTAACTCTTTTACCTGGTGCAATTATGATGGGAATTATGAGTCCTTTTACTGGTAAGATTTTTGATAAATATGGTGCTAAGAAATTAGCAATTGGTGGATTATTCTTAATATCATTAGGTACTTTCCCATTCATGTTCTTAACTAAGACCACTCCAGTTCATTACATCACAATGCTATATGTTGTTCGGATGTTTGGGGTAGCAATGGTTATGATGCCAGTTACAACTTCAGCAATGAATGCTTTACCAGTTACTATGATGAGTCATGGAACTGCCGTTAATAATACGGTTCGTCAAATCTGTGCTTCAATTGCTACTGCAATCATGGTATCAATTCTTGCTAATGTAACTACCGATAACATGCCAGCTAAACATATAATGAAGCTTAATCCAATTCACTATGTTAGTTTAGCAATTAATGCAACTTTGAAAGGTTATTCAGCTGCATTTGCGATTGCCTTTGGACTTAGTTTGATAGCATTCCTTGCTGGATTTATGTTAAAAAAAGGTCGAGTTACTACCATTAAAGTAGGTAAGGAGGACACTAAATAATGATTTTCTTACTATTAACGGTTTCCGTACTAGCGTTCTTTCTTTGCTGGAATTTGATTCCTAATCAAAAGGTTTCTAATGTTACTGGAGTCTTTTTTGCAATTTTATCAATTTTGTCAGTTCTTGCGATGATGGGTAATTTCAAATATCATTTTGGAATGGAACAACAAACCATTGTTACTAGAACAGAAATTGCTCCAGTAAAGCAAATGATGATTTTAAAACAACCAGTCGGTACTGATGGTTCTGAACAAGCTGTTATTTATAACAAAAAAGCAAGCCAAAAGAAACCAACTGTTGCTAAGCCAGCAATGGATACGAAAAATGTAATTAAAGAAAATGCTTCTAAGAATCAACTTGTAACTAAAGGAACTTATTGGGTTTACAAGAATGATTTTTATAAAGCGTTGTTTGAATTTGCTCAAAAGCATGAGTTAATTAAGCAAACCAAAACTTTTGAAGTTGAAAATGGAGTACTTGTAATGACACCTGATCAAGCCAAACGATTTGGTGCTAAGATGAAAGCAGAAGCTAAGGCAATGCAAACACCTGAAGCAATGGCAGCTGCCAAAGCTAAAGGAGCAGAATTTGTTCAAGGTAAGTTAACTGCTGACATGCAAAAGAATCCTAAAATGTCTGATGCACAAAAACAAAAGTTAACTAAAAAATATGCTGTGGAATTTCAAAAGCAAGTAAAAGCGCAATCTATGGCACAACTTTCACAAAAAGTTGCAGCTGAAATGAATCTTAAATAATTTAATTAGATTAGGAAGGAACTTCACATAAGTGAGGTTCCTTTTTTTATTTTTTGAAATTTTATTATCAGTTGAAAAATCATTTTAAAAAAATTGACTTTTCTTGACCATTTTTATTGACATTTAATTTGATTGGTAATATTATATTAATTGTCGCTGATAGTAAGACGTTTTCTATATAATTATTTTCTAAAAAAATTAATAATATATGTTGACAATTTCTCTATTAGCTAGTAACATATTATATGCACTGTAAATG
>NZ_AYYM01000030.1 GCF_001436035.1 Fructilactobacillus sanfranciscensis DSM 20451
GGTAAACGCGGTTCTGAATGTTTCTTAAAATTTGTCTCAAATATTGACTTCAATTCATGCCTAAAATTTGTCATTAATAAGTGCATTTTAATGAATATTACTTCACCATAAATAGTAAAATTAAACTATAATGAAAGTAACAATTGAGGAGCACAAACATGGCTTTAAAAAATGAAAAAAATTTAACTGAATTTATTAAAAAACACTATTTTAAAATTACTTCATATATAGTATTAGGTATTCTAGTTATCGTTATTTCTGGATCTCTTTTTAAATTACAACAAAGAAGAGAAACTATTGAAAAAATAAGGCTTGAACGAATTCAGACGCAACGAGAAAAATATACAGCTATAAATCTTGACGATTATCAGTTTAATTCTGAGAGTTTTATGTATAAATTTAATCAATTTCAAGGACAAATCGTTGAAAAACATAACGTTAGTAAAGATGTTTTTCCCTGGACTAGAAATAAACACAATATTACTAATAGTGAAGAAAAAGAAGCTAAGACATTGCTAAAACAATCGTATTCGTTGAGCTCTAAATCAAAGAAATTTGACCCAGCCAATCCACAAATTAAAGTGATTAAGTCTAATTTGGAATACACGAATAGTTGGTTAAATTCTTTAACTAAATAAAAAATAGGATCTGAATGTAAAAGTTCAGGTCCTATTTTTTTATAAATTTATGTATTTTTTCAATATTCAATAGTTAGTTAATCTAACAATATTTCAATTATAAGGAAAAAAGCATGTAATTTAACAAGAATTAACGGATAATGTTGAATAAATAAGAAAGGGTCGACGGGATGAAAGAAATTGATAAGTGGAAATTAGAAGAAAAATTAGGTATTAAAGGATGGAATTTTGATCATTTAGATAATCGTTGGTTCAACGAACCACTTCCTTGGAATTAATTAAAGCTAGTTTTAAAATATTTGAAACCAAATATGCAATTACTAGATATGGGGACCGGAGGAGGAAAACTATTAAAGAAATTTAATCATCCGGCTAAAAATACCCAGGTTACTGAAGCATGGGAACCAAACATTAAATTATTAAAGCAAACCTTAGCAATAGAAGGAGTTAGAGTCATTGAAAATGAGCACGAAGCTGATATACCCGTTGCTGATAATTCTTTAGATATGATTACTAATAGTCATGCTGCCTTTGATGCTGAGTTAGTTAAGCAAAAATTGAAACAAAATGGGCTATTTATTACCCAACAAGTTGGAGCTCTCAATAACTATTCATTATCAAGATATTTAGACCATAATTATCAAATTGCCTATCCTGACAATACGTTATTTAACACAGTTATGACATTTGAAAAATTAGGCTTTGAAATTATATATTTTGCTTAATATCGACCAGTAATGAAATTTTTTGATGTTGGAGCAATTGTTTATTATGCATCGGTTATTCCATGGGAATTCCCTGACTTTAGTGTAGAAAATAATTTGTGTGAATTACAAAACTTGGCAAAAATCATTCATCAGTTTGGAAGTATCAGTACCAATGAAGACCGTTTTATAATGATTGCAAGAAAAAAGTAGGTATCAAAAAAGCCTAAGCATTAGCCTAGACTTCCGAGATTATTATTTCAATTTATTAAACAAAGTCAAGAAGTTATCCATAAACACTTTAAGGTAACGTTCTTTATCAACGGTCACAGCTACATTGACGTTTGTTTCTGGGTCATTTAAACGAGCCTTATCACCAATGGTTCTAGCGTAGTAAGCGTCGTGTTCAGTTGTTACCATGATGTTCATATGAAGATAGTCTACAAAACTAGGGTCGATTGCTACTCCAACGGCCAATGGATCATGAAGGGAACAACCACCGAGTTCTGGGTAAATGTCATCGTAAACGTCGATGTAAAAATCAACGATATCAGCCATTTTTTCACCAGCTTCAGTATTAGTTTCCCGCCATTGCTTAGTTTCTTTTTTAGTAAGCAAAGTCCGAAGGGTGACATCTAATCCAACCATGGTAATTTCAAGGTCGCTAGTAAACATTTCATTAGCAGCCACAGGGTCTTGTTCGATATTAGCTTCAGCAACAGGTGTAACGTTACCAGGAACAGTCAAAGCACCACCCATGATAGTGATGTTACCAACCATTTTCATTGCGTCATGGTCTTTTTTGATAGCAGCAGCGATGTTAGTCATTGGACCAGTAGCCACGACTGTCAAATCTTTCCCATATTTCTTAGCTGATTCAATTAAGAAATCAACCCCATTTTGTGGTTCTGCACTAGTTTCAGTTTCGGTTAATTCAACATCACCAATTCCATTTTCTCCATGAATTTGGGCATTGATTGCGATTCTTTGATATTTATGATCTAATGGATCAGTTTCTCCGATAAAGACAGGAACGTTATCTGCATGAAGTAAATGTAACACTTTAAGGGCATTGTCAGAAGCTCTTTGTGCATCGATATTACCATATGAAGAAAGAACTCCAATTAATTCGACTTCTGGATCAGCAACGGCGTAAGTGATGGCCATTGCATCATCAACACCAGTATCTACGTCTAAAATCATTTTCTTAACACTCATGAGTTTTCCTCCAGTAATTGTTAGTTTATTTTCTCTATAATACTGGATTTTTAACTATAACTCAATAGTTTTATACTAAAAAAACGAACAAATTTAGGATATTATTCCAAAACTTGTTCGTTTTAATTAATTGTACATGTATTGAGCAATAATTTTGTTAACAGCTGGATTTTCATGAAGCATTGAGTGTTGTGCTTGTTGTGGATCACCATGGTAGACCATGAATTTATAACTCTTCACGTGACCTTTAACGAGGGTTCCAAATTGTTTAACATCTCGCGTTGGAATTAATCCATCACTTCCAGTATGATCAATGTCACCACAGAAGTTTAAGATTTCCAAGTTCTTAAGCAAGTTTTTGATATTCTTATCGTGAAGTGGATAAGTATTAGCCATTGAAACAAAGTGATCAACTTGTGGAAGATCTTTGGCCGGCACTTTATTTAACCCATCTTTATCAGTAAGGTAGTTATAAATGATTTCACCACCAGAAGAATGACCAATCAAATTAACATGTTTGATTCCATATTTTTGGTGAAGATATCTCATTAAGTTAGGCATTAAACGTGCTTCTTGAGCGGGCTTATTATTAGTTTGGAAGTTAGCTTGAATAACTGGATTATTTTTACCAACTTTAGCAAATTGTTTAGTAGTTTCCACTTTACCGTCATTCTTGACATAAACTTGGAGAGCACGAGTTGCTACACCATCCTTGTCCCAGGATGATACCATGTAATCAGAAGTGATAAAGTTACCACCTAGTCCAGGAATGAACACGGTTGCTGTTCTAGTTTGTTTGACGGCATACGATGATTCTTTATGAGCGTTGTAGTACCATCCGCCAAACCCAACGGCTAGGATTAAAATAAAAATGCTGAAAATAAGTGTCTTTTTGTATTTCATAATGGTAAAATTTCCTTTGTAAATAAATTTTAGATTAGAGTTGATTATAAATGTCGCGCAAACTATATGATATCACAATTATTGGTGGTGGCCCTATAGGAATGTTTGCTGGATTTTATGCAGGAATGAGAAATGCTAAAGTTCAGATTATTGAAAGTCTTTCTGAATTAGGAGGACAAGTTAATGCTTTATATCCAGAGAAAACGATTCTGGATGTGGCTGGATTTGCTGGACTAAAGGGTTCTGAATTGATTAACAATCTACAAACCCAATTAGATACTATGCCAGAAGTAGAACAACGCGTTGGAACTAAGGTAACCAATGTTATTCGTAAAGATGATCATTTTGAAATCGAAACTGATCAAGCAACTTATGAAACTAAAGCTGTGATCTTAGCTACAGGAAATGGATCATTCAAGCCGCGAGAATTACGAGCAGATAATGTTGATGCAGTTGCTGAAAAGTTCATCACTTACAGTGTTAGAGACCTTAAAAAGTTTGCTAATCAAGATGTTATAGTTGCTGGTGGAGGAGACTCTGCTGTTGATATGGCTTTGATGTTAGAACCAGTTGCTAATCATGTTTCATTATTACATCGTCGCAATGAATTTCGTGGCTTAGAAAACATGGTCGATAAATTAAAAGCATCATCAGTTGAAATTTTGACTCCATATTTGATTAAACAACTTGATGAAATTGATGGAAGACTTCAAGTGACTGCTAAGAAGCTTAAAACAGATGATGAATCAACGTTTATGGCTGACAAGTTAGTCGTTAATTATGGCTTTATTTCTAACAATAAAGATTTAGAAAGTTGGCAAATTCAACCAGCTTTAAATCATCATTTAGTAGAAGTTAATTCAGAGATGGAAACTTCTGAACCAGGTGTATTTAGTATTGGTGATCAAGCAACTTATCCTGGAAAGGATACTTTGATTGTTACTGGTTTTGGTGAAGCTCCCGTTGCCATTAATGAAATTATGAAACGTCTTTATCCAGATCGACGGATGCCAATTCATAGTACGGCGTTACACAAATAAAATGTTAAATAAAAATTCCAGATCAATTGATCTGGAATTTTTTTGTTATTGATTATTTGAATCAGGGTTAGTAATTTAAATCTTATTTGTATCACTTCGTGGTTCGTTTGCTTCTGGTGCATCAGTCTTATACGTTTTTTGCGTATCTTTGTGTCCGTCAGTATCAAAGACACTAGTTGATTTATCACCTAATTGGTTTTCAATTTTTTCTTCTCGTTTAAGTTCATTTGAGTAATTGTAATCAGCTGGGTTAACAGCTTTGAAACCTTTGGGGTGATAGAAACGAAGTAAGTTTTGGGAATTAAGTGTATCAGAGTGACTTAATTCAGTGTTAACTTGCTGTTGCATAGCATCAATTTTCTTTTTCAACTTAGCATTTGGTTTAATTACTTTACCAGTCTTAGAATCATAAATAGTTCCACCAATACAAGTATATTTTGGTGATACCCAATCTCGATTTCTAAAGGCGACGACCTGGTCGTGTTGTTTTGAGAAGAGATCAGTTCCAAACTGAATGTATTTTTTAGAACTAATTCCCATTAAATGCATTAGGGTTGGAAGCACATCAATTTCTCCACCATAAGTGTGGTCAACGTGTCCGTGCGTAACTGATTGTGAGTTAATCATGAATGGAACTCGTTGGAGTTGAGCATTATCAAAGTCGTTCCAATCATTAGATTTTACGCCTAAAAGCGGTGCTAAACTAGGATTTTCAGAATTTGAAAGTCCATAATGATCACCATATAAAACCACGACAGAATTCTTACTTAATCCAGTTTTATCAAGATACTTGTAAAATTCTTTAATCGATTGATCAAGATAATGAGCAGTTAAGAAATAATTATTAACGGCATCATCATCAGTATCTGGAGGAGTAAGTGGATCATCTTTTTGATCTTTATCATCTAAATCATAAGGGAAATGGTTCGTAACCGTAATATACTTAGCGTAGAAAGGTTGTTGCAAATGTTGGAGGTATTTGGTTGAATCTTTAAACAATAACTTATCTTTAAGTCCATAACCAGAGGCTTTGTCACCAGAAGTATCATAATAACTGGCAGCGAAGAAATATTGATAACCTAAGTTTTTGTAGGTATTATTTCTGTTCCAGAAACTGTCAACGTTTCCGTGAAATACAGCAGTTGCATATCCTTGTTGGTCAAAGATGGCAGGAGCACCTTGGAAAGTATTATCACTTCCGAGTCGGGCAAATAAAGAACCTTGCGGTAATCCATACGTACTAGTTTCTAGCATGTTTTCCGCATCAGAAGTCTTTCCTTGACCAACTTGATGGAAGAAATTATCAAAAGCATAGGTGTGATTACTGTTATAAATTGAATTTAAGAAAGGTGTAACTTCTTTCCCGTTAATTTTTTTGTTAATCAAAAATTGTTGGAAACTTTCTAAATGAATAATAATAACGTTTTTGCCTTTTAAAGAGCCGTACATGTCTTCGTTAGGTGCAGCGTAATGTTTATCGGTAAAGTCTTTGACTTTGTATATTTCTGATTTATTGGCATTCGAGCGTAGTTCGTTGGATTTATGCGTTTGAAAGCCGTTATATGTAGTAAAGACGTCTAAACCAAGGTATTTAACCACGTAGTTTCGGTCAAACGTTCTAGTTAGCAGTTGAGGACGATCCATATCTGCCAACGTAATGTTAGTAACCAGTAATAGGGAACCGATTGAAAAGATGGCAAAAGCAAATTTGGTACTCAACTGATGTTTGTCAATTTTAATTACTCGGAAAATTATCAATAAAATAATAATGATAATATCAAGCCAGTAAAAAATATCATGTGGTGCGGTTAGTGCTAAAGAAGCACCACTTAAACCTTGATCAACTTTGGAATAACCGGTCATGGTCGGAACTGTCATGAAATCGGTAAATTCTCTAAAATAAATGACATTTAAATAAAGCAGAACTGTATTTAAAAAATCTAAGAAGATAATTGCTGGATAAAATAGTTTGGCAGGCTTTAAATAGAAGGCTAGCCCAAATAAAATCACAGTAGTTGCAATTGGATTAACGAATAATAAGATTTGTTGTAAGAAATCAGACGTTGTTAAATGAAAGTCTATGAAATAGGCATAAATTGTTTTAGCCCAAAAAAGAAAGACTAATAGGACAAAAAAACCAACACGAGTATTGATTTTTGCCAGCGTTTTTTTTATGAAGTTCACGGTTATAACTCCTCATATAATAAGTAAATAAGATAGTACATATTGTACATCATAGCAGACTTTAAACGTAAAAAAAACTAAGCAATGTATAAGAATTAATCTGACGATAATTGCGTGGTATACTAAAATTAAAAGAAGGTAATCGAAATTATGGCAAAATTCACTTTATACGTTGTTCGTCATGGACAAACTTACTTTAATATTTTTAATAAATTACAAGGCTGGAGTAACTCTCCACTTACGCAAAAAGGGATTGATGGGGCTGTCGAAACTGGCAAGCGATTGGCTGATATTGATTTTAAAGCTACCTATTGTAGTGATATGCCACGTGCTTGTAAAACCATGTCAATTATTGATGATCAAAACAAAGCTTTTAACGTTTGTCCACCAATGGTATCGCCATTTTTCCGTGAACAATTTTATGGCCATTTTGAAGGCTTAAATATGGACGAAGCTTGGTACGCAACCGGGGCTCCCCATGGTGCACCAACTTTTAAAGACATAATTACTAAATATGATATGGATCATGCTAAGGATTTCATGAAAGAAGCTGATCCATTTCATTTGGCGGAAAATGCTGAAGAATATTGGAAAAGAGTTAACCAAGGTCTAAAATTAATTACGAGTAATCCGAATCTAGAAGACGGTGACAATGTGTTGTTAGTTAGTCACGGGAATACTTTATTGAGTCTAGTTGACCGTTTTTCAGAACCTGGTCAATTTGATTTGAGCGTTCGTCCCGCTAATGGAAGTATTACCAAAATGATCGTTGATGGCGACCAAATTAAGGTAACTGAGTATAATAAATAAGTTAATTCTAATGAGAGAAGAGGAAACAGGGCTTGAAAGATCCTAAATTTTTAAAGAATTTTAATGAAAAAAATTATATCTTTCGAATTGGTGAAGTTAGTAAAATGACTGGCGTTTCACCAAGACAACTCCGTTACTGGGAACAAAAAGGTTATATTCATAGTGTTCGCAGTGAAAAAATGGCATCACGTGTTTTTAATCATGAAAACTTTGTGATGGTTCGATTGATTAAACATTGTTTAGATGAAGGTTGTCCACTTAGTGCAGCCATTGAAAAATCACGTAAGCGAATGCAATATGTAAAAGATACTCATGAAATTATTATGGAAATGCACCATGGCTTCGTCGAAAGAGATGGGGTTACCATGATGGATATGGGCTATTTTGATGATAAGCAGCAAAAACGCCTTTATAGTTATCTTGATGATAAGGGAAATTTGGTCTATAAGGTTGAAAATGTTAAAGAAAAAAATACCAAATAATTTTTGGTATTTTAATAAATTATGAAATTAAAGTTATAAGACTTCTGAAAAGAAGTCTTTTTTGTTGCTTAATCTTAAGTAAAACGGGCAGTGAGCAGTGATAAATCATGCTAAAAGTTAACATAAATATTCCTAAAGCGTGGAATTGTGAAACTAAGAAAAACGGAATTAGAAGGAAAAGGTAGAATAAGATTGTGTTTT
>NZ_AYYM01000031.1 GCF_001436035.1 Fructilactobacillus sanfranciscensis DSM 20451
AGCTAAGTGGGAGTAGTTCAAGTCAGTGGTAACTAAGCTAAATCGAAACAAATTACTTAGTTTATCCAGCAGTTTATTCTACGTCTTTTTGAGTTTCTTACTGGGGTATGTCATTGCGATTGCTTTAGTTAAAATTTTTAAGATTCAAAAGGGACGACGGGGCACGTTTATTAACGTGGCGGTCAATGCCAATACGATTTTCATTGGAATGCCATTAAACTTGGCCTTATTCGGTGATCAAGTCTTACCATTTTTCTTGATTTACTACCTCATGAATACCATCTCAGCTTGGGCAATTGGAATCTTCTTTATCTCTGCTGATGATCCAACTAAGGTCAAAGGCGAAAAAAATGCCGCTGGCTTTAATTGGAAGAAGTTACTGCCAGCTCCTTTGATTGGATTCATTATGGCCTTAGTTTGGCTAATCCTGGGCTTACCAATTACCTTTATCGTGCAGCCCAAGGGATTTCCTATGTTGGGAAACACCTTCGAAATGATAGGTGGTTTAGTAACTCCATTGTCACTAATCTACATTGGAATTATTTTGGCCGATGCGGGATTGAAATCAATTCACTTTGACCGGGACTCAGTGCTAGCTTTAGTGGCCCGATTCGTGATTGCACCGGCCATTATGCTTTCAGTGTTGATCTTCTTTATGCACACTGGTGCTACAATTCCAAGTATAGAAACGAGTACTTTTGTAATTCAAGCTGCTGCGCCATGTTTAGCTGTTCTTCCAATTTTAGTTGGTCGTTCTCACGGAGACGTTGGGTATGCAACTAACGTTGTGGTAACGAGTACCGTCTTGTTCGTGGTGGTCGTGCCAATTTTGATGGAAATTTTAACGTTGATTTAATTGAAAATAAAATCTTAAAAAAACATCCGTAGTAGTTTACGGATGTTTTTTTGTGTCCTAAAATAAAAGTTAAACCATCAAGATGAAAAGGTAATGAATAAAATGAATGAAAAACTAAACCAAGTACGTGCATATTCTGAAAAAATGATGGCTGGCGATCATTCTGGTCATGGCTTTGACCATATTGATCGAGTTATCAACATGGCTTTAAAATTATTAACGAATGAACCAGCAAACGGGGAAATTGTTTTGACTGCTGCTTATCTGCACGATGTGTTTGATGATAAGTTAACTGATGATGTTGCTGGACGCAAAGCAGATGCCCGTCAGAAATTGGCTGATTTTGGTTATTCAGCTGCTGAAATTGAACAGGTTTTTGCGATTATTGAACATATGTCCTTTGCTGATAACTTAGAAGCACACCAAGAACTTTCTAAAGAAGGACAAATTGTGCAAGATGCCGATCGATTAGATGCAATTGGTGCGATTGGAATTGCAAGAACCTTTGCTTATGGCGCAGTTCATGGTAATAAAATGTATGACCCCAAAATTAGACCACGCCGGAAAATGACGCGGGATAATTATCGTGATGGAAGTACGACGATTAATCATTTCTACGAAAAACTATTTAAAATTGCGGATGAAATGAATACGCGAACTGCGAAAACGATTGCCTACGAACGGAAAGTTTACATGCAACGGTTTGTGGAAGAATTTAAATCAGAATGGAACGAACTCTAATCAACTAGAAGTTATTTGAGGTGCGATGATGACCAAGTGAATTGATAAAGTCCGTAACTATGCTTACAAAATGATGAATGGTGATCAAACTGGTCATGGCTTTGACCACGTCCAGCGGGTCGTTAATAACGTCCAAAAAATTCTGCAAAATGAAACGGCCAATGCCGAGCTGGTACTAACGGCCGCTTATTTGCATGATGTGTTTGATGATAAATTAACTGATGAGGTGGCTGGCCGCAAAGCCGATGTTCGCCGTCAGTTAATTGCGTTTGGCTATGATACTGCAGAAATTAATGAAATTTTTTACATCATTGAACATATGTCGTTTTCGGCAAATCTGGAACAGCATTACGCGTTATCAATTGAAGGACAAATTGTGCAAGATGCTGATCGATTAGATGCTTTAGGGGCTCTAGGCATTGCGCGCTTGTTTGCGGTGGCGGCGGAATTCATTCAACAATTTAAAGCGGAATGGGAAAACAAAGAGCTTTAGGAGAAAATTATGAAAAATACGAATAAGATTTCACTTGCTGGCATGATTATTGCCATCGGGATTGTTTATGGTGACATTGGAACTTCGCCACTGTATGTCATGAACGCGATTATTAATGATGCTAAAGCGCCAATGAACATTACACCAGCCTATGTCATAGGTGCGATTTCGTTGATCTTTTGGACGTTAATGATTATCACAACTTTTAAATACGTTGTTTTAGCGATGAACGCTGATAACCACGGGGAAGGTGGGATTTTCTCACTGTATGCCTTGGTCAAAAAGAACGCCAAATGGTTGATTATTCTTGCTTTAGTTGGTGGAGCTTCCATCTTAGCTGATGGAACGTTAACGCCCGCAGTAACAGTGACTTCAGCCGTGGAAGGCTTAAAAAACCAAAACTTTGGAATTAATCAACATACCGTTTTAATCATTACGACGATTATTTTAATTTTAGTGTTTATGTCGCAACACTTTGGGACAGCGGTCATTGGACGTTTATTGGGACCAGTGATGACGCTTTGGTTTATTTTCTTAGGCGTCTTTGGAGTAATTAATATTTTTAGTTATCCGCAAATTATTCAAGCTTTGAATCCTTTAAAGGCTCTGGAAACGCTTTTCAGTCCTGCAAATAAATCGGGAATCTTTATTTTAGGAAGTGTGTTTCTTGCTACTACTGGTGCCGAAGCCTTGTATTCTGACATGGGACACGTGGGACGAGCAAATATTCGCATGACTTGGCCCATTGTGTATACTGCTTTGACCTTAAACTATTTGGGGCAAGGTGCTTGGATTATTAATCATTATCAAAGTCAGAGTTTTGCGACTCATTTTACTTCGATTAACCCTTTCTATGGCATGTTACCGAATGCCTGGTTAATTTTTGGAACGATAATTGCGACATTAGCTGCCATTATTGCTTCCCAAGCTTTGATTACTGGATCATTTACCTTAGTTTCCGAAGCAATTGGGCTTAAATTATTGCCACGGATGATTATTAAACATACTGGTAATGCCAAAAGCCAAATTTACGTTCCAATGGTGAACTGGTTTCTCTGTGCGATTACTTTAAGTGTCGTTTGGTACTTTGGTAGTTCAGAAAAAATGGAAGCTGCTTATGGACTTGCCATTACTGTGACGATGCTAATGACGACGATTTTGCTTGGAGAGTACATGAAAGATCAATATGGTAGCAAAGTTGCCATTCCTGTCGTCCTCTTCTTTGGTAGTATTGAAGTGGTCTTCTTCCTTGCCAGCATGGTGAAGTTTGTTCACGGTGGTTATGTCACGCTCTTCATCATGATGATTATTTTGTACGTGATGTGGGTTTGGTACTTTGGAAACAAAGCTCGTGAACGTTACGATCAAGAGAGTGAATATATTGATGTAATGCAATATCGTGATCAGTTAGAAAAATTAAGTGAAGATAAAAGCATTCCAATGTATTCTACGAACTTAGTTTATATGACAAAAATGCATGACGGTTATCAGATTAAACGAAACGTTATGTATTCCATTTTGGATAAAGATCCTAAAAGAGCTCAAGTTTATTGGTTTGTTTCAGTTAATGAAACGGATGTGCCATACGAAAGTAATTACACCGTTGATATGATGGGCACTGATAATATGGTAAACGTGCAACTTTACCTAGGATTTAAGAAAAACCAACATATTAGTACTTACTTACATCAAATTGTGGATAATTTGTTGCAACAGGGAATTCTTCAAAATCAAGTCCCTAAATATACGACGGAAAAAGGGCGTAAGATTGGAAACTTTAGGTTCGTCATTATTAAAGAAATGCCAAATGATTTGGTCTTTAATAACAGCATCAAACCGCTTGACTGTCATATGATTCGGGAACGAATTTACATGCAGAATTTGACGGCCTCACCAATTAATTGGTTTGAACTCGAATTTAGTGATGTTGTGCAAGAAATTTCACCACTCTTTATTTATAAAAAAATTGATGATTATCTAGTGCAACGAGAGATTGTTAATCGACCTAAGCCAACGGTTTATCAAATCAAACCGTTTAATCCAGATGATAAAGACTTCTAATAAATAAAGCAGAAATTAAAGTTTCTGCTTTATTTATAGAAAACATATGTTATATTTAGCATATAACATATGTGAGGAGCATTTTATGAATTTTTCAGTCTTAACCTTAACTTTTATTGCAATTAACATAGATTTTTTCATTATGTTAATTTTCTTGTTACAACAATTTTCGACTATTAAAGTCATGATTGGATATGCTTTGGCCGTTTTTGCCCTATTATTAGTTGGTTTTGTGGTGGGTGATGTCTTAGGCAAGTTTCTTCCAGAATGGATTTTAGGAATTTTAGGATTATTGCCGATTTACATGGCCTTTAAAGATGGCGACGATGAGGCAGCTAGTACGGTTTCTAAATCAGCAATTTACACCGTCTTTGTGACTTATCTATCAGTCTGTACCGGTTGTGTACTTTCCATCTTTGTTCCCGTTTTAATTGGAAAGAGTTGGCTAGAATTTGGCGAAGCTAGTTTATATCTGCTATGCTTAACGGTATTAATTGTTTTACTAGCTAAAGCAGTTGAGAGTAGCCATTGGGTGCAGTCACTAAT
Organism: Fructilactobacillus sanfranciscensis DSM 20451; assembly: GCF_001436035.1. Lineage (GTDB taxonomy): Bacteria > Bacillota > Bacilli > Lactobacillales > Lactobacillaceae > Fructilactobacillus > Fructilactobacillus sanfranciscensis. The sequence goes on from NZ_AYYM01000031.1 coordinate 4,698, forward strand.
TGAAAAACACGGAGAAATTTTGATGAAGATTTGTTACGTTTTAATCGGAATTTATGTGTTATTCGATAGTGGATTAATCGCCCATCTAATTAAATTATTGTAGGATGATGAATTTTGAAAAACAGTTTTGATGATGAACTATTAGCGGAGACCACTAAGATTTATAAAGTTTTGAGTAATCCGACGCGGGTGAAACTGCTTTATTTATTAGAATCAAACGAAATGACCGTCAATGAAATTGCGGAAAAATTAGATTTAGCTCAGTCTGTGGTTTCACATCAGTTGGCTATTTTGCGGGAGCATCAGCTAATCTCTTTTAATAAAAAAGGTAAATACGTCAGTTACACCCTGGATGATCCGCACATCTTAAGCATTATCGAGTTGACCTTTGATCACGTGAGTCATGTGATTAAACACGAACCACATCATTATAATTTTCGCTAAAATAAAATCCAACCTCAATTGAGATTGGATTTTTTGTTTATTCATAAATTTCGACAATATCAGCAAACTTACCGTGAACTAATTTAGCAATTGCTTCAGCATTCACTAATACTGAGCGCCCAATTTGACCAGATGAAACAATAATGTCGCCTTGTTTCTTGGCGCTTTCGTCAAAGTAAATAGGATAGCCTTTCTTTTCGTAAATTCCAATCGGAGTGTTAGCTCCATGTTCGTACGTGGTCGCTTGTACGAGGTCTTTCAAAGGAATCATCCCAACCTTCTTATTGCCAGAAGCTTTAGCTAGTTTTTTATAGCTCAAGCGGGCATCTAAGGGAACCACCCCGACTAACGGACCATTACCTTTGGCAGTTAAAGCAAGGGTTTTGTAAATTTGATGTTTCGGATAATCACCATCTGCTGTATTAATTTGGGAAACATCACCATCTTGATAGGTAGGAAAGATAATTTGTTGATAAGGAATTTTGTGTTGATCTAAGATTTGTTCCACTAAAGTTTTGTGGATTTTATTCTTTTTATGTGACATTTGTGAACACCTCTTACGATAATTTTAACATATTAAAAATTTCTAATGACAACTGCTTTTTTTTAATGTACAATAAATTTGAATTTAATATTGGTTTTATAGAAAAGGAGATTTTGCGGATGGCAGAAGCTAAAAAGAAGCACCATTTAATTGAATATGCTAATGGTAAATCATTAGACGAAATTAATGGTACTGTGGAAGTTCCAAAAAATATTGGATTTTGGAAAACATTATTAATGTATTCAGGACCAGGTGAACTAGTTGCGGTTGGTTACATGGATCCCGGTAACTGGGCAACATCAATCACTGGGGGACAAAACTTCCAATACATGTTAATGTCTATTATCTTGATTTCAAGTTTGATTGCGATGTTATTGCAATATATGGCAGCTAAACTTGGAATCGTAACACAAATGGACTTGGCACAAGCAATTCGTGCCCGTACTAGTAAAGGACTAGGAATTGTACTTTGGATTACAACTGAGTTAGCCATCATGGCAACTGATATTGCCGAAGTTATTGGGGGAGCCATTGCGCTTTACCTATTGTTCGGTATTCCAATTGTAATTGCCGTATTAATTACTGTTCTTGATGTTTTGGTATTACTTTTACTTACATCAATTGGATTTAGAAAAATTGAAGCCATAGTTTGTGCTTTGATTTTAGTTATCTTCTTCGTTTTTGCTTACGAAGTTGCATTATCAAATCCTGATTGGCTAGGAGTAATGAAAGGTTTAGTTCCAAGTATTGATACAGTTAAAGAAACTCCCGTTGTTCACGGAATGTCACCATTGGCTGGTTCACTTGGAATCATTGGGGCCACTGTTATGCCTCATAACTTATACCTTCACTCAGCTGTCTCACAAACTCGTAAAGTTGATCATGATGATGAAGATGATGTAGCACGTGCCGTTAAATTCTCAGCTCTTGATTCAAACATTCAATTAACAATGGCATTCTTCGTTAATGCATTGCTATTGATCATGGGAGTTGCCGTATTTAAATCAGGTGTTGTTCAAGATACTTCATTCTTCGGACTTTACCAAGCTCTTAAAGATCCAGTGTTCATGAGTAACGGTTTATTAGCTAGTGTTGCTAAAACTGGTGTCCTTTCAACATTGTTTGCTGTTGCCTTGTTGGCATCAGGTCAAAACTCAACTATTACTGGTACTTTAACTGGTCAAGTTGTTATGGAAGGTTTCATTCACATGAGAATGCCACTTTGGGCACGTCGTTTAGTAACTCGTTTACTATCAATCATCCCAGTTTTACTTTGTGTATTGATGACTGCTGGCGATTCAAAGATTGCGCAACATACTGCTATGAATGATTTAATGGAAAACTCTCAAATATTCTTGGCCTTTGCCTTACCATTCTCAATGCTTCCACTATTGATGTTTACTAATAGTGAACTTGAAATGCGTGGTAAACGTTTTGCAAATGCAATGTGGATTAAAATTGCTGGTTGGATTTCAGTTGTTACTTTAATCTTCTTGAACCTTTACAACATGCCTAGTACTGTTGCTGGATTCTTCGGAGATGATATTACAGCTAGTCAAACTCACATGGCTAACACGATTGCTTATACTACTGATTTCTTAGTATTAGCCTTATTGATTTGGGTACTTTATGATATTTACAAATCAAACAAAGCTTTTACTGAAGAAGAAAAAGTTGGTAAACAAGAATCAACTAAATAATCAATAATCAAAAAGGATTTCCAATTCGTTGGGATGATGTGAACCCATAAAGT
>NZ_AYYM01000032.1 GCF_001436035.1 Fructilactobacillus sanfranciscensis DSM 20451
CTTTAATTGAAGTATTAAAGAGATTAAAATTAACACGGTTTTTTCCGAAAATTGTAGACCCATCTACTTTAAAGCATGGAAAACCAAGTCCAGATATATATTTAGAAGCAGCAAAATTATTAAAATTAAATCCTGAACAGTGTGCTGGAATTGAAGATGCGAAGGCTGGAGTTGATGCCATTAATGCTGCAAATGAAATATCTATTGGGATAGGAAATAAAGATATTCTAAAACAAGCAGATATTGTATTTTCTAATACTGAAAAATTAACTTTAGATAATATAAAAAAATTTACAACAATAATATAATTAAATATTATTGGAATACAAAAAGAGAGTATCACATTAATTTTAATGTGATACTCTCTTTTTGTTATTCTGGAGAACACTCCACTTTAATTGTATTAATAACCATTAAAAATGGTTATAAAACACTTTAGTATTGATGGTTTTATTCGTATTCAATTGTTGCAGGTGGCTTACCCGTAATGTCGTAAAGTACACGGTTAACTCCCGCTACTTCATCAACAATTCGTTTAGAAACCTTACCTAAAACTTCCCAAGGAACTTCCGCAAATTCAGCAGTCATTCCATCAACGGAGGTTACGGCACGAATGTTAACGGCTTCGTCATAAGTCCGTTCGTCACCCATAACTCCAACACTCTTAATTCCAGGAAGGGCAGTGAAGTATTGCCAAACAGTCTTGTTCAAACCAGCTTTAGCAAATTCATCACGTAAGATGGCATCAGAATCACGTACCATGCGTAAACGTTCTGGAGTAACTTCACCAATGATTCGGATTGCTAAACCAGGACCTGGGAAAGGTTGACGCCAAACTAATGCTTTAGGCATCCCTAGTTTTTCACCAAGTTCCCGAACTTCATCTTTGAACAATTTGTTCAAAGGTTCGATTAACTTGAATTTCAAGTCATCAGGAAGACCACCAACGTTATGGTGAGACTTGATAGTTTGAGCTGTATCAGTCCCAGATTCAATGACATCAGTATAAAGAGTTCCTTGAGCTAAGAAATCAACATCGTCAAATTTACGAGCTTCGGTTGAGAAGGTATCGATAAATTCTTTTCCGATGATTTTTCGTTTGGTTTCGGGATCAGTTACACCCTTTAGTTTACCTAAGAAGAGTTCACTGGCATCAACGAAATCAATGTTTAAACCGAAATCGTCACCTAGAGCTTTAAGCACTTGTTGAGCTTCGTTTTTCCGTAATAAACCGTGGTCAACGAAAACTGAGATAAGTTGGTCACCAATGGCACGGTGTAAAAGCACCGCAACTACTGATGAGTCAACTCCACCAGAAAGACCGAGGAGTACTTTTTTATCACCAACGGTTTCTTTAATGTTGGCAATGGCATCTTCAATGAAGTCATCCATTGACCAGTTGGCTTCAGCACCAGCAATGTCAAAGACAAAGTGGTGTAACATTTCGCGTCCTTCTTCAGTTAAGTTAACTTCAGGATGGAATTGAACGGCGTAAAAGCCACGTTTTGGATCAGCCATGGCTGAGATAGGGCATGAGCCACTAGTTGCTGTTATCTCAAAACCATCGGGAACTTTGGTAACAAAGTCACCGTGACTCATTAGAACAGTTTGTTTGTCGTTCATGCCCTTGAAGAACTTAGAATCTTTGTCAGTTACTTCAATTTGAGCTTGGCCATATTCACTGTTATCGGCAGTAACAATTTCGCCACCTTTAAGGTCTTTGGCCATTAATTGCATTCCGTAACAAATTCCTAAGATAGGAAGACCAAGATTAAAGATTTCAGGATCAACGGCTAGAGCGCCGTCACCATTAACACTATTAGGACCACCAGAAAAGATGATGGCCTTTGGATTCATCGCTTTAATTTCTTTAGCGGTCATTGTGTGGGGTTTAAGTTCTGAATAAACTCCCATTTCACGAACACGACGAGTAATTAATTGGTTGTATTGACTACCAAAGTCAAGGACCATTACAGAGTCGTAATTACGTTCATTTTTTACCATAATTATTCTCCTATTTTTTGTAGTTAGGGGCATCCTTAGTAATGATAACATCATGTGGATGTGATTCACGTAAACCGGCACCAGTAATTCTGACAAATTGAGCTTTCTTCATGTCAGCAATGGTATGTGAGCCAGTGTATCCCATTGAAGCCCGAAGACCACCCATCATTTGGTAAATAATATCGCCAGCGTCACCTTTGTATTCAGTTTTACCTTCGATACCTTCAGGAACTAATTTCTTTTCAGCTTTAACTTTACCTTGGAAGTAACGATCAGAAGAACCATTTTCCATCGCTGGAATTGAACCCATTCCACGGTAAACTTTGTATTGGTGACCGCTCTTATCTGATAAAATTTTTCCAGGAGCTTCAGTAGTACCAGCAAGCATGCTACCAAGCATAACGGCATCACCACCAGCAACTAAGGCTTTAGCGATGTCACCAGAGTATTGCATTCCACCATCAACGATGATTTGCTTGCCATATTCTTTAGCAACTTGGGCACAATCATAAGCAGCTGTGATTTGGGGAACACCCACACCAGCTACAACTCGAGTAGTACAAATTGATCCAGGACCAATTCCAACTTTAACAACATCAGCACCAGCATCAAAAAGGGCTTTGGTAGCAGCAGCAGTCGCAATGTTACCAGCAATCAAAGTTTTGTCAGGAAATTGACTTCTGATTTCTTTGATTTTATCAAGAACTCCTTTTGAATGACCATGGGCAGTATCAAGGACAATGGCATCGGCGCCAGCATTGAATAATGCAGTGGCACGATCAAAAGTTTCACCATTGATTCCAACAGCAGCTGCAACAAGGTAACGACCTTGTTCGTCAACGGCAGCTTCATCACCTTCGACAGGTGTTGCTTTTACAGTAGCTACTTCAGCAGCTTGATCTTCTGGTGACATATTCTTATGAATTACACCTAGACCACCTTTTTTAGCCATCTCAATTGACATTGCCGTTTCAGTGACGGTATCCATAGCAGCACTAAGTACTGGAATGTTTAAGAGAAGATTATTGCCTAATTTTGTTTTTAAGCTGACTTGGTTAGGTAGCACGTCACTTGCTGCCGGAATCAATAACACATCATCATAAGTTAATGCTTGGTGTTTGCCAAACTTGTTTTCCCAATTATCCATGAAGAAAATCCTCCTGTTGTTAAGTTGTAGTAATTAATATAATAGATTAGCAGATATTTTGCGGAAAAGCAAAGTAAAATGCGAACAAAATTAAAATAAAAACTAAAAAATGTACGTAAGCGAATTATCAAATTATAAATTAAGGTAATTATCCGACATTTACCCCCAAAAAGAGCTAATTAATGGTAAAATTTAAGTAAATCGATTTAAACAAGAAAGCAGGATAATAATGGACGGAAAATTCAAACGAGTACGAGGAATGGAAGATATTCTTCCAAACGAAACTGCAGTTTGGCAACGAATTGAAGGAACTGCACGCGATGTCTTTTCAAGATATAACTATGCTGAAATGAGAACCCCGATGGTGGAAAAGACCGAAGTGTTTAGTCGCACTTCTGGTGACTCTTCTGACATTGTGACAAAACAAATGTACACTTTTGAAGATAAAGGTGGACGGAGCATTACTCTTCGGCCTGAAGGAACTGCTGGGGTGGTTCGTTCGTTTGTCGAAAACAAACTCTTCGGACCAGAACATCCCAAGCCAGTGAAACTTTACTACATGGGACCAATGTTCAGATATGAACGTCCAGGTGCCACACACAACCGAGAATTTCACCAAATTGGATGTGAAAGTATTGGTGCCGTTAGTCCCCAAATTGATGCCGAAGTAATTCGGTTAGCCATTGATATTTTTCAAGGGTTAGATATTCATGATTTACGCGTGGAATTGAATACCTTGGGTGATGATGAAAGTCGCAGTGTTTATCGCGATACGTTAGTTAAGTACTTTGAACAATTTAAAGATGAACTTAGTGAAGATTCTCAACGTCGTTTGGAACAAAATCCACTTCGTATTTTAGATAGTAAAGACCGAAATGATCAAAAGATTGTAGCCGGTGCTCCTAGACTAGAAGATAGTTTAAATGAACGGTCTAAGAACTATTTCAATGATTTGAAAAAAGCTTTGGATATCTTAAAAGTTGACTACACGGTGGATGACCGTTTAGTTCGTGGTTTAGATTACTACACGGATACTGTTTTTGAAATTCAAGCTAAAGCTCATGAATTTGGTGATGATTACACCACCATCTGTGCCGGTGGACGTTACAACAACATGGTGCAAGAATTTGGTGGCCCTGAAATGGGAGGTGTCGGCTTTGCCTTTGGTGAGGAACGACTTGCCACGGTTGTTAAATCTGATATAGCAGAGGATGCCATTGATTACTTCATCTGTACTGATACTAAGGGTAAAACGGATGTTGAAATTAATGCAATTTTTGATCAAGCTTTAGCAAAAGCGTTTGAGCTACGAAGTCAAGGTTATAATGTAGAAGCTAACTTCCAAGAACGTAGTATGAAGAGTCAAAAGAAAGAAGCGTTTAAGTTAAACGCCAAAAATACTTTAGTAATTGAATAATATAGTAGAAACAATCAAATTTTAAAATTTGATTGTTTTTTTATAAATAATCCTTGCGTAATTTCACTGAATTGTTACAATAGTATCTGTAAGTTAATTGAGCGGTTAGCTCAACTGTTAGAGCAACGGATTCTTTGTCCGTGAGATTGAGGTTCAAGTCCTTGACTGCTCATATTTAAAAAGAACGTTCATTGCGAACGTTCTTTTTTGTTAGATAAATAGTAAATCCAAATAATAATCAGTTAATCATTTGATTTTTTTCACAAAAAAACTTAACAAAATTAAAAATTTGTATTGCTTTTTCATTAAATACCATTTATAATTCATTTAAATATATGAACGAAAGAGTAACCTATTGGTTCTGACTGAGAGAGTCACGGTAGCTGAAAAGTGACCAGTAGCATAGGCGAACCACACTCGTGATCATTGATATAGCAAAACTATATCCGGCCGACGTCGTTAAATGTCGCACCTTACATTCTAGAACGTCAGGTGCCTGAGAGTTTAGCAGTAATGCTAGGCTGAACAGAGGTGGAATCACGAACGAATCGTCCTCAAGTTATCAATCGATAACTTGGGGACTTTTTTGTTTTGGTGATAAATTCAAGGAGGAATAAAAAATGCACTATATATTAGAAATATTACCCAGTTTATTAGATGGTTTAAAGCTAACGTTAGGGGTTTTCTTCCTAACATTGATTATTTCCTTACCGTTGGGTGTGATTGTTTCAATGGCTCAGCGTTCTCGTTTCTTTGCATTACGCTGGATTACTAACATTTACATTACGATTATGCGGGGAACGCCCTTATTGCTCCAAATTGTATTTGTTTATTACGGATTGAGTCTTGCTAACATTACAGTCTTACCACGGTTTGAAGCAGTGGTACTAACTTTTGTTTTAAACTATACTGCTTATTTTGCCGAAATTTTTCGAGGTGGTATTCAAGCCGTTCCTGCTGGTCAATATGCTGGAGCCAGAGTGTTGGGAATGAACAAGTTGCAAACGTTCCGTTACATTGCATTGCCCCAAGTGATTAAGACGGTGATGCCATCAGTCGGAAACGAAGTTATTAATTTAGTTAAGGATACTTCATTAGTTTATGTAATTGGACTAGGGGACTTGATGCGTGCTGGTACGATTGACGTGGCTCGTGACGTAACTTTGATTCCATATCTATTAGTAGGAGCTTTCTACCTTCTATTAACTATGATTTTCACAGTTATTATGCGCTACATTGAAAAACGCTTGAACTATTATCGTTAGGAGGGAAACACAATGTTATCAATTAAAAACTTAACTAAGTCTTATAATGGAAGAACAATTTTTAAAGATTTATCATTTACGGTTGCCCCAGGAGAAGTTTTAACGATTGTTGGACCTTCTGGAATTGGAAAAACAACTTTCTTAAATATTTTAGCAGGGTTGATTCCGGCCGATAGTGGTTCGATTGAATTAGATGGAAAAGAACTAACAATTGACGGAACTCGTCAAGGATCAGAAGTCGGCGTGATTTTCCAAGATTTTAATTTATTTCCCCAATATACAGTGACCGAAAACATTACCCTAGCACCACGGATTGTGGCCAAAGAAAAAAAGGCTACTTATACTAAAACTGCTGCAGAATTACTGGCTGATTTGGATTTGACCGAACACCAAAACAACTATCCTTTTGAACTTTCTGGTGGGCAAAAACAGAGGGTTGCAATTGCCAGGGCTTTAGCAATGAAACCTGGAGTTTTAGCTTATGATGAACCAACTTCTGGATTAGATGAAGCGTCTACTGAAAGAGTGACGTCGATTATTCAAAAATTGCAAAGTCGCAACGCTACCCAATTAGTCGTGACCCATGATTTACCATTTGCACAAAGTTTGAATGGTAAAGTATTGGACTTCTCAAAGGATGTAGAACGATGAAAACAAAAAAACAATTTCCTAAGTGGTTGGGGAACACACTAATTCTCATACTTTTAGTCTTAGTAGTCGCTGGAGCTTGGTATAAAGGAACTCACCGGACTGATACCTGGAACAAGGTTCACCAACAAAAAACAATTACCATTGGAATTGACGATACCTTTGTACCGATGGGATTCCGGGATAAAAAAGGTAAGTTAATTGGTTATGATGTGGAGATGGCCAAAGCTGCGTTTGAAAAGATGGGGTTAAAGCCTAAATTCCAAGTAATTGATTGGTCAATGAAGGAAACCGAGTTAAATACGGGACACATTGATGCCATTTGGAATGGGTATACGATGACGCCAGAACGAGCAAAACACGCGGCGTTTACAAAACCATATCACGAAGATAATCAAGTCTTGCTCACTAAAGCAAACTCTGGGATTAATACTCCGCAAGATATGCATGGAAAACAACTAGGAGTTCAATCAGGTTCAGTCGGTTTTGATGATTTTAACCAAAATCCAAAAGTTTTGAAGCAGTATTTAGGCACGAAACCTGTTCAATATGATACTTTTGATAAAGCAATTAACGATGTTAAGGTAGGCCGAATCAATGCAGTTTTAATTGATGGGGATTATGCTAAATATTACTTAGCACACAATCACTCAAACGAACCTATGAAACTAGTTAAGACAAACTTTCCGCCAGATTATGATGCAGTTGGGTTACGAAAACAAGATAAAACTTTACGTGAAAAGTTGAACAAAGCCATTGAAAATCTTCACCGTGATGGAACGGAAGCACGCTTATCGAAGAAATACTTTGGAGATCCGGATGCAGTTAAATAATTAAAGACCTAGAAACCTGTAATTGATATGAACCCCATAAGTT
>NZ_AYYM01000033.1 GCF_001436035.1 Fructilactobacillus sanfranciscensis DSM 20451
TAATTGTTTCAATGTAATAATTGCGTTTTTTTGGCAAGATAACTGGAGCTTTTTCCAACAACTTTTCTACTTGTTTTTTTGTGAGAACAATATTCAAATCTCTTTTAAAACCCAAGCTAAATAATCTTCTATAATGAACTAGTCCAACAGCATCAACATTATTTAGGTTTTTCCAAGCCCAGTAAATAGCTGTCAACTCATTATAATTAGGATTTTTATCAGAAATGTTATCTCCATGATTATCAAGTTCAAATCCAATTTCACCATTGTAGTTCTTATTTGCACCAACCAAAATTGGTAAATATAAATCACTATCAGAAGGCATTGGGTTGTCCTTATGAGTTGCAACTAATATTTTAATTTTCATTTTTTCACCTTTTACTGTAGATTCGTTATTAACTTTTGCCATTTTAATTAATTATCCTCATAGAAACAAAAAGTTTGTTTTTTAACATCATACTATACTGTTAAAAAACAAACTAACTTTATCCAACATCCTGAATCCCTTTATTTTGATTTATTAAAACTTTTGTCATAAACAAAGTCGCATTAAATCCTATGATGATGAACATTGTTGAAAATGTTCCTTCAATCATAGTAACAACAAAAATAATTAGTAAAGCAGCATAAAATGTTTTGTTTTGTTTAATAATTAAAATAAAAGATAATTGTAATGCTAAATATAACAAAACAAACGAAAACAATCCATTCATAAAAAGGACCCTAGAAAATGAAGAATCAATAAAGAAATAATTAGTAACTTGTTTTAAGGTTGATCCATTACCCTGCTGAGCAATATACTGACCAAAAATTTTTAAAGGAAAACGGTGACTTGCAACTGAAACATACATTAGTCGATTACTAAATATGTCATTTAAAATATACCAAACTTTACTAGTAGGTTTATAACAGTAGGCAGATAAAATTGTCCATAAACTGATTAACGTAGGCATCATAACAATTGTAGCCTTAAAAATTGAATTTTTTAGTAGTTTTTCATAATATCTCCAGCAAACAGCTACTGAAAGAATAATTGAACAAAACAAATCATTTCTTGTGTTAGTCAATATATATAAGAAGAAGCCCACTGCTAAAACAGATAAACACGTAATCGCTATAAACTTTTTGCTTGTATTTTTAATATGCCAACAAACAAAAGAGGTACAAATGAAAAACACGATAGAAGATAGCACCGTTGGATAACTCTCTCCCAGAGAATATCTAAAAACGCCATTTCTAAAATAAGCTAAATTGAATAAAATTCCAAATTTTGATGAAAATATTGTGATAACCAAGATTGAAAGCATTGTCCAAAAGCTTGTTTTGAAAATGCTTTTAAGACCAATATTACGAGAACCACAAATGAAAACATATGCATTCAAAACATCGTGTGAACGTGCTTCTTTGGCAGAAATAGCTAGCAAAATCCCGATAAACAATAAAATCAAAAGCTGTTTTGTCGAAGAATCATTGAAAAAAATAATTTTTATAATACACATAAAAATACTAATATATTCTAAACCGACGCAAACATTAACAAACATTTGATATTGTACTGGAAACATCGTTAATCTTAAATTGCTACTAATTATAAATATAACGAATGAAAGTAAAAATAGTTCTTTGCCAATTTCTTGTTGATTATTTTTAATTTTATTTAATTTTAAAATAATTAAACATCCTTTCAATAATTAATTTGATAATTTAACATAGCAATTTACTTTTCCACTGTTTAAAAGATGAAATTGTTTTTTTGAACCCTCGTCATTCTCATAGTTTTTATACTTCCAATCATAAGTAGGAGATTTTATAGTTATGATATTTTTCCGATGTAAATTTTTCCCTTTTGGATTATATCTCAATGTTTTATTCTTCTCTGATCCTTCATTATAAACATTTACTGTAATTCTATGTTTATGCTTTTTTTTTATTGTCAGCAGATACAAAAGCTTTACCATTTACCTTGTCAACACTTAGGACTTTCATATTTTTGGTAATTTTAACTTTTTTACTTTCAACAACTGCCTGTGGAGGGTCAGCTTGAATAACTATGTGTTTTACAAAAATCAAACTGAAGCAAAATAGAATTGGAATAACTAAAAAAACAATATCTAAAATTGATAAAGACTTAAACTTAAAGGGCAGAAAATTGTTTCCATTTTGATTGAAATCTAGATAGAAGAAAAATCCAACCATAAAAATAATAGATAAGCTGATAAAGGTCATCATTATATTATTATTTAAAAACATGTTTATTTTAAACTCAAAGTACTGTAAATCAGTATATTTCAAACCTTATTCACACTCCTATCCCTAGTTGTTGACCGCAATGTCACCAGTCTCAGCTTCTGGTAGTCCTAAATTGTTTCTGATTTGATTAGTAGTGTTTTGTAATTCTGATTCTGGTGTTACTTGCATAACTGAATCATTAATTTCTTTACCAGTTTGTCCTTGGATGTATGAATTATCCATGTTATCACGAGCTCCAAGATATCCTTTAGTGATTGAAGTTAAATCACCAAAAGTCATATCAGTTTGAGTTGATTTAGATAGCGAATTAATAAATCCAGGATTCAATAGAGCTTCAACGGAACCACTATCTTTAGCAACTGCTTCAAGTACTTGGCGTTGACGTTTTTGACGACCATAATCATTTTCAGAATCATCGTATCTCATTCGAGTATAAGCAAGAGCTTTTTTACCGTTCATATGAGTAGTAACTCCCTTAGTGAAGTGATAACCTTCATAATCAAAAGTTAAAAGTGGTTTGATGTTAACGCCACCAATTTGATTAATAATTTGTTCCAATCCATGCATGTTAAGAACAGCATAGAAATCAATTGGAATGTTCAACATTTTTTGCACAGTCTCAATTGAAGTTTTGGAACTACCGTAAGCATAAGCGGAATTAATTTTGTTAACCCCTTCATCAGCAAATCCAGGAATGTTAACGGCTGTGTCACGAGGAATACTAGTAATTAGTGTTTTCTTAGTTTTTGGATTGATTGTAATTACCATCATTGAATCAGTTCTTCCCTTATAGTCACGTCCCAATTCACCAGTATCAGTTCCCATCAATAGAATTGAGATTGGTTTCTTCTGGCTCAATAACTTAGAAGTATTACGTTCCTTAGTTATTCCAGAATCTTTATAAGCACTATCAACAGCACCTTTAATTGAGGCAAACTTATAAGCTCCAAATCCTAATAAAATTAAAATAAGCACTGCAATCACTGATAAAATAATATTTCTTTTTTTATGATTCTTGGGTTTATTTTCAAATTGACTTCTTTGAATACGACTCTCTTCCATAGTTTGGGCTCCTCTTTAAAACGATAATTAGACAATTTTTATAAAACTGTAATTAGACAATATTTACATTTTAACAAACAATAGCGTAATTTTAAATATTTTTTCTATTGTATCGCTTTTAAATTAAATTTAGATCTGATTAATTAAATCTTAATTTTTGACCATTTTTGACTAAAATTGAGCAAATAACTAACCTTCATTACTCAGCCGTTTTATAATATAAGTACGAAGTTGAAAACAACTTTATCTAATCAGGGTGCTAATTATAGGTGCCCTAATATAACTTGGAAGAAGGATTATACAATGGCAAACAACGGTTTTGGAAACGACCCATTTGGCGGAAGCGGAATGGATGACATTTTCAATAGTTTATTTAACAACATGGGAAATGACGCAAATGCTCGTTACTCTGTTAATGGACACGTACTAACTCCTGAACAAGTCGCAGAAATGCGTAGAACAGGTCAAATTCCTGGTCAAATTGGTAGTCATAACGGTGCTACCCCTACTCAAGCAAAACAACAACAAAAGGCAGAAAGTTACCTTGATAAAATTGGCCGTAACTTAACTGATGAAGCTAAACAAGGTTTTCTTGATCCAGTTATTGGTCGTGATAAAGAAATTCAAGAAACGGCTGAAATTTTAAGTCGTCGAATTAAAAATAACCCAATCTTAGTTGGTGATGCCGGTGTTGGTAAAACTGCTATCGTTGAAGGTTTAGCTCAAAAAATTGTTAAGGGAGATGTTCCTGCAACAATTAAAGACAAACAAGTTATTTCAATCGATCTTTCTTCATTAGAAGCCGGTACTCAATACCGTGGTGCTTACGAAGAAAACATCCAAAAATTAGTTGAAGAAGTTAAAGAACGTAAGAACGTTATCTTATTCTTTGATGAAATTCACCAAATCGTTGGAGCAGGTGCTTCAGGTGACGAAACTGGTGGTAAAGGTTTATCAGATATCTTGAAGCCAGCTCTTTCACGTGGTGAAATATCTGTAATTGGTGCTACTACTCAAGACGAATACCGTAACACAATTATGAAAGATGCTGCTTTAGCACGTCGTTTCAATGATGTTGTAGTTAACGCTCCTAGCAAAGACACTACTTTTGAAATCTTAAAAGGAATTCGTAAATCATACGAAGATCATCATCAAGTTAAATTACCAGATGATGTTTTGAAAGCTGCAATTGAATACTCAGAACAATACATTCCTCAAAGATCATTACCTGATAAAGCAATTGATCTTATCGATATGACAGCTGCTCATTTAGCTGCTAAGAACCCTGTTACTGACAAGGTTAGTCTTGAAAAAGAACTTAAAGCTGCTAAAGCCCAAAAAGCTGCACACGCTAAAGCTGAAAAATTCGAAGAAGCTGCTAAAGATAAAGCTAAGATTGCTGAAATCGAAAAGAAACTTAAGAGTGAAACTGATGACACTGAAACACCAGTTGCTAAACCTTCTGATATTGCAGATTCAGTAGAACGTTTAACTGGAATTCCAGTATCACAAATGAGTACTGACGATATGGAACGTTTGAAGAGTATGGACAGTCGTTTGAAATCACACATCATCGGTCAAGATGAAGCTGTTGACGCTGTAGTTGATGCCATTCGTCGTAACCGTGCTGGTTTTGATGACGGTAACCGGCCAATCGGTTCATTCTTATTCGTTGGACCTACTGGTGTTGGTAAAACTGAATTAGTTAAACAATTAGCAAAAGACATGTTTAACGATGAAGATTCAATTATCCGTCTTGATATGTCAGAATACCAAGATGAAACTGCTGTTTCAAAGATGATTGGTGCTACTGCTGGTTACGTTGGTTACAACGATAACGGTAATACCCTTACTGAACGTGTAAGAAGAAATCCTTACTCAATCGTCTTACTTGATGAAATTGAAAAAGCTAACCCACAAGTTATTACCCTATTACTTCAAGTAATTGATGACGGTCGTTTAACTGATGGTCAAGGTAACGTGGTTAACTTTAAGAACACAGTTATCATTGCAACTTCAAATGCCGGATTCAGTAGTGATGCAATCACTAAGAACCAAAAAGAAGATATGAAGATTATGGATCGTTTAGCTCCATACTTCAGACCAGAATTCTTAAACCGTTTCAACGCTATTGTTGAATTCAGTCACTTAACTAAGGAAGACTTAAGCAAGATTGTTGATCTTATGATTGATAACTTGAACGACACCTTAGCAAGAAAAGACATGAAACTTGAAATCAGCGATGAAGTTAAAAACTGGTTGATGGAACAAGGTTACGATGAAGCAATGGGTGCTCGTCCACTCCGTCGTGTAATTGAACAACAATTACGTGATAAGATTGCTATGTTCTACTTGGATCACCAAGAAATTAAGAATATTAAAGCTGTTCTTGATCACAAGAATGACACAATTAAAATTGAAGCTAACGAAAAAGCAAGTAAATAATTAGCTGCTAGCTTAAAAGACATAACCATTTTGGTTATGTCTTTTTTGTTATATACTTATTTTAAAAACGATAAGGAATTATGTATGAAAATTAATAAGTTAAAAGTTTTTAAAATTGTCGCACTTGTTATAAGCTTGCTATTTCTCTACTTGCTATTTAAAGATTATCAACCACAAATTGAAATGTTGTTTAACCCAAAAAAACGGAGCTTAGCTGTTGCACAAATTAGAGATCACGGTTTAATTGATGTCGTACTACCTATCCTTAGTTATATTAGATAAAATCATCAAAAAAATACATACTAAATATTATTTTAATGTTAATTAAAACAAACCTAAAAATTTCTTTTTTTTCTTAATAGGCATAATTGTACCTTGCTCGATATCGTCACCATTTAAAATAGCTTTTGCATTGTATTCATAACGAGCCACCATTTTAATGCCAAACTGTTTTTTTAATTTATTGTAAGCATCGCCCATTCTGTAACGTCTACCTTTAAAATTATGTGCATCTGAAGCAAAAGTAGTGCCTAAATTGGCTTTAATAATTTCTTCAGTAAATTTTTCTACTTCTTTTCCAAATACTCCTAAATAACTACTTGCAGTTAATTGTGTTGCAGCTCCTTGTTCAACAAAAGAATACAACAAATCATGGTCATCTTGAAATCCATGATTTCTTTCAGGATGTACGATAACTGGTGTAATCCCACGAGCAATTAATTCAAATAACATATTTTCTGTGTATTCAGGAACACCGGTATGAGGTAACTCTAACATAAGATAACGATTATAAGGATCAGCAAATAATATATCTCCGTCATCAATTTCATAAAGTAATTCTCCAGTAATATGAACTTCTTGCCCAGGAAAGACTTTGAAATTAATACCATGATCATTAATTTGTTTTTGGAACTCAGCTACCTCTTTTTCTACATCATTCTTATGGTTGACATATTCTCCGTCCATATGATGAGGAGTCAATAAAGCTGCAGTAATCCCTTCTTTTTCTGCTACTTCAGCTAATTTCAAAGATGTTTCCATATCTGGCGAACCATCATCAACACCGGGCAAAATATGACAGTGAATATCTATCATTTGTCATCAACTCCATAATATCCACCATAACCAGCAGATTTTTTGGCATTTACACGGTTCATAACAGACCCAAGAATCTTTGCATTAACTTTTTTAAGTTGTTCAACAGCACCTTTTACTTGAGATGTTAATTCCTTCATTATCAAGTTGAAATCCCTTTTGACCATTAAAATTTTTGTCAGCACCCACTAATATAGGCATATACAAATTTTTATCTTTTGGCATAGGTGCATCTTTGTGAAATGCAACAAGAATCTTAATATTCATTTATAAACCTCACTATTTTTCTAATTTATCTGCTAAATCAATGATATAAGCC
>NZ_AYYM01000034.1 GCF_001436035.1 Fructilactobacillus sanfranciscensis DSM 20451
GGTAGAATAAGATTGTGTTTTTAGAACTAGGTAAAATAGTCAAAATAAAGATTAATATTAGAAAAAGAAAGCCGGTAGTAGGAGTGAATTGATAATTAGTAAGGTAATTTAACATCCCTAAACTAGCAACTGCAGATATCGAAGCTAAGATAATTGTGATAATGCCAAAACCAATTGATTTGAAACGAAGACTATTGCTGATTAATAATAACAAACTCAATAACAGTAACAAAATTGGTAGTTGATGTTTAAAATTTTGTTGCTGAGTAGCTTCTGAAACTGGAGTTCCACTTA
Organism: Fructilactobacillus sanfranciscensis DSM 20451; assembly: GCF_001436035.1. Classification (GTDB taxonomy): domain Bacteria; phylum Bacillota; class Bacilli; order Lactobacillales; family Lactobacillaceae; genus Fructilactobacillus; species Fructilactobacillus sanfranciscensis. The sequence goes on from NZ_AYYM01000034.1 coordinate 295, forward strand.
TTCCAATGTTGTTAGAAAAATCAGTGTCGCTTAACTGATGTTTAATTAGTCTGGGCAGTTGGCCTAACTTTCCATTTCGTAAAGTAATGTCAATTCTAGTTGCCGTTTGAGATTCATTATTAAAATTGAAACAGGTTTGGCTAAAATCAGAATCAAGGGCATCAGTTTTATTTAAATTGAATTGATGTTGAGTTTGTTTTTGCATCTGCGAGAGTAAATGAAGTTCGTCATCCGCATTAATTTCAGTTAATTGAGTTTGGGTATTACTTAATGCAGCGGTTTGTTGTTTAAAGTGTTTTGTGATGTCTGTATTAGTGTCTGATTGTTCTTTAACTAGTTTAGTTAACCCTTCATCTATTTCTGTTTTTGTTTGAAGTTGTTTAAGTTGTTCAGTTTGCACTTGGAGGTCGGTTGGAATATTTTTATTGTTGATTGATTTTTTAAATTCGTGGACCAATTTGTGAGTGCGTTTTTGATTTGTGACTAAGTTTTGCTTAATTTCATCTAATTGATTGCCCAATTGATATTTATTAATTTCATGACCAGCAGGTTGGGTCAAAGAAGCAACTTGACTAACGTTAGGCAACGATTTAATTACTTTAGTTAAATGATCTAAGTCGATTAAAGTTTTCGATTTTAACAAACTTTTTTTACTATTTAAATAAACGGTAATGGTTTGATGGGGTTGTGGTTGCTGCAAGCTGATTTTACAATTAGTTAAAAGTGGGAAAATCAAGCTAATGATTAACAATATTGTAATTAGCGGATGCCAATCACGCATCGGATTACGCAATTTGGCTAACCATTTTGGTTGATTAGTAAAAAGCACGAATGTAATTGTTAGTAGAGAACATACTAGGCAGACAATTAACGGGGTATAAAAGAAAAATGGTTTAATTAATTTAGCCGACAAACTTAGTGTAACAATATTTAGTTCAAAATTTGCTAAGCTTAATAGGCAGGCTTTTGTTAGTGATGTTAAAGTTAGCAAGCAAATGAAACTGATCAGCAAAATCCAGATACAGATGATTTTTTGTTGATACCATTGGCTAACAAATTTTTGATAACGTTCGTTGACCGGATTATTCCATTGAGTCTTAATTCCAGACAAGGCACAGAAATGACGAGTTTGTGCTTGATAAAGTGGTTGATTAACAAGGCTTTTGGGTATCCAAATGATTAATTTTCGCCAATTTCTACCATTAAAGTCATGCTCGGCATGTGGATTAGTATGCATGCTGCTAATCTTGTAAAGTTTTAAGTTAGCTTTATGTTCGATAAAAAAGCGTTCTTTATTCTCTAGTCGTAATTTTTGACTTGGTGAAAATTCGGTTGGAACAGAGTATGTAATTGAGACTGGAGTTGCATTATTTAAGTGGTTACCCCAATTTTTGGTTATTTTATTTGTATTTTGGGTTAGTTCAGAAACTGGTGTAATTGATTGTATGGCTAAGTTACTGAGGTTAGGCAGCATAACTAATGCAAGACAAGTGATGCAACCACCAATTAAATATAAAATAATCCAGTGTTTTGTAACAAATGCTTTAAATTTTTGCATAAAAAATTTCCCTTACGAATGTAAAGGGAAGTGTAGTTTAACGGTTGAAAAAATCACTAAAACGCATAATTAATAAAACAATTACAATCAGAATAAAACTGATTAAAATGGTTAATTGCCAAGCCATCGCATGGTTCATGAACGGAAGATTAACGTTTTCTCCATAAAAACCAAAGACGATGTTTGGAACGGTAAGTACAATCGAAAAGACCGTTAAAAATTTCATCGTACTGTTCAAGTTACTATCAAGTAAGTTTGAATAAGCACCAGCAACTTGTCGGGCGGCTTGATTAGCCATTTGCGCCATTGATAAACCTTGTTGAATTTCGACAATGACGTCATCTAAAGCATCATTATCGTCATCAGAAAGAGTTTTACCCAGTCTTCTTTTCACCATCGTTAACATATCATTATTAGCTGAAAGTGAAGTTAAAAAATAAACTAGGTCTGTCTGCAAATTCAAAAGTTGGTTAATCGCACTCTTTCTTGTTTTACCACGCAAGTTCCGTTGGATTTTAGTCCGAACACTATTGATGTTATTGATGTAATCAAAGTATTGGATTGCGAGTTGGTAGAGTGTTTTGAAAACAATATCAAGAGTTGAGATTGTATCACGATTTACATCAGGTAATTTATCAATGATTCCACGTAGTAGTTGATTAACAAAGTTGGTTTGATTTGCGGTGAAAGTGAATAAACGGTCTCCAGCCATAATTAAACCAATTGGTTCAGCTGAAATATCACCACTAAAACGTGACGGTTCAGCAACGTCAAAGATAATTAAAAGTAATTGTTCGTCATCATAATACTCCATCCGAGGACGTTCGTGATGATCAAGTACGTAGTAAAGCATTTCTGCAGTTAAATGATATTTATCTTTTAAGGTTTGTTTTTCGACTGGCAGACAGTCAGTTACTTGGATCCATTCGATGTTTTGGTTAATTTTTTCTTTTTTAATCAACGCAACTGCCTCCCTTTGTAGCAATGTTGTTAATTATATTATAACTTACGAAAAAAGTTTAGAATATAATTTTAAATTCGTATTTGTTGAAACAAGATATTAAGCAAAAATTAAATTCGATAGGGTATAATAAAAATATTAAAGGGGTGCTTAAAATGAAATTTAAAATTAAAACGAATGAGAATGGTAACAGTATTTGGTATCCAATCATTGCGTTCGTAATTGTTTTTGGAACAGTGGGTTTGTTGTATGGAACCTACAAAATTCGTCAACACATTAACCAACAAAATTTAATCAAATCAGAAAAAGCGTATCAAGAAGCTCATGATCCAGTTTTGAAACAACACCGTAAGTTTATTAAACAAGTTTCCGGTCCGTCAGTTGCGTTGTATAAGAAAAATAAACAAGTTTTGCCTAGTATCGTAACTGCTCAAGCAATTTTGGAATCTGATTGGGGTAAATCAAAACTTTACACTAATGCTTATAATCCATTTGGAATTAAGGGAACTTATGAAGGTGAATCTATTTCATATGATACTGGTGAATATATCAATGGGAAACATGTTACTCAAGTAGCCCAATTTAGAAAATACCCTGATTTGCAAACGGCGATTGAAGATCATAGTGAAGCACTTTACGAAAAATTCTTGCATAAATCAGGAATGACCAGTTATAAGGAACAAGCTAAATTATTGCAAAAGAACACTTATGCAACTGATCCAGATTATGCCAAAAAATTAATCAAAGTAATTGAAACACACAAACTTGCTAAATATGACAAAGAAGCAATTAACAACTAAGGGGGAATTTTGATTGTTTTCATTAATCGAACAACTTTATGGACCATTTTTTGATTTAAACAACTGGAAAACTGTAATCACATCTGGCAATGACTGGTTAATTATTTTTTCATTAGTGATTTTAGAATGTGTTATGTCAGTCGATAATGCGATTGTATTGGCAACCCAAACTCAAGTTTTGCCAACTAAGAAACTTCAAGAAGAATCGCTTTTCTATGGGTTATGGGGAGCATATCTCTTTCGCTTTTTAGTAATTGGCGTTGGAGTTTATTTAATCCATTTTTGGGAAATTAAGGTTATTGGGGCTGTTTATCTTATTTATCTAGCGGTTAAATATTTTTTGCCTGGAGTTGGCAAACAAAACTCTAAAAGACCAATTAAAGAAAAGGGAAATCCAAACAGTCGGAAATTTTTCTGGTGGATCGTTTTTCAAATCGAAATGATGGATATCCTTTTTTCAGTGGATTCAGTTTTAGCTTCCTTAGCGGTTTCATCGAATCCAGTCGTAGTTTTAATTGGAGGAATGGTTGGGATTCTAGCCATGCGTGGTATTGCTGAATTTGTAATGTTATTAATGAAAAAAGTTCCTGAATTAAAAACGATGGCATATGTGCTAGTGTTTGTGATTGGGGTAAAACTCTTACTTTCCATTCCAGCAATTGATATCGAAATTCCATCGGCTTTATTTGGAGTTTTTGTAGTTCTAGCAATTATCGTTACCATCATTATTCATTTTATTAGAAAGAAAAGGTAATTATGGCAGTTAATTTAAATAGTGAAAATTTTAAAGCAGAAGTCCAAGGACCAATGACAATCGTTGATTTTTGGGCCCCTTGGTGTGGACCTTGTAAGATTATGGATCCTATCTTAGACAAACTTGAACAACAGTTTGCGGGTAAAGTTAAATTTGCAAAAGTCAATGTTGATAACCAACAGGAGATTGCTAAAGAATATTCTGTTTATGGGATGCCAACCTTTGTTTTATTTAAGAATGGCAAAGGAGTAGAAAAGGTAACTGGAGTTTATCCAATTGAAAAACTAACCCACTATCTAAACCGTAAATTAGAAGAAGTGGAGAATAGTAATGGCTAAAGAAGTAAAGCCCAAACTATGGGAAGCCATTGTCATTTTATTACTGATGTTAGTTATTATGGGAATTGGCATTATTGAATTACATTTAACTCCAGTCGTTCCCATTTTGATGGTGATTTTATTACTGATTTTTTGGGGAAAATTGCGTGGCTTTAGTTGGGATGACATCAATGATAGTTTTGTGATGGGGGTTAAAAACGGAATTATTCCTTTATTTATCTTCCTATTAATTGGTTCATTAATTGGTGTATGGATTATGGCAGGCGTAATTCCCACTTTAATGGTCTATGGTTTTCATATCCTTAGCATTCGCTGGTTTTTGCCATCTGTCTTTTTAATGTGTGCTTTTGTGGGATGTTTTATTGGGAGTGCTTTTACAATTATTTCCACTGTTGGAATTGCAGCAATGGGAATTGGGATTACGATGGGAATCAATCCGGCAATGATTGCTGGAGCGGTAGTTTCTGGAGCAGTATTTAGCGATAAAATGTCACCATTGTCTGCCACAACCAACTTAGCTTCTGCAATTGCTGGAGATGATTTGTATAATCACATTAAAAACATGATGTGGTCAACGGTTCCCGCGTTTGTTATTTCATTAGTACTGTTTTCTATTATCGGGGGTAATCATCATGCTGCTAGTTTAACTAAAATAACTAGCACTTCTCGCGTTTTGATGAATAATTTTACGATTTCTATTTGGATGTTAATTCCAGTATTATTATTACTAATCTGTGCGTGGACTAAGATTCCTACAATTCCGACATTATTTATAAACATATTAGTTAGTATTATTATAATTTTGGTTAATCCTAAGCATCATTATTCATTTACTAAGATTGCGGATGTGATGCAAAATGGTTTTAAAATTAATACAACTAATCCCGAAATTAATCAAATTTTGAATCGGGGTGGCATTAGTTCGATGATGGGGACGATGACTTTGATCATTATTGCGTTGGCACTCGGTGGTTTATTGATTAATTTGGGTGTGATTAACGTTGTTATGGACCGATTTTCGTCTCATATTAAGTCAACTGGAATGTTAGTTTTAAGTACGGTTTTAGCTGCCATTGGTGTGAATATTTTTATTGGAGAACAATATCTTTCAATTATTCTTCCAGGAACGGCGTTTAAAGCTGATTATCAAAAGGCCGGCTTAGCACCGGAAGCTTTGGGACGAACTTTAGAAGATGGGGGAGCTGTGATTAATTATTTAGTTCCTTGGGGAGTTGCTGGAGTCTTTGTGGCTAACACTTTAAATGTTCCAACGCTTCATTATTTACCGTTTGTCTTCTTTAGTTTACTTTGTCCCGTTTTTTCAATTTTAAGTGGGTTTACTGGAATTGGAATGAAAAGGTTAAATCAAAAATGAAAATTTATTTAATCGAAAGACCATTTAACCGTGGTTTTTCGATTTTTTTATTAAAAATTAAATTTGTTTAGCATGATTGGTGTTTAAATATTACATTTTGTAATATTACTTAACGATAAAAACGGCATTTTCAACATTAATTATGATTAGTATTTCAACAATGTTTCTATATTACAATGAGATCGGTCTGAGTAACATTTATGTAATGTAAATGCAACATGTTATCGATACCCTAAATAAAGTTAGTTGATACATATCACTAATAAATTCTAGATGAAGAATCTAATATTCGATACATACGAGGAGAAATTTCTATATGAAGTTCACTAAATCAATCGCAGTAATGGCTGCAATTTCAGTTGGAATTATGTTTGCTGTTACAGCAAATGTTGATGCCAATACAAAAGTTAAACATACGGTTCAAAATGGAGACACTATCAGTGGTCTTTCACAACAATACCATGTGTCACAAAAGAAAATTCAAAAAGCTAATAAAGGAAAAGACATTAATACCATTTATGTTGGTGAAGTATTTGTATTTGATGGTAAGGGACACGTTAAAATTGATAAGAATAGTGCCAAAGCTCCTGTAAACACAAATTCAAACAATGCTAGCACTCAAACAACTGCTAGTGCTGCAAACACAAGTTCAGTTGCTGC
>NZ_AYYM01000035.1 GCF_001436035.1 Fructilactobacillus sanfranciscensis DSM 20451
TTAGGATTGATTTCTTTAATACTATTTATTAACCTAATTATATTTTTATCTTTGTCTATTGATTGCGACGAAGTCGCATAGTAATAGTTACTTCTAGGTAATTTAACAGCTTTTAAAATGAAGCTAAGACTGACTTTGAATTTACGCCTTAGATCATCAATTACCATTACTTTTTCTTTGCTTGTTTTTGATCTAAGGCTTTCAGTTTTTTTAAATATTCATTTTGAATTCTAAGCATTAAGTTTTCTTCTTTAAGCTGCTTAAGTTCATCATCTTTTGATAATTTAGTTTGTTTTGTTACTTTATTTTTATTCATTTTTGGATTACCTCGTTTTCTTGNAATAAAGAAAAAATCATTATTTTTTATATATAAAAAGGTAACCGAATTAATTAAAAATCCAGTTACCTTTTATAAAACAAATCTATTAAATTATTTTAATCATCATCATCAATATTACGATTTAAACGAGCAGCCATCCTTTTCGCCCGAATTCGTTGCATCTTTTCTTTCTTCTTCTCGATCCGCATGTCGTCCATTCCTTTAGCTTTAAGGACGATTCCTTCATCATTTTTCACCATGTGATAAATGGAAACTAAGATCATGATACAGACAAACATCAAAGGGAAACCTGAGATTGCACAGAAGGTTTCAACGGTATTGAAACCACCAACTACCACAATTCCAAAGGAGAATAGCACAAAAATAATTACCCATGTCATTCGGTTGAATTGACTGGGCTCTTGGTTATCCTTCAACTTCAAACTAGTAAATGAAGAAACAATGTAAGCTGAAGACGAAATGGTCGTTGCCAAGAAAATGAAAGAAGAAATACAATAAACAATAAATACTATTGATCTAAAAGGCAAACTTGATAAGACGGCCGTAATTACAGCTTCTTGCCCCTTGGTATTTAAAATATGCACTAAATTAATGGCACCAGTTTTTTGTAACCAAAGTGAATAGCCACCTAAAATGGCGTAAAAACTCAAACACCCAGCTGAACCATAACCCAACATTCCTAAAAGAATTTGCCGAATGGTTCTTCCTTTGGAAATTCTGGCAATGAATAGTCCCATCACGGGCATGTATGCTAACCACCAACCCCAGTAAAAGATAACTTCTGAGTTAGCGATATCAGGTGTTCCGTTTGGTACTGTATTAGTACTTAAAGAAACAAAGTTACTGGTTAACAATCCTAAACTGTTAGTTTCAGAACTCAAAATATAAATCGTGGGTCCAACTAAAAGGACAAAGGCCAAGAAGATAACGGCCGTCCAAATATGTATATCACTTAATTTATCAATCCCACCATTAAGTCCATGCCAAACGGTCCAAGCAAAGATCACAAATAAAATTCCAAAAAGTCCAATTTTAAGCGTCATATTATCTGGTAACCCAGTTAAACTACTTAAAACATTAGAAATGATTGGAATTTCCATTCCAACTGACGAACCGACTCCACCCATGATTCCAAAAACAACTAAGAAATCAACGAGTTGCCGTAAGGCGTATTTCCACTTTTCGTCACCTTGAATGAACGTGATTGACTTGCTGAGGCGTTGCACATGACCCTTTTTTACGAATAATATATAACCAATTGCAATGGCTGCCGGAGCGTACATCATCCAAGCCATTGGACCCCAGTCAAATTGACCTAGCATATGTGCGTAGTTATAGGCGTTTTGTGAAAATGGTTTAATTCCAAAAGGTGGCGAAGAAACATATCGAATCGGGTCAACAATACTCAACATCAAAATACTAGCATCAATGGCAGTAGCAAAAACCATGCTTCCCCATTGTAAGTTACTGTATTGTGGCGTGGAATGCGGATCACCTAGTCGAATAGCTCCATATTTACTAAAGAGCAACCACATGAAGAAAATAAAGTTCACAATGTAAATCATCATGTAGGCCCAGCCCATTTGCTTAGTAATCCAAGCTAATGCAACTGTCAGAAAACCTTGAAGGCTTGAGCCCCCCATAATCAAAATTGCCGAAACGACCGAAAAAATCAGAATCGTCGGAATAAAGACATATTTATCAATATTAAAGTGTTTAAAAATAATAAAAAATCCTCCTCAGATTAATATAAAAAAATTCTAATAAAAAGCACTGTCAAAATGGAACGAAAATCGAACCATTTACACAGTGTGTACAAATGCCAAAGCTTAAGTTTCCTTTAAATTATACCACTTATCCTTATTTATCAAATTGACCGTTATCAATCGTCTTAATTACTCGAGCAGGATTTCCAGCGATACAAACATTATCGCCAAAAGATTTGGTAACAACCGCACCTGCACCAACGACCACATTATCACCTAAAGTAACTCCAGGAAGAATGGTAACTCCACCACCAAACCAGGCGTTGTCACCAATTTTAATTGGGGCTCCTAATTCAACATCCGCCACCCGTTCTTTGGCAGTCAACGGATGAATATTGGTATAAAGTCCACAATTAGGTCCAATGTAACAATTTTTCCCAAAGGTAATTGGGCAAGAATCCATTAAAGTTAGGCGATAATTACCAAAGAAATTATTACCAATATGAATGTTCCAGCCATAATCAAATTGTAAATCAGTTTCTACAAAGAATTCGTCACCAGTATCAGCAAACAATCCCTTAATCATGGCATTTCTTTCTTCATTATCGGGTGTATTATTGATTTTTTGAAGCATTTTACGTACCAAAATCCGTCGTTTAATTAACTCGTGATCAAATTGATTAAAATCTTCTCCCGCTGTCATTTTTTCTCGTTCTGTGGTCATAAAAATCCTCCTACATTTTATCCATCGTTTGATTTAATAGTTCATCAACAAAGACATTTCCCTGATTAGTCGCGTGCCCTTTAGTCCAAGCATATTGAATTTTAGGGAATTTATCCAATAATTGGTCTAGTTGTTGCCAAAGTTCAGCATTTTTTAATTCGCCAGCACTTCGTTTCCAGCCCCGTTTTTTCCAACCCTTAATCCAACCTTTTTGAATCGCATTCAAAACGTAACGAGAATCAGAAACAATTCCTACTGACTTATTATTAAATTGATTTTCCCATAACCACTGTAAAGCTTGAACCAAGGCCGTAATTTCCATTTTATTATTAGTAACGCCAAATTCTCCGGCCGAGTCAGAATGTTGTTTGCCGTGGTAATCAATTAGATATGCCCACGCAGCAGGGTCAGTAGCTTTAACGTGCCCACCAGCGACATTTCCATGGTTCCGCGAACCACCATCAGTAAAAACCACAATTTCTGGTCTTACTTTACTAGTTGATGGGACCGCATTTGCAGTGGACTGCTTCTTTTCAGAATCTTTTCCATTCATAAAAGCCTGTGCCTCAGCTTCCGTTTTAAAACTTTTATACTTAGCATTGGGATATCCATCAACTTGTGCTCTAGCCGTATCCCAACTATTGTAAATTCCGGGTTGTTTTCCCACACGTACTGCATAAAATTTCTTTACATTCGCCATGGTCATTCTTTCCCCTTTTAATTTTATTAAAAAATACTTATTAATACTGTTTAATCCTTTGCTTTCCGCCCGTTTTATGTAAAAATAGTAATAAGAAAATAAAATAGGAGGAAACGAGATGTCTGATATTAACATCAAACTAATCACTGCTGATCAAGCTATGAAAATGCTACGCGATCGGCATGCGAAACGAAATGAACGTTTCCCAGAATTAATTACACCTGGTAGTTATATTTTACCAGACTATTATTTAACTCGAAAAAGAGAAGCGTTTAAGATTCGTCGTCATACCTTCTTAAAGAAAAAATCACGTTCTTACGTAGCATTTGACTCAGAAAATGGGCAAACACTTTGGTTACGTAATTTCAATAGTTTATCTGAAGCAATGTTTTGGCTCAATACTGGCTTAAAACCTGCTGATAGTGATTCAAACAATTCATTTGCTAAGTGGAAAGAAAATCACGCTGATGAAATTAATACCTTAAAAGACCAATTAAGAGCGCTATCTAAACCTAAGAAGAAAGATATTACTAAAGCAACAAAGGCAAAAGCAAAATAACTAAAATAAGAGCCCATCTGATTGATGAGCCCTTATTTTTTTGCAAGAAAAAAGCCGCCATAGCGACTTTCAATTATTTAGCAGGTGTTTTCTTTAAGAATTGTTGTAATTCTGCAACTCTTTTTTGTTCTTTTTTACGGCCTTTTTGGTCGATTGGACGACGTCCTTGAACACCATTTGGATGACAAATTCTCATGACGAAATGCTCCTTTACTTTTTCTTGTTTTACTTACAATTAACAGCTCCTTGTATTATAATACATCCAACCCTATAAAATCAAATATATTTCAAATTCAAAGGCAGGTAGCTAAATATGATTAATGATTATCCTCAAGTTGTAACCATTGCTGGAAGCGATAGCGATGGTAGTGCCGGAATGCAAGCAGATTTACTAACCTTTTTTGCTAAGAAAGTCTACGGTGCTACGGTTATTACCGCTTGTGTGGCTGGTAACTCATTTGGAATTCATGCAGGCGTTAATATGGAGCCTGATTTTATTGCTCAGGAATTTAAAGATTTAGCGGATGATTTCAAGATTCGGGCCGCTAAAACTGGAATGTTAGCAGATAGTAAAATTATTAATTCTGTGGCAGATAACTACGAAAAATACGATTTTGGACCTTTAGTTGTCGATCCCGTAATTATTACCAAACACGGAGACATGCTATTGGAACAAGAGGCTTACGATGCCTTAGTGAAACGGTTGCTTCCAATGGCAGATGTCTTAACTCCTAACTTCTTTGAAGCCGTTAAATTAACTGGTTTAGATGATCAAGATCCTGATTTTCAAGCCAAGGCCGCTCATAAGTTACAAGAACTTGGTGCTAAAAACATCATGGTTAAAGGACGTCATGATAGCGACGACCAAACCGAAGTGACTGATTACGTTTTACTTGAGGATGGCTCAACGTTCACATTGACTGGACCTTATTTCAATACTACTCACAAAAATGGAACTGGTGACACATTGTCAGCTGCCATTACCGCTGAACTTGGTTTAGGCAAGTCAGTTGAGGAAGCAATTCGTTCAGGTAAAAAATATGTCGATGCTTGTATCAAAAATGGTATCGATGTTGGTCATAAGTTTGGACCAATTAATCACTGGGCATAAAAATCTTAAATAATAAAAGGGTAATGGCTTAATTTAAAAGTCATTACCCTTTTTCATTTTCAAAATTACCATTTATTAGGACTCCAGATCCGCCCATCTAGCTCCATTTCAGCTTGCTCAATTCGTTTCGCCTGTTCTTTCGCAATATCTTTAGTTGCTTCTAAAAGAGCTTGATTAGCAAATGTCGTAGTCTGTGCCTCAAGTTCATCAATTTGTTGTAACAGCCAATCTAAATTTTCCACATTAACCCTCCTCAGCTTGTCGAATCATTTTAATTTGATCCTTTAAATCGTTTAAATCAATTTTATTTTGTTCTAGTTGGTCAATAACTAACTGTAATTGAGCTTGATTATTAGAATTCATCATCTTTTTCAATTGTTTAATTATCCAGTCTTGACGCACACTAAAACTAAAGGAAAAAGCAGCCGTTAAATATTGTTGATAATCAATTAAAAGTTTCGTTTGTTGATCAGGTGTCATGTAGTCAAATTGATCAACCACTAAGGGTGTCATAAATATCATACCTGCTCGATGAGCCAAAGCACGATATGGAACTAAAATTTCAGAAATACTAAAACCTTCTGTGGCGCCCGCCTGAAAATCTTTAGCGGGATAACCAAGCGTTGTCACAATTCCTAATTCTTTTCCTTTTAAAATTCCTTTTTCATTAGCAAACGTAAAAGCTCGCGTTAATACTTCATCTTCCCATTTTTTTAAAGTCGCTGGGGCACTATACCAGTACATGGGAAATTGAAAAATAATGCGATCATGTTCAATTAATAACTGTTGCTCAGCTGCAACGTTAAATTCAGTCTGTTCTGGTAAATAATGCCAAGTAATCTCTTCTAATCCTTCTGTTGCCCGTTTCAAAAATCCTTGTGTTCCAGAGTCGTGATAATCCGGATGAGCTACAATCACTAAAGTTTTCATTTTGTCCCCAATCATTGCTTGTTTTCTTTTTCTTCTATTATAAGGGTTTTGAATTTTTAAAACATTTATAATAGAGTCTAATTATTGACAAAATCTGTGGGCATGTTATTATGTAATAGATGTATGTAACGTTTCGA
>NZ_AYYM01000036.1 GCF_001436035.1 Fructilactobacillus sanfranciscensis DSM 20451
CTAAGTGGGAGTAGTTCAATATGGCAACTTTAGATGTTTCAATTTCTAACGTTGCCGTGACTACTATTCAAAGTGACTTACATTTGACAGCAGCTGCTGGTGCATGGATTTTAGATAGTTACATGTTGTCGTTTGCATCATTGTTATTTTTAGGTGGCTCTTTATCCAATCGGTATGGAATTGAAAAAACATTATTGTTTGGCTTATCGTTAGCTGCTGTAACTAGCGTTGGCTTAGCTTTATCAGTTTTTACTGAAAACTATGCGTTGTTAGCAGTTCTTTATGCCCTTGGAAATTTAGGAATTGGAATTTCCGTTCCTGCTATGACAACTTTAACTATGTAAAGTGCTGGGTCAGAATATTCTAACATCGCAAGTACTATGTTAAACATTGCGAGACAAACTGGATCTTTAGTAGGCTTGGTAGCTAAGATTCGAGTAGAAGCTTAAATTTTGAAAAGGTAGTCCTTTATGACAGAAAAAAGTTGTTTGCTTGAGCCGGTTTTTGATTTATTTGGTAAAAAATGGACGACGTTAATTTTACGAGAAATTATGAACGGAAATAATCATTACGGAAAGTTGCTTAAAATTATTCCTAACATTAGTTCGAGAACATTATCAAGTCGGTTACGGATGCTAGAGGAAAATGGAATCGTGATCAGAAACGTTTATGACACAATTCCACCGAGTGTCGAATATAATCTAACGAAAATTGGGCAAAAAACACGAAAAATTTTTGTTGCGATGAGCGAGTGGCAAGCGGAATGGAAGAAAGTTAACAATTAAATATAAATTTCTCCAAACAAAAACTCTCAAACTAATCAATTACGATTATTTTGAGAGTTTTTAATTTAAATATCTAAAGTTGAATTATCTTCTACTTTAGGATCCTTTGTTGCTTTATCAGTCTTATCGTCTTTAGGAGCTTTTTCAGATTTAGCAGGTTCTTCTTTTTCAATTCCGTAAGCTACTCGAACCTTGTGGATTAGTTCTTCAACTAATTCAGGCTTTTCGTTCAAGTTAGCAACAGTTTTGTTAAGTCCTTGTCCTAAACGTTCTTCACCATATGAGTACCATGAACCAGATTTGTCGATAATATCTTTATCAACTGCTAAGTTCACCATGTCAGCAACGGGTTCAATCCCTTTACCAAAACTCATGAAGGTATCAACTGTCTTGAATGGAGGAGCAACCTTGTTTTTGGCAACTTTAATCTTAGTTTCTTTCCCAACCACTTCTTGACCGTCTTTTTGTTGTTTGGTTCCACTAACTCGGAGACGAACACTGGAATAGAATTTCAATGCACGACCACCAGGGGTAGTTTCAGGATTACCAAACATCACACCAACTTTTTCCCGAAGTTGATTAATGAAAATTACAACGGTATTGGTTTTGTTGATGTTGGCAGTTAATTTACGAAGGGCTTGAGACATCAAACGGGCTTGTAAACCAACGTGGGAATCACCAATGTCACCTTCAATTTCTGCTTTAGGAACTAAAGCAGCAACAGAATCGACTACGACTAAATCAATTGCACCTGAACCAATTAAGGCATCAGCAATTCGAAGGCCTTCTTCACCAGTTCCTGGTTGTGAAAGAAGTAGATTATCAATATCAACCCCTAATGCCTTAGCATATTCGGGATCCATGGCATTTTCTGCATCAATATAGGCAGCAGTACCACCATTTTTTTGTGTTTCTGCAACAGTTTGTAAGGCAATAGTTGTCTTACCTGAAGATTCAGCACCGAAAATTTCGACCACACGACCACGAGGAAATCCACCAACACCAAGGGCAATATCTAATGATAAAATTCCAGTAGAGATTGCACTAACAGTATTTTCAGGGGTTTCACCCATTCGCATGATAGCTCCGGTACCAAATTCTTTTTTTATTTGTTTTAATGCTTTATCAAGCTCAGCTTGACGAGCATCTTGAGCGTTTTTCTTAGAACTTGAGGCCATAAAAACACCTTTCTATTTTTAAAATATGAACGTTTGTTCGCTTATTGATATAATTTATTCTACTCTATTACTTACGCAATTTCCAGCAAAATAAATTCAATCTTCCATTAATTATAACTTATTTGTCTAATTATCAAACTTAGCAGAAATTGATTGCAAGTTCATTATATAATGAATAAATATAAAACGATTTATCAAAGAGGTGAACATTTGTGAACGGTAATTTATCATTACGTTCTGGAATTAAAGATACTATCCCAACTTTATCAGGATACATTGGTGTGGGACTAGCATTTGGAATTGTAGCTAAATCAGCTGGCTTAAATTTATTAATAATTGTTTTAATGTCTGCGATTACTTATTCAGGTGCAGCACAATTTGTGATTGTAAGTATGTTAGTTAGTGGGAGTACTTTTCTTTCAATTTTGGTGGCAGTTTTCTTATTATCAGCACGGATGCTATTAATGGGAATGACGGTTGCTCCGTATTTAAAGAAAGAATCAATGAAACGAAATATTATTCTAGGATCATTGTTAACCGATGAAACTTTTGCTTTAACAATGAATAAATTAAATTACACAAAGCGCATAGTTAATTTTGAATGGTTGAATACTGCGAATATATTGGCTTATCTGACTTGGATAATTGCTTCTGGAATAGGTGGAAGTCTTGGTAGTTTAATTCCCAATCCAAATAAATTTGGGCTAGATTTTGCTTTCATTGCGATGTTTATTGGTTTACTTTATCTTCAAATTTTGGCAGATAGAACAATGGCTTTCAAATTACAAGTAATCATGGTGTTGGTAACACTTGGATTAACCTACCTTGGGTTAATTTTTATTCCTAGTAGCTTATTACTACTGGTAGTAACTTTAGTTGGATGTTGGTTAGGAGTGAAAATCAAAAATGCTTTCTTTTAAATTTGTTTTGCTAGTAATTGTTGGATGTGGGCTCGTAACTTGGCTAACGAGAGTAATCCCATTTATCCTACTGAAAAAATTCGAGTTACCAATTTCATTTGTGGAATTTCTCAGTTTTGTTCCAGTGGTAATTATGTCTGCTCTTTGGTTTAATGGCTTATTTGTGCAACATCTCGGCCATTTACCTAGTTTAAATATTGAAAATTTATTAGCTTCGATACCGACTGTAATTTCTGCAATTATCAGTAAAAATTTACTAGTGATTGTGGCAGTTGGTATTTTATCTTTAGCAATTATTAGATTTTTAGCCTAAAAAGACCCCGGAAATTTTCCGAGGTCTTTTTATATTAAATTAGGATAATGAGGATTGTGACAAAACAAATTAATAAAACGGATAGTGCGCCAAATCTTTTGGACCGCCATGTTTTTTGACTTTTATATGACCAAATTAAACTGGCAATCGTTACTAAGATTGCGGCAAGAGCCATAATAATTAATTTAATTAGAACTGCTTGATCACTCATTGAAAGCTCCTATTATTAATGTAATTCGATTTGGTAAGCAAAACGATCATCACCTTCTGCTTTAGTACGAATAATACCTTTTTTAGTAAATCCGCTAGCCAAAATAATGTGTTGCATTGCCTTGTTCATTGGGTGAGTATCGATTCGAACATCTTTAAAACCAAGTAATGATGAAACAGTGAATAATCCACTGATTAACTTACCAGCAAGACCTTGTCCACGATATTCATGTGAAACTGAAACCCGGTGAATAGCTGAATAATGGGCAGTTGTACCGTGATCCCATTCTCCTTCTTCCATTTCGAGGTAATCAGGATCAATTCCAAGGTGAAGGGTAGCTGAACCGGCAACTTTACCGTCAACATCAATTACATAAGAAATATTGTTATCAATATCTTTTTTAATATCTTCTGAAGTTGGGTAAGCACCTTGCCATTGGTTGATTCCTTGTTCTTTTAAGAAACCACGACCAGCATCGATGATTTTTTTAATTTCTGGTAAATCTTTTTCAGTTGCTTTACGCACATATACACAAGTCATAATTTTATACGTCCTTACTTAATTATTTAACGATAACCAATTATAAAGAATAAAGTTTAGTTTTACAACTAAAGCATCTGGTTAGCTAATTAATGTGAATGCTCATTGCCATTCCCATACCACCACCGATACAAAGGGTTGCAATTCCAGATTTTTGGTTAGTTCTTTTTAAATTGTTGATGAGGGTAATTAGAATTCTAGCTCCTGAATCCCCAAGCGGATGACCCAAAGCAACGGCACCACCGGTGATATTTAATTTTTCCATTGGAATATGAAGGTCATTGACAACCGCTAAACTTTGAGAAGCAAAGGCCTCGTTCAATTCAAATAAATCATAATCAGAGATGTTTTTTTGTTCCTTTTTCAATAACTTTTCAACGGCATAACGAGGAGCATATCCCATGATATCGGGGTTACATCCTGCTTCTGCATAATTATCGATGATTGCTAAAGGCTTTAAATTAAGTTCTTTAGCACGATCTTCTGTCATCATGATTAATGCCGATGCACCATCATTTAGACTAGCCGCGTTTCCAGCAGTTACGGTTCCGTTTTCCTTAAATGATGTTCTAAGCTTTGCTAATTGTTCAATAGTAGTGTCAGGACGAACGGTTTCATCAGTTGAAATTACCGTTGCTGTTTTTTTGCCACGAATTGTTATCGGGGTCATTTCTGCTGCAAAATAGTTATTTTTAATTGCTTTAGCAGCTTTTTGGTGAGATGAAAGAGCAAATTGATCTTGAGCTGCACGAGTTATGTTAAATTTTTCAGCTACATTTTCGGCCGTAATTCCCATGGGAGCGTTTGTGCGGAAGTCATTTAATCCATCTTTTTCAATACTATCTTCCATAGTAAATGCACCAAATTTGCGACCTTGACGAACCTTAGAATTTAAATAAGGAGCATTTGACATACTTTCGGTTCCACCAACTAAAACAATATCAGCATCATTGGTTAAGATTGCTTGCTGCCCAAGCCGGATTGCTTTCATTCCAGAACCACAAACCTGGTTGATTGTACAAGCAGTACTGGTATCAGGAATTCCAGACTTTAGTTCAATTTGACGAGCAATATTTTGACCGCCGCCAGCTTGAATTACATTTCCAAAGATTACTTGATCTACTAGTTTTGGATCTAAATTAATGGAGTTCATTGTTGATTTAGCAGCGATTACTCCAAGGTCAACTGAGTTTAGACTACTTAGTTGTCCGTTGATTTTTCCAATTGGGGTTCGTTTAGCACTCACGATTGCAATTTTTTTCAATTCTTGAAGACTCCTTCCTATGTGATTTAATTCTATTATACCTGTCTTATGAGTGATAATATAATAACATTAAAGGAGTGAATGTCATGGATAAAGAAAAACAAACGCAAGAAGTTGGAAAAATGATTGATGGTTGGCTTGATGAAATTGATTCCGAACCTGATGTAGTAAATTGGGGGGACAGTCGAATTCAAGCAATTGATGCAATTATTGATAGTTTTGTTGAAATTGCAATTGTTGGGTTAGATAAAAAACCAGATCAATGGAATGATAATCTTTTGCAAGAAGTAATGTTTTCTCGTTTTATGCTTTTGCTGGAAGCGGATGAAAAAACTAAAGAGATGTATCAAACAATTCCATTTGCATTAAAAAAATTATTTAAATATTTACAGAAACAAGGAATTATTAAAAATGGACAACATTTAGTAGATTGGGTAAATGTTAACGCTGATCAATTACAGTCGCTTTATAATCCTAAATTCGATAAATTTTATCGTGGATTATTTGATGATATGAGACGAAGTGGAATCAACACAAGTGATAAAGAAGCGGTTGATAAATTTACAAAAAATTATTTAAATGTTCATCCTGAATTAGGAATTGATTTATATAAAGATGACAGTAAAGATTAATTTTATTTTGGATAAAAAGTTTTGACATCTTTTTTTGTTTAGTGTATAGTTAAATATTGTTGGCGCGGAAAAGCTTTGAAAATAAATTAATTTAAA
>NZ_AYYM01000037.1 GCF_001436035.1 Fructilactobacillus sanfranciscensis DSM 20451
AACTTTATGGGTTCACATCATGATTTAAAATTCGGTGCTGTTTTTGTTTATTTAAATACTTGTGGCTCCATTCGATTAATTGTCTTGTTATTCAAGATCCAATATAAGATTCCAATTTGAAGTGGTGCAGAAATACAGTTTTTGACTAATCGCATTGGTAAGAAATACCAGAAATTAGTGTGCGCTAAGATTGAAACCCAGTAAGAATTCATGAAGATATTAATGACTACTGTGATTAACAATACCACCACAATAATTCTTACTAGTCCAATCTTAGGATGTTGAAAAAACGCAAAACTGTAAATCAAAGCCGCAACGACTGCTGAAAGGGCAAACCCAATAAAATAGGCTTGACCACTAATCATCGTCGAAATAAAATCTACGATGATGGCAATTCCGACTGACCAAAACGGTCCATACCAACGTCCGATTAAGGCAGCGGTAATAAACGCGAACCCGAATTGGACATTGGCATTTCCTACAACTAAACGGCTAAGGACAATCTGAATCGCCATTAAAATGGCAAGATAACTGATCCCTTTGAGACTAAGAGGGCGTAAACCCCACTTCTTGAAACTTTCCATTTTGACATCTCCTGTCAGGAGCTGCCACCAAAAGGCGGATCTTAGTGGCGAATGCGAAATTAGAACCGCAAACGTTGAAGTTTTTTGTCCGATGTTCACATTCCGTTCCATCGACACTTAACGCGCTAATTTCTACTCCGATAAATTTTTGTTACAACTTGATTATACTCGCTCAGTTGGGTGATTGCTAGTTTCTGCGAACAATGTATGGGTTGCGTCCTAAATTCGTTGGACATTTTCCGCATTATTCATCGTATAGAGGTGAATTCCATCGACATTGTTCGACAATAAATCAACAATTTGTTCAATTGCATAGTTAATCCCAGCATCACGCCTTGATTATTGCGAAAATGATCCATAATATCAACGAATTTTTGAGCATAGGGCGGATACCATTAGTTAATTATAATTGTGGAAAAGTTAGTCACCATTTTTCTCTTTTTCTAATCCAAAAAGCTTTATAGCTTATCAATTTTAAGTTCTTTTAAAATATCAATGGTTGCTTTAGTTTGTTCTTGTTGATATTGTGGATTAACCTTTTTATCAAAAGTCGAAATATTAAACAAATAATCTAAACTAACGTCAAAATACTTAACTATTTTAAACAAACTCTTAACAGCAGGGGCGTTCCGATTATCATACCAGCGATAAATGGTAATAGCAGAAACCGAAGTTGCATCTGTTAAATCCTCTAAAGACATAGTGGTACGATTACATAAATTTTTAACTTGTTCTGCAATTTGGTTGATTTCCCAATCAGTAATTTTACTATGAGCAGGGTATTTAGGATCTTTAATCGAACGTGGTTGTTCAATTAGTCCAAACATATAATCCAGGCTAACATCTAAATAAACAGCTGCAAACACAATATTTTTCAAGATTTTTACTTTAGAGTGAGTTCTTTTATTTACTAGGGCTTGTATAATCGGATTAATATCTAAAGTAGGATCTTCGACCTTTCGAGCAATAGTAACCTTTAATAAATTTTTAACCGTATTACCTAAATAGTTATTAGCATTATCGTAAGTAAAACGATTCTTCTGTTTCAATTTAAAATCACGCACTAATCGATTACCTAAACTATTCTCTACATTTTGGGTATCATGAACATCTAGTAGGGCATAAATATCAGGAAGATCTAAATAATCAGCAATTTTTTGTAAACCCGAGCGATTAGGGAC
This sequence comes from Fructilactobacillus sanfranciscensis DSM 20451, assembly GCF_001436035.1. GTDB lineage: Bacteria > Bacillota > Bacilli > Lactobacillales > Lactobacillaceae > Fructilactobacillus > Fructilactobacillus sanfranciscensis. The sequence continues at coordinate 1,766 of NZ_AYYM01000037.1, forward strand.
TCGGCTTACTTTTCCTAAATTACGATTAATTTTATGATTTTTACCTTGATATCCCCAACGATAAAAAGTATTAGTAGAAATCCCTAAATCTTTTAGTAGTTTATCCGCAGGGATACCTTTTTTTAAAGCAAGTGCTTCAATATTAGCAGTTAAAGTCATTATAATTCCTTTCTAGGCTTAAAGCCTAAAACCTTAATCTTATCTGGTTGAAAACCATTCCAATGCTGATCAGTAGTAACAACATAAGGCAATTGAGTTAAACCTTCTTTTTTAAGTTTATGTAGCATAGAAATGTCTTTTAAAATATCAATCTCTTTAAAAGTAATTCCAGCTCTTGTTAAAGCTTGCTTAGTCATTTTACATTGGATGCAATTGGTCTTAGTATAAATAGTAACTTGGTTCACAACTGATTCCTCTTTTTCTTATTTCTTATCTACAATTATATAATAACATCTATTTACTATATTGTCAATAATAAAATATAAAAATAGCATTAAATAATTAGGGAAGGGGATAAAATGAATTTAAATAAGCTATTACAAAACGTTAAAAGAATAACAACCCCTAGTTAGACGTAATACCTAGTTAGAGGTTGTTTTTTTACTATATTAAATTATTCACCACATGAACACAGTAGCAATGAGAATCGTAACCGAGTTTTGCAACGGTTTATTTTCAAGGGATAAGCCACTTAAATGTCTTAATTGGCATATATCAATCGAGATCTTCTTGCTTAATTTACGTCACTAAATTCGTTCAAGTTATTTCTTGTAGTCTGCCATAATTTAATCCCCCACAAGAATACTATATATATCCAAGACATAACTGCAATTACTCTTGCTACTATTAGTAGCATCGATGGCTTATAGGTAACTTCAATATTGTATTTTCCCTTTGGAAGATTAGTGAGAACGGTTCCCCGATCTGATATTTGTGTGTCAACAAGTCGATTATTTATATATACTCTAGTATTATGATATTGCAAAGCTGGTAGATTAATGATAGAACGGCGATTAGTATTTACTAAATAATGAATTTCATTTGCTTTACTATACTGCCTTAGTAATTTCTTATGACCATTAATATAAGAAACTCTATTTAGAACCGATTCTACATTTTCAATCGCCTTCATTGGCATATAATCTGTTTCACCATACAGCGCTCCATAAGAGAACTGCTTATTGTAAGAAGAATTATTAATAATAATTGGTAGGTCCTTCGCATCCCGAAAGGTTTTATAATTTCCCGTCCTTTGAGACGTTAATACGGGAACTGTACCATCAGAATTAGAGTTTCTAGCAATGATTGGGGAAATACTTCCAGCATATAAAACTGGCATTATTAAAACAATTCCCCAATTGATAACATTTTTATTGACTTTATCAAATTGCAAAGTAAACAAAATTTTAGATAAAGTGATCGCTAAGAAGGCAATGGCATAACCAGTATACCTATAAGGAAACTGAATAATTGCTAATGGTGTTTTAATAAAGTAATGCCAGGGAAAAGCTGTAGTTATCATCCAGGTGAAAAGTACCCCTAACAAGTAAACCCACATATACTTAGAGTTCTTATCGATAAGTAACCAGCCAAATATCAATGTGAACAACAATATTAAGCCGATTCCACCTTGACGAAGAGTTCCATTTGATGCTTGACAAAGCGCTCCATTTGATACTGCCGATACAAAGAAGTCGCCTGCTGATTGCATAAGCATAAATCCAGGATTAGGTCTAAATAAATCTCGATGGAAATAATCAGTAAATAATGGAATAAATTGCCAAAGGGATAACAAAATGAATAAGCCAATTGATTTTGCTAATATAACAAACTTACTTAGTTCAATTTTCTTATTCTGAATAAGATAACATACTAGTATTGCAGCACAAACTTCTACAGAAATAAATAGACTTACATAATGCGTATAAGCCATCATCGTCATTCCAATTGCTAGTATCACCCATTTATCTTTGTAAATGACATTATACATTCCTAACAATACTAAAGGAATAAACATATATGCTTGTGCTTCACCTAATACGTAATTATTCAATGTTAGGTAAAGATGGTAGGGAGCAATCATGTAAATTAACGCAAAAAATAGTGATTGCCAAGTAGCCTGCTTATCAAAAGATTGCATACAAAAGAATGCTATTAGCCCAGTTGCCACAAAAAGTAACCATACATAAATCAAGTAAGAGGCAATTGGCGTAAAAAACAATTTCAAAAATGCCCATGGATACAAGAAAAATGTTGGGTAGAATAGAAAATTACCATTACCAACCTTACTAAAAGTATCCGTTGCACTGTATGTAAAAAAGTGTCCTCGTGTTAAGTTCAAATATAACTGCTGAACACGAGCAGCGTGAAAACTCCAATCAGAATGAACACCTAATTGATTTATCTTGAAAAAAGGAATAAGTATCAACAACGATAAAGCAATAATTATTAATATCGGATATATTTTCTTTAGCTTATAATACATGAGTTCTCCTCGTCATAGTTAAAATTGTATAAATTCTAGGTTTGTCACACATTTTACGGATTAATAATTCATTTTCTCCATAAAGAAACTCCTTTCGGTAATCAGAATAGTGATCGTATTGCTAGTAACGTTATTAATTCAAACGTATTAAAATCCTCGTAAAAATACAAATAGAAACAAAAGTGGCAGTGCTTGAACACTGCTACTCTTTACCAAAAACCGTTTAAAACGGTGGCTTCATTCTATACTTTGTAAAAAATCTGTTAGGCTAAGGCGATTGTTTTTTTGCTTATCATCTTTACCCATAAGATATAACTTCCTCAACGCACTTTCATAACGATGATATTCTGAACTATTAGGGTCACAACTGCTAGCAGCAACCTCGAAAAAATCAATCAATTCCATAACTGTTCCCGTTTCTAACAATTTCATAATTATCTCCTTACTACATATAATCTGCCTGTTCAACAGAAACAGTATGAATATTTTTATCACGTTGAATTTCTTCTGCAAGTTTGTTTTCAACTAATCCAACTCTAATCTTGCGTAAATAAGCATTGTTATTTACAGTAGGATGAAATTCTAAATAATATGCCGCAATGTGTGACAATAGTTCGTCAGCGTTACCAGTATCTTCCGAATTCCAATATGCTTTTAAAATAATTTTATCCATAATTGGCGA
>NZ_AYYM01000038.1 GCF_001436035.1 Fructilactobacillus sanfranciscensis DSM 20451
GGATACTTGGATTAACACAAAGTCAGATCTTTCAATGGATACTTTGACTAACACAAATCAAGTCACATATATTGAATGTAATTGGATTCAAATTGGAAAACGAAAATTATTCAAAAAGGCTTTAGTCTTTTTGAAAAGAAAGTTTTTAAGTAATGTTGGAAAAGATGAAACACATTTTTCATCTTAGTATGGTGAACTACTCGGCCATAAATGACCGAGCTTCTGGGAATACTGCTGACTTACACGATGGTGTCTAGCACTACGTGCAGAGGTTACAGCTATTTACCACGGCTTGTTCCGAGCCTAGACAGTCTGTTAAGCACTTAAGATATTTTTAGCGGCATTGATGTCTCTATCATGGCTAACACCACATTGAGGACAAATCCACTGACGAATATCTAATGTATGCTTACCATCATCGTAGCCACAATTAGAACATATTTGGCTAGTCTTTCGTGGATTCACAGTGACTAACTGTTTTCCATACCAAGCACATTTATATTCAAGCTGAGAACGTAGTTCTCGCCATGACTGATTAGCAATTGCACGAGCTAACTTATGATTACGTAGAAGATTTTTGGTTTTCAAATCTTCAATCTTAATCACATCGTATTGCTCTACTAGCTGTTTGGTTAGATTATGCAGGTAATTATTGCGTTGATTAGCAATCTTTTCGTTATACTTGGCCACCATGTGTTTAGCTTTAAGGTAATTGCTAAAATCAGATAACTCTCGTGGTACCAACACTTTATTGTGGTGATCCCAAGCAATTTCTTTCATAGCTTGTAGTCGTCTACGCGCTAAGCGTTTTTCCCAATAGTGTTTTTTCCGAGATAGTAATTTATCAAAGCGGATAGTCGGGAATTTAACGCCATCACTGGTAATCATTAAGTCTGCAACTCCCATATCAATTCCTACGGATTGATTAGTAGTGGGAAGCTCCAAAATATCTTCATCAATTAAGACAATGGCATAATATTTGCCCGTAGCCGATAACCTGATTGTCACATTCTTAATCTTACCTGTAACTTGGCGCCCTGCTTTAAAACGAATATTACCTAGTTTTGGTAATTTAATAGCGTGCTTATCCGTTTGTTGGATATTGTGATTAACTGAATTGGACTGATAGCTCTGCTTAGGAAACTTGCGTGATTTGAATTTTGGATAACCAACGTGTTCTTTGAACAGTTTCTGAAATGCTTTGTGTAAATCGCGGCTAACATGTAATAAGCTAGTTGACTCAGCTTGTTTTAATAACGGATACTCTTGCTTGAGACACTTAATTAAGTAGTTCATACCAAATTCATTTACGTACGAACTGCCATTGTTATATCGCTTAATTTGCATGTTGAGCAGTTGATTCCAGACAAAACGACAGCAACCAAAGTTGGCAATAATTTTATCTTGTTGAGTTTGATTTGGATAGATTCTAGTTTTAATTGCCCGTAGGGTCATTTAAATTCACCTCCTTTAACCGTTGATCATCAATATACTTTGCTACAGCTTGTTGATTCGTTGTTCCAATACTTTCAACGTAATAACTTGGTGACCATAGGTGACGATTTGCCTTTTTCCAATAGCTATTTTGTAATTCAGGACATTCACGAAATAGTCGCCATGCACTGATTCCTTTGAGCCATCTTACGATGTTAGTTACGGATAGCTTTGGTGGTGCGCTAACCAATAAGTGAATGTGATCATCTTTACCAATTTCCATATGGTCAATACTAAAACCGTATTTTGAAGCAATTTCAAGTAAGATTTGCTTCAATACAATCTCAACATTTCCTTTTAGAACGCGATTGCGGTATTTAGTTCCCCATATGATGTGATAGTTTAAGTTGAAGGCAGATGTTCTACCATACGTTATTCGACTAGTATCTTTCATATCATCATTATATCACTAAAACATAATAACCATATGCACTACGTGCAAAAGAATAGGCGATTCATCACGTCCTTAAAAGAACGTGTTTCCTCGCCAACATACAAAAATATGGAATTTTAGCAACTGGAACGCTTGCATTCTTTGCAATGAACGTTTCAGGAGTTAATGCTTACGCTGATGCTGATGCTCAACAACCAGCAACGGAGCAAACAACGGAGCAAACAAGTAAATCTGCTCCAGCTAGTGCTGATGCTAAAGCAGATACAGCGGTATCAGAAGATTATCAAACAGATTCTAAATCGGTTGTAAATGAACAACCAGTTGTAGAACAAGGAACTAATTCTACTAGTTCAGATACCAAATCTGATAATGGAACTGCTTCAACAGATGCAGCAACTTATAACGCAAAAGCACAACCTGCTTCAATTAACCAGGAACAAACAGTATCAAACCAACCTGATAAAGTTGCTCAAAATGAAGATCCTGCAAAAACAGAAATTGCCCCAGTTAATGATGCTAAACCACAAGGTTCAGATAACACTTCTAAGGTAGAGGTACAACCAACGCCACTAAAGGCTGAAACGACCAGTGCAAGTAGCAGTAGTGCAGTGAAGGCTGATGTAACCAGTGCGAGTGGAAAACAGAGTGTAGCGCAGATAGCCACTAATGTTTCTAAAAATAGTGCAATAGTTACAACTAAGTTTGCTCAAAACTACGGTAGAAAGGTATTGGCAAGTTCAGTTACCAATACGGGTTTCTCAGTTAGTGATCCAGATTATCCATCTGGAATGTGGATTGATCCAGATAACTCTCATTACAGTTATGAATGGTTGCAAGAAATAAATGGTGGAAACCAAATTGTTTTTTCAACTAATCGAACGGGCGATGGAATTGTTTATGTAACGGAATTATCGGCATCAAATGAGATTTTAAAGCGATACACTTTAAATCAAAATACTTATCCAACATCTCGTGTATTTAAGCATACCACCTATTATAATGATGTTTATTTTGAAATGGTCCAAAGCTCTAGCGACACTTTTGTTACTAAATATAGAGCTAGTGAATTTGATAATGCCGAGTACGGTACACTTTCTTGGTTTGTACCAAAATTGATCACACAAACAACTTATTACGTTGATAAAGATGGCAAACAAATCACCGACAGTAATGGTAATCCAGTTGCTGCTTATACACAAAAAGGGTTAGTTGGCCAAAATTATACGACGAGCGACGTAAATGTTATAAATGGGTACTATGCTACTGCACCTGCTAATTCAAATGGCGTTATGTCACCATACGGAAAGATTGGTGCTAGTTATGTTAAAAACTTTCATGATGGAGTAGTTATTACTTACACTCAGACTGGTTCAGATGGAACAATGTCTGCTTCAATTGCTCGAGATGGAACAGTTCTCGGAACATGGCCAAGTATAAAGCCTTCAGATTCTCCGATAACGTATAAATTAAAGACAGACGTTTATATGACAGACGGTTATACGACATACGTTTATCCGATGACTAAGCCATACGTAATTGAAAATCCATATATCCCACAAACCTTTGATGTTAAGTATGTTTACAACAAGCTAGGCAACTGGATTGTCTCTAATCCTGATGGCTCAATAACGTCAAGAATTTATCCCAATGATCCTAGTAACCCTACTAAGATTGCTGATTCATCGGCGCCTGATTATCCGGTTATTGCTTTTATTCCTGGCTATACACCTGAAGATTATATGGGGACTCCTTTGGTGCCAGTTGATCCCGATGATCGTACTAAGGGTTATATTCCACCAACACCTTATGATATTGGTACAGATACAACGATCACCTATACAGCAGATAAGCAAAAAGGTAGTGTCAGCTACGTTGATGATACGACCGGAAAAACATTAAAGACGGATTCAATTTCAGGAACAACGGGCTCGAAATCTAGTTATAGTACTAGTGGCAATATTGCCGATTATAAGAAACAAGGGTATGAGTTGGTTACTGATGGCTATCCAGCAGATTTGACGTTCGACAATGATGACACAACTGATCAGAACTTCACGGTTCACTTGAAGCATCAGTTGACGCCAGTAAATCCAACGAATCCACAAACACCAGGAGCTTCAATTAATCCAGATGATCCAGATAGTCCGAAATGGCCAATTAGCACCAACTATGATAAGACGGTCAATGAGACCGTCAGCTATGTTGATCAGAATGGACACGTAGTGGCCAAGAAGCACAGTGATTCTGTCAACTTCACACGAACAGTCGTTGTTGATAACGTTACTGGTGAAGTTATTACAAGTGGTGCTGGAACAACAGTTTGGACAGCGACAAATGGTGATACGACCTTTGATGCCGTTGCTGTCCCAGTGGTGTCGGGATCTGTAGCTAATAAAGCTAAGACAGCTGCCGTAACTGACTTGAATGCCGATTCAGCAGATGTTAATGAAACCGTGACATACACGAAAGTCGGTTCATTGGTACCAAGTTCAAGTGATAAGAACTTCCCTGGAGCACCAACAGTAGCCTATTCAAATGACCCAAGTGATGCGACGAAGGTTAAACCAGCCGGTGTACCGACGGTACCAGGTTATACAGCACATGATCCAGAAGGTCATGTTTTGACACCAGGTAGCAGTTATCAGCCAAGTGATCCAACGAAAGATACAACGATCACCTATACAGCAGATAAGCAAAAAGGTAGTGTCAGCTACGTTGATGATACGACCGGAAAAACTTTAAAGACGGATTCAATTTCAGGAACAACGGGTTCGAAATCCAGTTATAGTACCAGTGGCAGCATTGCGGATTATAAGAAACAAGGGTATGAGTTGGTTACTGATGGCTATCCAGCAGATTTGACGTTCGACAATGATGACACAACTGATCAGAACTTCACGGTTCACTTGAAGCATCAGTTGACGTCAGTAAATCCAACGAATCCACAAACACCAGGAAAACCAGTAGATCCAA
>NZ_AYYM01000039.1 GCF_001436035.1 Fructilactobacillus sanfranciscensis DSM 20451
CTCGCCAATTATGGATAAAAAAATCGACTGACATTATGTCAGTCGATTAAATATTGGGCTAGCTGGGATCGAACCAGCGCATACTAGGATCAAAACCTAGTGCCTTACCGCTTGGCCATAGCCCAAAAATAAAATGGAGGGGAGTGGATTCGAACCACCGAACCCGAAGGAGCGGATTTACAGTCCGCCGCGTTTAGCCAGACTTCGCTACCCCTCCGCATTGATTAATTGATTAGGTCACCCAATCAACATATATAATATTAATGGATATTGATGATCTTGTCAACAAAATATCCAAAAAAAATCAAAAAAATTTGAATTTTTTTTACATACCCTATCCAATCTATTATCAACCTAATTATAGTTAAAAATGTGTACAAAAAAGGACTGAATTTAATAAATTCAGTCCTTTAATTATTAATTTTACTTATTCAACATTTTCCATTAATTTAATAATTGGTTTAACAAAGAATAATAAAACTACACTAGCTACTATTGCTACCAAACCAATAGTTCCATAGTAAGCTATTTCATTTCCCGGTGTATAAAAACGAGCAATTTGTGAGTTAACTGCTTGTCCGGCTGCATCTGATAAGAGCCACATACTTAACATTTGTGCACCAAATGCTTTAGGAGCTAATTGTGTAGTAACTGACAAACCGATTGGTGAGATAAGCATTTCACCAATTTCAATGATTGCCCAACTACCAACTAACCATAGCGGGTTAATTTTAGCAGAAGTTCCAAAAAGTAAAATTGGAATGACCATTAGTAAGAATGATAGACCTGAGAAAAATAGTCCATAAGCAAACTTTTTAGGTGTTCTTGGTTGTCTTTTACCAAGCTTGCTCCATAAAAGCACAAATAATGGAGTATAAAGCATAATAAATAATGGGTTTAGTGATTGATACCAACTTGGATCAATGTTTAACCAACCTAAATGGTTATTGGTTTGTTTTGCGGCAAAAATTGCTAAAACACTTGAACCTGATTCTTCAATTCCCCAGAAAATTACTGAACCAATGAATAATGGGATGTATGCAAGTACCTTCTTATGTTCATCTGGAGTAACTTTTTTACTTCGTAACATGATTACAAAATAAATAATGGGTGCGACAATTGCAACGACACTTAGTAATGAAACAAAATTATTAACAGTAAGAACATTCATTTGTTTCATAACAGCCAAAATGCCAGCAAAAACAATCAAACCGGTAATAATGATAAATGTAACTTTCTTACCTTCTCCATCAAGCAAAGGATCAGAAGGTTTTGCACCATCTTCAGCAAGGGTTTTGTTACCACCAAAGTAATATAATAAAAGACCAAAAAACATTCCAATTGCGGCAAGTGAAAAACCAACATGGTAATTATATGAAGAAGAAACCCATCCACAAACTAATGGTGAAATAAAAGCTCCAAAGTTGGTGAGAAAGACGAAAATCGTAAACGCACTTTCGCGACGAAGATCATCTGGTTTATATAATTTACCAACCATATCAGAAATATTTGGTTTTAAAAGACCTGTTCCTAAAATAATGAAGGCAATTGAAGCGAATAATCCTACAATTCCGGCAGAAGGTATTGATAAAGAAATGTGTCCAAACATTATCAAAATCCCACCATATAAAACTGTTCGACGACTGCCTAAAATTCGATCACTAACATATCCACCAACAACTGATGTAAGATATACTAATGAACCATAAATTGCCATAATTGATAAACCAGTGGTTTGTGATAATCCCAAACCACCTTTAGCTACTGTGGCAACAATGTAGTAAAGAAGAATTGCTCGCATCCCGTAGTAACTAAATCTTTCCCAAAATTCAGTTCCAACTAACGCAGCTAATCCTTTTGGTTGACCAAAAAACGCATGATCCATATCTTTTTTATTTTCCAAAATCATCTCTCCTGTTTAATAATATAAAGTAAGTATACTCTACATTTTATGTTTATTCAATTTGAACATTCGTATACGAATCAACTAAAAAACGACCTAATCATGTTAACTAAGTCGTTTTGTTAGCTATTTAGGTGTTTTTTTAAAGCATATCTAAATAACGATCACGTTCCCATTGAGAAACGTTTTGACTATATGCAGTCCATTCCATATTTTTTGCATCTAAGAAGTTTTGGTAAATATGTGATCCTAAAGCATCCTCCATTAGTGGATCTTTAGAATATTCAGCTAATGCATTATGCAATGATGTTGGTAATTTTTCAATGTGGTCAAGTTTAAGTTCTTGTCCATCCATTGAGTAAATATTACGATCAACTGGTTCTTCTGGTTCAATTTTATTTTTAATTCCATCTAGTCCAGCTTTTAAAATGGCAGCAATTGCTAAGTATGGGTTAGCTGATGGGTCAACACTTCTTAATTCAAGACGAGTTCCCTTACCACGAGCGATTGGGACACGAACCATTGGTGAACGGTTAGCGCCAGACCAAGCAATGTATACTGGAGCTTCAAATCCTGGAACTAAACGTTTGTACGAGTTAACAGTTGGGTTACATACGGCAGTTAATGCTTTCGCATGTTTCAATAAACCACCTAAGAAGTAGTATGCTGTTTGTGATAACTGACCGTCACCATTTTCATCATAAAAGGCGTTGTTTCCATCTTTATCAAAGAGTGACATATTCATGTGCATTCCAGAACCGTTTACACCATTTAAAGGTTTAGGCATGAATGTTGCATATAAACCATAACGTCTAGCAACTGTTTTAACTACCATTTTGAAAGTTTGAATGTGATCAGCTGCAGCAACTGCATTGTCATATTCAAAATCAATTTCGTGTTGACCTGGAGCAACTTCGTGATGAGAAGCTTCTACTTTAAAGTTCATCTTTTCAAGTTCAAGAACCATATCACGACGAACGTTAGCAGCTAAGTCCATTGGTGCCAAATCAAAATAACTACCTTTATCGTTTAATTTTTTAGTTGGGTGGCCATTTTCGTCTAATTCAAATAAGAAAAATTCTGGTTCAGGTCCAATGTTAAAATCACTAAAACCTAATTCTTTAATTTCTTCAAGAACTCGCATTAAATTGTTACGAGGATCTCCTTTAAATAGTTTTCCATCTGCCGTATAAACAGCACAAGTAATTCTAGCAACTTTACCATGTTCGTCGCCCCATGGAAATACCATCCAAGTATCAAGATCTGGATGTAAATACATATCACTTTCTTCAATTCTCACAAAACCATCAATTGAGGATCCATCAAACATTAACTTTCCTGCTAATAATTGGTCTAATTGACTAATTGGAACTTCAACATTTTTAACTGTACCAAGTAAATCGGTAAACATTAAACGAAGGAAACGTACATCTTCATCTTTAACCATTCTTTTAATATCATCAGGTGTATATTTTGCCGTCTTTTCCATTACTCTATCTCCCTTTTATAAATAACCTTGTTTGAATTGAGGATCGTTATCAACATATAAGCCACCGGCTTTCATGATATCATCACGGAGGTACTCACGAACTCGTTCGTCACTGACAGTTTGTCTTTGATTACTATTCTTACTAGCAAGTCGGCGACGTTGCTTTTCGTAAACCCGTTTCACTTGTTCAATATTCATACCTTCATCTAGATAATCTTTAACTTCTAAAATTCGATCAATATTGTTTAGTGAATAGAGACGACGATTACTTTCAGTCCGTTTTGATTTTACTAAACCACAATCATCGTAATATCTAATCTGGCGTGCGGTTAATGATGTTAATTTCATTACTGTACCCATCGGCAAAACTGCCATTGAGCGTCTTAATTCCTTTTCACTCATATTAATAGCTCCTCATTGGTAGTAATGATAATGGTATTTATTTAAATGGTCAACAAGTCATGTTACATTTTATTACATACAGAGCATAAAAAAAGAAATCCACCAAATTGATGAATTCCTTTTAAAATTATAAATGCTGATTAGAGGAGTCGAACCTCCGACCTTCGGTTTACGATGCCGATGCTCTACCAACTAAGCTAAATCAGCAAAAATAACATTATATAAGTCAAAAGCGCTAACCGGGTAGTTAACGCTTCTTTACTTAACTCCGACAGGCGGGCTCGAACCGTCGACAACCTGATTAACAGTCAGGTGCTCTACCAACTGAGCTATGTCGGAATAATAACCGCGTGGCAACGTCCTATCCTC
>NZ_AYYM01000004.1 GCF_001436035.1 Fructilactobacillus sanfranciscensis DSM 20451
ATTTATTGACATAGGAGCAATATGAAATTTAATGTTTCTTGGCACAACAATGTAACGGAAAAAGAAGCTCAATATATCATAGATTTTTTCATAGGTGGATATTGGAATATAATTTCAATATGGCTAAATAAAGATGAACCAGAGAAGCCGGAATATATTTCAAATTTATTAATTAACGCTATTAAGATTATAAATTAAAAAATGTAGACAGTATTGCTTAGATTTGAAGTTTGAATCTTATAAATTACTTATTGCTCCTTTCTAAAAATATATTAGCTATCAAGCCGCTTCCTTATTTGTTTAATCACAAATCCATTGGTATAATTTAGATGGGTGAGAATGAACGAATTTAGAAAGTAGGAAAAAACGTGGATTATCAAAAAATGGAAGAGAAACAAAAGAGAATTAGAAACTTTGCAATTGTTGCTCATATTGATCATGGTAAATCTACTTTAGCTGATCGAATTCTAGAAATGACAGATACGGTTTCTAAACGAGAAATGAAAGCTCAATTGTTAGATAACATGGATTTGGAACGTGAACGTGGAATTACGATTAAATTAAATGCGGTTGAATTAACTTACCATGCAAAAGATGGAATCGATTATGTTTTTCATTTAATTGATACTCCGGGACACGTTGATTTTTCTTATGAAGTATCACGTAGTTTAGCAGCTTGTGAAGGGGCTTTGTTAGTGGTTGATGCTACTCAAGGTGTTCAAGCGCAAACATTAGCTAACGTCTATTTAGCACTGGAAAACGACTTGGAAATTTTACCAGTAATTAATAAAGTTGACTTGCCATCAGCTGAACCAGAACGAGTTAAACAAGAAATCGAAGATGTGATTGGAATTGATACGAGTAATGCCGTTGAAGTAAGTGCTAAAAGTGGCTTAAACGTTGATAAATTACTTGAAAAAATTGTAAAATTCATTCCCGCTCCTCAAGGTGATATTGAAAGACCACTAAAAGCCATGATTTTTGATTCAATTTATGATGATTATCGCGGAGTAGTTTTAAGTGTGCGACTTTATGATGGAGTTGTTAAAGCGGGAGATAGAATTCGCTTAATGAATAGTGGTAGTGAATACGAAGTTACCGAAGTTGGTGTGAACTCGCCTCATCCAATTCCTCGTGACTATTTAATGGCTGGAGATGTTGGTTATATTACCGCTAGTATCAAAGACATTAATGAAACTCGAGTTGGTGATACGGTTACCAAGGCGAATAATCCGACTGCAGAAGCACTACCAGGTTATCGCGAAATGATGCCAATGGTTTACGCGGGACTTTATCCAACCGATAACGCTAAATTTGAAGATTTACGAGAAGCCTTAGAAAAATTGAAGTTAAATGATGCTGCTTTGGAATTTGAACCTGAAGTATCACAAGCTTTAGGCTTTGGTTTTCGTTGTGGATTTTTAGGTTTATTGCATATGGATGTTGTGCAAGAACGATTAGAACGAGAATTCAATTTAGATTTAATCACGACAGCTCCATCAGTTACTTATCAAGTCGATATGAGTGACGGAAGTGTTGTTGAAGTGGAAAACCCTTCAGAAATGCCAGATGCATCTGCAATTAAAGACATTAAAGAACCGTATGTTAAAGCTTCATTGATGGTTCCAAACGATTACGTTGGAGCTGTCATGAAACTTTGTCAATCACGGAGAGGTGATTTTGTCACAATGGAGTACCTGGATGATACACGGGTAAATGTAATCTATGAAATGCCATTATCAGAAATTATCTTTAACTTCTTTGATCGTTTGAAATCAAGTACTCACGGATATGCATCGCTTGATTATGATGTGGATGGTTATCGTCAAAGTGATTTAGTTAAAGTTGATATTTTATTGAACGGTGACAAAGTGGATGCTTTGAGTTTTATTGCTCATAAACAATTCGCCGATGAACGTAGTCGTGATATTGTAGGCAAGTTAAAGGGAATTATCCCACGACAAAACTTTGAAATTCCAATTCAAGCTGCCATTGGAGCTAAAATTATTGCCAGAACTAACATTAAAGCTTATCGAAAAGATGTTACTTCTAAGATTCATACCGGTGATCCTGATCGTCGTGCTAAGCTTTTAGATAAGCAAAAACGAGGTAAAAAGCGGATGAAATCAGTTGGGAAAGTTGAAGTACCGCAGGCTGCGTTCATGGCAGTTTTACAAAATGACGAGGAACAAAAGCCTGGTAAATAGATAGTTACGATTAGTTTAAAAAACAAAAAAATTACATATCAACTCGATTTACTTTGGGGATAAATTCAAAGATATCGGTGGTATGTAATTTTTATTTATTTCTTATCAAATTTAGGATTTCCATAAGTATAAGACCAAATTGAAATTTCTGTAATTGAAATAGTTCCTAAAATAAGTGAACCTACAAGTAGTGGGGTATTTCCGTAGTATTTTTTATTTTTCATGATGAATTCTCCATTGATTTTCAAATTAAAAAAGACTGAATTTTAAGTTCAGTCTTTTTCTATACTTAATATACCTTAAAATCCGCGGGTTGAATACGTTTGTGGATTTTCATAAATGTTATAAGGGTCATTATCAGTATTCTGATTTTGATTATTTTGAGATGTTGTATTTGCAGGTTGTTGGGATTGGTTAGTAGGCGTTGAAGTTGTTGTTGATTGTTCGGTAACTTTCAATGATTGATTAGTAAATTTAATTTTTTGTTTACCGTATTTAAATTCAATTATGCCATTGTTTATGTTTGTTAAAGATAGTTTAGATGTTTTGGCAATTCTTTTGCCTTGTGCTTTTAATTTATAGCCATTTTTATTTTGTTTTGTAACTTTAAATTTGTAAACACCTTTGTGTTTACCATTTGTAACTTTTAACTTAGCGTTTGAATTTTTTATGGTAAATTCATCACCATTTTGATTTGTCCATTTTCCTTGTACATTTTTAGAAAATGTTTTTTTACTTTGTGCGTAGGTTGTTGGTTGAATAATATTAAATGTTGCCACTCCAGATACGGAAATAATACTAATTGCAGCAATTTTTAAAAACGTCTTTTTCATAATAATCTACTTTTATACAGAGCTAAATTTACATTAAACTAAAATCAAGCTATAAAGCACATTAAAATCCACGGTTTGAATAGATTTCAGGGTGTTTATAAATATTTAAAGCATCAATGTTTGAATTATTATCCGGATCATTATTACTAGTTGTACCAGATTGATTAGTGTTGTTTTGCGTTTCTTTTACTGGAGCAGGAGCAGGTTGATCTTTGTATTTACTTGGATTGTTAAGAATTTGTTGTGTTTGTTTTTCTTGAGGTGTTTTGTCCTTATTAGGTAAAACTTGTAATGATTTCTTCACACTTAAATTTTCGTTTTCATGAAGGTAGGCAGCCGGAGTTTTACCTTCTTTGGCTGCAAAATCATTTACATCTTTATGTTTGGGGAGTTTTTTTGGATTAGGTGTATGTTCCTTTGATATTTTCTCAACTTTTTCTGTTTTGGGTTTGGTATCTTTGTGACTAGTTTCTTTTTTTGAACCACAAGCAGCTAAGCTTAAACTGATTAATACGGTTGAAAATAGAATTGCTGATTTTTTCATAATTGCTCCTTCGTTTAGTTATTAGTAGGGTTAGATTGATTGTTATCATTTTTAGATGAATTATTGTTAGCATTACTAGTCGTCGTTGAAGGATTAGAATTACTATCTTGCTTAGATTTATTATCCGTCTTATCAGTAACTGAATTAACTTGATTTTTAACCTTATTGTCTTCGTTATCCAAAGAACTATTTGAATCATCGGACTGGTTATCAGTTGATGTTGAGGTTGACTGATAATTATCATCATTTGATGATTGAGTTTGTGCTGGGTTATTATTTGAATAAGCATCCGCCGCAACCCAGCCTTTATTTAATAAGCCATTAATGTACAACTTATTGTAAATAAAGGCAAATACAATCCCCACAATTAGTGAGCCAAACGCATAGGTACGATAACCCAACATCGTCTCAGTAACGAACATAATGATAAACCAAAGCCAATCACCACGATATAATGCTGGCCAAAATCCAAAGAAAAAGGTGGTCCAAGAGAAACCGATTTTTGCTCGCTTGATTTGATTAGTTACTGGATTTACTAAACTAATTTTCATAGATTGTTTCTCCTGCTCTTCGATTACCTTAATTATAATACATTCAGCCATAATAAAAACACATTGGGGGCATTCCAATGTGTTTTGCACCAATTATTTTTGGAGATTATCACTATCGGCATTTGTTTTAATTCCATTAACAATTAATTCGATTAAGCCAAGGGCAAGTCCAATTGGTGGATAAATGTAGATGCCAATTAAAGTGACAATCACAGATAAAATAAACCAGTAACTTCTGATAAAACGATAAATAAACATTCCGGTTATTTTTTGATATGCTTTGAGATCACCATCTTGTTTTAATTGGTTTGCAATTGCATAACTTAAGTAGAAGTAAGCTAAGCTCCAAGCAATAAAAACTAAAAGATAAAAAATTTCTGGTCCGGGATAGGTAATGTAGCGACCAACCCAAGCAGCTGCCACAGGAATTAACGACATGGTGAAAATCCACAAGTTATTGGCCCAATAAATTTTCTTAGTAATTCGTTTTGCTAAAAAGAACATGATAAAGGCGAAGGTCGCAATTGCTAAGAAAAGCGAGATGAGGGGACTATCAGGGAAATGATAACCTAAGAATTGGCTAACGTAGAAAGTTGTTACAAATCCAACGATTAGAGATAGCAGTGCAACAATTCCGACCACGGTTCCTTTAAAAGCTAAGACATCTTTTTTATGTTTTGGTTGAAAGGCACGACTGGCAAAGTAAAGCAGCATAGTGGGTACTAAACTCGTGATCCAGATTGGTTGAAAGAAAACTGAGCTAGCGGCTTCTAAGTTTTTAGTGGAATGCACGATTGAAGTTTTGACGTTAATCGGGTTCGCAATTGCTTCGGCTTTGCTGGCTGGTACTGAAAGATTAAGGGCTGCCATTTTAGCTAAAACACCAGTTCCAATCGAAGTTCCTACCTTATTAAGTAGACTAGTTAAAACTGAGCTAACGTTAGTGGCTAAAGTATGATTTCGTCCTTGATTAATGACAATTTTAACGGTGGACTTTTGTCCAGTTTGACCAACCGTTTGTACTGATTGGGACAAATCTTTGGGAATAATAACGGTGGCATAGTTACCATTAAAGCTAAGGGCATGATTAGCTGCTTTAATCGTTTTGTATTCATACCATTTGAGCATGGGATGATCTGCATGATCTGCTTTAGTTTTATTATGCATAGCTTTGTTAGTTAGGCTTTTTCCAATTGGACCTTGATCTTGATTCACAATGCCAACGGGTACATTTTGGATTGTGGATTTAGCCGTTGGCAATTGGGCTAAAGTCATAATTAAAGTGACTAAAAGGGTGGCTAAAACTGCAAATGCGAAAAACTTATTTTTTAAAATTCGTTTCATGAGACTTCCTCCTTTGAATAAAAGAAACAGTTAGTTGCTTTTTACTTAGTTAAGCATATACTGCTTGGTAAAGGGAAGTAAGCATTAAAATGCACGAAACTGTTGCATTTTAATTGGGGGATTAAGATGCCGAAGTATCAACATAAGTTTAATCAAACAGATCAAAAAATTAGCAATGCCTTATTGTCATTAATTACAGCAAAACCATTTGCTGAAGTCTCTACTGACCAAATTTGTAAAACGGCTGATATCAATCGTTCAACTTTTTATCGTCATTTTGCTGATAAGTATTTAGTCTTAGAAAAAATTGAAGCTGACTTACTCAGTAAATTTTTTTCCATTTCAAATAAGCGGATCGAAAAAAGTTTCTCGATTGATGAACTAACTGAAAATTTGGAAAATTATATTGATGGTTTACTAGATATAATATTAGAAAATCGTTCTAAATTAGCTATTATTTTGAGTAAAAATGGTGATCCTAGTTTTCATAATCAGTTAGCAGAAATGTTATCAACAAAAATTAAAAATACATGGAAGAAAATTAGTCGAAATGGGAGTGAAAATTTTAATAATCTAAATACCGATCTGGCAATTGATTTCATTGTGGCATCCGATATGGCAATTATCATTTATGCAGTCGAGCATCCAGCGATTCCTCATCAAATGATTAAGAATACTTTTTCGCAACTCTTAATTGATGGACCGATGAATACAGTTTATAAGTCACTGATGAAAAAGTAGGCAGGAGTGGTACAAATTGAGCATTAAAAAGCCTATGATATAAGTAAACATAGTTTAATATAGGAGAATTACATAGTTATGAAATTTAATACGAAAAAGATAAAGTTGATTTTAGCAGTACTTGGAGCTTTTTTTGTTTTGAATACTGGCATATCTGTTAAAGCAGCGATTTTTACGCCTAATGTTCAATCAAAAGCGGCAATTTTGGTAAATAAAAATACTGGACAAGTAATTGCCAGCAAAAATGATCAAAAACGTTATCCAATTGCTTCAATTAGTAAGCTATTAGTTATTTACATGGTTGAGCAACAGATTCACCAAGGAAAATTAAAGCGAACAGATGTTGTTAAAATTCCTGATAATATTTTAAAATTTAGTCAAGATTCAGGAGTCGCAAACGTCGCCATGAATAAGCAAAATAAATATACGGTTGATGATTTAGAAAAAGCAGCATTGTTGCCTTCATCTAATTCAGCAGCAATGGCTTTAGCAGAAAAAGTAAGTGGTTCTCAAGCTAATTACTATAAGGATGCCGAAAAATTATTAAATTCTTGGGGAATCAAAAACGTTAAAATTTATTCTGCTAGTGGATTATGTAATGGAGATATGGGGCAATTAAAAGATAAGTCTGTTAGTAAAAGTGCCGAAAATAAACTTTCAGCTCGTGAAGTAGCAATTGTAGCTTCAAAACTTTTAGCAAAATATCCTAATGTTTTAAACACAACTCAGTTGACCCAAACAAGTTTTCCTAGTATTAATGGGGGAAAACAACAAATTAATACAACCGTTGGACTGCTTGGACACTCTAACTACGGATTCAAGGGTTTAAAAACTGGAACTTATCTTAAAGGATATAATTTTGTGGGTTTTGCGACTTTAAAAAATCAACCAGTGATTACGGTTATCTTTAATAGTCGTCACGCTTCACCATTTTTAAGTACTGAGAGTATGATGAATCAAGCAAATGCAAGTACTGAAACAATTAACAATTCAATTAAGAAAACTAAAATTGATAATGCTGATACAAAGTCTGGAGAAATTGCAATTAAGCAAAAAATTCCAACCTTAATATTTGCACCTAATAATTTTAAGCAAAAAGATCTTAGAATAAACTTTAAACAAACGGATGATTTAAGTGCTCCTTTAAAGAAAAATGATCTTGTTGGAACGCAAACTTTTAAGTTTAAAGAAAAAACTTATAATGATTTCATCGGAAAACAATCCAACATTAAGTATGTTTCAAAAAATAATGTTGATAAAACTTGGATGATTGTAAGCTGGTATCGTAAATTAGTTAATTTATTTTAAATTAATAGACTATTTTTATCTTGGAATAGCCATGAATACTAAGTCTTGGTTTTTGGGGAAAGAGTTTTTTTCGCCAAATTCATCAGATGAAATACTATCACCGATATTACCAATTTCATGTTTTGGATCTTTTTTAAGAATTAAAAGATATTCATGATCACGATTAATATCATCAAGAGTAACTGCATCCAATTCAGCTACTTCACCAGAAGGTAATTCAACTTGAATGGCTTTTAAATCATGAATACCGTCGGCTTTAATTTCAAACGGAACATTTACTAACATTATAAAATTCTCCTTACATATAATATTTCAATTATAACGGTATAATGAGCAAAAAGTAAGGTTTTAGCTTTTTAAATGCAATGAATGAAAATGCTTTATTAATTCTAAAAAGTGTTTTATAATAAGAGTGTTAAAATATTCACATATGAATGATAATAATTACTGAGGAGATACGATTATGGCTTTAGATAACTACTTTACTGGAATTCAACACGTTGGTTTTCCTGCAGGAAATTTAGATGAAACAAAGGCTTTTTATGAAAAATTAGGTTTCGAATTAGCTGGTGAATTTATGTACAATGATGCTCGTTGTGCATTCATGAAATATGGAAACCTTATAATTGAAACCTGGGAAGGCGATAAGATTGCTGATGTTGATGGTGCTATTAACCATATCTCATTAAATACTACTGATGCTGATGCTGCATTAAAAGAAGCAAAAGCTATGGGATTAAATCTTATTGATACTGAAATTCAAACACGTCCATTCTGGGAAAAAGGAATTCGTTTCTTTAATATTTATGGACCTAACCACGAAAAAATTGAATTTTGTGAAATTGTTAAATAAATTAATTTCTAAGCAGGCGTGGATACACACGCCTGCTTTTTTTATGCCAAGACTTGCCATTTTTACAGCTCTCCAGTAGTATTTAATATAGAAAAGAAATTGGCTACGAAATTATAAAAGAATGGAGGGATAACATGTTAGCAATTACTAAGCAATTTTTACGTGATAACGGTTGTCATTATAAAAAAGGGTACATTAGACCACTTATGACTCCAGATAATGTTTACATTTTTCGATTTGGAAAAGATGAATTAAATAATCGAATTATTATTCGCTACGGACACGGATGGACGGGAAGACAAAAAATTAAAGAAATTGATTTACGTCTCCATAAACAAAAACATCCACGAATTTTTAAAACTGAACTTAGTTTAATGAAGTATCTTAAATCTCATTTAGAGTATCATGAAGAAAAAGTCGAGCGATTAGGTTTAGATAAGTAGAGAATGCATCCTGAAATATGGGTGCATTTTTTGTAATTATTGATTTTTTAGATTAGGAATGGAAAAATTTATGAATTTAATTGAAATTAAAGTTAAAACAACTCAAGAAGCAGTTCCTGCAGTTTCAAATATCCTAATGGAACAAAATGCACAAGGCATTCAAATTGACGATGCTAAAAATGATGGCAACGCAACCGTGATTACCTATTTTCCTGATGATGTTGATATTAAAAAAATAAAAAAAGATGTTGAAACTCAAACTAAAAAATTAATTGATTTTGGTTTGAATCCTGGAAATGTAGAAGTAGTAATTAGTGATATTGAAGAAAAAAGCTGGGCACATAATTGGGAAGATTATTATCATGCTGAACGAATCACACGTTATTTAACGATTGTTCCAGCTTGGGAAGATTATCAAAGCAAAGAATCTGATCAGTTAATCATTAAACTAGATCCTGGAATGGCATTTGGAACTGGAACTCATCCAACCACCAAAATGGCAATGCAAGCCTTAGAAATGACTTTGCGTGGGGGAGAAAAACTATTTGATGTTGGAACTGGTTCAGGTGTTTTAAGTATTGCAGCCCGTAAATTAGGTGCTAATCAAATTGAAGCTTGGGATAATGATCCGATTGCAGTTGAAGCAACGAAGAAAAATTTTGCTTTAAATCCAGGGATGAATAATATCAAAGTGAGTGTTAACAGTTTGTTGGACGGAATTAATGGAAAAGCGGATGTAATTGTCGCAAATATGTTAGCAGACGTGCTTTTACCATTGATTCCTCAAGCAGTTGAACATTTAGATAAGGGCGGAAAATTTATTACTGCGGGAATTTATGCTGATAAATTGGAAATAATGCTTAAAAATTTAAAAGAAAATGGATTTAAAATTAATCAAGTAACAGAAGTTGATAATTGGCGGTCAATTATTGCTACAAAAGGGGAATAATCATGCAACATTATTTTTTAAATCAATCATTAGAAGTTGGTGATCAATTAGAATTACCAACTGAAATCAAGAAACATTGGTTACGCGTAATGAGGGCTGAAAAAGGAAGCAAGGCTGAGTTTGTAGCAAATAACCAGCTCATCTATATTGGTGAATTGATTGATGAGCAAAATGGAAAAATTGAACTTATCAAAAAAATTGAGCATAATGTGGAATTACCTTTTGCAGTGACAATTGCTTGTGGACTACCCAAAAACGGTAAGGCAGAATTGATTGTGCAAAAGGCCACTGAAATGGGCGTTAACACAATCATTTTTCTACCTACTGATTGGTCGGTTGCTAAATGGAATCAAAAAGCAGTGAAAAAAGTAGATCGTCTTCAAAAAATTGCAAAAAGTGCTGCCGAACAATCGCATCGTAATTTGATTCCAAAAGTTATGTATTTGGATGGATTAAATAAATTATGTGAAATTCCAGCAAACCAAAAAGTAGTCGCTTACGAAGAGTCAGCTAAACACGGAGAAAGTAGTAATTTAGTTAAAGTGGTTAATTCTTTGGATAAAGGAGAAAAATTGTTAGCTTTCTTTGGACCAGAAGGTGGGATTTCGCCCGATGAAATTTCAAAATTGAAAGATATGAATTTTACCTTAGTTGGATTAGGACCAAGAATTTTACGAACCGAATCAGCACCACTCTATTTTTTGAGTGCTGTGTCTGCACTTTCCGAATTAAAATGATATAATCGTTGTTAAAATAGTTTTATTTACGAACTAAAATATTTTAAAAAGAAAAAAGTGAGGAGATGTAATGAATGGCAAGCTTAAAAACGTGGACGCCCGATGAAATTTTTGCAAAGGTTTCAGAAAGTATGAATGATGAACAAGTTAACACAATCAAACATGCATATGAATTTGCAAAAAAGGCTCATGGAGATAAACGTCGTTCATCTGGTGGCACTTATCTCTCACATGTAACACAAGTAGCGGGAATTTTAGCTGGACTAAATATGGATTATGAAACAATTACAGCTGGATTTTTAAATGATGTAGTTGAAGATAGTAACGTTCAACTTTCTGATGTAGAGAATGAATTTGGCAGTAACGTTTCTTTAATTGTAGATGGTGTCACAAAGATTAGTAAAATTAAATATAAATCTAACAAAGAACAGCTGGCAGAAAATTATCGAAAATTACTTTTGGTAATGTGTAAAGATATCAGAGTCATGATTGTTAAATTGGCTGATCAAATGCATAATATGGATACTTTAGAATCACTTGGAAACGAAGCACAACAAAGAAAGTTCTCGGAAGAAACGATTGATGTTTATGCACCTATTGCTGATCGACTCGGGATGGGGACAATCAAGTGGGAACTCCAAGATATGTCATTACGTTATTTAAAGCCTAGTGAATATTATGAAATTGCTCATTCTATGAAATCAAAAAGAAATGAACGAGAAGCATATGTTGCTAATGCAATCGAAGAAGTAAAAAAAGCCATTGCAAATTTTAATATTGATGCTGATATTTATGGACGGCCAAAACATATTTACTCAATTTATAAAAAAATGGTTGATAAGCATAAAAAGTTTGAAGATATCTATGATCTTTCGGCAATTCGTGTTTTAGTTGATTCAATTAAAGATTGTTATACAGTTTTGGGAGCAATCCACGCAAAATGGCGTCCAATTCCGGGAAGATTTAAAGACTACATTGCAATGCCCAAACCAAATATGTATCAATCTTTGCATACTACAGTCATTGGCCCTGAAGGTAAACCACTTGAGGTTCAAATTCGAACTCACAAGATGCATCAAATTGCTGAATATGGGGTTGCAGCTCATTGGGCTTATAAACAAGGTGTGACTGAAGAAATAAAAAGTGATAAAGATGGAGTTCAGCTAAATTTGTTTAAACGAATTATTGAAATTCAAGAAGAAACTGATAATGCATCTGATTTTATGGACAGTGTAAAAGGTGATTTATTTACTGATAATGTTTATGCATTTACTCCAGCAGGAGATGTTTTAGAGTTACCTAAAGGCTCTGGGCCACTTGATATGGCTTATGTAATTCATACGCAAGTAGGAAATAAAACAACTGGGGCACGAGTAAATGGAAAAATGGTTTCATTAGATTATCAAATTAAAAATGGTGATATTGTTGAAATTATTACATCATCTAACTCAACTGGTCCAGGAAAGAATTGGCTTGATTTAGTTCATACTAATAGTGCTAAACATAAAATCAATCAGTTTTTCAAAAAGCAAGGTCGTGATGATGATATTAAATCCGGCCTTGAAGTATTGAATACTCATTTAGAAGAAAATGGTTACGTTCCTGGTGATTTATTGACTTCTGAAAACTGGAAAAGAGTTTTAGATGAACTACATTTTCGTACTAAAGAAGACTTACTAGCCGCACTTGGTTTTGGTGATATTCATGTTCAAGGGGTTGCAAATCGTTTTACTAGCGATATTAGAAGTGAACAAGAAAAAATCAAGCAACAAGAGGCAGAAAAGGCTTTACTAGAACAAGCAAATCAAACGGTTTCAACCAAAGAATCTACTTTTAAACAAGTTAGTAATCCGGCTGATAATGTAGTGATTGAAGGAATTGACAATGTTTTAGTTAGAATGAGCCATTGTTGCTTACCACTTCCTGGTGATCGAATTGAAGGTTACATTACAAAGGGACGCGGAATTACGATTCATCGAATCGGATGTCCAAACGTTAATTCTGAAGAAAAAAGCAGAATGATTGATGCGCATTGGGCTAATTCGGATAATAATTTGGTTAATTATCCTTCAAAAATTAAAATTGATTCTTATAATCGAAATGGAATTTTAAATGATGTCGTTAAAAAGTTAAATAATAGTCCAGCTTTAGTAACTTCAATTAGTGGTAAAGTTCATGATGATACTGCTTTAACAATTGTTGTAATTATTAATATCAAAAATCTTAAACAATTACATGAGGTAATTGATACAATGAAAATGGTATCTGGGGTGAAACAAGTTCATCGGGTACTTGGATAAAGGATGAAATAAAGTGAAATTAGTTATTCAAAGAGTTAATCATGCAAGTGTTAAAATTGACGGTCAGGTTAATGGTGAAATTGAAAACGGATTTATGATTTTAGTTGGGTCAGAAAAAAATGATAATCAAGCTACTGTTGATTATTTGGCTAATAAGATTGCTAAATTGCGGGTTTTTGAGGATGAAAATGGCAAAATGAATTTAAATATTCATCAAGTTGAAGGTGAAATTTTGTCTGTTTCCCAATTTACACTTTTAGCAGAGCTTGAACATGGAAATCGACCTTCATTTAAAGCAGCAGGTGATCCATCTGAAGCAAAAAAAATGTATGAGGCATTTAATTTAGCTCTTGAAAATGAAAACCTGAAAGTTGAAACTGGTGTTTTTGGAGCAGATATGCAAGTTGATTTAGAAAATGATGGGCCAGCAACTTTTGAATTGAATTATCAGGTGAAATAATGCTTAAAAATTTAATTTGGGATTTTGATGGAACTCTGTTTGATACCTATCCATTCATGGTTACGGCTTTTGGAAAAGCCCTCCAAGCACAAAAAATTAGTGAGTTTGAAATTGATCCTGATGCTATTTACGAACAAATGCGTGTTCATTCAGTTGGTTCGGCAATTACAAAATACAGTGCTAGATTTGGAATTGATAAGGATAAGTTATTAAGTGATTATAAATCATTTGAGCAAGACGAAGTGGAATTGGCTAAGCCCTTTGTTGGTGTCAAAAGTAATTTACAAAAAATCATTGATAATGGCGGGCAAAATGCTTTGCTTATGCATCGAAACCAACAGGCATTATCATTACTAAAAAAATATGATTTAAAGCGTTTTTTCACGGGATTTGTGACTAGCGATAATCAGTTAAAAAGAAAGCCAGACCCTGAGTCATTAAACTATTTAATTCATAAATTAGATTTAAATAGATCAAAAACGGCAATGATTGGTGATCGAGAATTAGATATGACTGCTGGTAATAATGCCTTAGTTAAGACAATCTTGTTTGATCCTGATTATTTAATTGAAACAAATAATGCTGATTTTGTAATTCACGATTATCAAAAATTAATGACAGATATTTAATAAAAAAACAGATTATTATCTCTTTTGTGAGATTATAATCTGGTTTTTATTAATAGGTTGAATTTATATAATTATTAACTCCATTTTCGACATCTTGCGCTACTGTTTCTTGGTACTGTTGATTTTCAATGTGTTTAAAGTCATCATCGTCATTGATGTATCCCATTTCTAAAAGAATTGAAGGGACTTTGACATCTCTAATAACTAAGAAATTTCCAAATTCAATACCACGATTATCAATAGGAATGTTTTCCATTTGACGATTAATGTCCGTGGCTAATTTTAAGGATAATCCCTTGTGGTAGTAATAACTGGTAAATCCAGATGCAGTATTATTTTCTGGAGATGAGTCAAAATGAAAACTAATAAATAAGTTGGCATTATTATCTGTCGAAAAGCTGGGACGGCTAAATAAACTAACTGTTTTGTCGCTGTCCCTTGTCATAATAACATTTGCTCCTTTTTCCTGAAGCTGTTTAGCAGCCTTTTTTGCTACCTGTAATGTGTATGTTTTTTCCATATTATTTCCGGTAGAAAGGGCACCGGAATCGCTTCCTCCATGACCTGGATCAAGAACAACAGTTGTTTCAGATAGGTTGGTAGCCTCTTTTAAGGTTTTATTATTAACTAACCAGTCAGGAATCCAACCAATTTTACTATGATCATAAACTACTCGGTCCCAATTATCTTGACGATTTAAGATTTGAACTCTTGTACCAGCGTTAATTTTACCGGTTGTTTGATAAGAAATATTTGGACCACTTTTAACTTGTAAATTATTACAATGAATCATAACGTTATTTCTCAATAATAAAATAATCAAAATTAATAAAGTTATGCTAGTAACAATTAAGGTAAAAGTAAATCCACGCTTATTTTTAATATTTATTTTCATAATTAATCCTTTTAAAAACGTGATTAAACATATAATAATATATTTAATTAAAAGTTACTAATTAAATATATTATTTTGTCAGTATCTTGACTTTTTTAGAAAAAGTTATTATTCTTAAAGAGAATATTCCACTGATTATGATGATTAGTAGATAGATAATTCAATTATCAGAGAGCGCTGTTAGATGGGAATGCGTAATTGAAACTATTGAAGACACACCTAGGTGTAGATTAAATAATAAAAAGAAATAAAAAAGGTGGTACCGTGCTAATTGCGCCCTTGTTGCAATTTAGTACGGTCTTTTTTTATTAAAAAGGGGAAATTTAGTTATGAGAAGAACTGCATACGCTGGTCAAATTAATGAAAAATTTTTAGACCAAGAAGTTACGCTCGATGGCTGGGTAGCTAAAAAAAGAAACCTCGGAAGTTTAATCTTTATTGATTTACGTGACCGAGAAGGAATCGTTCAACTAGTATTTAATGCTAGCGATAGTAAAAAGGCATTCGAAGTTGCAGAAGCAATGAAGAATGAATATGTAATTGAAATTAAAGGTAAAGTTGTAGCGCGTTCAGAAAAGGAAATTAATCCTGACTTATTTACTGGAAAAGTCGAAGTTCATGTAAATGATGCCAAAATTTTAAGCAAATCAAAACCAGTTCCATTTGATATCAAAGATGATACCAATGCTTCAGATGACCTTCGTTTGAAGTACCGTTATTTAGATTTACGTCGTCCTTATATGCAAAAGGGGCTAATGATACGTAATCGAATTTCTCAAGCTACTCACAGTTATTTGGACGAACATGGTTTCATAGATATTGAAACTCCTGATTTGACAGTATCTACCCCTGAAGGTGCACGTGATTATTTAGTTCCTTCTCGTGTTTATCCCGGCTCATTTTATGCTCTTCCACAATCACCTCAACAATTTAAACAAATGTTAATGGGAGCAGGATTTGATCGTTATTATCAAATTGCTCGTTGTTTCCGTGATGAAGATTTGCGTGGGGATCGTCAGCCTGAATTTACCCAAATCGACCTTGAAACCTCCTTCATGAGTGCCGAAGAAATTCAAGATATTACAGAAGGGTTAATTAAGAGAGTAATGAAAGAAACTCTTGATTATGATGTTAAACTCCCATTTGAAAGAATCAGTTGGCAAGAATCGATGGATCGTTTTGGTACTGACCAACCTGATACACGTTTTGGAATGGAATTGAAAGATTTATCTGATATCGTTAAAGGTTCAGATTTTAAAGTATTTAGTTCAGCTGTAGCTGATGGCGGTCAAGTAAAAGCGATTGCCGTTCCTGGTGGGGCTAGTGAATATTCACGAAAAGAAATTGATAAATATACTGACTATGTAAAACGCTTTGGTGCTAAAGGATTAGCTTGGATGAAAGTTACAGAAGATGGATTTTCTGGTCCAGTTGCTAAATTCTTTAAGGATCCTGAAAAGATTAAAGCAATTGAAGAACGTACAGGTGCAAAAGCAGGTGATTTAATTCTCTTTGCTGCTGATCGTGCTAAAGTAGTTGCCGATACATTAGGTTATTTACGGGTTGCTATTGCTGAAGAACAAAACATGATTCCTAAAGATAAATTTAATTTTCTTTGGGTTGTTGATTGGCCATTATTTGAATATGACGAAGGTGATCAACGTTGGACAGCAGCACATCATCCATTTACCATGCCAAATGAAGGTGATGAACATTACCTTAATGACGGAGAAGACCCACATAAGGCACATGCCCAAAGTTACGATATTATTTTAAATGGTCTTGAATTGGGTGGTGGATCAATTCGTATCCATACCCGTGAACTTCAAGAAAAAATGTTTAAAGCATTAGGATTTACTAAAGAAAGTGCAGAAGCACAATTTGGTTACTTCTTAAGAGCTTTAGACTATGGTTTTCCACCACATGGTGGACTTGCAATTGGACTTGATCGTTTTGCTCGTTTGTTAGCTGAACGAGGTAATATTCGTGATGTGATTGCATTCCCTAAAAACTCTAAGGCAGTTGAGCCATTGACAGGTGCTCCAGCAGCTGTTGCTCCAAAACAATTGGAAGATTTAGGTATTTCAATTAATAAGCCAGATAAAGAAAAATAATTAATGATAGAAAGTTGCTAATTTTTAGTGACTTTCTATTTTTTTAAAATCGAGAATGTTATACTATGGAATGATAATAATCAAATAGATTTAGAAGGTATTTATATGGGCGACGTACACAAAGTAATCAGAAGACATCAAATTCTGACGAAAATTTCAACAGCATTTATCTATGCAGTATTGGTATCAATTGCAATGAACTTTTTTTGGACTCCTGGACATATTTATTCATCTGGAGTAACTGGATTTGCTCAATTGCTTACGACCCTTACTCATAGATATACATCTTTTACGCTGTCGACTGCTGCCGGATTGTTCGTCCTTAATATTCCACTGCTATTCTTGGCTTGGAAATCAATTGGACATCAATTTGCAATCTTTACTTTCTTATCAGTATTTCTTGCTAGTACAATGATTAAAGTTTTGCATCCAATGACTTTAACTACTGACCCCCTAATCTGTGCACTTTTTGGGGGTGCTGTTAATGGATTTGGTACAGGTTTGGCTTTGAAAAACCAAATTTCTACTGGTGGATTAGATATTTTAGGGATTGTGATTCAGCGAAAAACTGGTAAATCAATTGGAACAATTAATATTGCTTTTAATGCATTTATTATTTTATCAGCAGGATTTATGTATGGCTGGCCTTATGCTTTTTACTCAGCAATTGGCTTATTGGTTAACGCAAAAGTAATGGATATGACTTATACACGGCAGCAACGAATGGAAGTCATGATTATTACTAGTATGCCAAAAACTGTTATTGATAGTGTGCAAAATCATATGAGACGGGGAATTACAATTGTTCATCATGCTGAAGGAGCATACAATCATCAGCCCAAAACGGTGCTCTTTACAGTCATTTCTCGGTATGAAAAAAACGAATTAGACGAAGCTTTAAAGGAATCTGATCCTAATGCGTTTGCAGTGGCAGTTGATGTTGATGCAGTCTTTGGACATTTCTATGAAAATAAACCTAAATAATTAATTAGATGGCGGCTTAAAAATGAAATTTATATATGTTATTTTTGTTAAGTTAATTTCAAGTTTGTTTTACTTTAAAAATAAGAAAAACGTTTGTTATATCATGAGCTATAATAATAATTTGCACATGATTAAACAAACCGCAGCTATTTTACCACCTGATCAAAAATTGATTGTATTTTACAATCCAAGGGTAATGGTTGCAGCTTATGATTTACAGGCTTTTGGAATTAAAGCAATTCCGATGAAGAGTAGTTTCTCCTTTGCATTGCGGATGATTCCACAAATTATGTCAGCTCGGGTCGTATTTGTTGATAATTATTATGCCTTTATTGCGGGATTAGTTCATCCTAAAAAAAAGATGAAAATTATTCAGTTGTGGCATGCTGATGGTTCAATTAAATGTTTTGGAATTGATACACCCAAATTTGAAAGCTATTCATGGATTAAAAAAATGCGTCATCGGAAAGTTTATAACAGTTTTGATGATTTTGTGGTTGCTTCTCCCGCAATGGCTGAAGTCTTTGAGAATAGTTTTAAACAACCTTATAAAAAGATGAAATTTTTAGGGACACCTCGATCAGATCGATTATTTAGTGATAAATGGATTAGCGTTATTCGTAAACGGGTTTATACTGCAGCACCAGAGTTGAAGGATAAACGGGTTATTTTATACTTACCTACTTATCGTTCTGATAGTAAGATTAATCCTCCCGAAGGAACTATTCAGGCATTAGCATCTGATCCTAATGCTGTTGTAGCAGTTAAACTATATCAAGATGTCAATCGAGCTAAATTAAAATTAGAACAATTCAATTTAAAAAACGTTAAAATTTATGATGAATTTACAGCTACAGATTTAATGACTGTTGCAGATACTTTTGTGACTGATTATTCTTCGTATTCTTTTGATTACAGTTTGATGCCTCAAGCTCGGTCAATGATTTTTTACATGTATGATTACCAGGAATATTCAAAAAATCCTGGAATTCAAGTCGGTTATGAAAATTGGTTACCTAGTAAACCAATTCATACAGTTGACCAATTAAGAAAAGCAGTTTTAGCAAATGAAAAATTAGATTTTTCTGATTTCAATGCAATGTGGAATACCTATAATGATGGAAAATCTTATAATCGTGTCTTAAATAAATATGTTTTGCAAAAATCGGAGGATGAATAAGATGATTAAAGAATTTTTAATCGGTTCACATGTTGCCATGAAAGCACCAAAAATGTTTTTAGGTTCAGCAGAAGAGGCTAAAAACGATGAAGAAACGGTTTTTATGGTTTATACAGGGGCACCACAAAATTCTCGAAGAAAACCACTTGATGAACTAAAAATTCCAGAAGGTAAACAATATATGGAAGAAAATGGCTTATTAGAGGTAGTTGTTCATGCACCATACATTATTAATCTTGCCAATACAAAAAAGCCAGAAAGTTTCGAATTTGCTGTCCAATTTTTACAAAAAGAAATTGAACGTGCAGGTGCAATGGGGGCAACTCAAATTGTTCTTCATCCCGGGGCTCACGTTGGAGCTGGAGTAAAAGCTGGAATTCAGCAGCTGATTAAGGGCTTAAATTTAGTAATTAAGCCTGAACAGACTGTTCAAATTGCAATTGAAACTATGGCAGGTAAAGGAACTGAAATTGGAACAACCTTTGAACAAATTGCAGAAATTATTGAAGGAGTTAAATTAAAAGATAAAGTTTCAGTATGTTTCGACACCTGTCACACTTACGACGCTGGGTATGATGTTAAGAATGATTTTGATGGTGTTATGCAAGAATTTGATAATGTAATTGGCTTAGACCGTTTGAAAGTAATTCATTTAAATGATGACAAAAATCCAATGGGAAGTCATAAAGACCGGCATGCCAACATTGGCTTTGGAACCATTGGTTTTGAAGCTCTAGATAAAATTGCTCATTACGAAAAATTGCAAGACGTTCCCAAAATAATGGAAACTCCTGCAATTAAAATAGATGATAAAGTTAAAATTGACCCACATAAGTATGAAGTTGAAATGTTTCGTGAACAGAAATTTAATCCCGACTTAATTAAAGATATTGAAAATGGAATTATAAAATAGTTCTTTTGGGTAAACTTTCAGTAATGATGGTGGCTGTTTCTTCAATTGATTTATTTACGACATTAATTGAGAGACAGCCGATTTTATGATAAAGGTTCTTGGCATAGTCAAGTTCCTTTTTTATATTGTCTGAGTTTGAATATGGAGTATCTCCGTCTAGTCCATATTCTTTCATTCTTTGAGAGCGAATCTGTTTCAACTTGGTTACTGAATTAGTTAACCCAAAAATTTTTTTAGGATCAACTTCCCAAATTTCTTTTGGTAATTGAAGATCTGGGCCAATTGGAAGGTTAGCAACTTTATAGCTTTCGTTAGCAAGATAAAGTGATAAGGGTGTTTTAGAAGTTCTAGAAACACCTAAAATAACGATATCTGCTTTGGTTAAGCCACTAGGGTTACGTCCATCGTCGTTTGCAACTGTAAATTCAATTGAAGCAATTCTTTTGAAGTATTCAGCGTTTAAATTATGAACTAACCCAGGTACTTCTGCAGATGATTCATTTAAGTGGTGTGAAATAATGTTGATTGGTTTTTGAATACAATCGAAACTATATAATTTATTTTGACGAGAAAAAAGTCCTACCATATCACTTAATTCTGGATTAACCAAAGTATGAAAAATGATGGCATTATTTTCTTTAGCTAGTTTTAAAATTCCACTTAGAATTGATTTAGTTCTTATGAAAGGATATTGACTGATATTAGCTCTAGCTTCAGGGAATTGGGCAGCTGCAGTTTTGGCAATTGCAGTCCCTGTTTGACCACTAGAATCTGAAATTACAAAAACATTATAAATTGTTTTCATGAATAGCTCCTTGTGCTTTATTTTTATTCTTATTATACTCTGTTTAAAATTTTTGAAGATTCTTTTAATCTTCCGTTGACGTAAATTTTATCATGGGATATAATTATATTCGTTGGGTGGAAACATTCAGCACACTAAAACTTGGAGGGGAGGGATTTTTAAATGTCAAAAACAGTTGTTCGCAAGAACGAATCTCTTGATGATGCTCTTCGTCGTTTTAAACGTACAGTTTCTAAGAGCGGTACTCTCCAGGAATTTCGTAAACGTGAATTTTACGAAAAACCTAGTGTTAAACGTAAATTAAAATCAGAAGCAGCAAGAAAACGTAACAATAAAAAGAAAAAGAGCCGTAGCAAGTTCTAATTAAAAGAGCAATCACTTTTGATTGCTTTTTTTTTTGAATTTTAAATAGAAATAAGGAGAAGACAAATGTCATTAAACGAAACGTTAACAAATGATTTAAAAACAGCTATGAAGGCTGGAAAGAAAGATGAACTTACAATTATCAGAATGCTTAAAACGAATTTAATGAACGAAAAAATTAAATTTGGACATGATTTAAATGATGATGAAGCTGCAGCAGTAGTAAATCGTGAAATTAAGCAACATTTAGATTCAATTGAACAATTTAAAGCGGGAGCCCGTGAAGATCTTGTTGAACAACAAGAAAAAGAAATGAAAATTCTTAAAAAATATGCTCCAAAGCAAATGGAGCCTGAAGAAGTTGCTAAAATAGTTAAAGAGACAGTGAAGCAATTAGGTGCTACTGGAAAAAGTGATTTTGGTAAAGTTATGGGTGCTGTGATGGGTAAAATTAAAGGTAAAGCAGACGGTAATGTTGTCAAAAAAGCTGTTAATGATGAACTAAAATAAACGTGGGTATGATTGCTGTTTTAAACCTTAAAATTATGCTAGACTTTAGTAAAATTAGGATTAAGGAGATTATTTTTATTGATTGAAAATTTTGAATATCAAAAACAAATCGTTTTAAAAAATCCAAATGATCAAAGTAAATTATTTGGAACACAAGATGCATTTATTAAGATTTTAGAAGAAGAATTTCAAGTTTGGATTCGTTATTCAGCAGGAGTTATAAAGATAGATGGACATGATGAAAGTGATGTTCAACTTACTAATGATATTTTGTTTAACATGTTGAAATTAATTCATGCTGGAATTGAAGTTAATGCTAGTGATTTTGTTTCTGCAATTGGAATGGCTCGTAATGGAAAAATTACAGCTTTGCCTGATTTATATAATCAAGTTTTAATCAAAGATCGTAAAGGTAATCCTGTTCGGGTTAAGAATTTTGGTCAACGTGAATATATTCAAGCTATTTATAATCATGATATTACCTTTGGTATTGGTCCTGCAGGTACAGGTAAAACGTATTTAGCAGTTGTAATGGCGGTTGCCGCGTTAAAAAAAGGTAAAGTTGATAAAATTGTTTTGACTAGACCAGCTGTTGAAGCTGGCGAAAGTTTAGGATTCTTGCCTGGTGATTTAAAAGAAAAGGTTGATCCATATCTTCGCCCACTTTATGATTCTTTATATGCTATTTTAGGGATGGAACATACCGAACGTTTAATTGAGCGAGGGGTTATTGAGATTGCACCACTAGCGTATATGCGTGGACGAACTCTCGATAATGCTTTTGTAATTTTAGATGAAGCTCAAAATACGACTAACCAGCAAATGAAAATGTTTTTAACTAGGTTAGGTTTCAATTCTAAAATGGTGGTTAATGGTGATATTCAACAAATTGACTTAAAAGGTCATGTGGCCAGCGGTTTAGTAACCGCACCTAATATTTTGAAAAACATTAACAATATTGAAGTTATTAGATTGACTGCTGAAGATGTAGTGAGAAACCCAGTTGTTGCTAAAATTATTACTGCTTACGAAAATGAAGATAAATAAAGGATTGTAAATTCATGGACTTAGAAATTTATGATGAAACTAATGGTCAAGTATCTGAAGACCAAAAGAAACTAATAAAAAATGTTTTAGATTTTGCTGCAAAAAAGATTGGATTAAAAGCTAATACAGAAATGTCAGTTACCATGGTTAAAAATGATAGAATTCAAGAAATCAATCGCGATTATCGAAAAGTTGATCGAGCAACTGATGTAATTAGTTTTGCAATTGAAGATGAAAATGATGATGAATTTCCAGTAATGATGAGTGATGAAATGAAAGCTGAAATTCCCGAAAATATTGGTGATATTTTTGTCAGTATTGATAAAGTTAATGAACAAGCAGATTTTTTGGGTCATTCAGTTGATCGTGAACTAGGTTTCTTAATTGTTCATGGATTTTTACATCTCAATGGTTATGACCACATGAAACCCGAAGATGAAAAAGTTATGTTTGACCTACAGAGAAAGATTTTAAATGAATATGGACTTAAAAAATAAGCGGCAAACTAGTAAAAACAAGAATTTTGGTCAAGCGTTTGGCCATGCATGGGATGGTCTAACTACTCTTTGTTGCAATGAAAGAAATTTTCGCTTTCATTTAGTAACAACAGCTGTTGTTTTAACAGCTGGTTTAACTATGAGAGTTGGTTATTTTAAATTTCTTTGGTTAGTTTTGGCTTGCTATTTGGTATTACAAGCCGAAGTAATCAATACCTTAGCTGAGTACTTAGTTGATTTAACAATTGGAAGCCAGTATAACGACTTAGCTAAAAAAATTAAAGATATTGCTGCTGGTTGGGTATTGTTTTCAACGATGCTTGCCATCGTGATTGGCTTGATTGTTTTTGGAACGACCATCATTAAATTAATATAAGAAAAAGGAAATTAAATGGAAAAAGCAGAAAATTTTAAATCAGGATTTGTGGCCATTGTTGGTCGACCTAACGTTGGGAAATCAACTTTTTTAAATAGAGTGGTTGGTCAAAAAATTGCCATTATGAGTGATAAGGCACAGACTACGCGTAATAAAATTCAAGGTGTCTATACTACTAAAGATGCTCAAATTGTCTTTTTAGATACTCCTGGAATTCACAAACCCGAAAACAAACTAGATGAATACATGGATGCTTCGGCATTGTCTTCATTACGTGAAGTTGAGGCCGTTTTATTTATGGTTAGTGCAACTGAGACAAGAGGTGCTGGAGATAACTATATTATTGATCAACTAAAAAAAGTTGATGTACCGGTTTATCTAATCATTAATAAAATTGATGAAATAAATCCTGATAAACTATTGGTAATCATGGATACTTATCGTAAGGCTTATGATTGGGCAGAAGTATTTCCAATTTCTGCTTTAAGGGGGAATAATGTTGATGAATTAATTGGTAATTTGATTGATCATTTACCAGAAGGTCCACAATATTATCCTGATGATCAAGTTACTGATCATCCCGAACGATTTATTGTACAAGAAATTGTACGAGAAAAAATATTGGAAAACACACGTCAAGAGATCCCTCATTCTGTAGCCGTTTACGTTGAAAGTATGAAAACCAATGAAAATGGTAAAGTTCAAATTGAGGCTTCAATTATCGTTGATCGTGAAGGTCAAAAACGGATTATCATTGGTAAAGGTGGAGCATTACTTAAATATATTAGTATTGGTGCTCGTCGAGAAATTGAAAAATTATTGGGCAGCAAAGTTAACTTAAAACTTTGGATTAGAGTTCAATCTGGTTGGCGTGATAAGGATACAGCACTTAATAACTTGGGTTATAGTGAGAAAAATGATTATTAATTAGCAGGTGATATTTGTGGTAAATACAAAGAGTAAACCATTTCATGGAATATTAATTTATCGCAAAAATTATCGAGAGAACGATATGTTAGTTAAGTTTTTTACTGCTGAAGCTGGTAAAAAAATGTTTTTTGTTCGTGGAGCAAATCGTCCTAAGTTTAAGATGATTAGTGACATTTTACCCTTTAGTTATGGAACCTATGAAGGTGAATTGCGTGGCAATGGATTGTCATACATCGATAGCGGTGGGAGTGTTAAACATTTTGACCAGATTAGTGAAGACATATATCTAAACGGATATGCGACATATTTAATGGGTCTGATAGATGCTGCTCTACCAGATAATGTTCCTAATAAAATTTGGTTTGATAAACTTTTTTATGCTCTTAATTTAATTAATAATGGGTTTGATGCAGAAATTATTACTAATATCTTTGAAATTCAATTATTACCTCTATTTGGAGTTGCTCCTGATTTTAAAAATTGTGCAGTCTGTCATGAAGAACATCAAATCTATGACTATTCTGAAAAGTTTGGTGGATTAATTGGGGAACAAGAATTTGCACACGATAGTCATCGAATGCATTTAGATCAAAGAACCATTTATTACTTACGTTTATTTTCAGCAGTCGATATTACTAAAATTAATAATATTAAAGTTAATCGAGTTACAAAGCAAAAATTACGACAAGTAATTGATAAAATATATGATAATTCAGTTGGATTAAATCTAAAAAGTAAAAAATTCTTGGATCAAATGAATTCTTGGAAAATCAAACTTAACTAATTAATAATAATTGACTGAATCATGTTATCAAATTATAATATAGTTAATTAAATATGTGACACAGATAAAAGAAGGTTGTTAATTTTAACAATTCAGCGACATCATGTTAGTGAGAGATGATGATTGTTTTTAACAATTGGCGCTTTTTGAGTCAATCCGTTTCGAGATGCTGATTTTTTATAATCAGAAGTAGGGTGGAACCGCGACTAAATCGTCCCTATGCAAAAGTAAGTCTACTTTTGCATAGGCTTTTTTATTTGTTTGGCAAAAGGGGGAGTCAAAATGACAAAAAAAATGTCAGTACAAGATATAGCTACTACATTAAAATTATATTGGAGTAAACAGGGATGCATGATCATGGATGCCTACGATACAGAAAAAGGTGCAGGTACCATGAGTCCCTTTACGTTTTTACGTGCTATTGGACCTGAACCTTGGAATGTAGCTTACGTTGAGCCATCAAGAAGACCTGCAGATGGACGTTATGGTGAGAATCCAAATCGTTTATACCAACATCATCAATTCCAAGTATTGATGAAACCTTCTCCAGATAATATCCAAGAATTGTATATTAGTTCCTTAAAAGAACTCGGAATTAATCCACTTGAACATGATATTCGATTTGTGGAAGACAACTGGGAAAATCCTTCCATGGGATGTGCCGGTGTTGGTTGGGAAGTTTGGCTTGATGGAATGGAAGTAACGCAATTTACTTATTTCCAAGTAGTTGGTGGACTTCAAATGGATCCAGTTGCTGTAGAAATCACCTATGGATTAGAACGTTTATCATCATACATCCAAAACGTTAATAATGTATTTGATCTTGAATGGTCAAATGGCGTTAAATATGGTGATATTTTCAAAGAACCAGAATATGAACATTCAAAATACAGTTTTGAATTAAGTGATCAAGAGATGCTTCATAAGATGTTTGATGCTTATGAGAAAGAAGCCAAACGATTAATTAAAGAGGGCTTGGTTCATCCAGCTTATGATTATGTTTTAAAATGTAGTCATACATTTAATTTGCTTGATGCTCGTGGAGCAGTTTCCGTTACTGAACGTGCTGGGTATCTTG
Organism: Fructilactobacillus sanfranciscensis DSM 20451; assembly: GCF_001436035.1. Lineage (GTDB taxonomy): Bacteria > Bacillota > Bacilli > Lactobacillales > Lactobacillaceae > Fructilactobacillus > Fructilactobacillus sanfranciscensis. Next base: position 26,376 of record NZ_AYYM01000004.1, read on the forward strand.
CACGAATTCGAAAAATGGCACATGGAATTGCCCAAGCTTTTGTTCAAGAACGGCGCAAGCTTGGATTCCCGTTAATTAAAGATGAAAATCAACGTGAAACAGTTTTAGCTGAATTTGCTAAACGTGAAGAAAAGAAAAATAAACAAAAAAAGAACAAGGGGGATAAAAAATAATGACACATACATTCCTATTAGAAATTGGGTTGGAAGAAATGCCAGCTCATGTTGTTACCCCAAGTATTAATGAATTAGCTGAAAAAACAGAGAAATACCTAAAAGAAAATCGGATTTCCTTTGACAAGGTTCAAAAATTTTCAACACCAAGAAGACTTGCTTTAGAAATATCTGGTCTGGCCGATAAGCAACCAGATATTGACGAAGAAGTTAAAGGTCCTGCTGAAAAAATTGCCAAGGATGCGGAAGGAAATTGGAGTAAGGCCGCCATTGGATTTACTCGTGGACAAGGATTAACTCCTGACGACATTACCTTTAAAGATATTAAGGGAACAAACTATGTATTTGTTAATAAACACGTAACTGGAAAACCAGTTACTGATGTTTTGTCAAGCTTAATTGATGTAGTTGCTGACATGAATTTTCCAACTATGATGAAATGGGGAACTAATAAATTCCAATTTATCCGTCCAATTAAATGGATTGTTGCGTTGTTAGACACTGAAGTTGTTCCAATGGAATTAGTTGGGGTTAAATCAGGACGTAAGTCACTTGGACATCGTTTCTTAGGTAATGAAGTTAGCATTGCTAACGCTGCAGACTATGAAACTGATCTTAACAAGGAATTTGTAATTGTGGATGCTGATAAGCGAAAAGCTAAGATTAAATCTCAAATCGAAGCGATTGCCAATGAAAATAATTGGAAAGTTAAGATTGATGATGACTTACTTGAAGAAGTTAATAACTTGGTTGAATACCCAACTAGTTTTTATGGTACATTTGACAAACGTTTCTTAGACATTCCACGTGAAGTATTGATAACTTCAATGAGAAATCATCAACGTTTCTTCTACGTAGAAAATCAAGATGGCAAACTACTACCATTCTTTATTTCAGTTCGAAACGGAAATTCTGATTTTATTGAAAATGTGATTAAAGGAAATGAAAAAGTCCTTGCTGCTCGTTTATACGATGCTGAATTCTTCTATCAAGAAGATCAAAACCATGATATTGATTACTTTGTTAACAAATTGAAGAACGTTACTTTCCATGACAAGATTTCAACTGTTTACGAAAAAATGCAACGAGTTCAAGTGATTTCCCGATTAATTGGTAAAAAAGTTGGACTTAATGATAGTCAATTAGCAGACTTACAAAGGGCTGCTGAAATTTACAAGTTTGATTTAGTAACTGGAATGGTCGGTGAATTTTCTGAATTACAAGGTGTTATGGGAGAAAAATATGCCTTATTATTTGGTGAAAAACCAGAAGTTGCTGTTGCAATCAGAGAACACTATATGCCAATTTCTGCTAATGGTGAACTTCCTCAATCAAAAATTGGTGCAGTTTTAGCCGTTGCAGATAAATTAGACACAATGATGACATTTTTTGCTGCTGGAATGATTCCTAGTGGATCAAACGATCCATACGCATTAAGACGACAAGCTGCAGGAATTGTAAATATTGTTGATAATCAGAAATGGAGATTACCATTGGATAGTCTAATGGAAAAAATCATAACTGATGAAAATACAGCTCAAGTTGCCCCTAAAGTTGATCAAAAACCAATTATTAAAGATGTAATTTTATTTATAAAAGAACGAATTAAACGTGTTTTAAGAGCAGCAAAAATTAAATTTGATCTTGTAGATGCTGCTGTTAACGCTACTAACACGGATATTCTTTATAACATTAATAGTGCAAAAGTTCTTAATAATCATAAAGAAGATGCTGATTTTAAAGCCGTTATTGAAGCATTAACTCGGGTTGAAAGAATTTCAAATAAATCTGACTTTAAAGCAACAGATTTGTTTGTTGATCCAGCATTGTTTGAAAATGAATCAGAATTAAAGATGAATGCTGAAGTTGATCGTCTTTCTACTGATTTTGAAAAATTAACTGCTGCAGATGATTTTTCAAAACTTGCCAGTTTAGAACCTGTAATCAAAGAATACTTTGATAAGACAATGGTAATGGCAAAAGATGAAACTGTTAAAGAAAATCGATTAAAAGAACTTACTAAGTTAGCACGCATGATTAATTATTTTGCAGAAGTAGATAAGATTATCGTTAAATAAAAAGATAATTATCTGAAAGGTTCGGTGAGTTGTGGCTAAAATACCAGAGGAGTTTGTGGAAAAAGTACGAAATAATACTAATATCCGCGATGTTGTTGGACAATACGTGCAACTAAAGCAGGCTGGTAAAAACTTATTTGGCTTGTGCCCCTTCCACGAAGAAAGAACCCCATCTTTTTCAGTTAATGAAGAAAAACAAATCTTTCATTGTTTTAGTTGTGGTCGAGGTGGTAACGTTTTTAGTTTTTTGATGGACTTAAAAGGCGTTAGTTTCCCTGAAGCTGTCGAAATGGTGGCTAAAGATGATGGAATTGAAATTCCAAATAATGCAAATTGGAATCAAACTTCTCCTAAGCAACAAAAACTTAAACCATTAATTGATATCAATGAGTCAGCAGCAAAATTATATCATCACGTTCTAGTTAACACTGAGCTAGGTGAAGAGGCATTAAATTATTTAAAAAAACGTAAAATTTCTGATGAAATGATTGAGACTTTTAATTTAGGTTATGCTCCTAATGAAAGAATTCTGAAAAAATATTTCGAAGAAAAAAAAGTTAATTATCAAGAATTAAGAAAAACAGGCTTATTTACTGAGACAAATGACGGTAGTCTAAAAGATCGTTTTGCTGGAAGATTGATGGTTCCAATTCGGAATGAAAGTGGTAAAACGGTTGGATTTTCTGGTCGTTTATTGCATAAAGATGATGATATGCCTAAATATCTGAATACACCTGAAACGGAGCTGTTTAATAAACGTAAAATTATTTATAATTTTGACTTAGCTAAGCCAGAAATTAGACAAAAGCACGATGTAATTCTTTTTGAAGGATTTATGGATGTGATTTCAGCTTACCAAGCTGGTGTTAAAAACGGTGTTGCTTCCATGGGAACAAGTTTAACAGAAGAACAAATTTATGATTTGAAACGGGTTACAAAACAAATTTATGTTTGTTATGATGGTGATACACCAGGACAAAAAGCGACCAATCGAGCTGTTGATTTATTGCAAAAAGATAGTAATTTAAAAATTGGAATTATTCAAATGCCTGATGGTATAGATCCCGATGAATATCGTCGTAATAATGGAGAAACTAGTTTCCAACAGGTTGTTGAAAATGGTCGAGAGTCAATTGTCAAATTTAAAATTAATTATTTACGTTCTCAATTCAATTTGACTAATGAAGAAGATAAATTGGATTATATCGATAAGGTTTTACACATTATTGCAACTGTTGATAATCCTGTTGAACGTGACGTTTATCTTACTGAGCTAGCAGATAATTTAGATGTTAGTTTAGGTAGTTTGGAAACCCAGACAGAAAAATATGTTAATGTTACTCGCAAAAGAAGTCAAAGTAATCGAAATCGTGAAAGATTTATTCAAACGCCCAATGTGCTTAACCAAGAAACAAAACACTATTCACGAATTGAAAATGCAGAACGTCATTTATTAAATATGATGTTGCATAATTCAGAAGTTTGGAAAAAGATTCGTCGTAATCATAATTTTTCATTTGTCCATGATTTATACCAACAAATTTTTATTTTCGCACAGGAATATTTTAGATATCATGCAGAGTATAATGTTTCAGAATTTAGTGATTTTGTCGGAGAAACTGAAATCCAATCGACCTTAGCTGAATTAGAAATGAATAGTGATGATACTGAGTATAACGATGAAGAAATTTCAGATTGTGTTAAAATAATAATGCAAGATGCACCAATTATAGAAGAATTGAAAAAGAAAAAAATTGATTTTAACAATGCAAAACAACTTGGCGATGAAATATTACAGTTGAAATTAGCAACTGAACTAATTGATTTGCAAAAGAAATTGCAAAGCTTGAAATCAAATGAAGATTAATGGGAGGTCATTAGAATGGCAGAAAAAGAAGCAAAGAAGAAAAATGAAATAAAAAAATCAACTCCCGAAGCAAAAAGTAAAACTGCTGCAAAACGTGCAAGAACTACTAAAGAACTAAAAAAAGAATTTGATGGTAAAGGATTCAAAAAAGTTTATAAAGAAGTCGTTAAAAAGACCAAAAAAATCGGTCATATTACTTACGAATTACTTGAGCAAGAACTTCAAGTCCCATTTGATTTGGATAAAAAACAAATGGGAAAAGTCCTTGAACAAATTGAAGATGATGGGATTAGCATCGTTGACGAAAATGGTGAGCCAGATCCTCGGGCATTAAAGGCTGCTAAAAAAGTTACGCAAAAAGAATTAAAAAATGCTTCAAGTTCAAAAGGGGTTAAAATTAATGATCCCGTTAGAATGTATTTGAAAGAAATTGGACTTGTTCCTTTACTTACAGCTGATCAAGAAGTTCAATTGGCTTTAAGAATTGAAGAAGGCGACGAATCTGCTAAACAAGAATTAGCAGAAGCAAATTTACGTTTAGTGGTTTCAATTGCTAAGCGGTATGTTGGTCGTGGAATGCAATTTCTTGATTTAATTCAAGAAGGTAATATGGGACTTATGAAAGCCGTTGAAAAATTTGATTACCGCAAAGGATTCAAGTTTTCAACTTACGCAACATGGTGGATTAGACAAGCAATTACCCGTGCAATTGCTGACCAAGCTAGAACGATTCGGATTCCTGTTCATATGGTTGAGACCATTAACAAATTAATCCGTGTGCAACGACAACTACTTCAAGATTTGGGACGTGACCCACTTCCATCAGAAATTGGTGCTGAAATGGACATGCCTACTTCTAAAGTTAGAAATATTTTAAAGATTTCTCAAGAACCAGTTTCATTGGAAACACCAATTGGTGAAGAAGATGATTCACATTTAGGTGATTTCATTGAAGATAAAGATGCTACAAGTCCTGAAGAACACGCTTCATATGAATTGCTTAAAGAGCAATTAGAAGGTGTCTTAGATACTCTAACTGATCGTGAAGAAAATGTATTGAGATTGCGTTTTGGACTTGATGATGGTCGTACCAGAACTCTTGAAGAAGTTGGAAGAGTATTTGGAGTTACTCGTGAACGAATCAGACAAATTGAAGCAAAGGCTTTAAGAAAACTTCGTCATCCATCAAGAAGTAAACAATTAAAAGATTTCTTAGATTAAGCAAAATAAAAAACAGGGACTCTTGTCTCTGCTTTTTTATTGAGAAAATATAGAGGAGATAATATGGACGCAAAGCATCTTTCAAAACGAATGCAAGCGGTTGCTGATTTAGTTCCAAAATCTGATACAGTAGCTGATATAGGATCAGACCATGCTTATTTGCCAGCTTATTTGTTGGAACAAGGGATTGTAAAACGAGCAATTGCTGGCGAAGTAGTAAAAGGACCATTTGAAAATGCACAATCAGAAATTATTAATCAAAATTTATCTGATCAAATGGAAGCCCGCATGGGTGATGGTTTAGATGTAATAGAATCAGATGATCTAGTTAATACGATTACGATTGCCGGAATGGGTGGGGAATTAATTACCGATATTTTGGAACGTGGAAAAGCAAAATTAACAATGCATCCTGTTTTAGTTTTACAAGCAAATGTTGATGAAAATACGGTTAGAAAATGGCTGGCTAATCATCAATATGAAATTACGGGAGAAAACATTGTTTACGATGCTGGTCATTATTATGAAATGTTTCGTGCAGAATATGTTGAACATAAAATTTCCTATTCTCATGAAGAACTTGATTTTGGACCATTTTTATTAAAAGAAAAATCAGATGTTTTTAAAGCTAAATGGAATGATAAATTAGATAAGAACCAGTTTATCTTAGATAAATTACTTATTTCTAAATCTCATCCAATTGAAAAGATTAAAAAAATCAAAACAACAATCACTGAAATTGAAGGTGTTTTAAATGACCACAGTTAGAGAATTTATTAAACGTTTTGAACAATTTGCACCAATTGAGCTTCGTGAAAACGGAGATCCAACGGGATTTCAAATTGGAAACAAAGATGCGGAAATAAAAGCAATGATGACAACTCTAGATGTTCGCCCTGAAACAGTCCAAGAAGCAATTGACAATCATGTTAACTTTATTTTTGCTCATCATCCAGTTATGTTTCGTCCAGCAAAAAATCTTGATTTGAGTAATCCGCAAAATGAAATGTATGCTGAAATTTTGAAACATGATATTACTGTTTACGCTGCGCATACTAATTTAGATAATGCAAATGGTGGGATGAATGACTGGTTGGCTTCTGCTATTGGTTTAAAAAACATTTCTGGTATGATTTTGCATGATACAAATATTAATAATGAACCTCATTATTTAGGGAGAGTTGGAGATTTACCACGTGCAATTACATTTAAAGAACTAGCTGAACAATGTAAAACCATTTTCAATTTACAAGAATTGAGAATGGTAACCAACAATCCTGACAAATTAGTTAAGCGAGTTGCAATTCTTGGAGGTAGCGGAGGTAAATTTTATTCAGCAGCAATCGCCAAAAATGCAGATGTTTATTTTACTGGTGATTTATATTATCACACTTCGCAAGATATGTTAGCTGAGGGATTAATGGCAATTGATCCTGGTCATCATGTTGAAAGCATTTGTAAATTGAAATTAAAAGAATTATTTGAAAAATGGAAATGCGAGAATAACTGGCAATTTAAAATTATTGCATCTAAGCTTTCAACAGATCCTTTTAGTTTTTTTAATTAAATAATAAAAACTACAATCTAATTTTAGGATTGTAGTTTTTATTATTTAAAATTCAATTTTCAAACTTTAAGGTTTCATTACTAATTTAAATAGGTTAATTCCTATTAAAGCAATTATGGCACCAACTATAGCTGTTTGAATAGCAATTGTTTTAGTGAAATTGGCTTGTACTAATGCTGAACCAATATAACCAATTACTTCTCCGTAAACGATACCCCAAAAAAGTGTTGTTAAGTTTGCTGCGACAGTTTTCATTATATGCACACTCCCTTACTAAGATAGTATTTTATCACTATCAAAGATAATTGCAATTATGAGTTCTTAATTATTTAAATAAAGGGTTCTTTGCTATAATTAAGAAAAAACGAAAGGTAGTGGGAAAATGACATATGTACCATTGCAGAACATTAGCTCGTATAGTTTGTTGCAAAGTCCCAATACGCTACCAAAATTAATAGATGTAGCTAAAAAACGTGGCTATAAGTCATTAGCATTAACGGATATCAATGTGATGTATGGGGCTGTTGCTTTTTTCAAAGAAGCCACGAAGGCAAACATTAAGCCAATCATTGGTTTAACTTTAAAAATTAAAGGCTCGGTTTTAACAGAACACGATTTTAAAATTGTTTTATTAGCTAAAAATAATCATGGGTATCAAAATTTAATGAAAATATCGACCAAAGTAATGACAATCGAAGATTATCAAACCTTTGATGAATTTAAAAATGAATTAAATGACTTATTTGTATTGCTTCCAACTAATAGTGAGGTGCAAAGCCTTGTTAGTTATGGAAAATTAGATCAAGCCAAACAAGCTTTACAACAAATTAGGTGTTTGGTAGATGAAGATTCATTACGTTTAGGAATTAGTACTAATCCAGAAAAACTTGATGAATTGAAAATGTTATCTAATGAAACAAATACAAAAATGATTGCATTAAATGAAGTTGATTATTTAAAAGCAAATGACTTGTTTGATACTCAAGTTTTAAAATCAATTGATAACGGAAATATTTTAGAAGATCCTGAATCACAAAAGAATGGATTGGGCTCTAATTGGCTTGAAAACCGAATTGAAATAGAACGAAAGTACGAAAAGATGGGTTTGTCACCAATCTTACTTGAAAACCAATTTGTTATGCAAAATTGTAATGTACAAATTAAAAAAGAAATGCCAAGCCTTCCAAAATTTAAAACCCCAAATCAGCAAACCTCAAAAGAATATTTGGCAAATTTATGTTTGAAGGGATTAAAGTCGCGTTTAAAAAACAATTCTAAGGATTATCAAATTTATTTAACGCGTCTAAAATACGAATTAGATGTTATTAATCGAATGGGATTTGATGATTATTTTTTAATTGTGTGGGATGTAATTAATTTTGCACATCAACACAACATTTTGACGGGCCCAGGTCGTGGGTCCGCAGCTGGATCAATTGTTGCGTATACTTTGTATATCACAGATGTTGATCCAATTAAGTATGACTTATTGTTTGAGCGTTTTTTAAATGAAGAACGTGCACAAATGCCTGATATTGATGTTGATATTCCTGATGATAAGCGTAGTCAAATTTTAAATTATGTTCACGATAAGTATGGGAATGAAAGGGTAGCACAAATCATTACGTTTGGAACTTTAGGTGCAAAACAGTCAATTCGAGATGTTGGTCGAGTTTTCGGAATGACGCCATTAGAAATGAATAGTTGGAGTAAGGCAATTCCAGCTCATTTACATGAAACTTTAAAAAGAGCGGTAAATGAATCTCAAAGCTTAAAAAATATTATTTCAGACCAACCAATTAATAAGTTATTATTTGAGACGGCAACTGACTTAGAGGGACTACCACGCCATTATTCAACTCATGCTGCGGGTTTGATTTTGAGTGATCAACCAATTGTTGAAAAATCACCATTACAAACTGGAAATGAAGGTTTATTGATGACCCAATATTCAAAGTATTATGTTGAAGATGTGGGATTATTAAAAATTGATTTTTTAGGTTTGCGAAATTTATCCATTATGGCTAATATCTTAAAAATGGTTCACAACCAAATTAATCCTAATTTTGAAATTACAAAAATTGATTTAAATGATCCGCAAACCCTTAAGTTATTTCAGGATGGTAAGACTAATGGAGTTTTCCAGTTTGAATCAACTGGAATTAAAAATGTTTTACGTAAAATGCATCCAACTAATTTTGACTTGATTGCTGCCGTTAATGCCTTGTATCGTCCTGGTCCAATGGAAAATATTGATCTGTTTATTAAAAGGAAAAATAATCCTGATAAAGTTCATTATCCAAACCAAGCGATTGAGAAAATTCTAAAGCCCACTTTTGGGATTATTGTCTACCAAGAACAAGTTATGCAATTGGCTTCTACTATGGCTGGTTTTAGCTTATCTCAAGCGGATGTTTTACGTCGAGCAATGAGTAAAAAGCATAAAAGTGAAATGGAAGCCATGAAGGATGGTTTCTTAGCCGGTTCAATTAAAAATGGTTATACAAAAGAGACTGCAGAAACTACATTTGATTATATTGAAAGATTCGCGGGTTATGGTTTTAATAAATCTCATGCTTTTGCTTATAGTAAGATGGCGTTTGAATTAGCTTTTTTAAAAGCACACTATCCAGGTCCTTTCTATACGGCTCTATTCAATTCTGTTTTAGGAAATAAAGTAAAAATCAAGGCATACGTTCAAGAAGCCAGAGATGCAAATATTAAAGTTGTTGCACCTAGTATTAACGACAGTAAAGCAGATTTTGTTTATGATAATAACCAAATCAGATTTGGTTTTAATGTGATTAAGGGGGTTCGATCTGACTTTATTAAGACAATTCTGGCTGAACGTCAAGAAAATGGATTATATCAAAGCCTGAATGATTTTATTAATCGAATGCCTGAAAAATACCGAAAAGAAGACCAACTTAGTGCTTTAGTGTATGCTGGATGCTTTGATGGATTTGGATATAATCGACGTGAAATGATTGAAGCCCTTTCAAAACTGATCAGCTCTTCAGACATTCCGAATAGTTTATTTTCCGATGTTCCTGGAATGGAAGTTAAAATAAAAAAGAAAGATGATTTTCCAGATTGGCAAAAAATTAATTTTGAAAATGAATATCTAGGGACTTTTTTATCAGGTCATCCAGTGGAAAGATATCGAGAGCTCCATCAGCAAACTCATTCACTTAATACTTCTGAATTAATTGATGGACAAAAAAACATTAATTCAATTTTATTGGTTAACCATGTTAAATTAATCAGAACTAAAAAAGGTCAACCAATGGTCTTTATAACAGCTAATGATCAATTTGGAAGCGTTGATATTACAATTTTTCCAACGGTTTACAATCAGATTAAAGGTTGGATAAAACCCAATCTAGTTATTATGATTAAAGGAAATGTTCAAAATCGAAGAGGGTTACAAATTGTAGCCGATAAAATTGAGATTGCTGCAAATGTTGTTTATAAGGCTAAAAAAAGAAAATTATATATCCGAATTGATGTTGAACATGATTCAGAAAAAATAGCTTATCAGTTAAAAGATATTTTATTAAAATATCATGGCAAAAGTAATGTGATTTTGTATCGAGTTAAGTCTAAACAAGAAAATGCATTACCAGCACAATATAACGCAGAAATTAATTCAAATTTAATCGAACAGCTTAAATTACTATTAGGAAATTCTAACATCGTCGTTCGTTAATTTTTCGAGATTAGATACAGACAACATTTTATAAAAGTGTTATAATTACCTTGAAATCTAATTAATTAGGCAAGTTAAATCATTGCTTAATTTTACACAAAAAGGAGAGGTTTTAACTTATGAAGAGAACAAAAATCGTAAGTACACTTGGACCCGCTGCTAATGATGTTGATACTATTTCAGCATTATTAAACTCAGGTGCCAATGTTTTTCGTTTCAACTTTTCACATGGAGATCATGAAGAACATTTGTCACGTATGAATATGGTAAAGGAAGCTGAAAAGAAAACTGGTAAGCTCGCTGGTATTTTACTTGATACTAAAGGTGCTGAAATCAGAACTACTAAAGAAGTAGATGGTGAAATCCAATTCAAGATTGGTGATAAGTTCAGAATTTCTATGGACGACACACTTGAAGGTACTAAGGAAAAAATTGCCGTTACTTACCCAGGCTTATACGATGATGTTAAAGTTGGCGGACACGTATTATTCGATGATGGTTTAGTTGATGCTAAGGTTATCGATAAGGACGCTAAGAACCGCGAATTAGTTTGTGAAATTATGAATGATGGTGTACTTGGTTCACGTAAAGGTGTTAACGCACCTGGTGTATCAATTAACTTACCAGGAATCACTGAAAAAGATTCAGATGATATTCGTTTTGGTTGTGAACATGGAATTAGCTTTATTTCTGCTTCATTTGTTCGTAAACCTCAAGATATTTTAGATATTCGTGCCTTATTAGAAGAAAAGAACATGACTGATGTTCAAGTATTTCCTAAGATTGAATCACAAGAAGGTATTGATAACTTTGCTGAAATCTTAAAAGTTTCAGATGGTTTAATGGTTGCTCGTGGTGACATGGGTGTTGAAATTCCACCAGAAAATGTTCCAACTGTTCAAAAACGTCTTATCAAGATGTGCAATGAAGTTGGTAAACCAGTTATTACTGCTACTCAAATGTTAGATTCAATGCAAGAAGAACCTCGTCCAACTCGTGCCGAAGTATCTGATGTTGCTAATGCTGTTTATGATGGTACTGATGCAACTATGCTTTCTGGTGAAAGTGCCCACGGTGACTATCCAGTTGAATCAGTTGCTATGATGGCTCGTATTGATAAAGTTGCTGATGATCATTTCCAAGAATTTGGTACTCCACGTCCTGTATTTAATGACAGTGATGTTACTGAAGCTCTTGGCGAATCAGTTGCACGTATTGCTAAAGACATGGATATTCACACTATTGTTTGTGCTACTGGATCAGGTTATACTGCACGTATGATTTCGAAATATCATCCAAATGCTAATATTTTAGCTCTTACTTTTGATGATCGTGTACGTCGTGGTTTGACTGTTAACTATGCTGTTAACCCAGTACTTGTAAACAAACCAGAAACAGCAGATGAAATGGTTGAACTTGCTACAGCTAAAGCAGTTGAAACTGGTTTAGCTAAAGAAGGCGAACAAATCATCATTCTTACTGGTGTTCCTTTGGGTGATGAAGGTACTACTAACACAGTTCGTGTTCAATTAATTGGTACTAAATTAGCTCAAGGTCAAGGTATTGGTGACCAAGTTGTTATTGGTAAAACAGTTGTAGCTGATGACGCAAAATCAGCTAACGATAATACTGTTGATGGTAGCGTGTTAGTTGTTAAAGATACTAACAAAGCTTACTTACCAGCTATGAAGAAAGCTAGCGCAATCGTTGTTGAAGAAGGTGGTTTAACTTCATATGCAGCAGTTGTTGGAATTTCATTGAATATTCCAGTAATCGTTGCCGCAAACGATGCTACTAAGAACATTAAAAACGGTGCTTCAGTTACTGTTGATGCTCGTCGTGGTATGGTTTATGCAGGTAACCAATCAAAAAACGCTTAATTTAAATTAACTTTGGAAAGACATCCGATTTTTGTCGGATGTCTTTTTTATTTGCTATAATAAGAGTATTAGGTACCTAGACTGATAGAATGGTGAGTGGTTCATATGAATGAAGATAACGGAAGAATTATTACTGGAACAGTAACAGACGAAAATGAAAACGAATATTTTATTCAAAAGGATGGAATTACATATTCATTAGATAAAAGTGAATTGAAAAAGCCTCTCAAAATTGGAAGTGAATTTAAGGGTTTTGCATACGAAAATGAGAAACATAATCAAAGGATTACGCGCGAAATACCTGAAGTTGGAGTAGATAGTTATTCATGGGGTAAAGTAGTTGGAACAAAATTTGGTTTAGGCGTGTTTGTTGACATTAGATTAAAAGATAAAGATATTGCCGTTTCAATGGATGATTTACCTGATATGAAGTCTTTATGGCCAGATGTAGGCGATGAGTTGATGATTGCAATTAAACGCGATAGCAAAGGACGACTTTGGGGTGAGTTAGCTGACGATAAAGTTTTCAAAGCCATCTCACAGCCAGTTAATAATCCTAAAATGAAAAATTGGGACGTAACTTGTTGGGTAATTAATACAAAAAAAATGGGCACCCAGGTTATTACAGATCATTATAATTTAGGTTTTATTGATAAATCAGAACAGGAACAGGAACCTAGATTAGGTGAGAAATTAACAGCACGAGTGATTGGAATCAGACCTAATAAAACTTTTTATTTATCATTACGTCCTCGTGCGTATGAATCAATTGGTGAAGATGCAGAAATGATTAAACGGATTTTAGAAATGAAGCCGGATAATTTTTTACCATACAATGATAAGAGTGATCCAGATGAAATTAAAAACTATTTTGGAATTAGTAAGGGACAATTCAAGCGTGCACTTGGTAATTTATTAAAACACAGATTAGTAAAAAAAGAAGAAAATGGAATTTCTTTAATTAAGTAATGGTGATAAAATGCAAGACCAAATCAATGATTATTTGCATTATTTATTAGTTGAACGTGGATTATCAAATAATTCAATTAAAAGTTATCAACAAGATTTAAAACAATTTATGGTTTATTTGAAGGATAACCATTATGAAGAATTTAGTAGTATTGATCAATATACAATTTTAAGTTATTTAGAATTTGAAAAAAACTCTGGAAAAGCACGTAATTCTGTTATTAGACTAGTATCGACACTTAGAAAATTTTTCCAATATTTAAAACGATTTAATAAAATTAAAGAAAATCCGATGAACCGTATTGATACTCCTAAAAAGGGTTCACATTTGCCGGCAGTTTTAAATGATAACGAATTATCAAAGCTAATGAGTATTCCTGATTTTAATAATAAGTATGGGATTCGGGATCGTACCATTCTTGAAACTCTGTACGCAACGGGATTACGTGTCTCGGAATTAGTTAATTTGAAATTAGCTGACTTACATTTGGAAATGAATTTAATTCAAACGATTGGTAAGGGTGATAAGGAAAGAATTGTTCCAATCGATGATGTTGCAATTAATTGGTTAAATAAGTATTTAAATCAAGTTCGTCCGGTTTTATTAAAAAATAGAACATCAAAATATGTATTTTTAAATGCCCATGGATCGAAAATTAGTCGGCAAAGTGTATGGAAAAAAATCAAGGGATATGTTGTAATTGCTGATATTCATAAAGATGTAACACCACATACACTTCGGCATACTTTTGCTACGCATCTTTTAGAAAATGGTGCTGACTTAAGAACTGTGCAAGAATTGTTAGGACATTCTGATATTTCAACAACCCAAATTTATACCCATGTTTCTCAAGAACATTTGCGGCAGGAATATCAAAAATATCATCCCAGAGCATAGGAGAGTTTTTATGTTATATCGTTATCAAAAAGAATATGAAAAAATTGTGTTGGGAATTCTATCATTATCGCAAGAGCGCAGTAATTTAGAATATTTAAAGCAAGAAATCGATTGGTATTGTGCTTCTGACAATCGAAATCTTTTCATTTGGAAAGATCAGTTTAATAACTGGGCCGGTGTAATTGGAGTTGAAACAAAATATGATTTTATTTTATTACGTCGCATTACGCTTACTCCTGATGTAAATACAATGTTTAATATTTTTCATGTTTTAGATAATCTACAAACAATTTATCCTGACAAACAAATTGTTGGGACTCTAAAGAATAAGCTTATTATTGCTAAATGGGAGCGTAATAATGAACAACGATGAAATTAAAATTCATCTAAATGATTTTGATGGTCCTTTAGAGCTTTTATTACATTTAATTAAGCAGTCTAAAATGGATATTTATGATATTAATATTAAAGATATTACGTCACAATACGTTAATTTATTGAATAAAATGAAAAAGTTAAATATTGATATTGCAGGTGAATTTTTTGTAATGGCGGCAAACTTAATGAAAATTAAGTCTCAAATGCTGTTGGCCGAAGAAACCGAGCAAGAAACTGAAGAAGATCCGCGTGAAGATTTAGTTGCTCAGTTAATTGAGTACAAAAAGTATAAGCGTGCTGCTTTGGTTTTAAAGCAAAAAGAACGAGAAAGAAATCATTTGCACTCACGTGGTATTTATATTAATCGCAATGAAATTTCCATTGAAGAAGATGAGTTTCAAATATCGTTATTAAAAAATGCTTGGGAAAAATTAATTCGTAGGAAAGCAATTACACAAGATGCGCCTGTTGGCAAAATTAATGAATGGAATTATGAAATTCCTAATCAAATGGAATTAATCGAAAATAAATTAAAAGACAGTTTGAAACATGAAATTAAATTTTGTGATCTTTTAAAAAGTAATGCACCACTTGAGGAATTAGTAACTGACTTCTTAGCTTTGTTAACGCTTATTAAACAAAAAAGAGTTTGGATTATGCAAGTAAAAATTGATGATGACATTATAATAAAGGGTGTTTAAAGAATGTTGATTAAAAAAATTGAAGCTTTGATTTATATTTCTGGTGATTTGGGAGTTTCGGTCAAGGAACTCGAAAAATTAATTGATGCACCTAAAGCAGCAATTCGTGAAAATTTAATTAAACTTCAAGAAGAATATCAAAAATATGATTCGGCTCTGGAAATAATTCAAAATGGAGATACTTTTCAACTGGTTACAAAAATTGAATATAATGATTTAATTCAAAAATATATTAAAACGGATGAAAATCTTTTAAGTCAAGCCGCTCTAGAAACCTTAACAATCATCGCATATAAGCAACCGCTAACTAGAGTGATGGTAGATGATGTACGAGGAATTAATAGTTCCGTTTCAATTCGCAATTTATTGAATTTAGGTTTAATTAAAGAAAGTGGAAAAGTTGATGAGCCCGGTATGCCGTCTCTCTATCGAACCACTGACTTATTCTTAAAGGCTTTCGGATTGAATAATATTAAACAATTACCTGAATTAAATGAAAGTGAAAGTTTTAACCAACAAAAAGAAGAAATTTTTAACCATAATATTGGTTTATTAGAAAATGAGGTAAATAATGAGTGATAGATTACAAAAAGTGATGGCCCATTCTGGGGTTGCATCGCGTCGTGCTTGTGAAAAGTTAATTGAAACCGGTCATGTTCGAGTAAATGGAAAAGTAGTAAATACTTTAGGGGTTAAAGTTTCTCCTGCAGATCGAATTGAGGTTGACCACACCACAATTAAAACTGAAGAATTAGTTTATTTTGTTTTAAATAAGCCTAGGGAAATTATTACCTCATCTGATGATGAAAAAGATCGTAAAACTGTATTAGATTTCTTTAAACATAAAGTTTCAGAACGAATTTATCCAGTGGGTCGGTTAGATTATGACACCAGTGGTGTATTACTGTTGACAAATGATGGTTCTTTGGATTTTAAATTAACTCATCCTAAACATCAAATAGATAAAGTTTATATTGCAAAAGTAGACGGAATTCCTGATGAAAAAGATCTTAATCAACTTCGTAGGGGAGTTAAGTTAGAACGTAATTTGAAGAGTGCACCTGCAGAAGCGAAAGTGATAAAAAAAGTAGGTGAAGATGAAGGAAATTCATTGGTTGAATTAACAATTCATGAAGGACGAAATCACGAAGTTAAGAAAATGATGAGTAGTATTGGGCATCCAGTTGAAAAATTAAAACGAATTTCTTTTGCAGGAATTCAAGCTGATAATTTAGAAGTTGGAAAGTGGAGACCACTAAAAAAACGTGAAATTAGAGATTTGTTTGAATTGGTTAATGATTAAGAAATGAGCTGATATATTCGATGAAATTAAATGAAGAGCTTGCTTTATTTTTGTTAGATAAACATCAGCCAAGAAGAAAAAGATTGTTAGAAAATTTGTTGGTTGAAAAAAAAACGGTTGCTACAATTTATTGGGCTTTAAGATATCAAATTCTTGGTTATTTGGGGTTGGGCCGCTACATGGAAATAACTAAGTTAGATTTTAATAATTTAGAGAAGCAAAAATTAGTAATAAAAGATGAAAACCAAGCTTATGTATTAACTGATAAGGGATATATTCTAAGAAGTAAAATACTAGGTGATAATTTAAAATTCAATTGGCAACGTAATTTTCAATCATTTAATTTTATGCGCTTTAAATCTCGTTTATTACTTTTCATTCAAGTTATTTCTGAATATCAACACAATCAACGAAAATATTATCCAGTCAATGTATCAGATAGTGAAATGAATTTTGTTAAATATTATTTTAAAAAAATTGATAGAGAATCAATTGCTTTTAGTTTAAAAAATGAGTTATTAAATTTTTTTAGTGTGATTAATAACGAAAATCTAGCTAATCAATTAGCCAATGAATTAGTTGGCTTTCAAAAAAATGGACGGACTTTATTTCAATTAGCCAATGAATTTGATGAATCTTTAATTAAAGTATATTTATCTGATATTGACGTTATCAGTCAGTTAATTGATTTTGTTGTTAACAATCAAGAATCAGTTATTTTTCCTTTGTTAAAAGGTTTACACCAAAATGTAGTAAGTAATAGCGCAATTATGACCTTTAACCAATATTTGATTAATCATGATATATCTAAAGTGGCATTGAAACGTCACTTAAAAGAATCCACAATCTATGAGCACTTGTTGGAAATTGCAATTTATTTTCCAATTAATAAATTTCCCTATTCCGACTTTATTAATGATGTACAAATCGAAGAATTGAAAGAGCAATTAAGTGATGATATTGATAAATGGAATTACGAGAACTTAAGCCTTAAACAAAGTTTATCTTTTTTTCAGTTTCGGCTTGTGGAAATTTATTTAACTAAGGTAGGCAATGATGAATAAAACGAACGTTAAACAAATATTAAAGAAAAGATTTGGTTTTGATTCTTTTAATCCAGGACAGGAAGAAACAATTCAAGCTCTTCAATCGGGTAAGAACGTTTTATCGATTTTACCTACTGGAGCGGGAAAGAGTTTAATATACCAAATTTACAGTTATTTGATTAACAAACCAATTGTCATTGTTTCTCCCTTATTATCATTAATGAATGATCAAGTTGAAAGAATTCGTTACCTAGGGTCTTCTAATGTAGTTGCGATTAATTCTGAACACGATTGGAAAGAACGAAAGTCCATTCTGTCTAATTTAGAACATTATCGCTATATTTTCATTTCACCTGAAATGTTAAATCAAAAAAAAATAAATCAAAGTTTAGCAAAGTTAAATATTGGTTTATTTGTAGTAGATGAAGCTCACTGTATCTCTAAATGGGGTATTGACTTTAGACCAGATTATCTTAGTTTGAAAAGTAATTTAAAGAAATTAGGAAATCCTCAAACGTTAATGCTAACGGCAACTGCTTCAAAAAAAGTTCAAGATGATATTATTAAAAAAATAGGGATTGATAATTGTAGCAGAATTATTGAATCAGTTAACCGTCCTAACATATTTTTAGCTGTTCAAAAAACTGAAACAGAAATGGATAAGCAATCAAATTTAATTTATTTACTAACTAAATTAAAAGGACCCGGTATTATTTATTTTTCTAGTAAGAAAATGGCAAACTTAATGTCTGATATGATTAATTTGAAAACCGAACTAAAGTCCGCCCCTTATCATGCAGATTTAAGTAATAGTGATCGTTTTAAAATTCAACATCAATTTATGGATAATGAGTTAGATGTTGTCTGTGCAACTAATGCTTTTGGAATGGGAATCGATAAATCAGATATTAAATTTGTAATTCATTATCATCTACCTAAAGATTTAGAAAGTTATGTGCAAGAAATTGGACGAGCTGGTCGAAATGGTCAACCTAGTATTGCAATATTAATGTACTCTGATGGTGATGAACAAATAGCACTTAATCTGTTGGAAAGTTCTTTTCCAACAGAACGTGATTATGAAAATTATAATAAACATAAATTTAATTATCTTGATGAACAAACCAAAAGACTATTAGATTTTTACTATCAACATGGTTATTCTGAGTCTCAAATTAAACAAATTTTTAAAGAAAATCACAGTTTGAAAGTTAAAAATTTATATAAACTAGTAGATTATATTAATAATGTTGGTTGTCGTAGGAAATTTATTCAAGCTAATTTTGATGAAAACTTTGATATGCATGATGACGATTGCTGTGATTTTCAACATGATCAAATTGATTTAACACCATATGAGTATTTTATTACGCAACCTACTAATGAAATTTCGGACTGGAAAAGTATAATTAATCAATTATTTTAAAAAAATTAAATGATATAATTAAGAAAATAATAATTGGAGGATTTAAATTACTATGGATAAAAATGGAAATAAAAAACCATGGGAAAATTCTTTTTCTGATGATAATGCTCAAGAAGAAGGGGACCTTTCAAGAATTGCATTGAGAAAGCAAAAGGAAAATTTTAAGTTGATTTTGGCTGTTTTAGTTTCAATTGTAGCTTTAACTGCAATTTTTTCATTAGTTTTTGGAATGTCAAAACAAAATGATGTTCAACAATATCAATCAATTTCTAAGAAAAAGACAAAAAAGGTTACTAAGCCAAAGAAAAAGGTTACTAAACCCCAAAAAAATAATGAATCAAAACATGATACTGAACAAAACACAAGTCAAAACACAAGTCAAAACACGAATGAAGCTCAGACGACAAGTAATGACCAAGAATCGAGTGGAGAACAGAATCCAAACGATACCAACCATGATACATCGCAAGATAAAGACAATGCAGAGTATGTAACCGTTAACCAAAGCGAGGGAATTTATCGTTTAGCAACAAATGCTGGAATTAGCGTTAGCCAACTTCAAGCATTAAATGGTTTAAATGAAAATAGTGTTATTACTCCTGGACAAAAACTAAGAATTAAATAAAAAATATAGGGATTGATATAATGCATAAAAAGGGATTACAAGTAGCAATTGACGGGCCTGCATCAGCAGGGAAAAGTACAGTAGCTAAAATAGTAGCAAAAAACTTCAATTATATATACGTTGATACAGGAGCTATGTATCGTTCTATCACATATAAGGCAATCCAAAGTAATATCAATTTAAATGATGAAAATAAGATTGTTGAGTTACTACATAAAACTAAAATAACTTTTACCCCAGGAAATCCAGTTCAACATGTATTCATTGATGGTGAAGAAGTTACAGATAAAATTAGATCTGAAAAAGTTACTAATAATGTTTCAACAGTTGCTGCACTTCCTCTAATCCGTAGAGACCTTGTTAAACGCCAACAAGAGATTGCAAAAGATGGTGGAGTAATTATGGATGGTCGTGATATTGGCACAACGGTTCTTCCAAACGCAGATTTAAAAATATTTTTAATTGCAAGTGTTAAAGAACGTGCCGAACGTCGCTACATAGAAAATCAGAAAAAAGGTATTAATGTAACACTCGAAGAATTAAAAAAAGAAATTGAAGTCCGTGATTATAAAGATTCACACCGGAAAGTCTCACCTTTAAAAAAAGCTAAAGATGCAATTGAAATTGATACTACTTCATTGTCAATTGAACAGGTATCTGATAAGATTTCCAGTTTAATTAAAAAAAGAATTCAAAAATAAAAAAATTATTACAACAGTCGTATTTTACTGGCATTTTATCGCTATATAGGCTAAAATGATAATAGAGTAGTTTCAAGGAGGAAATGTTTGATGAGTGAAAATGAAAACAAACAATTATTAGATGCACTTAATAATATTAAAGAAGTCAATGTGGGTGATGTTGTTACTGGTGAAATTTTAGCAGTAGATAACGATTCACAATTGATGGTAGGAATTGATGGTGCTGGTGTTGAAGGTGTTATTCCAAGCAAAGAAGTTTCTGCTACCATGGAAAGTAATCCAACTGATAAATATAAAGTTGGAGACACCGTAAAAGTTGTCGTAGTTTCAAAAATCGGTGATGATAAAGAAGGTGGAAGTTACCTCCTTTCAATCCGTCGTCTCGAAGCTCTTAAGGTTTGGGATGAAATTAAAGAAAAAGCTGATAAAGGTGAAAATATTACTGTTAAAGTTACCCGTCCTGTACGTGGTGGTTTAGTAGTAAATGCTGATGGTGTTCGTGGATTTATTACAGCTTCAATGATTACTGATCATTTTGTTAGCGATTTAAATCAATACAAAGGTGCAGAATTAGAAGTTAAGATTATTGAAGTTGTTCCTGAAGATAATCGTTTAATTCTTTCACATCGTGCTGTTGCTGAAAAAGATCGTAAAGAAGCAAGAGAAAAAATCATGGGTAGCCTTAAAGTTGGCGATATTGTTGAAGGTAAAGTTGCTCGTTTAACTAACTTCGGTGCTTTTGTTGATCTTGGTGGAATTGATGGTTTAGTTCATGTTTCTGAAATTTCATATGATCATGTAAGTAAACCAAGTGATATTCTTAAAGTTGGTGAAGACGTTAAGGTTAAGGTTCTCGCAATTGAACCAGAACGTAATCGTATCTCATTATCAATCAAACAATTACAACCAGGTCCCTGGGATGACATCGAAGAAAAAGCTGCTGTTGGTAGCATATTAGATGGTACTGTTAAACGTCTTGTTGACTTTGGTGCATTCGTTGAAGTTTTACCAGGTGTTGAAGGTTTAGTTCACATCTCACAAATTTCACACAAGCATATTGACAAGCCAAGCGATGTACTTAAATCTGGTGAAAAGATTCAAGTTAAGGTTCTTTCAGTTGATCCTGAAGAACATCGTTTAGCATTATCAATGAAAGCCTTGGAAGAAGCTCCTAAAGAAGAAAACAAGAAGGCTCCTAAAAAGAATGTTGATGATAATTCAACTTCAAATGCTCCTGAAGAAGAAAGTGGTTTCACTTTAGGTGATATTTTAGGAAAAGACATTGATAACGATTCAGAAGAATAGTTTTTCATAAAAAATCCTTCATTAATTTGGGGGATTTTTTTATTTTAGAAGGAGAGGTGAATTATATGGCACAGCCTACTGTAGCAATTGTTGGTCGTCCAAATGTTGGTAAATCAACAATTTTTAATCGTGTTGCTGGGGAAAGAATTTCAATTGTTGAGGATACTCCAGGTGTAACTAGAGATCGTATTTATTCTCACGGAGAATGGTTAGGACACAATTTTAATTTGATTGATACTGGTGGAATTGAAGTTTCTGATCAACCATTTATCAAACAGATTACAGCCCAAGCTGAAATTGCGATTGATGAAGCAGATGTCATAATTTTTATGGTTAATGGTAAACAAGGTATTACTGATGCTGACGAACGTGTTGCACAAATACTATATAGATCAAATAAACCAGTTGTTTTAGCAGTTAATAAAATAGATAACTTTGAAAGTCGCGCTGATATTTATGATTTTTATTCATTAGGTTTTGGCGATCCATATCCAATCTCTGGGGCTCATGGTCTTGGATTAGGTGATTTGTTGGACGAAGTTATTAAAAACTTTCCCGAAGCTCCAGAAGAGAAAAAAGATAATAGTATACGCTTTAGTTTAATTGGACGTCCTAACGTTGGAAAATCATCATTAGTTAACGCATTTTTAGGGGATAATCGAGTAATTGTTTCTGATGTTGCTGGAACAACTCGGGATGCAATTGATTCTAAATTTGTTCATGACGGACAAGAGTTTACAATTGTTGATACTGCGGGAATTAGAAAACGTGGTAAGGTTTACGAGAAAACTGAAAAATATAGTGTTATGCGAGCAATGAAGGCTATTGATGAAAGTGACGTAGTTTTAGTTGTACTTAACGCTGAAGAAGGTATTAGAGAGCAAGATAAACGGGTTGCAGGATATGCTCATGAAGCCGGAAGAGGAGTTATTATTGTTGTTAATAAGTGGGATGCCCTTAAAAAGGATAATCACAGTCAACAACAATTTGAAGCTGCTATTAGAGCGGAATTTCAATATCTTGCTTATGCACCGATTGTTTTTGTTTCTGCAAAAACAAAACAACGTTTGTCGCAATTGCCTGATTTAATTGAAAAGGTTAATACAAATCATAAGAAACGGATTAGTTCATCTACTCTTAACGAAGTTATTATGGATGCTGTCGCAATGACTCCAACTCCAACAATTAAAACTCGTAAACTTAGAATTTATTATGCTACACAAGTTGCAACACAACCACCTGCAATTGTTCTTTTTGTTAATGATCCAGAACTATTACATTTTTCATATCGTCGTTATCTAGAAAATCAAATTCGTAAAAATTTTGATTTTACAGGTACTCCAATCAGAATAATTCCAAGAAGTAGAAAATAATAAACTTTTTTAAATAAAAAATCGAAATTGCTGAAGTAATTCATCGAAATAGCGTTGCAATCGTATTTTTGGTGTGATATCTTTAAGTACGAGATAGTCTTTAGATTATTTCATAGTTCCGATACATAATTTAAGGAGCTTACAAGTTGATGTTCATCTGAACATTTATCAGGAGGTGAATCACTCATGGCTAACAAAGCAGAATTAGTAGATGATGTTGCAAAAACAACTGGTTTAACTAAAAAGGATGCTACTGCAGCTTTAGATGCTGTATTTGAAGCAATCCAAGATCAACTTGCTAAAGGCGAACGTGTTCAATTAATCGGTTTTGGTAGTTTCGAAGTACGTCAACGTGCTGCCCGTAAGGGACGTAACCCACAAACTGGTAAGGAAATTGAAATCCCTGCAAGTAAAGTACCTGCCTTTAAACCTGGTAAAGTTTTAAAGGATGCTGTTAAATAATTTTGACAGTTAAAACCGGTTCGCTTAAGCGAGCTGGTTTTTTTGTTGGAGGAGAGAATTAACTATGAGCAATTCAGAAAAAGCGTTAGAAGCCTTACAAAACAATGATTTAGATGAATATCAAAAGAATTTAAAAAATGCTTTAGATCAAGATAATGATGATATGTTATTTTCATTAGCTGAAGAACTTTACTCACTAGGTTTTTCTGATGATGCTTTAAAAATTTATCGTCAATTATTAAAAAAATATCCTGATGAAGATGAAATTAGAACTTATATTGCTGATATTTTAATTGCTAAGGATGATACTGATGGAGCTTTAGAAGTACTAAACGAAATCAAACCAGACTCAAGCTATTACATTAATGCTTTGTTGGTAGAGGCTGATTTATATCAAACCCAGGATTTATTTGTAGTTAGCGAACACAAACTAATAGAAGCTGAAAAATTAGCTCCTGATGAACCAATTGTAAAGTTTGCTTTGGCTGAGCTATATTATTCTGAAGGTAAGTATGAAAGTGCAATTAAACTCTACCTTAATTTAATTAAACAAGGACAATTATCAATTTCAAATGTTAATTTAGTTGAACGTCTTGGAGTTTCTTATGCACACGTGGGTAATTTTGAAAATGCCATTGGCTATTTAGAACAAATTAAACCAATTGACATGACCCCAGATGTTTTATTTGAAACGGGATTTACTTATTTGCAATTAGGTAATTATGCAAAGTCTATTGAAATTTTTGAAATGCTTAGAGATACTGATAATCAATATGCTTCTTTATATATTTATTTAGGAGAGGCATTTGAAAAAGACAATAAGCCAGAAGACGTTTTAAGAACTTATCAAGAAGGTTTAAGCGTTGATGAATATAATGTAATTCTTTATCTTAAAGCTGCTGATATCGCTGCTAAATTAGGTAAAATGGATCTTACAGTTAAATATCTAGAAAAAGGTAATCAAGTTAATCCAGACAATATGGAAGTAGTCACCAAATTATCTGAAATCTATGTTAAAGATGGACAATTTGAAAAAGATGTTGATTTCTTATCTGATTATCTTTCTGATAATAATTTGGTTCCTCAATTGTATTGGGACTTAGCAATTTCTTATGATCATATGAATAAAATTAAGCAAGCTAGTGAAAATTATCAAAAAGCAGCTATGAATTTGAAAGACAATCCTGATTTTTTGAAAAATTATATTTTCTTTTTACGTGAGAACGGAAAAGTTAATGAATCGATTGAATTTTTGAAACAATATGTAAATTTAGTTCCAGATGATGACGAAATGGTTTACATGTTACAAGATTTGGAAACAAAATAAAATCCAAAGAACAGTCTAAATTAATATTTGGGCTGTTTTTTTAAGGTATAATAAAGTGACAAGCTAATGAAAGAGGGATATAAAATGAAAATTGAAAATTTGCCGTCAGAATTTATTGACGCCAGAAAGGTCCTTCAAGTAATTGAACAAAATGGATTTGAAGCATATTTTGTTGGTGGGAGCGTGCGTGATACCTTATTGAATTTGCCAATTCATGATGTAGATATGGCCACATCTGCCTATCCAGCAGAAATAAAAAAAATTTTTAAACGGACGATTGATACCGGAATTGAACACGGTACTGTAACAGTGATGTTTGATCATAAGGGATTTGAAATTACGACTTTTAGAACTGAAAGTGGATATCAAGATTTTCGTCGACCTGATAAGGTAACCTTTATTAGATCTTTAAAAGAAGACTTAAAACGGCGAGACTTTACGATTAATGCCTTCGCGATGAAAGAGAATGGTGAGGTAATTGATTTATTTAATGGCATGAAAGATTTACAGCATCATTTAATTCGTGCCGTTGGTGATGCAAATCAACGTTTTAACGAAGATGCGTTACGCATGATGCGAGCTGTCCGTTTTGGTAGTCAATTAAATTTTAAAATTGAAGAAAAAACCTTTGCTGCAATTAAAGCAAACTGTCAGCTGCTTAAAAAAATTGCAATTGAAAGAATCAACGTAGAGTTTATCAAGATGATGTTAGGAATTTCACCATCACGAGGGTTACAAGAAATTTTAGGAACTGATTTGTTTGAATATGTTCCTTTCTTTAATCAATATCTTTCCGAATTAAAACACCTAGCTAATTTGGATTTAAGTAATCATCTAACTAATGAAATTCAAGTTTGGTCTCTATTGGCTTTTGAACTAAACTTAAAACAATCCCAAATCAGAAAAATGATGAAATTGTGGAAATGTTCTAATAAAATGACTGAAAATGTTTTACAAGTTGTTAAAGGAATTAAAATGTTGCAAAATAAACAAATAGTTTCTCTATTTATT
This sequence comes from Fructilactobacillus sanfranciscensis DSM 20451, assembly GCF_001436035.1. Taxonomy (GTDB): domain Bacteria; phylum Bacillota; class Bacilli; order Lactobacillales; family Lactobacillaceae; genus Fructilactobacillus; species Fructilactobacillus sanfranciscensis. The sequence continues at coordinate 52,396 of NZ_AYYM01000004.1, forward strand.
TATCAAATTGGACTAAATAATCTTTTAAATGCTAATCATGTGATGGAAATCTATGGACTTAATCAAGGAGAAGAAGAATTAGAAAATGCCTTTAATAGCCTGCCAATTAAACAAAAAGCCGAATTAAACGTTAATGGTGGTAGCTTAATAAAAGCTGGATTTAAGCCAGGTCCCCAACTAGGTAAAGTATTAAATGACTTAGAATTAATGGTAATTAATGGGGAAGTCGAAAACGACCAAATTACATTAATTAATAAGGCCAAAGAATTAGCAAACGAAAATTGAGGTAGTTATGGTAGAAACTTTACGAGCAGATAAATTAACAAAAACATATGGTGAAAAGGTTCTATTTAAGAATCTTGACTTTATTATCAATGAAAACGATCGAATTGGTCTAATTGGTACCAATGGTAGTGGTAAATCATCATTACTGAATGCCATTGCAGGAACTGATCATGATTTTACTGGCAATATTATTACGTCTAAAGCTTATCGAATTGGTTATTTACAACAACAACCTGATTTACCAGAAGATATGACAGTAATGGAATCAGTTTTTGCTGGGAAACAAAAAGTTTTTAAAATTATTAGACATTATGAAGATGCCTTGAATGATTATTCCAATCATCCTGATAATCAAGAATTTGAACGGCGTTATTTAGCTGCTGAGGCTAAAATGAACGAAGGTGATGCTTGGAATACTGAAAGTCGAGTTAAGACAATTTTAACTCAGCTAAAGATTACTAATATGGATCAGAAAATTGGTACAATGTCTGGTGGGCAACAAAAACGAGTTGGCTTAGCACAAGTACTAATTCAATCTCCTAATTTACTTTTACTTGATGAACCAACCAATCACTTAGATTTTGACTCAATTGATTGGTTGGAACAATATTTATCTAGCTACAAGGGTTCATTGATTGTTGTAACTCATGATCGTTATTTCTTAGATCAGGTTTCAAATCATATTTGGGAATTGTCGTTTGGGAGCTTGTATGAATATCCTGGTAATTATCAAACATATGTTGCCAAAAAGGCAGAATTAGTCGATGAACAGTTGGCTACCAGTCATAAAGAACAACAATTGTATAAACAAGAGCTCAAATGGATGAAAACTGGGGCAAAAGCTCGTTCGACTAAGCAAAATGCTAGAATTGAGAGATTTAACCAACTTGAAGACAAAGTCAAAGAAGGAACACCACTTGATGGTGAACTTGATATTGCAATGGGACAACAACGACTTGGTAAAAAAGTAATTGAAATTAATCATGCAAGCCTTGAAATTGCAAATAAACCAGTCCTTCGAGATTTTAGTATGTTAATTCAAAATGGACAGCGAATTGGAATTAGTGGTGAAAATGGTGCCGGTAAATCATCATTACTGAATGCTATTGCCGGCATACTACCAATTCAATCGGGATCGATTGAAATTGGGGAAACTGTAAAAATGGCCTATTACACACAACAAATGGAGACCATTCCAGAAGATAAACGAGTCATTAGCTATTTAACTGATATTGGGCAGAATATTGTTGATGCAGATGGCAACAAAATTAGTGTAACCAACTTATTAGAACAATTTTTATTCCCTAAATTTATGCATGGAACTTTGATTCGGAAACTTTCTGGGGGAGAAAAACGTCGTCTCTATCTTTTAAAATTATTGATGGAACAACCAAATGTTTTGCTTTTGGATGAACCTACCAATAACCTTGATATTGCTACATTAACTGTTCTAGAAGATTACATTAAGCATTTTAATGGGACAACCATTACTGTGTCACATGATCGTTATTTCCTTAATAAAGTTGCTGATCGTCTTTTAATTTTTGAAGGAAATACTAAGATTGAACGATATAATGGGATTTTTACAGATTATCTAAGCAGTAAAAAAGAAAAAAAAGTGCGTAATGAAACAAAGGTAAAATCAGATAATAAAGTTGAAGCAAGATCTAATTCAACGAAAAAGAAAACTAAGCTTACTTATGCTGAAAAAATTGAATTTGATGGCATTGAAGCAAAAATTGAAAAGAATGAAAATGAAATTAAAAAGGTCACAGAAGAAATGCAAAATAATGGCGAAGATTATAATAAATTAGCTGAATTACAACGAAAATTAGATGATTTAAACAAAGAATCAGATGATTTGGTTGCTCGTTGGGAATATTTGAGCGAATTTGCTGAATAATAATTAGGAGAATTTTTTAATGTTAGAAGATGCATATTTAAATTTAGCAAGGTTTGTATTAGAAAATGGACACAAAAAAGAAGATCGAACGGGAACAGGAACTATTAGTTATTTTGGACAACAAATGCGATTTGATTTATCCCAGGGTTTTCCATTATTAACCACTAAAAGCGTACCTTTTCGATTAATAAAAAGTGAGTTGTTGTGGTTTTTAAGAGGAGACACTAATATTGCTTATTTATTGAAAAATAATAATCATATTTGGGATGAATGGGCTTTTGAACGTTGGGTTAATTCAGATGAATATACTGGACCAGATATGACTGATTTTGGGATTAGATCTCAAAAAGATCCCGAATTCAAAAAGCAATATCTTGCACAAAAAAAATTGTTTTGCCAAATGATTCTTGATGACGAAATATTTGCTAAGAAATTTGGAGATTTAGGCTTAGTCTATGGAAGTCAATGGAGAAAGTGGAAAACCAGTACTGGTGAAACAATCGATCAGATTAAAAAGGTAATTGAAACAATTAAAACTAATCCAAATTCACGACGAATGATTGTTTCTGCTTGGAATCCAGAAGATGTTGACGATATGGCATTACCACCATGTCATACAATGTTTCAGTTTTATGTGAACGACGGTAAATTAAGTTGTCAACTTTACCAACGTAGTGCCGATATCTTTTTAGGGGTTCCTTTTAACATTGCTAGTTATGCATTGTTAACTAGTCTTATTGCAAAGGAATGTGGCCTTGAACCTGGTGATTTTGTACATACATTAGGTGATGCACATATCTATTTGAATCACGTTGATCAAATTAAGGAGCAACTTTCTAGAACACCTTTTAAAGCACCTAAATTATGGCTTAATCCTGAAAAAGAAAGTATCTTTGACTATGATATGGATGATATTAAAATTGAAGACTATAAGCATCACAGTGCAATTAAAGGTGCTGTGGCAGTTTAATAAGGAGTTAACATGTTAGCATTTATTTGGGCAGAAGCTGCCAACAAAGTAATCGGTAAGGATGGAAATCTTCCGTGGCATATTGCCGATGACATGGCATTTTTTAAAGAAACAACCCTTAATCATCAAATTATTTGTGGTTATACAACTTTTAAAAGTTTTGGTCGGCCATTACCAAAGCGAAAAAATTTAATTTTAACTCATCGAGACCCATCAGAATTTCCAGAAAGTGTTACCGTTTTTAATTCAAAAGATGACCTTTTGCAATATGCAAATAAATTTCCAAATGAAATGATTTTTGTAGTTGGAGGAAGAGCAATTTATCAAGAACTTTTGCCTTATACTGATTATTTGTATCGTACAAAGATTGATAAAAATGTTGACGGTGATACAAAAATGGTTGAGATTAACTATGATAATTTTAAATTAATTAAGAAAATTGATGGGAAAGATAATCTTGATTATCCTCATCATTTCGAAATCTATCAAAGAAAAAATAAGTAAGAGGTTTTATTAATGAGGAAAAGCTTTTATGAATATTTAATGACCGAAAGAAATCCGAATGGTTATGATGAAATCTCACAATTTGCTAATAATGCTTTCTTTGATACTCAATTTCCAAAGCACGAAAATAATTTTGAAATTATTTCAAAATATTTGGAAGAGAATGCTGGATATTTACCAAGTATGACAATTTTTGATGAAGCATGGCAAAAATACTTAGCTTATTTAGATTAAGGGAGAAATTATGAAAAGTAATATTCAATGGTTTCCGGGTCACATGGCTAAAGCAATCCGCCAATTCGAGGAAAACATTAAATTAGTAGATATTGTGTTTGAATTAGTAGATGCTCGGATTCCATACACATCAATTAATCCAGAAGTTAAACGAATTAGTCGTGACAAACCCCGCTTAATGATTTTAACTAAAGCTGACTTAGCTGATCCTGTAATGACAAAAAAATGGATTGAATATTTTAAATCACAAGGAATTAGAGCAATTGCTATTGATTCTAAAGTTAATGGAGTTCGAAAAAAAATTGAAAATATTTCTGAAGGTATTTTAAAAGATTACTTAGAATCCCAAAGTAATAAGGGATATGATAGAAAGGCTTTAAAAGCAATTTGCGTTGGTGTTCCTAATGTTGGTAAATCAACTTTGCTAAATCAATTAGTTAGTAAACGTTCTGCACAGGTTGGTAATAGACCTGGAGTTACAAAAGGGCAACAATGGCTAACTTCTAATGGAAAATTAGTATTATTAGATACGCCCGGAATTTTGTGGCCTAAATTTCAATCTCAAGAGATTGCAGAAAAGCTTTCATTAACAGGTGCAATTCGAGAAAGCTCATTTCATAGTGATGATGTAGCATTATTTGCGTTAGACTTTTTCAAACAGAATCATCGAGAAGAGCTAAAGAATCGTTATCATTTAACAGATGCTGATTTCGAGTTAAGTAATCCAGATTTGCTCCTTAAAATTACAGCAAATCTAGGAATGCGCGATGATTATGAACGTGCCTCAGATCGGATAATTAATGATGTTAGAAAAGGTAAATTAGGACGTTATACTTTAGACTTTCCAGATAAAATTTCTGTTGGAGAAGAATAGTTTTGAATATTAAAGAAATTAAAGAATCTTTTATGCGAGTTCGAGAAACACAGGACCCGCTTTTTTCGTTATATAAGGATGATAAACGTAAGGGTGTACAAAATATCATTAAACAAACTCAAAGTAGAATTGCACGTCAACAAAAAGCAGAAAATGATTTTGAAAAAAGATTTGAAATTGAAACTAATTTCTGGAGTCAAGGGATTAACTTAATTGCTGGAATAGATGAAGTCGGTCGAGGTCCATTAGCAGGACCTGTGGTTGCAGCAGCAGTTATTTTGCCACATGATTTTAAAATTCTAGAGGTTAATGATTCAAAAAAATTAACTGATCAGAAACGCCGTGAATTAGTTAAAATAATTAAGGAACAAGCAATTAGTTATGCTTATGCTGTTATTGATAATCATGTAATTGATGAAGTTAATATTTATCAAGCGACTCGGATTGCAATGAAACAAGCAGTTGAATCATTAGATGTTAAGCCTCAACAATTATTAATTGATGCAATGGATATAGATCTGGACATTCCACAATTAAAAATAATTAAAGGTGATGCAAAATCAAACTCAATCGCAGCAGCAAGTATTTTGGCTAAAGTAACGCGTGATGATTTAATGATTAAGTATCATAAGCAATACCCAGAATATGATTTTTGTAATAATGATGGTTATGGTACCCCAAAACACTTAGCTGCTTTAGAAACATATGGGGTAACCCCAATTCACCGTAAAACCTTTGCCCCGGTTAAAGATCTAACTCAAAAATAAACTAATTACGTATCTATCTAAAAGTGGAGCGTGCTAGTTAAATGGATAAAAGAACTTTGTTATTAAGAATTAAATTGTGTCCGGGGATTGGTTTAAAGGGAGAAAATTTAGCTTATCAGTGGCTGAAAAATGAAAATATTGGTAATTTAGATATTGAAGAAGTTCAAGCCATGACTATTAATTTACTCAGAGAACATCATTTAAATTATCAAAAGTTTGCAGTTTCCTTTCTAAGTCGCGATTTAAATATTATGGTTAATCAGGCTATGAGAAAAAAATGGATTACAATTTTTGATGACATCTATCCAGAACAATTAAAAGAGATGTATTTGCCACCGGTGATATTATTCTATGCTGGTAATTTAAAATTATTAAACGAAAAAAATTTATTAGGTGTGGTAGGTTCTCGAAAATGTTCTAAGTACGCAGTTCAGGCTATGAAAAAAATTTTTAGTCAGAATGTAATTAGTCATTATGTAATTGTTTCTGGTTTGGCTGAAGGAGTGGATACGCTTGGACATCAGATTGCTTTAGCTAATAGGGGAAAAACAATTGCAGTTTTGGGAACGGGATTAGATTGTTTTTATCCTCGAAGTAATCAAGGACTTCAAATTGAACTAACAAAAAATAATTTAGTTTTGAGCGAATATGATTCTGGAATTGGTCCGCGCAAACATCATTTTGTTGAACGAAATCGTATTATTGCTGGACTTTCACAAAAATTATTAGTTGTCGAAGCAAGACTTAAATCTGGTTCGTTGATTACAGCAAGTTTAGCTTTACAAAATAATCGTGATATCCTTGCAGTACCTGGTAATGTTAATAGCAGTTATTCGGCAGGTTCCAACGAATTAATTGCCGCAGGTTGTCAACCTTGTCTCGATGAAAGAGACGTCTTAGGACGCATTGTCATTTGACACTATAAAAAAACTGCAATATGATGATTTAGAAATTCAAATAAAAAATAACTATATATGTAGAAAAAATAAATGAGGGATAGATTTAATGGCCACTAGTATGACTAGTAAAAAGAAAACAACAGCAAAAAGTAAAAAAAAGCGTACTACGAATAAAAAATTAGTCATTGTGGAATCACCTGCTAAAGCAAAGACCATTAGTAAATACTTAGGAAGAACCTATACGGTTGTCGCAAGTAAAGGACATATCCGTGATTTACCTAAAAGTCGAATGGGAATTGACATTCCGGATGATTTTAAACCTGATTATATTTCAATTCGTGGTAAAGGTGACACAATTAAAATGTTAAAGGCAGAGGCAAAAAAAGCTAAAGAAGTTTTTCTTGCTTCCGATCCTGATCGTGAAGGGGAAGCAATTGCTTGGCACGTTTCTCATGTATTAAATTTAGATGTTAATGATAAAAATCGAGTAACCTTTAACGAAATAACTAAAGAAACAGTTAAAGATGCCTTTAAGCATCCGCGTACGATTGATATGAACTTAGTTGATGCTCAACAAGCTCGAAGGATTATTGATCGTTTGGTGGGATATTCAATTTCCCCAATTCTTTGGAAAAAAGTAAAAAAAGGGCTTAGTGCTGGACGAGTTCAATCCGTTGCACTATGGATTATTATTAAACGAGAACGTGAAATTCAAGCTTTTAATCCAGAAGAATATTGGACCATTGATTCCGTTTTTAAAAAGGGACGTTCAAAGTTTAAAGCATCTTTTTATGGTGTGGATGGTAAGAAATTTCCTTTAGGCAATAATGATGATGTTCAAAATGTTCTAAAGAAGCTTGATGCTAAAGCTGATTTTGAAATTACGGATGTTAAAAAACGAGAAAAGAAAAGACAACCGCCTCGTCCGTTTACCACTAGTACCTTACAACAAGATGCAAATAAAAAGTTGCATTTTAAAACTGGTCGGACCATGATGGCTGCTCAACAATTGTATGAAGGAATTAACATTGGTAAAGAAGGTAGTCAAGGATTGATTACCTATATGCGTACTGATTCAACTAGAATTTCTGCAGGAGCTAAGCTCGAAGCAGCCCAATTCATTCATGATGAATATGGTCCAGAGTATGCCTTGAATCATCCGCGGAAATTGAAACTTCCTGAAGGTGCTCAAGATGCCCATGAAGCTGTTCGACCTACTTCAGTTATGCGAACCCCTAAGCAGATTGAAAAATACTTAACTAAAGATCAATTCAAATTATATAATTTAATTTGGTCAAGATTTGTGGCTAGTCAAATGACACCCGCAATTGTTGATACAGAAACTGTTAAAGTAGTTCAAAATGGGGTCGAATATCGTGCTAACGGTTCAAAACTTAATTTTGAAGGATATTTAAAAGCTTATTCAGCAGGAAAAGAGAAAGATAATATTCTTCCCGATCTTGAAATTGGTGATCACGTCACTTTAGATAATAATGTTCCTAATCAACACTTTACTCAGCCACCAGCTCGATATACAGAAGCAAACTTAATTAAGGCTCTCGAAGAAAACGGAGTTGGTCGACCATCGACTTATGCTCCTACTTTGATGACGATTCAAAAACGTTATTACGTTAAACTTGATGCCCGTCGGTTTGTACCAACAGAATTAGGTGAAATCGTTAATAAATTAATTGAAGAATATTTCCCAGAAATTGTAAATGTTGATTTTACGGCTGCTATTGAAGGGAAACTTGATGATATTGAAGAAGCAAAACTTAGATGGGTCAAATTAGTAAGTGAGTTCTATCAACCATTTTCTAAAGAAGTTAGTTATGCGGAAAAAGAAATGGAAGATGTTCAAATTAAAGAACCGTTGGCCGGATTTAATTGTAATATTTGTGGTTCTCCTATGGTAGAAAAAATGGGTAAATATGGGAAGTTCTTTGCCTGTTCTCGTTTCCCAGATTGTCGTAATACACAAACAATTGTTAAAGAAATTGGAGTAATTTGTCCTAAGTGTCATGAAGGTCAAGTTATCGAACGGAAAACTAAGAAAAATCGATTATTCTATGGTTGTTCGCGTTATCCTGATTGTGATTTTGTGACTTGGGATAAACCAATTGGTCGTGATTGTCCTAAGTGTGGACATTTCTTGGTTAATAAGAAGGTTCGTGGCGGATGGCAAGTAATTTGTCCTGAAGGCGATTATGAAGAAAATGTAATTAAATAAAAAGAGACTGTTCTTTTTGAACAGTCTTTTTTAAATAGAGTAGGTGATTCTAATGAATCAAAGTAATCAAAAATTAATTCAACTATTTATTAAATATATTATTAATGAGCGTCAATACTCAGATAATACAGCCCGAGCATATCATGATGATATTTCACAATTTTCTGAATTTTTAGCAGATTCTGGTGTAGATAAAGATTTTAGTTTGATTGATAGTTTTGATGTGGAAGTCTACCTAAGTCATTTACATGATTTTGGAGATAATAACAATACAATTGCTCGGAAAATGTCTTCTTTACGCTCTTTTTACAATTTTTTGGTTAACAATCAAATTGTGGAAGATAATCCCTTTGTATATGTAAACATCAAAAAGCATACTAATCACTTACCTCGGTTCTTCTATAATAAAGAATTGGATAAACTTTTTGAAACAGCTAAAACAGCTAAAAATCCCTTATTAGCATATCGAAATACTTCTTTATTAGAAGTTTTATATGGCACGGGAATTCGAGTTAGTGAGTGCGCTAATTTAACACTTGACGATGTCGATTTATCTAATAATATGATGCTTGTACTTGGTAAAGGGAATAAGGAACGTTACCTGCCTTTTGGTAAATATGCAAATGATGCAATCACTGAATACATTCATAAAAGTCGGAATGTATTAATGGATAAATTTAATAAACAGCATCCTTACCTATTTGTTGATCAACATGGTTCACATATTACTAGTCGTGGAATAGAATACGTTTTAAACCAAATTATGAAAAAAAGTGGATTAAATACAAGTATTCATCCTCATATGTTACGACATACTTTTGCTACTCAAATGTTAAATAATGGGGCTGATTTAAGAACTGTGCAGGAGTTATTAGGTCATGCAAATTTATCAACCACCCAAATTTATACGCATGTTACCAAAGAAAAATTGTTAAAAAATTATCAAAACTTTTTTAAACGGCGTGATGATGAGAATCCAGATTAAGATATTTTTAAATTTTATGTTTTTTCTTTGCAAAGCTATTAATCCATGTCAGAATAGAGAGACAAAGAATTATTTGCGGGGAGAATGACAATGATTGTATCATTAAAAAATGAAGATTTAACCGTTAAAATTAATCAAATAGGAGCTGAATTGATCTCGGTTAAAAATTCTCACCAGCTCGAGTATATTTGGGAAGCTAATCCAAATTATTGGAAAAGACATGCTCCAATTTTATTTCCAATGGTTGGTCGTTTGAAAAATGATGAATATAACTATGATGGAAAAACATATACAATGTATCAACATGGCTTTGCACGTGATAGTAAATTTGAAATCATTGACTCTAATGATACGAAAGTGATTTTTTTGTTAAAATCAAACTCTAAAACCATGAAGATTTATCCATTTAGGTTTGAATTGTTTGTAACTTATATTCTTGTTGGAGATACTTTACAAATACAAATGTTAGTTAAAAACCAAGATGAACATTCCATGTACTTTTCAATTGGTGCTCATCCAGGTTTTAAAGTTCCAATCAATCCTGATGAAGAAAGTTATAGTGATTATGAGTTGGTTGTAAAGCCTGAAAAAAATTATTCGTTAATTGAATTAAATAAAAACGGATTAACAACTTCCAATCAATCTAAGTTTAGTATTGATGGTAATCCAATTAAGATTAGTCACGAACTATTTAGAGATGATGCTCGAATTTTTGATGTCGAAGCTAATAAGCAAACTACTTTTACGCTTAAATCTAAGAAATCTCATCATGGTGTATCATTAACAGCATATAAAAATAAATATTTTGGAGTTTGGTCAACTTACCCCACTAAATCTGAATTTGTTTGTATTGAACCATGGTGGGGAATTGCTGATTCAGAAAATAGTACAGGATTTATTAGGAATAAAAATGATATTAGCCGATTATGTTGCGGCGAAGAATTTGTTACTAATTTTGATATTACATTTTTCTAAAATAAAAAGACTTTCAATATTGAAAGTCTTTTTATTATTTAATTGATTTTTTGATATATTTTAAATACCAATAATAAAAACCAAACGGGACTAGATTCTCATTTCCATGAATAATTTTTATGATATTTTTGCGATGACGATAAATCACAAAGCAGGTTAGGCAGAAAGCAATTAAAGTAAGTGCTTTATCATGAGCACAGAATGAAACAAAAATAATCATGATGAAACTAATTATACTTCCAAGGCTCACCATACTTGTAATTAGGATACAGGATGCAAGGACGATAGCTGCAATTAAGAAAAATCTTGGATTATACGCCAATAACATTCCTGCACTAGTTGCGACAGCCTTTCCACCCTTAAAATGATCAAAGATCGAAAAAGTGTGTCCGATAACTGCAACTACACCAAAAACCAGTGGATACCATGAACTAATTCCATAATACATCGGTAGCCAAGTTGCAATAAATCCTTTGCCAATATCCATAAATAAAACAATCGTTCCAGCAACTGGCCCTAAAACACGGTAAGTATTAGTGGTACCGATGTTTTTTGAACCATGTCTCCTAATATCAATGCTAAAAAATGTTTTACCGATCCAAACTCCACTTGGAATTGATCCAAGTAGATATGCAATCAATAAAAGAATAATTATTTTAATCATTTTTCCTCCAAAGATTTAAATATGAACAATCATAATTTTAGCATTAATTATCTAAATAAGACAGATTACAAGATAAAAAGGTATTGATAAATCCTTTATTTGCAATACATGCTAAATAAGTTATTATAAAATACAGACGAAAAGGAGTTTTCAGCATATGACGAAATTAAACAATTCAGAAAAGTATGATGCTTCCTCAATTCAAGTTCTTCATGGATTAGAAGCGGTTCGTAAACGTCCAGGGATGTACATTGGTTCTACTGATAGTAAAGGCTTACATCATCTGGTTTACGAAATTGTAGACAATGCTGTCGATGAAGCAATCGCAGGTTACGGAAAAGAAATAAATGTAACAATTCATAAAGATGACAGTATTACAGTTGTCGATCATGGTCGGGGAATGCCGGTTGGAATGCATGCTTCTGGTAAACCTACTCCAGAGGTTATTTTAACTGTTTTACATGCTGGTGGTAAGTTTGGTCAAGGAGGATATAAAACTTCTGGAGGATTGCACGGTGTGGGCTCTAGTGTAGTAAATGCACTATCAAGTCACTTAACGGTTGAAATTGTGCGAGATCATCAAAAATATCAAGAAGATTTTGAAAATGGTGGTCATCCAGTTGGAACTCTTCGTAATTTAGGTAAAACTAAAGCTGGCAATGGAACCACGATTACCTTTAAACCTGATTCAGAAATGTTCACTACGATTACGTATAATTTTGACACTTTAGCAACCCGTTTACGTGAATCAGCATTTTTATTGAAAGGGGTTAAAATTACTCTTACCGATGAAAGAGAAGGCAAAGAGCGTGAAGAAGTTTACCAATATGATGATGGAATTAAGGAATTTGTTGCATATTTAAATGAAGGAAAAAGTGTACTTGGCGATGTCATGTACTTTGATGGTAGTAAGCAAGGGATTGAAGTTGAAGTAGCTGCAGAATATAACGACGGCTATACTGAAACCATGCTTTCATTCGTTAATAATGTACGTACCAAAGATGGTGGTACTCATGAAGCTGGTTTTAAGAGCGGATGGACAAAGGCCTTTAATGAATATGCTCGTAAAGTTGGCATTTTAAAAGAGAAAGATAAAAATCTTGACGGTTCCGATATTCGTGAAGGATTAACTGCAGTGATTGCATTACGTGTTCCTGAAGAAGGACTTCAATTTGAAGGCCAAACTAAAGAAAAACTTGGAACACCAGAAGCACGTTCAATCGTTGATAGTGTTGTTGATGAACAATTACTTTACTTTTTAATGGAAAACGGTGATTTAGCTAATACACTAGTTCAAAAAGCATTACGTGCTCGAAAAGCTAGAGAAACAGCAAAAAAAGCTCGAGAAGAGAGCCGCCATGGTAAAAAGAAAAAGAAACAAGAAAAATTACTATCTGGCAAGTTGACGCCCGCCCAATCAAAAGATGCTGCTAAAAATGAATTATTTTTAGTCGAAGGTGATTCTGCTGGAGGTTCGGCTAAACAAGGTCGTGATCGAAAGCATCAAGCCATTCTTCCTTTAAGAGGGAAAGTTCTTAATACAGAAAAAGCAAATGTAGCTGATATCATGAAAAATGAAGAAATTAGCACAATTATTTATACTGTTGGTGCTGGTATGGGAAATGATTTTAAATTAAAAGATGCTAATTATGACAAAATCATTATTATGACGGATGCCGATGATGATGGGGCTCATATTCAAATTCTGTTATTGACATTCTTTTACAAGTTTATGCGTCCTATGATTGAAGCTGGTCATGTCTACGTTGCTTTGCCACCACTTTATAAACTACAAGAAGGTAAAGGTAAAAAAGCTAAAATTGAATATGCATGGACCAATGAAGAATTAAATTCTCTTAGAAAAGACTTTCCTAAGGGAATGACATTGCAAAGATTTAAAGGCCTTGGGGAAATGAATGCTGACCAGTTATGGGAAACAACCATGGATCCCGAACATCGAACTTTGATTAGAGTACAAATTGATGATGCTGCTGTTGCAGAACGTCAAGTGTCAACTTTAATGGGAAGTAAAGTAGAACCACGTCGAGACTGGATTGAAAATAATGTTCAATTTAATCTTGAAGATGAAGGAAGTATTTTAGATAATACAAAATAATAGGAGGTGAAATGATTGGCAAAAGAAGCTGAAATTAAAAATCTTTCCTTAGCATCCGTTATGGATGAACGTTTTAGTCGTTATTCAAAAGCAATTATTCAAGAACGGGCTTTGCCAGACGTTCGTGATGGGTTGAAACCTGTTCAAAGACGAATTCTTTATTCAATGAATAAAGACGGAAACACTTATGATAAGGGTTTCAGAAAATCTGCTAAATCAGTTGGTAATGTAATGGGTAATTTCCATCCCCATGGTGATAGTTCCATCTATGATGCGATGGTTCGAATGAGTCAATCATGGAAACTAAGAGAACCACTAATTGATATGCATGGTAATAATGGATCAATGGATGGTGATCCTCCTGCAGCTATGCGTTATACAGAAGCTCGAATTAGTAAAATTACTGGTGAGATGCTTCGAGATATTGATAAAGGAACCGTTGACTGGGTTTTAAACTTCGATGATACTGAGTATGAACCCACTGTTTTACCAGCTCGATTGCCTAACTTATTAATTAATGGGGCCACTGGGATTTCAGCTGGATATGCAACTGAAATTCCTCCTCATAATTTAGGTGAAGTAATTGATGCCTTACTCTACTTACAAGGACATGCGGATGCCACGCTCGATGATTTAATGAAGTTTGTGCAAGGTCCTGATTTTCCTACTGGTGGTATCATTCAAGGAATAGATGGAATTAAGCAGGCATATAAAGACGGTCATGGTAAAATCATGATTCGTTCACGTAGTACGATTGAGGATCTTCGTGGTGGTAAAAAATTAGTTAAAGTTACTGAAATTCCTTACGAAGTAAACAAATCACAATTAGTTAAACAAATTGATGAAATTAGAATTAATAAAAAAGTTGATGGAATTGCAGAAGTCCGAGATGATTCTGATCGAACTGGATTAATGATTTCTATCGAATTGAAACGTGATGCTGAAGTAAAGGGAATTTTAAATTATTTGTATAAAAACACTGATTTACAAGTTTCCTATAACTTTAATGTAGTTGCTATTAAAGATATGCGTCCACAGCGACTTGGATTAAAGGATATTTTAGCCACATATTTAGATTATCAACGTTCAGTAATTACTAAACGAACTAAGTTTGATTTAGATAAGGCACAAGAACGCCAACACATTGTCGAAGGATTAATCAAGGCACTTTCAATTCTTGATGAAGTAATTAGTACCATTCGTTCTAGTTCAAATCGTAAAGATGCTCGTGATAATTTAATGAGTGAGTATGATTTTACTGAAAAGCAAGCGGATGCCATCGTTGCATTACAACTTTATCGCTTAACCAACACAGATGTAACGAAGTTAAAGAAAGAAAATGCTGATTTAGCGGCTAAAATCGCTGAATTTAAATCAATTTTAGCTAATCCAGAAGAACTAGATCACGTTTTAGCTGATGAGTTACGGGATTTAGAGGAAGAGTATCGCAGTCCACGACGTTCAACAATTGAAGCAGAAATTGAGAATATCAAAATTAGTAAAAAAGTAGTTGTTCCAGATGAACAAGTTATGGTCATGGTTTCTCGAGATGGTTATTTAAAACGCAGTAGTATTCGTTCATATAAAGCGTCTGAATTAACTGATAATGGTTTAAAAGACGAAGATCGCCCAGTCTTTATTAAACAATTGAGTACCCGCGATTCATTATTTATTTTTACTGATGCAGGTAACTTAGTTTATCGTCCAGTATTTGAATTAGATGATGTTAAATGGAAAGATACGGGGGATCATATTTCTCAATTAAGTGGAATTGATTCTAATGAAAAAGTACTCGCGTCATTTGCCTTTCCTAACCTTAAAGAACAAGGTAACTTTGTAATTACAACAAAGTCTGGTCATATTAAACAAACCGAATTTGAAAAATTATTGCCAGGTAGAACTTATAAGAGCCGTGCAACTGTTTATGAAAAACTAAAAGATGAATTAGATTCAGTTGTTGATGTTGAGTATATTCCTAATGGAGATGCTAGTGACATTCTGATTATGACAGAACAAGGTCTAGCTCTTCGTTATAGTCTTAGTGAAGTTTCTGTTAATGGGGCTCGTACAACTGGTGCTAAAGCAATTAGTTTGAGTAAAGACGATGTCGTCGTTAATGCCCAATTAGTTAATGAAAATTCACCGCTTGCATTAGTATTTCAAAATGGTAACTTTAAAAAAATAAAAACAAATGAAATTCCTGTTACCAGCCGAGCACGTAAAGGAGTTAAAGTTTTACGTGATCTTAAGACTCGTAAGAATCTACTCGCTAATTTTGTTAGAATTAATCCTGATGATCAAATTTTAACCATTTATACTGATCACTTAAATGGACATGATGTTATTTTAGAAGAACATGGTTTTTCAAATCGTACTTCTAATGGAAATCCAGAAGTTGATGTTAAAATTGATGGTGTACCTGTTTCAATTAATCATCAACCAGTTGCTACAGAAAGTGATGAGATTACTAGTTTAGTTTAAAGTTATTTATCCACTATGTAGGATATTAATTATCTTTGTGGTAAAGTATAATTATAAGAATTTAAAGGAGATTATTTAAATGACTAAAGAATTAGTTTTTGGACACAAAAATCCTGATACAGATGCAATTGCTGCTGCCATTGCACTAGCATATTTAGAAAAACAAGATGGTTACGATACTGAAGCAGTAGCTTTAGGTCCTGTTAATCCTGAAACTAAATTTGTTTTGGATTACTTTGGTGTTAAGGCTCCTCGGATTGTGGAAAATGCTGAACCTGAAACTGATAAAGTAATGTTAGTTGATCATAATGAACCACAACAAAGTATTAATGATATTGCTAATTTGACAGTTACTCACGTAGTTGATCATCACAGAATTAATGGGTTTAACACAGCTAAACCACTATACTTCCGTGCAGCCCCTTATGGTTGTTGTTCAACGGTGATTACTCAAATGTACTCAGAAGAAGGAATTGATATTCCTAAAGAAATTGCTGGTCTTATGATGTCAGCTATTATTTCTGATACATTGTTACTTAAATCACCAACCACTACTGACGTTGACCGTGATGCTTTACAAGCTTTAGCTGATATTGCTGGAGTAGATAATATCGAAGATTACGGTGTTAAAATGCTTAAAGCCGGAACCAACGTTGATGCTAAATCAGACAAAGAACTAATTGATAGTGATGCTAAATCATTCACTTTAGGTGGTAAAAACGTTCGAATCGATCAAATTAACGTTGTTGATTTGGAAGATATTAACAAACGACTTGCCGACATTAAAACTGCCATGGTTGAAGAAGCTAAAGCAGAAAACTATGATTTATTCTTAGTTTTAGTTACGAACGTGTTAACTAGTAACTCAGAAATGATCGTAGTTGGTGAACCAAAAGCAATCGTGGAAACTGCCTTTGCTAATAAATTAAATGACGATGATGTCATGAGTTTACCTGGAGTTGTTTCTCGTAAGAAACAAGTTGTTCCACCATTGACTGAGCAATTAGAAGCTGAAAAATAATAAATTCTTGTTTACTAAAAAACAAGAATATTAAAAAGCGGTTGGATTCCTTTTGAATTCAATCGCTTTTTGTTAAAATATTCTAATCAATAAGTTAGATTGTTTGCAATCTATTATAATTAATCTATCATTAGGTTAATAAATAACATGGAGGAATAAATGATGAGTAAATTTAATGAAGATGTGCTTAAACAAAAGCTAACCCCGGAAGAATATGCGGTTACACAAGAAGCAGCGACCGAACCAGCCTTTACTGGTAAGTACGATGACTTTTTTGAAAAAGGTTTATATGTTGATGTAGCTACTGGTGAACCATTATTTATTTCTGATGATAAGTATAATTCTGGCTGTGGTTGGCCAGCTTTCACTAAGCCAGTTGATAAGAATGCAATTAAAAACAACACGGATACATCTTATGGGATGATTAGAACGGAAGTTAGAAGCTCTGATGGAAATTCTCATTTAGGTCATGTTTTCCCTGATGGTCCTGCTGATAAAGGTGGCTTAAGATACTGCATTAATTCGGCTGCTTTAAAATTTATTCCATATGCTGATCTTGAAAAAGATGGCTACGGGGAATACAAAAAATTAATTAAATAAGAGGTTTTTAAATGAGTAAAAAAACAGAAACTGCAATTTTTGCAGGTGGTTGTTTCTGGTGCATGGTTAAACCATTTGACCAGATGCCAGGGATTGAATCAGTTGTATCTGGATATACTGGTGGACATGTGGCTAATCCAACTTATGAAGAAGTTTGCAGTGGAAAAACTGGACATACTGAAGCCGTTAAAATTACGTTTGATCCAGAAATAATTTCATATCAACAACTGGTCGATATTTATTGGCGGCAAACTGATCCAACTGATGCAATGGGACAATTTCAAGATCGTGGCGATAGTTATCGTCCTATAATTTTTGTAAATAGTCCGGAACAACGAAAAATTGCAGAAGCTTCAAAAAAAGCATTAGAAGACTCTGGAAAATTTGATGATCCAATTGTAACTAAGATTGAAGCTGCTAAACCATTTTATCCAGCTGAAGATTATCATCAAGATTTCTATAAAAAGAATCCACTTCGGGCTGAAATGGAGGAAATGGGTGGAAGAGAACAATTTAAACAAGCTATTTGGGAAAATAAATAATCATTAGTTTAATAAATTAAGATCTATGATAAAATCATAGGTCTTTTTTGTTGTTATTGTATAATGCAATCAATGTGCAACTGCTGGTTGCGGGCTATGCAATCGTTTGATAACAGGGGTTTTGTAGATTTTTCTAACTATTTAGGTATACTTAAATTCAGATATGCATATCGAATCAAAAATAGGAGATCTAAAATGCAAAATCAATTTAGAAAACAAATTATTAAATTACGACAAGCACAAAACTTAAATCACAAAACTTATCGCAAGAAATGTTAGCTAAAAAAATGTTTGTTTCACGGCAATCAGTTTCTAAATGGGAAAAGGGGGGGATTCCATTCCTGATTTAGATAAATTACTTTCTTTATCCCAAATCTTTAACGTTGATTTAAATGAACTAGTTACTGGTAATAAAATTGAAAAAGAACAATTGTTAAAGCTTTCAGGAATTAAAATGGATTTTGATACCCCTGTATTACGCAATATTAATTTACAAGTTTCTGCTAATGAAAGAATTGCCTTTTTAGGAAGTAATGGTGCTGGTAAAACTACTTTAGTAAGAATCATTAGTGGGTCGTTAAAACCGACTTCAGGTACAGTTGAACGTAACTATAATCAAAATCTGGACTTTGGATTGATGATTCAGGAAAATACTTTAATTGAAAGTTTTCGGGTATCAGAAATGATTGAGCTGACCATTTCATTAAATAAGTTAACTAATGTAAATATTGATGAAGTTCTTAACGAATTTGGACTTTTAGATAAGAAAAAACAATTTGTTTCAGCTTTATCTGGAGGACAAAAACGAAAACTAGATTTATTAATTAGTTCCATTAAACCATCGAAACTATTAATTTTAGATGAGCCAACGGTAGGAATGGATTTAGAAACAATTGATTTTTTCTGGAGGTATATGGATCAAATTAAAGGAACTGTCATTACAATTACTCATGATTTTAATCAAATTGACCATTATTTTGATTGAGTTATTCTTTTAAAAAATGGTGAAATTAGTTGCGATGAAAAAGTAGCAACCATTCATTCGCATAATCAAACCATTGATCAATGGTATCGTCAACATAATAGTGAGGTGGAATAATGAATATTTACTTAATGATTAAAAATACCTTTAGAAATAAGCGCTTTATTTTCTTTACCATTTTAACTCCGTTTTTTTGGTACATAGCATTAGTAATGATGAGCAAAACGAGTGGTTTTTATAAAACTAAATATGCTTATATTTGGTTTACTGTTAGTTGTTTGATTGGAATTGCAGGAAACTCTTTAGTTTCGTTTGCCAAATCAATTAATTCCATGAAAAATTTCTATGAATTACAAATTGCAACCTTCAAATACACGATTTTAAAATGGTTGTATGATGAAATCATTGTCCAATTAGTTTTAAATACGATCATTTGTTTAGTTATTTTAATCGTTACGTTTTTGATTGGTCACGTTGAATTTAGCCTAAAATTTGTTTTATTAATTATAATTTTAAACATTTTGGGTTGTTATTTAAGCTTGTTTGGTTTTACATTGGGTCAATTTCTAAAGAGCATAGGGTAACTGTCTCATCTATTT
>NZ_AYYM01000040.1 GCF_001436035.1 Fructilactobacillus sanfranciscensis DSM 20451
AGATGTTGATAATTACCAAGGTAATGCCGTAGTAAACTATACGGATGCTGAAACGCCATATACTCGTGTAATTGAACACAAACACTTTGAATTTGGTAAAGGTAATAAAAATAAAACAGTGATTACTCACGAATATCCTAAGAACTGGAGTCGTGGTGATGAACCCTACTATCCAATTGATAACAAACGTAACCGTTCACTTTACAAAGAATATACTGAATTAGCAGCTAAAAATGATGATAATGTAGTCTTCGGTGGTCGTTTAGGCCAATACCGTTATTACAACATGGATCAAACCATTATGTCATCGCTTCGGTTAGTTAAATCAGAATTTGGCGAGTAATTATTATGAAAGTTATTAAAAACTATCTTTATAATGCTTCATATCAAATCTTTGTTTTATTAATTCCGTTGATTACAACACCATACTTGGCTCGAGTTTTGGGACCACATGGTGTTGGAATTAATGCTTATACTAATTCAATTATTCAATACTTTATCATATTTGGAAGTATTGGAGTTGCTATGTATGGAAATCGGCAAACTGCATACGTTAGAGATAATAAACAAAAGTTAACCAATACTTTTTATGAAATTTTTTTGATGCGTATTATTACAATTTCATTAGCTTTTGTAGCATTTTTCATCTTCTTGTTGTTTGTACGAAAAGATTGGCTTGGTTATTATTTGGCCCAATCATTTGCTCTACTGGCAGCTACATTTGATATTTCTTGGTTTTTTCAAGGAGTAGAAGACTTTGCAGTAACGGTGGTTAGAAACTTAGTGGTAAAGATTGTTACTTTAGTAAGTATTTTTACCATGGTTAAGTCTTACAATGACTTAGCTCTCTATATTTTAATCCTAGCTTTGTCGTTATTGATTGGTAATTTAACCTTATTTCCGAGTTTGAAACGTTTCATTGGAAAACCTCAATGGCATCACTTGAAATTATTTAAGCATTTTTTACCATCATTGGTACTCTTTGTTCCGGAAATTGCGACACAAATCTATCTTCAAGTTAATAAAACGATGCTAGGGTACATGACTACGGTTAATGCTTCAGGGTTTTTCGAGCAGTCTGACAAGATTGTTAAAATGTCGTTAGCTGTAGTAACGGCAACTGGATTAGTGATGTTACCACATGTTTCAAATGCTTACAAAAATGGACAAATTGATAAGGTTAAGAGTTACTTATATACTTCCTTTGAATTTGTGACTGCCATTGCGGTTCCGTTAATGTTTGGAATTGCGGCCATTGCGCCAGCTTTAGTACCATTGTTCTTAGGACCTAAATTCATGCCTGTAATTCCGTTAATGATGATTGAAGCAGTCGTTGTTTTGTTAATCGGTTGGAGTAATGCAATTGGATTGCAATATTTAGTTCCAACTAATCAAAATAAAGCCTTTAATTATTCTGTTATTTTAGGAGCAATTGTAAATATTATTGCCAATGTCCCTTTAATTTTAATGTGGGGAGCTGTTGGTACAGCATTAGCAACAGTTATTTCAGAAATTACGGTTACTGGATATCAAATGTATGCAATTCGAAATCAAATCAATATGAAAAAACTATTCGTTAGTTATTGGAAATATTTGTTGGCTGGGTTCTTAATGTTTTTAATTGTCTTTAGATTAGGAGCGGTTTTAAAAGATAGCTGGTTAATGATTTTAATTGAAATTATTACTGGAATGATTTCATATTTGGTTTTTATTTTGTTATTACGTCCAAATTTGATTAAAGTAACATTACTTAAATTAAAAAATAGAAATAATAAAGATTAATGAATTTATTTTTCATTAATCTTTTTTTGTGAGAATAAATCGGTTTTAAATTTTAGTAATTAGTTATAGAACTTATGTTGATAATTAATAAAAATGTTAAAATCAATATATGTTATATAAGCAGAACGAATTATTTATTAGTTTCTTTTAGCTATTATAATTAATTATATAAAGATAATATTTAAAAAAATTTAAAGAGGTAATTTCATGACAAATTATGAAGTGAGTGTTATTTTAACAACTTATAATTCGACTAAAACAATTGAGCGTGCTTTTCAATCAATTTTAGAACAAAAAACACAATATCCCTTTGAAATTATTATTGTAGATGATGGATCAAAAGATGGAACGATTGAAGTTATTAATCAATATGCTAATAAATATCATAATGTTACAAGCGTTAAGCAACAAAATAGTGGGTTATCTGCAGCTCGTAATCA
The DNA here is from genome assembly GCF_001436035.1 of Fructilactobacillus sanfranciscensis DSM 20451. GTDB lineage: Bacteria > Bacillota > Bacilli > Lactobacillales > Lactobacillaceae > Fructilactobacillus > Fructilactobacillus sanfranciscensis. The sequence continues at coordinate 2,223 of NZ_AYYM01000040.1, forward strand.
CGGAATGCAAATTGCTAAAGGAAAATATGTGATGTTTTCTGATGATGATGACGAATATGAACCAGATTATTTAGATAATGTCATGAGTCAAATGTCTGGAAATAAGCTAGTCATTGCAGGAATTAAAAAGGTTTTACAGAATGGTAATGTTGAATTAGAAAATGAATCAGTTTTGAAAAGTGCTACTAGTAACGATAATTTAATCGAAAAGTATTTAGTAGATAATAAAGAAATGGATGTTGGAGCTTGGAATAAGCTTTATGATTTACAGGTTATTAAAAATAATAATCTTGAATTTGTAAACAAAACATTTTTTGAAGATAGTTTATTTGTTTTAAAATATTTAAAATGTATTAATTATGACGAAATTGGGTTTGTTGAAAAAGCAGAATATGTTATCTACAAACGATCAGGTTCGATTACTAATTCTTTTCAACCACAATTAGGAAAAAAATGTCAGAAGTATATTAATGACGTAAAAGAAATTGTTAGTGTAGATGGACAAGTACCTGATTATTTTAATAGTTTTAAAGCAAGGATTGATTTATATTTTGTTCATAGAAACATTTTAATGAACGCTAATTGGACAGCTAGTGAACAAAGAAAATTTTTAAAACCTGATTTAAGATTTAATTATTTTAAATTTTTAGACAAAAAATATTCTGTTGCTTTAGGGTTAGCAGGTATTTTACCAAGTTTCTATATCAAACTTTATAAAAAACAATTTGCTAAATAAGTGAGAGGATAAATAATTAATGAAGGAAAAAGTTACTTTCATAACTAATCTTGAACCTGGTGGAATCACAACCGTTTTACACCATCTAGTTAATAGTAAAGCCATTCAATCTGAATTTGATTTATCATTTTTTTTATTTAAACATTCTGATTATTCAGAAATGTTAAATCAAATGGAAAAGGTAGTTAAAATTGATAATCCTAACTTTAAAAATAAGATTTTAAACACTCTGCGTTTAATTAACTTTTTGATTCATTTTGATGGTTCTGCGGTAGTTTGTTTGGGCCCAGTTCAAGTAAAACTTGCAGAAAAAATAAGAAAGATGTTCAAAAAAAATTATAAGGTTATTTCTTGGATTCATGTGTCGTCTATTGATCCGGGTATTGGGGAAAAAATTAATAATTTAAAATATGCAGATTATAATTTGGCAATTTCAACGGGAATTAAACGTGAATTGCTTTCATTAGGGATACCTGAAGCTAAAATTGGTTTGTTGTTTAATCCAATTAAAAGAGAATCTAAAACAATTACTAAAGCAGCTCCTTGTAAATTTATTTATATTGGTCGACTTGTTCTAGATGGGCAAAAAAACTTACGAGGCCTTTTAGAATGTTTATCAAGAATTCAAGGGAATTGGAGCTTGGATATTTATGGATCAGGTTCAGATATGGTAGAAATTAAACAGATTATATCTAACCAAGAAAACCTTGCTAACCGTGTTCATTTGAAAGGATGGAGTAAAAATCCATTTAATGATATTGAACATGCTAGTGCATTATTGTTAAATTCTAATTTTGAAGGCTTACCTATGGTGATCGCTGAAGGAATGAGTTATGGAATTCCAGCAATTGCAACTGATTGTAAAACGGGTCCAGAAGATTTAATTAAATCCAATCTTAATGGGTATTTGTATCCAGTTGGTGATTATAGTAAGCTATCAGAATATTTAAAAAAATTTATCAATGATGATGTTGATTTTGATTCGCAAAAAATAAAAGATTCAATTGATTTTTTATATGATGATAGCTACGACCAAAGATTCGTGCGTCTTTTAAAAAAAGGAATTGAATAATATTAAATTATAAACAAAAAGGAGAAATTAAATGACTGATTATTTAGTAGTTGGTTCAGGATTGTTTGGATCAACATTTGCTCATGAAGCAGCTAAACGAGGACACCATGTTGAAGTAATTGAAAAACGT
>NZ_AYYM01000041.1 GCF_001436035.1 Fructilactobacillus sanfranciscensis DSM 20451
TTTATTGACATAGGAGCAATTACTCTGTATAATAGAAGCCAGATTAATTACAAGGGGAAGTATCCAATATGACTAAAGAACATAAGAAAATGTATAAAGTCGGTAAGAATTGGGCCGTTGCTACACTAGTATCAGCTTCAATTTTAGGGGGAGTAACCGCCCACGCTGATGCTGTTAAGAACAATAAATACGACGGCACTGCTAACGTTAACATTGATCGCCAAGCTAATGTTGATGGGAAGATTATCAGTACTAACGATAATGCAACCAGTGGTTCGACAAAGCAAGAATCATCTGTTGCTAACGATAATGCAACCAGTGGTTCGACAAAGCAAGAATCATCTGTTGCTAACGATAATGCAACCAGTGGTTCGACAAAGCAAGAATCATCTGTTGCTAACGATAATGCAACCAGTGGTTCGACAAAGCAAGAATCATCTGTTGCTAACGATAATGCAACCAGTGGTTCGACAAAGCAAGAATCATCTGTTGCTAACGATAATGCAACCAGTGGTTCGACAAAGCAAGAATCATCTGTTGCTAACGATAATGCAACCAGTGGTTCGACAAAGCAAGAATCATCTGTTGCTAACGATAATGCAACCAGTGGCTCGACAAAGCAAGAATCATCTGTTGCTAACGATAATGCAACCAGTGGCTCGACAAAGCAAGAATCATCTGTTGCTAACGATACTAAAACTGCTGTTGTTGACGAAAGTAAAAATACTAGCAACACAGAAAATGATAATAGTCAATTAAAGCAAACTAATAATGAACAACCATCAGCTGCTGCTCAAGCAAACTTAAAGAAATTAAATCACGAAGCAACTAAAGCCGTTCAAAATGCTAAGATTGATGCTGGTAGTTTAACAGATGAACAAATTAATGAATTAAATAAAATTAACTTCTCTAAGTCTGCTGAAAAAGGTGCAAAATTAACTTTTAAGGACTTAGAAGGAATTGGTAATGCAATTGTAAAACAAGACCCACAATATGCCGTTCCTTACTTTAATGCTAAGGAAATCAAGAATATGCCTGCCTCATATACTGTCGATGCCCAAACTGGCAAAATGGCTCATCTTGATGTTTGGGATTCTTGGCCAGTACAAGATCCTGTCACAGGTTATGTGTCTAATTACAAGGGTTATCAACTAGTTATTGCGATGATGGGTATTCCTAATACACCAAACGGTGATAATCATATTTACCTTCTTTACAATAAATATGGTGATAACGACTTTTCACATTGGCGTAATGCAGGCTCAATTTTTGGTACTAACGAAAATAACGTATACCAAGAATGGTCCGGGTCAGCTATTGTAAATGATAATGGCACAATTCAATTATTCTACACTTCAAACGATACCTCTGATTACAAGTTAAACGATCAACGACTTGCTACTGCAACACTAAATCTTGATGTAGATGATAATGGTGTAGCAATTAAGAGTGTTGACAATTACCATATTTTGTTTGAAGGTGATGGTTTCCACTATCAGACCTATGACCAATTCGCAAACGGGAAGGATCGTAAGAACGACGATTATTGTCTCCGAGATCCTCACGTTGTGCAATCAGAAAATGGTGATCGTTACTTAGTATTTGAAGCCAATACGGGAATGGAAGATTACCAAAGTGATGATCAAATTTATAATTGGGCTAACTATGGCGGCGATGATGCTTTTAATATCAAGAGTTTCTTTAAACTTCTGAACAACAAGAATGACCGTGAATTAGCCAGTTTAGCTAATGGGGCTATTGGTATCCTAAAGCTTAACAATGACCAAACCAATCCAAAGGTTGAAGAGGTTTATTCACCATTAGTATCCACATTAATGGCTAGTGACGAAGTTGAACGAGTAAACGTAGTTAAGCTTGGTGATAAGTATTATCTCTTCTCCGCAACTCGTGTAAGTCGTGGTTCCGATCGTGAATTAAACGCTAAAGATATCACAATCGTTGGTGATAATGTTGCTATGATCGGTTATGTTTCTGATAACTTGATGGGTAAGTACAAGCCATTAAATAACTCAGGTGTCGTATTAACTGCATCAGTACCTGCAAACTGGCGTACTGCTACTTATTCCTACTATGCAGTACCTGTAGAAGGTCACCCTGATCAAGTACTAATTACTTCTTACATGAGTAACAAGGACTTTGCTTCAGGTGAAGGAAACTATGCAACTTTGGCACCAAGTTTCATAGTACAAATCAATCCAGATGACACGACAACTGTATTAGCACGTGCAACTAACCAAGGTGACTGGGTATGGGACGACTCTAGTCGGAACGATAATATGCTTGGTGTTCTTAAAGAAGGTGCAGTTAACAGTGCCGCCTTACCGGGTGAAGGGGGTAAGCCGGTTGACTGGAGTTTGATTAACAGAAGTTCTGGCTTAGGCTTAAAGTCTCATCAACCAGTTCAACCAAAGATTGGTCAACCAGATCAACCAGATAAGCCTGCTGGCAAGACGAGTTTTGATAGTAAGAATTCACCGGTAATTCCAGGCTATACCTTCAAAGAAGTCCAAGGGAACCCTTCCCAGCCAAGTAACGCTACTAACAATGGAGTAATCAATACGTCGACTAATACAGGATCTAAAGTTAACAACGGTGCTGTTNCATGTCTTTGATACTGATGAACCAACTTATACAGTAGTGCTTAAACATAAAGTTAACAACGGTGCTGTTAATTCACCAGAATTACCTCAAACTGGTGAAAACAATAGTCAAAGTCAAACAATGTCATTTATTGGTATTTTGTTGGCAATATTTGGAAGTTTACTCGGTTTTCTTGGTATCAAGAAACGCCGTAATGATTAACCATTAAATAAATATATCTGTAGCGAATATTTTAGAGCCGATTATTTAAAGAGGACCCTGAAGAATAATAATATTCTTCAGGGTCTTTATTTAGATCTACGTCGGCAAGAATGTCAATAGGCCGGACAAAAGAAGTTACGTTCTGACGAAGGCACTTGGCTCGTAAGTGTTGCGACTTCAACTTGTAAGGGGGTCTGGTAGCCCAGTGAACTATGAATTCTCTTCCTATTGTAGAAAGCATGCACATATTCAAAAAGTACAGCAGCGGCAGTTTCATAATTCTCAAAGACCGGCACTGGATAAACACATTCCTTTTTGAGGGAAGCATGAAAAGATTCCATTGGTGCATTATCGTATGGACACCCCTTACGGCTGTAANTTATTTCTTAAATTCACGCATCATCAGGTCTTTTACCAGTGTTTTATTTTGTTTTGATGTGACCAAGAAACGACAAACAAAGTTGCGAGATAAACCCAGTTTTGATTGATCAGGTGAATATAGGTGATGTCAGTGGTAACGACCCCAGATAAATCAGCTAGATGTCTCATTAAATTAGGCTTCTGCGACGTGTCAGTATTGGTTGTAGGCTTTTTAGGACGTTTGCGATACATAGTCGATTGAATGCCTAATTCATGCATGACCTGCCAAATCGTTCGGCAAGAATGTCAATGGTCCGGACAAGAATTGTACGGTTGGACGTGCGGACGTTTTTTGGGGCTCAAATCGTCAGTGTGGTTTGTGGGATAAATCTTCATTTGCACACCGAAACCGGAGGTGCCCGCTTCTTCTGCATCAGCATAATCAATCCCAACGATAACCACTTCACCTTGTACTTGATGGTGACGAAGTCTGCTAGCAACCTGATCAGTAATCTCGCTAAGCACGACTTTAATCTCCTTTGCCTGCGTGTAATCACACATGAGCACCTGACTATTGCCATAGTCTTTTTTCACATTTACTGGGTGGTAACTTTAATTATGCAATCTAGGGATGCCAATGATTTAGAGGCTAATATCAAGCGAGCTTTTTCCGCTCATGCCGATGCGGTTGTGCTGTTGGTGGATCACACTAAAATCGGTAAGCATCAACTATACATGAGTGCACCAATGAGCGCGATTAACTACATTGTTACCGATAAATCGCTACCCGAAATGATCTTCAATACAGCTCGGAACAATCATGTTCAAGTTTTTGAGGGTCTAGAATTTTTGGTGTTGGAAAGTATTTCCATTCCAAAAGTACTAGGCCCTAATTTAAAAAGCCATTGATAATGGATCAAAAAAGGCCAATAGGGTATA
>NZ_AYYM01000042.1 GCF_001436035.1 Fructilactobacillus sanfranciscensis DSM 20451
CACAAGATTCTTGACGCTACCGTAAATAGTGATACAACTTCTAATACTAATGCTAATAATCAAAAAGTTGCTTTATTAGCTGCTGACAATCAAACAGATGGTTGGAATACTGATCATACCCAATACACACAGGGTGGTCAATTATTAACTGGTGTACATAATATTGATGGAACTTATTATGATTTTGATGAAAATCATAATATTGTTAAGAACAACTATGTTCAATCTCAATGGGGATTGTGGTATATGTTTGGTAACGATGGTCGAATTGCTACCAAAGTAACACCATGGGCTGGCACTTACTATTATTTTGATCCGTTGACATATCTTCGAGTAGATAATAATTACGTTCAATCTCAATGGGGATTGTGGTATATGTTCGGTAACGATGGTCGTGTGCAGAGTGGGGTTCAAAGGTGGTCAGGGACATATTATTACTTCGATCCAACAACCTACCTACGGGTTGATGATGATTATGTAACGTCCCAATGGGGCTTGAAGTACATGTTTGGTAAGGATGGTCGAATTGTAAGTGACCTGTACAAGTGGGACAAGAAGAACCAGTGGTACTATTTCGATCCTGTTACCTATCTTGCAGTAACCAATAATTATATTAAAGCTAATGATGGTAATTGGTACTTATTTACAGCTGACGGCACTGCTGCCAGCAAGGTTGCACCATGGTCAGGCACTTATTACTATTTTGATCCTGTTACCCACCTACGTGTCGACAATGACTATGTTCAATCTCAATGGGGAGATTGGTACATGTTTGGTAACGATGGTCGAATTGTTACTGGTCCAGTGACATGGTATGGCAGCAATTATTATTTTGATCCGACAACCTATCTGAAGGTAACCAATCGCTGGATTAATGATAAATACTATGGTTCAGATGGTCGCCAGGCAGTTTCACAGTCAGAAAAAATAAATAATAAATTCTACTACTTTGATGAAAATGGATCGATCATCCGCAATCAATTTAAGAAGATCAACGGTGGTACTTATTACTTTGGTGACGATGGGGCAGCTCTAATTGGTTTGCACGTCATTGATGGAAAGAACTACAACTTTGCTTCTGATGGTCAATTATTGGGCAAAACTTATGGCAAAATTGAAAATGGCAAGTTTAATATTTATGACGCTACTAGCAACAAGCTCTTAAAGACACTTGACTCTGGCGATTGGGAGAACTTAGCTGATAGTTTTGACTCATCGTCAATTAATAATATTGATGGCTACTTGAGCTATGGCGGTTGGTATCGTCCTTATGGTACTAGCCAAGATGGTAAGACCTGGCATAAAACAACGGCTAGTGATTGGCGACCACTCTTAATGTATGTATATCCAAGTAAGGATGTTGAGGCAAAATATATCAAATACTTTGTTAGCAACGGATATACAAACACTGATTATGGATTAACCAAGGATAATGTGGCTAATCTTTCTCAAGATACTGATAGTGCAACATTAAACAAATATGCACGTAATCTGCGCTTCGTTATCGAAAAGAGTATTGCTATCAATAAATCGACAAGTCCACTGGCAAATGACATCAATAAGTTCATGACCACAATACCAGAATTGTCTGCGAAGTCTGAGCTCCCATCTTACAGTCAGAACGATCAGCTTGTCTTTGTTAATAATAACTCTAGTAATCAAGCTAAGGGCAATACGAGCTATGCTGATAGCAATTATCGTTTGATGGATCGAACCCTTAATAACCAAACTAATAATGATAGTAGCGACCACAGTCCAGAAATGTTGCTTGGTAATGATATTGATAATTCCAATCCAGTTGTTCAAGCAGAGAATCTTAACTGGGAATACTTCTTGCTTAATTATGGTAAACTAATGCAATATAATGCTAATGCTAGTGTCAATGGGAACTTTGATGGCTTTCGTGTTGATGCTGCTGACCATATCGACGCAGATGTTCTTGACCAGCTGGGGCAGTTGATGAATGATCTGTACCATACGAAGGGTAACCAGGTAAATGCCAACAGCCACCTGGTATATAATGAAGGCTATAATTATGGTGATTTACGAATGCTTAATGGCAAGAACAATCCAGCATTATATCTGGACTCGGGTTACTGGTCCCAATTAGAGAGTTCCCTTGGTCGGAATGCCGACAATCGTGACAGCATCAGTAATTTAATGACAAATAGTATTGTTAATCGGGCTAACGATGTAACGGAGAATACGGCAACGCCTAATTGGTCGTTTGTAACTAACCATGATCAGCGCAATAACCTTGTTAATCGAATTGTTTATGATAAGGATATCACGGCTCAAAAGGCGTGGGATATGTTTTATGCTGATCAAGCCAAGACTGACAAACAGTACGCTCAATATAACATGCCAGCACAATATGCTCTCCTTTTAAGCAATAAGGACACTGTTCCGCAGGTATACTACGGTGACCTGTATAATGAAACTGACCAATACATGAAGACAAAGTCTATGTACTACGATGCAATTACGACTTTAATGAAAGCACGACGGACATTCGTTAATGGTGGTCAAACGATGACTAAGCTTAATAACAACTTGATTGCAAGTGTTCGTTATGGTAAAGGTGTCAGTGATGCGTCAGGCAAAGGTACAGATTCATTGAGTCGCACAACAGGAATGGCAGTTATCGTTGGTAATAACCCAACAATGAGTGAACAGGTCGTTCAAATTAACATGGGGGTTGCTCATGCCAATGAACAGTATAGAAGCCTGATTAATAGTACAGATAATGGTTTAACTTATGACGGTATGGGTTCTACATTCTTAACGACAGATAGCAAAGGTATTTTACGAGTCACTGTAAAAGGATACAGTAATCCATACGTAAACGGATACTTGAGTGTCTGGGTACCTGTAATTAGCGGAACTCAAAATGCCCAAACCAATGCTCAAGAGGTTAATAATGTCTCAGGGAAGACCTTCGCTTCTAATGCAGCCCTTGATGCACACATGATTTATCAAGACTTCTCACTAGCCCAGCCAGAACCAACGACAATCAACAACCATGCTTACAACGTAATCAAGGCGAACGCAGCCCTGTTCAATCAACTTGGAATTACTGATTTTTGGATGGCACCAGCTTATATGCCGGTTAATTCAAGCAAATATCAAGATGGCTATGCAACGGACGATCGTTATAACTTAGGAACTACTGATAATCCAACCAAATATGGCAGTGGCGAGGAACTTGCGAATGCGATTGCCGCTCTTCACCAAGAAGGTTTGAAAGTTCAAGAAGATCTGGTAATGAACCAGATGTTCGGCTTTCCAAGTCAGGAAGCAGTCACGGTTACCAGGGCTGATTCATATGGCAAGCAGTTCTATGTGGATGGTAAGACATTCGCTAATCAAATCTATTTTGGCTATACTCGTAATGGCAGCCAGAATCAGCAGCAAAATTACGGTGGTAGGTACTTAGGTGAATTAAATCAAAAATACCCTGATTTATTTACTACTAAAGCTGCATCAAGTGGTGTTGCCCCAGATCCAAATACTCGAATCACTGAATGGTCTGCTAAGTACGAAAATGGAACTTCATTACAAAATGTCGGTGTTGGTCTTGCAATTAAAATGCCAAATGGCTACTATGCTTATTTAAATAATGGTAGTAATAAGACATTTAATACTACTTTACCCGATGCAATAGCTTCGGTCGATTATTATGCGAATAAAGCTGACCTTTAAGGTAAGATACATCTTTTAATTGGTATCGAAAGGTTTTACTATGACTAAGTTTAGTTTAGAAGTTAAGCTGAAAGCTGTCCATGTGGAAAATAAAGATCGATAGCTTCTCGCTTCCCACTTACTGGGTCTTGCTCAACTGGTTGTTGCAAGACAGGGTTAACATCTGTATAATCGTCTGATAGTAAATTCATAAGGATAAAATTGATAACGAAACTTTCACGCTGCTTATGGCTCTGCTCATGTAGTCTTGATAGTAAGTATGGCCACTTTGAATCCTCAACTTGTACCATTTCTTGCCCTTCTTTCGTATTGGATGTAAGCTGATTCCTG
>NZ_AYYM01000043.1 GCF_001436035.1 Fructilactobacillus sanfranciscensis DSM 20451
AAGCTAAGGTCTTTTTTTATGCGTAAAATAAAAAAACTAAATTTGTTGTTGACAGATGTTTAAATTACCTTTAATATGATAACAATCAAATAAACAAATTGTAGAGCTGAGTATTTATTGAAACTTCTAAGAGAGTCTCTGTTTGGTGAAAAGAGATGAAGGGCAGATAAAGAAGATGGGCTTAAAATCAATCACTAGTGAGTTTTTAGTAATTAGCTAGTGGCGGGATTGCTACCGATATCTTAGCAAAATTTTTCTGATTGAGACGCGTCATCAGAGAAGTTTACGAGGCAGATTCCAGTGATGGTCTCTGTAAACTAAGGTGGTACCACGAAAGCATTCGTCCTTTTATTATAGGATGAGTGCTTTTTTGTTTATTAAAATAAAGTTTAAAGAGGTAATCAGATGAAATTTCAAGAATCTAAAATTTTACAATCGTTACTAACTCAGTTTTTTGCAACTTTAGTTCAAAAAGTAAATGAAAAAATTGCAACTGGTGCAGATGTAATTAATTTAGGTTAAGTTAACCCAGATCAGCCAACTCCTGATAATACAGTTAAAGCAATGCAAACAGCCGTTGCTAATCCTAAAAATCACAAGTATTCACCGTTTGATGGTTTACCAGCATTAAAACAAGCAGTCGCAGATTTTTATAAGCGTGAATATGATGTTGATTTAAATCCAGATGCTGAAATTGCAATTTTAGGTGGGTCGAAAACAGGATTAGTTGAGTTTCCCCTTGCAATTTTGAACCCAGGTGACACGATGTTATTGCCTGATCCAGGATATCCAGATTACTTATCAGGAGTGCAACTAGCAAAAGTTAAATTAAATTTATTTCCATTAGAGGAAGCAAATAATTTTTTGCCAGATTATGGTACGATTAATAGTAAAGTTAAAGAAGATGCAAAATTGCTATACCTTAACTATCCAAATAATCCGACGGGAGCAATCGCAACTTCTGATTTTTTCAAAGAAACAGTTAACTTTGCTAAAGAAAATCAAATTGGAATTGTACATGATTTTGCATATGGTACTTTAGGTTATCATAATAAACCATTAAGTTTCTTACAAACCCCAGGTGCCAAAGAAGTTGGAATCGAAATTTACACAATGTCTAAAACCTATAACATGGCCGGTTGGAGACTAGGATTTGCAATTGGAAATCCTGATATGATTAAGGCAATTAATTTGATTCAAGATCATCTTTTGGTGAGTGTCTTTCCTGCCATTCAAGACGCTGCCATTGCGGCTTTATCAGAATTACAAACATCAGTTGCTAAATTAAACGAATTATATACTGATCGCCGTGAAGCTTTTGAAGGTGCAGCAGCTAAAATTGGATGGTATGCATCTCCGGCTAAGGGGTCATTTTATTCATGGATGCCAGTTCCTGCTGGTTATACTTCAGAAAGCTTTGCCAATCTATTGCTTGATCAAGCAGCCGTTGCTGTAGCACCTGGAATAGGGTTTGGAAAAGCTGGAGATAAATTTGTTCGGATTGGCTTATTAACTAGTCCAGCAAGATTACAGGAAGCAGTAGCTAGAATTGTAAAATTACACCTATTTAAAAACAACTAAAAGGAGAAAATAATGACAGATAATATTGTTGAATTCAAAAACGTATCGGTCGATTTTACCCAAGATAAAAAGCAAATTAAAGCTGTATCAGATGTATCATTTGGAATTCCAGAAGGACAAATTTTTGGAATAGCCGGATATTCTGGTGCTGGTAAATCAACCTTGGTTCGAACTGTAAACTTACTTCAAAAACCAACTAGTGGTGAAGTGGATGTTTTTGGTAAATCAGTTTATAAAAATACTGATGGAAAAGTTGAAATTATTGACGAAAAACAATTAAGAACGGAACGTCGTAAAATTGGAATGATTTTCCAACATTACAACTTATTGTCACAAAAAACAGTGCAACAAAACGTTGAATTTGCTTTAAAACACGCGGGGTTAAAAGAAAAAGATGTCGCTGCTAAAGCAAAGAGTCTTCTAAAAGATGTTGGACTATCTGATTACACTAAACATTTTCCTGCTCAACTATCTGGGGGACAACAACAACGTGTGGCAATCGCTAGAGCACTGGCAAATGACCCTAAAATTTTAATTTCTGACGAAGCAACATCAGCTCTTGATCCAGAAAATACTAATCAAATTTTGGACTTGCTTAAAGATTTAAACCAAAAACGTGGGTTAACGGTTATTTTAATTACTCATGAAATGGATGCAATTAAACGAATTTGTGATCAAGTTGCCATTATGGACGCCGGTAAGGTAGTTGATCTTGGTAGTTTAATTGATGTTTTTGTAAAATCAACTAACCCTGTTACTCGTAAAATTGTTGGTGGAGACTTTGATGCATTTTCAATTTTAAAATCACTTAATATTGATACCAAAAACCGTCATCTTGTAAAATTGATTTACTTCTCACAAGAAATCTCGAAACCAATTATTATTGAGCTTTATTCTAAATTCCAAATTGCAGCAAGTATCGTTTATGCTGATATTGAAAAATTCAGAGATGAAGCAGTTGGAATTATGATTGTTGATTTAAATGGTGAAGAAACTCAACGCAAACAAGCGATTGAATATCTTCAAAATCTAGATATTGAAGTTAGTGAATTGAGAGGTGAAGCATAATGAAAGAATGGTTTATTACAAATTTCCCAAACGTTGTGCAACAAGGTTGGTACGGTGAAACTGGTTGGTGGACATCAATTGTACAAACTTTATACATGACATTTTGGTCAGCTATTTTTGGTGGAATTGCCGGATTAATTTTCGGAGTTGCCTTAGTCTTGTTTGATAATGATGGAATTATTCCTAATAAAGTAATTTTTAACATCGTTGATAAGATTGTTTCATTGTTCCGTGCAGTTCCATTCATTATCTTATTGGCCTTCATTGCTCCTGTAACGCAAAAAATTGTAGGAACACAAATCGGTACGACTGCTGCTTTAGTTCCATTGTCAGTGGGTGTCTTTCCTTTCTACGCTCGTCAAGTTCAAGTGGCGTTACAAAGTGTTAATAAGGGGACAATTGAGTCAGCTGAATCATTAGGATCAACCAACTGGGATATTATCTCAGGAATTTATCTTAATGAAGCTTTCCCAGAATTGATTAGAGTTTCGACTGTTACTTTAATTAGTTTAGTTGGTTTAACTGCAATGGCCGGAGCAATCGGTGCCGGTGGTTTAGGTAACATGGCCATTTCATATGGATATAACCGTTTTGCAAATGACACGACTTTAGTTGCTACTATCTTAGTTGTTATCCTTGTGCTTGTTATTCAAGTCGTTGGGGATGTTTGGGCTAAATTAGTTGACCATGGGTCACGAGATTAAAAATTAAAAACCGTTTAGGCTTGAAAACAAAGCTGAGGGGCCTCAATAAAGT
>NZ_AYYM01000044.1 GCF_001436035.1 Fructilactobacillus sanfranciscensis DSM 20451
ATAGGACGTTGCCACGCAATTAAAAAAAGACGCTCACCGTAATGGTGGACGTCTCTTTTTGTCGTTTTAATTAAAAACTACTGTTTTCGTAAATAAATAGCCTAGTAAAAATAATAATATACCAAATAAATAACTAGAAAATACATATAGCAAACTTAATTTATTTTGTTTTTTTTAATAATAATCTAGAAGCTTCATTATTAAAAGTGGAATAAGTTGTGAATCCACCTACAAAACCAAGTGTGGTAACACTAAACCAGTTTGATAATGCAAATGGAAGTAAACAACCAGCAATTAAGCAACCTACTATATTAACAACAAATGTTGCTATGAATTTTTTATGAAATTGACTGAAGATGTTGGTTAATTTAAATCTAGCAACTGCACCTAATCCAGTTCCTAACATGAAAACAAAGAAAAAATTTGGTTAGCTTCAATTAATTTAAATGAATCAATCATTATTCCAGAAAAAGTAGTAAATGATCCAATAAATCCAGTTCCAAAACTGTTGATTACCATTGAGGAGAGTTTTAATCTTTTACCAAGGTAATTGTTCCAAAATGGTAAGGCGCATGCTCCAATGAGATTGATTATTAAAGTGGCCAGTGGGAAAACATGATAATTGATTAAATCAGTAATGCCTAAGCGAAGCAATCCACCCAACATTCCCCAAATGAAAATTATTTCCAAAACATCCTCCTAAAAACAGATTCAATAATATTTATTTTAAGTTGATTGAATTTACTTGTAAAATTAACATAATACTTTTTTAGAATTCTTAATATGCATGCAATGTTATAATATTCACGAGGAGGAAATTCATATGAAAATTATTGCTTATGGTGTACGTAAAGATGAAGAACCTTATTTCAAACAATGGGAAGCTGCACATCCAGAAGTTGAAGTTAAAGAAGTTGCAAATCTTTTAGATGATTCAACTATTGATGATGCTAAAGACTTTGATGGGGTTATTGCTTTTCAACAAAAACCTTATACAGCTTCAATTTTAGATAAATTAGGTAGTTTTGGAGTTAAAGCTTTATCACTTCGTAACGTTGGGGTTGATAATGTTGATGCTGACGCATTAAACAAAAATCACATTAAACTTTCTAACGTTCCTGCTTATTCTCCATCTGCAATTGCTGAATTTGCTGTTACCGAAATGATGCGTTTGTTAAGAAATACTAAAAGATACGAAGATAAAGGTCGCCATGGTAATTTAACTTGGGCTCCTGAAATCGCTGAAGAAATGAACCAACAAACAGTTGGAGTTTACGCAACTGGTCGAATTGGTCGCCAAGTAGTTAAAATTGTTCAAGGTTTTGGTGCTAAGGTCATTGCTTATGATCCATATCCTAATCCTGAATTAAAAAAAGAGGGGATTTACGTTGATACCCCAGCTGAATTGTATGCTAAGTCTGATATTTTGACTTTACACGCTCCGGCCTTAAAAGAAAACGATCATATGATTAATGATGATACGATTGCACAAATGAAACCTGGTATCAAAATTATCAACTGTGCTCGCGGATCATTAATTGATACTGATGCATTAATTCGTGGACTTGATAGTGGCAAAATTGCAGGTGCTGCTTTAGATGTTTATGAAGATGAAGTTGGAATTTTTAATGTTGATTTTGGTAGTTTTGATAAAATTCCAGATGCTCGACTTAAGAATTTGATGGAACGTGATAACGTGTTAGTTTCTCCACATATTGCTTTCTACACTAAAGTTGCAGTTAAGAACATGGTAGAAATTTCAATGACTGCAAACGCCAACCTTATTGAAAATGGTAAGTCAGATGTTGAAGTGAAAATTTAAAAATAAATATATAAATATTAAGGGACAACCGGTACCGGTTGCCCTTTTTTTATGGAAAAGAAGAAAAACAAATTAAAAATGCAATTTAATTAAATTATAAAATTGGTAAATAAAAATCAGTTTTTTTGCCAAGCTGTACTAGTAATTAATGCTTATAGAGTGGATAAAAATAATTATTAAGCTACCATACATTATCAGTCGAAGTTTTTTAAAAAATAATTAGTGTTCAATTCAAAAATAGATACACAAAATCAATTAAAACTCTTTAAGTCTTTCTGATAAGGGTAAGTAGGCAGGATTATTAGCTTTTACTGCTATACTAGAGTAAAGAGGTGGTTTATTTGGCTTCATATGAAATTGTTGGTATTCACTTAAAAGATAAAGAATCAAATAAAGAAAGAAACATTACGGATGTATTACTCAATGATGGAACCATTGAACCTGTTGATTTAGTTGTCAGATATATTAATTCAGATATTCCATATTATTTTGTTAGTCGTGACAAAATTAAAGCAGTTATAGAAGATTATTATCCCCAAAATAAAACACCTTATATCAAGACTAAACATAATCAGCTTTTAAACGGGCAAAGTATGTTGAATCTTCCAAGATTTTAATAAGTAAAAGATCTCTATTTGAGATCTTTTTTAATTAAAGTTTTTTTACGCTTTACTAGTTTTGACAAAATTATGAAATAAATAGTCAAG
This sequence comes from Fructilactobacillus sanfranciscensis DSM 20451, assembly GCF_001436035.1. GTDB lineage: Bacteria > Bacillota > Bacilli > Lactobacillales > Lactobacillaceae > Fructilactobacillus > Fructilactobacillus sanfranciscensis. The sequence continues at coordinate 2,530 of NZ_AYYM01000044.1, forward strand.
CTCTATAATCTGAGGTTCTTTTATAGTAAGAATAAGGTAAATAGATAAGGGAGATTTTTAATTATGGATGCACATTCAAAGAAAAAAAGAATTAAAAAATTAATCAAAGATCAAGAAAAATTGGAAAAAGAAGGTTATGCTAAATTTGATGCCAAACATTTAGCTAATTATCAAGAAAGATTAGACATTGTTGAAAAGTTAATTGATAACGAAGAACAAACTAATGCTTTACGTTCAGAACACGTTGAAGAACCTAGAGGTGACAAAGAACGTGGAATGGATGAAAATCGTCACGTTGATGACAAAATGAATGATTTAGGTCAAGCTCGTCGTCGCTTAATGGATAAATTGCTTCCATTAGAAAATATTTATGATAAATAGGTTTTATTAATGTCCTTCACAATGCGATTGTTGTGAAGGATTTTTGTTTATTTGAAAATAAATTAAGCTTTTTTATGCAAAACCCATGACCTTTCCTGACCAATGGT
>NZ_AYYM01000045.1 GCF_001436035.1 Fructilactobacillus sanfranciscensis DSM 20451
GATTTACCGTTGACGGACAGTAAATTATACGGGTAGCAGCCAAAATGGCTTATAGAGCAAATTAGAGGCATTTAAAAGCAATCTTCAAAGCCAATAAAGTCTGAAGGAGTTGGCGACTGGACTTTATTGGCTTTGAAGATTCCAACTGACGTTCGGCAAGGAAGAGACCACATATGGCTCTTATTTTCTATCTAGTGATTCCAATAGAAATGTTTAGAAGAGTATATCGTGAACTTATAAGGGGCTTAGAGAAGCATATTTAGTCTTTAAATAGATGCTGAATAGATTCAGTAGCAATTGCTTATATTATTAACGTAGGGCTTAAAGTTGAAAAAATTTGAAGGAGTAGATTTTATGTTAAGTGTATTAATTCCTTTAGTAGCTAGTTTAGTAGCTAGTTGTTTGATTGTTCCGGCAATGACATATTACCTTAATCGGCGATCACGTAAGGTTGCCAATTCCGAGTCAGATATTCTAGATGCAATTTCAATCTTGAAAGATGATGTTCATTCTGCCGATAGCGGATTAGCGGTGATTTCCCGTGACATATTTGCTTTTGTCAATAGTGGAACTGACCTTATAGATGACCATACTAGATATTTTTCGTCAAACAAAATGCAATTAGCCCGTGACTGGGAAACGTATGGGTATCATTTTAGCAATAAGGATATTAATGTTCTGATGCATAAGTTACTAGATGAACTGGATGAAGCTGACGAGTCTGTGATGAATATTAATTCCTCAAAAGAAGCCATTAGCTATACTTTCTATGATTGTGAAAGGCCTGAAGTTAAGGAACTATGCAGTCTATTGAACGCCGAGAGAAAGAAACTAGTGAAATAAAGTTAAGAGAATCAGCAGACCGAGTAAAACGAGGTCAATGCGCACTTATACACAACATGAAGTTGTGCCATGCTAAAAACCTAAAATTTTGTATCAGAAGTCGACTAATCGACAACAAAAAAGGACGGATCTAGTTATCCGTCCTTTCATCACATCATTCAGTTTCTTTATCGATTTCATTTGATAATTTCTTAACAAAAAAATGTTCTGTTCCAGTTAACGGATACTGTCTTTTTACGTAAACTTCTTTAAATCCAAATTTGGGATAAAAATCTTTACCTTGAAAATCAAATGTATATAAAAATATATTTTTACAATTACTCCGTATAGCTAAATCTTCGGCTTTTTTTAACAAATCCCGACCTAACCCATTTTTGCGCAAACTCTCATGAATAACTAAATAGTCTATATCCATCCAATTACCAAATATTTTTCCTGAAATCCCCCCCATAACATTCTCACTATCATCTTTTATGTAAATAGCAAAATCTGTTTGATTTGCAGTTTCAAAATTTTGCTTATTATACTTTCTGATCATATTTTGTAATGTCATTACGTCTGATTTTTCTGGTAATAATGTTTCTTCAAATTTCATAATTGCTTCCCCCTAAAATAAAATTAAACCCTTACTTATTATTCAATACTTCGCCTGTATCTTTATCAATATCTGCCCGACCATATCGACGTTCTTGATAAACAGCATCGAAATATAACCTTATCAGTCCAGTATGAGCTCTCAACACTGAATTTATAATTTTCATACTAGGCAAGCCATATTCAACCCCATGTAATTTAACAAAGCGCCTTAATTCACGCATATTTGCTAAATTATGATCGTCAATTAAATCGCAAACATCATTCAACATATCGTCTTTATCTTCAACATCAAGCGTGACATATCGGTCAATATCAAAATTATTCAGCAACGTAATGTCAGCTTTAGAATATTTATGCTTATGCTTTTCAATAGCGTCTTTTGATTCATGTGTCAGATACAAATAAATATTTTCCATACTCTGAACAACTATTTGAACCTTAGCAACACTTTTAACACCTAAAACCCTTTGGATTCTCTTTCTAACACTGTCCGATGTAACAGGATTTTTCGTCACATAAACCACATGATAATGGGCCTTTTTATATATTAGTCCCTCAACATTGCTTTTATCTTTATCATGCAACGGACTAATCGCAATCGGAACACCTATTAATTCTAACCGTCGTTTCCAATCCGTTGGAATACTTTCTGGATATAACAAAAAAGTGAAGTATCTTGCCTTATCTTTAGCCATAATGTTAAAATTACCTTATCAGAACGAGCAATTAACGAGCAAACTTTTCAGCGGGTGCGCTCTTTTTTTATGCTCATTTCTGCCCTTTCGCTTGATTTTTGACAACTTCAGCCATGTAATTTCGCATGTCATAAGTAACAATTTTTCCTTGAGCCAATAATGCTTTTTTATATTCGGCATACAAATCTTTAGGAATACGGATAGTGACACTTTGCATTTCTTTTTTTTCAGCAGTCATAACTTAATCACCCCTAACTTAAATAGCTTCATACATACATTATAAAGCATTACATAGATGTAGTAAAGCATTACAAATTTAGCCATTTTCGCCAAAAATGTCGCTCAAATGTCGCTCAAGCACAAAGTGACTAAATCCCTTGGGAGAGTAAGGATAAGACCACACAAAATTCAATTTTGGCACTCGGCACTTAAAAGGGGGGTCGTAGTACGGTCGC
>NZ_AYYM01000046.1 GCF_001436035.1 Fructilactobacillus sanfranciscensis DSM 20451
CCAATTATCAGTATAGAAGCACTCAGACCATCGCCCTAATTAAACAAAGATTATATTATGCAATGAAGAATAATTATGAAGTTACGATTCAGTTGAATGAATTAGATTCAGAGTTAAAGCCAATTGAGGTTAGCGGACAAATCGAATTTTTAAATGATGATGAATTTCGGTTAGCCCAAAAGAATGAAAGGTTATTAGAAAACATTTGAAACGTTACTTTGGGAAATTAAAAAAGAAACCTGCTACCAAGGCAGGTTTCTTTTAGTATAGAATGAGTTATTTAAGAAAATGAGAAATAGTTCCACATTGAATTAGGACTGAAATTCCTAGATACATGTAAATGGTACCCGTTAGATACTTGCTATACCGATTTAAGAATTGTTCAAGTCGTTTATCTTTGCTAATTACTACAGCTAAGCCAAAGAAAATTACAGCCATCGTTAACATGACACAAAAGGCAACAACTAATTCAAAAGTTGATTTGCGAATAAAAATAGGAATATAGACTGCGATGTTATCAGCTCCACAGGCTGCTACAGTGATGATTACGGTATGTAGAATTAATTTAAACCGTGATTTATTATCTGCTTCTTCCAGAGAATTGTTGTTACTTTTACCAAAGAAACTGGTTAAGGAAAAGTAAATCGGAAATAATCCTAAGAAACCAAGCATCCAAGTTTCTGGAACGGCTCGAAGTAAAATAGCAATTGTCATTGGTGTAACAGTAAGAATGGTTGTTCCAATCATATCCCCAATTAAAATGGGACTTTTGAAACGATGCGCATGGATTAGTAATACTAGCACTAGAATATAATCCATGTTAGTTGAGATATAAGACACGATTGAATTTAAAATAATTTCTAACATATTAATCCTTAAATGAAAAGTTTACTTCTTATTATATTATAAGAATTTTTAATCCTTATAATAAAAACAATGAATTTGTTTAAAATTAACTGTTTTTATTATAAAAACGAACAATAAAACAAAAGTCATGTAATTATACGTCAAAAAACTAATTGACAAAGTGAAAAGTTGTGTTATATTAATATAAATCGAACATTAGACTTCGACTAAAATTTGACGTAAAGGATGTGTTTATGATGACTGAGAAAAAATTAACTCGTGATGAAGTAGATAAACTGGCCAAAACTTTATATAAGGCCTATGCAAAGCAAAAGCCATTAGATATGCATGAATTTCCAGAATTTGATGATGATTCTGCATATGCAATTCAGCGAGAGTTAACTGATTTAAAAGCGAAAAAATTAGGTGGTTATAAGATTAGTCTTACAAGTGAAGAGACGCAGAAAATGTTTGCTGCTACGGAACCACTATATGGTGCTCAACTGGATGAACGATTCTTTAAATCGGGCGTTAAGCTAAAACAATCGATGTTTATGGAACCGTTAGTTGAAGTTGAATTAGTTTTCACTGCTAAAAAGGAATTAGCTGCTACAGATTCTTTAGAAGAGTTGATGGTAAAAACGACCGTTGCACCAGCCGTCGAGTTGCCAGATTGTCGTTTTAAAGACTGGTTCCCTGCATTACCAAAGCATTTAGTGATGGCGGATGCAGCAGTTGGTGGAGCAGTTGTTTATGGTGATGAAGTTCCAGCCGAAGATTTCACTTTAAGCGAGTTAACTAAAATGCATACAGAATTGTTCCGTGATCGAACCAAGGTTGCAGAAGGAAAATCTAGTGAGGTCTTAGGCAATCCCATTAAAGCATTGAAATGGTTAACCGAAAAGTTAGCCGAAACTAATCAAGTCGTTCATGCCGGTGAACATGTCTCAACTGGTACTTTCTTGTTACCAGTTCCATTAACACCAGGAAATTGGGAAGCTGAATTTGACTATGGTTTAAGTGATGTCAAATTTGAAGTAGAAAAATAGAAGATAACTATAGGATAGATTATAAGTATCACAAAAGCCACAGCTAATGATAATAGTTGTGGCTTTTTTATGTTTCAGGTAATTTTTTACTATTTCTAGGCATTATATCAGACTTTTTACGAATCTAATAGGTAGAAGGGAGCATTTGAAACTTGATTTTTTTCATTAATCTACCATATAAAGAACAAATCCCAAGCAGAAATTAAATTACAGAATGTGATAGTAAGATTACAGTATTACAAACGACTTCCTTTTCTTAACCCCACTGTAATGTGAGTGTAATAAATACACTTTATCATGGGTACTGTTGATTAGTTGATGTCACTTATTCATTAATTGAACAACATTCTTAAAACAGAAAACTAGAAACAGTTAATCAAAAAGGAGATTTTATTTTATGAAGTTTAAAGGTTTAAAGACAATTGCAGCCGTAACTGCTGTATCTGCTGGGGTTT
>NZ_AYYM01000047.1 GCF_001436035.1 Fructilactobacillus sanfranciscensis DSM 20451
ACTAGTTCAGTAAGTGGTAGCGATGCTGCTGCTAAAGACTGGATTGCCGGTCGTGAATCTGGTGGTAACTACGGTGCCCAAAACGGTCAATTTGTTGGTAAATACCAATTATCAGCATCATACCTAAATGGTGATTACTCTGCTGCTAACCAAGAAAGAGTTGCTGATAACTATGTAACTTCACGTTATGGTTCATGGTCAGGTGCTCAATCATTCTGGCAATCACATGGTTGGTACTAAAATTAATTAAAACTAGCTTTAAAAGATCATTCCAACTGGAATGATCTTTTTATTTTTGCTAATCTAATTAGACAGTTAATTTAATTTTCATGCTACAATTAATAGCATCATTTAAGTTTATGTCAGTAGATTAAATCAAGGAGTAGATTATGGAAAATACTTTATATTCTAAAATCAACATTATGTATTACTTAACTTTAGTAGCAGCAATTATCGAAACAATTGGAGCAATTCCAATTGTTGGTGGGTCAATTATTATCTTAAGTTTCGAATCACCACTAGTTGCATTAATCGGTTTGTATGTAGCTGGATTAATTTTTACGATTCAAGCACAAAATACGCCAGGTGCTAATCGTTATAACATTGAATTATCAAGTGTAAAAGTTAAGTTCATAACTGGAATTGTATGTGCTGTAATTGCCTTTATCCCCTTTGTTGGCTGGATTTTACACATCGTAATGGCAATTATCATGTGGTTGCAATATACTAGTCTAATGAGCATTAAAAATAAAGTTGCTAAAGATGACGTAATTGAAGATGTTAAAGCTGAAGACGTCAAAAACGATAACAACGATAAATAATCCATAAAAAATACCTATATTAAACAGGCATTTTTTATTTTAAGGAAAGTTGTGATTAATATGGAAGGAAAAGTTCAAAAAATGAAGCACAAACACGTGTGGGTTCGAGTGGTACTAAGCTTGTTAGTCATTTTAATTATCATCGGTGGAATCGCAATGTATTATTTGTTTAATTTTGCTTTTGCAAGAGGCGGATTCAGTGATCAAATTAGAAGTAAAGCTAACACAGAGTGGTATGACAGTCATCCTTCACAAACGTGGACACAAAAAACGAAAGATGGGCAAACCTTAAAAGCTCATTATTTTGCAGCAGATCAACCAACTAACAAAACAGTGGTAGTAGTTCACGGTTATGGTGGTTCAGCACGAAGAATGAGTACGTATATTCGGATGTTTCATAATGATGGTTATAACGTATTAGCTCCTGATAACCGTGGATTTGGAGATAGTACTGGAAAATACATTGGTTACGGATGGCTTGATCGTGTTGATGTGGCTAACTGGATGAAACAAGTTAATCAGTATGATCCACACGGTGAATTAGGAATATTTGGAATTAGCATGGGAGCCTCAACGGTTATGTACACGCTACCACTAGCTCCTTCTAATACAAAATTTGCGATTGCTGATTGTGGGTACTCAAGCATTAATGCTGAATTGAGTCATGAATTACATGATATATTCCATTTACCAGCTTTTCCAATTTTACCAATTGCCAACTGGTATTCTAGATTTTTAGCAGGCTATAAATTTACTGATGGAAATACTACAGATACTTTGAAACATAATCAAATTCCTTTATTTATCATTCATGGTAGTGACGATAAGTTCGTACCAACCAAATTTGCTTATCAAAATTATAAAAATGATAAAGGTAAAGACAAAGAGATTTGGATTGTTCGTGGTGCAGAACATGCTCAGTCTAAACAAATTCAGCCAGCTGAATACCAACAAAAAATGGCTGATTTTGCAAGTAAATGGTTTAACAATTAGATTATAATCAGGTTAAATGATAAAATTATTAATGAGTGCTTTAATGATAAGCTTGATTAATTGTGATGACATTCATAATCAATCATATTTTTGATATAACTAATTGATAATTTTTAAATAAATGAAAAATTAAAAAATAAAATCAAGAATTGAAAGATTCTAAAATTAAAAATTTCAAGTGTTTGAAGGAGTTTATTTATGAAAAAAGTTACAAAGGCTATTATTCCTGCTGCTGGTTTAGGAACTCGTTTCTTACCAGAAACTAAGGCAGTTCCCAAAGAAATGTATTGAATTGTTGAAGAAGCTAAGGCTTCTGGTATTACAGATTTG
>NZ_AYYM01000048.1 GCF_001436035.1 Fructilactobacillus sanfranciscensis DSM 20451
AGATGTTGATAATTACCAAGGAAACGCCGTAGTAAACTATACTGATGCCGAAACTCCTTATACTCGAGTAATTGAACATAAGCACTTTGAATTTGGTAAAGGTAATAAAAATAAAACAGTGATTACTCACGAATATCCTAAGAACTGGAGTCGTGGTGATGAACCCTACTATCCAATTGATAACAAACGTAACCGTTCACTTTACAAAGAATATACTGAATTAGCAGCTAAAAATGATGATAATGTAGTCTTTGGTGGTCGTTTAGGCCAATATCGTTACTACAACATGGATCAAACCATTATGTCAGCGCTTCGGTTAGTTAAATCAGAATTCGGAGAATAAGTATATTATGAAAAAACATGCTTATTTAATTATTGCAAATAAAAATCCCGAGCAATAAAAAAATTATTAGGATCATTAGATGATGAACGAAATGATATCTATCTTTTAATTGATAAAAAATCTCTAATAAAAGATATTAATTTTAAAAATGATGTCACTAAATCCAAAATATTTCAATATGCTCCAGTCGAAATATTTTTGGGTGATTATTCACAAATTGAAGCTGAAATGTTTCTATTTAAACAAGCTGCAAAAAACAATTATGAATACTACCATTTAATATCTGGGGCTGATCTTCCTTTAGTAAGTCAAGATAAGATTCATGATTTTTTTGATAAAAATCCTAACAAAGAATTTTTAACACTTATTTTAGATAAAAATAATGATCAAAAAATAGCAGATTGAGTTTCAATTTATCATTTTTTTGTAAAAATATGTGGAAAAAACACAAAAAATATATTTTTAAAAACCTTTTTTTTAATATATTCTCGTTTGGAAAAAGTTGCACAGAAACTTTTTAAAGTTGATAGGTTAAAAAATAGTAACATTAAAATTCAATATGGTTCTCAATGGGTAACAATTGACGATGAATTTATTAAATATATTTTGAGTAAAGAAAAATGGATTGAGCATACGTTTAAAAATACAATTTGTTCTGATGAAATATTTTTGCCTACATTACTAGTTAATTCTAAGTACAAAAATAGATTGTTTTATGCAAAAATGACGGAAAATAAAAGTAGTGATGAATTTCAAGGTAATCTTAGATATATAAACTGGTGGTCTGGTCCTCAGTATCCTAAGGTATGGGGAACAGAAGATTATAATGAATTGGCGCAGGCAAAAGAAAAAGGTTATATTTTTGCACGTAAATTTGATTCTTCTTTTGATGTTAATATTATAAATGAAGTTTTAAAAAATGATGATATTGATAATAAGTAAAAAAGAGAAATAAAGAAGATTAATGAATTAATTCATTAATCTTCTTTTGTTAGATTGACAGTGGCTCTTTTTTATTATTTGTTTTTTTGGTACTATTATAGTATTGGGTATAATGACTATTTATTAATGGTGATTAATGTGGAAAAAGAAAATCAAAAAATTTGGTTAAATAAAGAAAAGGTTCAAAATCGTCCAGTTTATTTTGCGCTAAAGCGTACTATGGATATTGTATTTAGTTCATTAGGAATAATTGGATTAAGTCCCTTATTTATTATTTTAAGTATTTTAATTAAAAATGATGGTTCACACGGAAAAATAATGTTTGTTCAAGAACGAGTTGGAAAAAATGGAGTCCATTTCAATATGTACAAATTTCGTTCTATGATTCCAAATGCTGACAAATATATTCAGGAATTAATGGATAAAAACGAAGTTGATGGTGCAATGTTTAAAATGAAAGATGACCCTAGAATTACTAAGGTTGGTAAATTTATTCGTAAATATAGTTTAGATGAATTACCTCAACTTTTTAATGTTCTCCAAGGAAATATGTCATTAGTTGGACCTCGTCCACCAATTCCTCGAGAAGTAGCTGAATATACTGATTATGATATGCAAAGATTATGGGTTAAACCCGGCTGTACAGGTTTATGGCAGGCTACTGTTCGAAATAATACTGATTTTAATGGTATGGTCAGACTAGATCTCCAATATACTCAAAAAAGTAGCATATTTTTTGATTTTAAGATTATTTTTGAAACAGTTAAAGTTATGGTTAAACCTAATTCAGCATATTAATTTCAAGGTGATATAAGGCTAACTAATAGGAGAAGAGAGCGTAAAATATTTTGTG
>NZ_AYYM01000049.1 GCF_001436035.1 Fructilactobacillus sanfranciscensis DSM 20451
GATTTACCGTTGACGGACAGTTAGATAGCTCACTGTTAGCTAAAATCGCTTAGAACGCAAATAAGAGCCTTTAAAATCAACGTTCAAAAATAAAAAAGTTCGAAGGAGCTAGCGACTGAACTTATTTATTTTTGAATGTTCCAAACTGACGCAAGTCAGTTTTGTTTGAGCAAAGCGAAATCTGATGCAGGTTTTAATGGTTTTAGCACAACGTCATCAAAGATGACGTGTAAGTGCGCATTATCATGATAATGCGCACTTACACTCCAAATAAATTGGAGTTGTGCTAAAACCAAAAAACTTGTACTAGAAGTCGACTAGTCGACAACAAAAAAGGACGGATCTAGTTATCCGTCCTTTCATCACATCATTCAGTTTCTTCTAGTATTTCGCCAGTTTCTTTATCAATTTTAGGCTTACGATTATATCTATATCCCATTTGATAATTAGCGTCAAAATACAATCGAAAACCACCAGCATTAGAAGTTATCACATCATTCACATCACGCATGTTTTGAACACCATGTTCAGCACCATGAATTTCGATAAAATCAAGTAAATGTATCACATTAACTAAGTGTTCTTTTCGAATGATATTTAACAACAAATTTTTCAGTTCACGCTTTTGGTTTTCATCAAGTTTTACGTAACGGTCAATATCAAAATTATTAATATAAATTATATCTTGCTTATCGTACTTATGTTTCTTTTCTTTAATCGCAGATTTTGATTCATGAGTTAAATATTTAAACGTATTTTCAATACTATCAATTATTTCAATATGTGAAACTGACTTATCCCCTAAAACACGCTTCACTTTATTTCTTATGCTCTCCGTTGTTACAGGGTTTTTAGCTATATAAAGCACATGATAATGTGGTTTCTTATACATCTGTCCTTCAACATTGCTCTTGTCTTTATCATGCAAAGGACTAACTGCCATTGGTACATCTAATTTTGACAAACATTCTTCCCAATTTTCCGGAATACTGTCTGGATAAATAATAAAGCCAAAATTACGAGATTTTATATATTTTCTTGCCATGGTATAATCACCTTATTCAAAAAATAATTTAAGCGAAAACTCTTGTCTCTCCAAAAACAAGTTTTCGCTTATTTTTTTTGCTCTAATTCCTTTCTTAAATATTCTTCCAAAGCTAAAGCTAAAATTGCAGATTTAGAAAAGCCTTTTTCTTTTGAAATATTTTCCAAATTTAAATATTGTTCTTCAGTCAAACTAATCTGCAATCTTTTTTTGGTAGTCATATAAACATCTCCTTAAATTATTTGTTATCACAATTGTACCACTTAAGAGTGTTTATATACACATAATATACAACATTTCAAAAATGTTGGTAAAAACGGCGGTAATTTGTTGGCACTTAATTGACGCCTGTACCCATTGGGAGAGTAAGAGTGAGGCTCAGTCTAATTTAAAAGTTGGCACTCGGCACCTAAGGGGGGGTCGTAGTACGGTCGC
>NZ_AYYM01000005.1:0-59472 GCF_001436035.1 Fructilactobacillus sanfranciscensis DSM 20451
ACCATTGGTCAGGAAAGGTCAAGGGTTTTGCATAAAAAAGTTTAATTTATTTTCAAAATAAACAAAAAAGCCAATTTCAAATTAATGAAATTAGCTTTTTCTACTATATTATTAAACTTCTTTTGCAACAGCATCATTAACAGCTGTCTTTTCTTTTTCTACTAAATCAACTTTACCAGTAATTAATTTCTTATCCATTTTAATTTCCCGAGTTAATCCTGGAGTATCAACCTTAGGATCAAAGAAAGCATTAAATTCAGCTAGACGTTCTGGGGTATGGAAAACATTAGCAGTTACAGTGATAAATGTTGCAAATTCCATATCACCACCAACTGTAGCTTCCAACCATGACCATTCATTACGAATCCAATCCCAAGCAAATTGCTGACTTTCTTCATTAGCTAAGACCCCACGATACCAAGCCCGTAAATCTTGCGGCTTAATCACATCCGCATTTTCAAAATCATTTACCAATGATTTTACTAATTCTGGATCAGTTACGTTAGAGACTGCCATACAAATATCTTGTTTGAAGCTTGGATCAACAGTTTCATGGTAAGCTTTCATCAATTTATCAAACAAGCCTTTACTGCTAAAGTTTAAAACTTCATTTTTTAAGACCAATCCACGAACTGCGGCTGGAATTTGTGTCAAATCATCGTCATTATCTTCAAATAATTCATGCGCTTGTGCAATCGAAACTGCATCGTGTGCATATAATGAAGCGTTCAAAACATATGGACGAACTAATTGGTCATCATTAGAATCTGTTGCTTTTGGAGTCCAATCCAATCGTTCAACTTGTTTACGACTTAAATTATCAAAAAATTCACGCAATTCTTGTTCTTCTGGACTCCCGGCAATCACAAATTGTTTCAATGAATTTGCAATTCTATAAAGGACAGAAATTACTGCCACTGATTCATCATTTGCAAATTCAACTAATAAAGGAATTAAATCAGCATATGATAATCGTTGTGCTGAGGCCAAAAGTTGTGAATCTTGAAGTAATTGACGTTTACTAATTGGGTCTAATTGATCTGCATGTTGCAAAATGTCCTTAAGTAATTTGTCATCATATTGAACAATAAAATGTGAATTATTTCCAACATTTAAACGGAATGGTTCTCCATTTTCTGTCCGTAAAGCCTTATAATCTCCAAGGTTAAGTTTCTTGTCCTTCATAATTTGGGGAGTTCCATAGTTTCCGTTTAACGGAATTTGCCATGTCCGGCCTTTATCTTCACCGCCACCGATAAAGAATTGTTGTTGTTTAAGTACTAATTGTCCTGCGTCATTAACGCTCGCTGTAACAACCGGATATCCAGGTTGATCTAACCATGACTTCATGATTTCACCAACGTTAATACCTGAAGCATCACCTAAAGCTTTCCACAAATCAGCTCCCGTTGAATTACCAAATTTATGCGCAGCAAAATAGTTCTTCAATCCTTCACGAAGCGCCTTATCACCAATCAATGCCCGAACCATTACTAACATCCGCGCACCTTTAGCATAAACAATGGCACCATCAAAAAGAGAGTCAATTTCAGCTGGATTATTAACAGCAACGTGTACCGATTGAACCCCATCAGTTGCATCACGATTTAAAGCTGCTGGAACATCAGACATTTGGAACAATTCCCAAACATTCCATTCAGGATTTAAAGCATCAACTGAAACATATTCCATCATGTTAGCAAAACTTTCGTTTAACCAAAGATCATCCCACCACTTCATTGTTACTAAATCACCAAACCATTGGTGAGCAAGTTCGTGAGTAATAACAGTTGCAACTAGTTCCTTAGTATCTAAAGGAGTATTGTTTGGATCTAATAATAAGTAGGCTTCACGATAAGTAATCAAACCCCAATTTTCCATTGCTCCTGCAGAAAAATCAGGGAGAGCTAATTGCCATGAATGTGGTAGTGGATATGGAGTTTGATAGAAGTCTTCATAAAATTCAATGGCACGTTTGGCAATATCCAAAGCAAAATCTAATTCATCTGCTTTATGAGCTTTAGTGGCAAAAACTCCAACTTTAACCCCACTGTCAGTCGTTGTAAGCTTACTTTGTAAATCACCAAAAGCAAAGGCTACTAAGTAAGTCGACATTTTAACAGTTGGCTCAAAGTAATGAATTCCGCCAGCTTCGTGATCTTCTGGCATATTAGCCAAAATTGTTTCACCAGGTTTTTCATCAAACTTAATTGCTAAGCTAAATGTTGCCTTAGCTTCCGGTTCATCAACACAAGGAAATGCTTGCCGGGCAAAAGTGGTTTCGAATTGAGTACCAATAATTTGTTGTTTCTTACCATTCAATTCATAGTAAGAAGGGTAAATTCCCATCAAAGTATCAGTTAAATCAGTATGATACTTAATTCTTAGTTCAACTTTACCTTCATTAGGTAAAGTAATACGAACTGCTTCAGCGTCATTATCAGTCTTAAACTCAACTGGTTTACCATCGGCAATAACTTCATCAATTACCAAATATTTTTGGTTAACGGAAATTTCTGATTGAGTTGCTGTTCCAGTAATTGTTGTTTCACCAACAATTGTTTTCTTTGCACGATCTACATCAACATAAACATCATAATGTTCAGGTTGAAAAGTATCATAAAAACGTTCAATTTTAGCCATTATCCAACCTCTTTTCAATTAATACTCTCATTATATAACGGTTTTCCTCATTAAATTAAGCATTTCGCTTATAAACAAAACTACTCTACAATTTTAAAAATCAATATTGTAGAGTAGTTTGTCACTTAAATAATCATTAATTACTAATTATTTAGTGTTTTCTTGTGTAAGTTGAAGGTTGCTGAATGAGTTATCACCATCAGCAGGTTTTACACTGTAACCCTTAACACGTTTGTTAACTGGTTCCCATGACAATGAGAATGAATCTGGAGCGTATGCAGTTTCCTTGTTCATGTATGCTTGCCAGTCTTTAAATTGTTTTGCACGATATTTATGGTTCCAAGCTTTACTATTGTTCATGTTGTTCAAAAGCTTAGTGTTTTCTTTTGATACAAAGTGACCCATGTTGTATGGAGCATTTTGACCGTAGAGTTGAGTTGGAGTAGGTTCTGATGAAAGTGACCATGCACCATTCCAAACATCAATGTTCTTTTGGTCTGGTTTTTGAATTGCTGAATCAAAACTGTTGAATTCCATTGGTTTACCTGAAGTGTACTTAACGTTCAAGCCAAGTTTACGCCATTGTTGCAATTCGTATTTATGAGTAGCATTTGCAGTAGCTGATGAAGATGAAACAGCAAAGTTAATTACAAGTGGTTTACCGTTTGGTTGTGCTCTCCATTTGCCCTTCTTCTTGTATCCAGCATCATCAAGAAGTTTGTTAGCTTTCTTCATGTTGTACTTGAAGCCAGGTGTTTTTGCATTGTAAAGATCTTTAAATACTGGAGGAAGTAGAGTGTTAGCTCTCCAAGAAACTCCATTACCAAATTTCTTAGCAACTTGATCTAGATCAATAGCGTACATCATTGCTTTTCTCAAGTTCTTGTTACTCATCTTCTTGTTCTTATCAGTAACTTGTTTACCAGTTTTTGGATCCATGTGTCCTAAGTTAAATCCAAAGTAACTGTATGCAAAGGCTGGTTTACCAACAATTTGGTAATCTTTAAGTTTTGAAATCTCAGGACGATCAGCAGCTGAAGCTCCACCTTGTAGGAAGTCATACTTCTTAGCTTTTAGAGCAGCAGTTACGTTACTTGTTGAAACAACTCGGATATCAACATGTTTGATTTTAGCTTTCTTACCCCAGTAGTACTTGTTAGGGCTCCAACTAGTTGATTCACCTTCAACAACCTTGTCAAGTTTGTAAGCACCAGTAAAGATTGGGTCTTTACGTATCTTGTCAGAAGAAACAAGGTCTGCAATCTTAACATCTTTGAGATATTCATATGGTTCTACAGAACCCCAGATGAATGAGTTTCCGGCATATTGCATTGCTGGAGTTAAATGATCAAAGTGGATAACTGCAGTTTTTCCTTTTTCTCCATCAGGATATGTAATTCCTGAGATGGTATCTGATTTACCTTCATGGTAATCCTTCATACCTTTGATGTTTTCAAAATCTCCACTATATTGTTGTGATTTTGTATCAGGATTAGCAATTACTTCGTATGCATATTCAATATCTTTAGCAGTAACAGGGGTTCCGTTTGACCACTTAGCGTTTTTACGAAGAGTAATTGTAGCAGTATTAGCTTTCTTGTCTAATTTCAAGTTAGCCATACCACCGTTAACAATTTTGTAATTGTTATCAGTTGCAAATAAGTTACCTTGTCCACCCGGGGCAAATACATCAGCATCAGTTGCTACACTTGCTAGAGTTGGTGATGAAATCCCAGTAAATGGAGAATCACTAACTTCCCCAATTTTCAAAGTTCCATCGTTTGCTTTAGGACTAGCCTTAGCAGATGCACTATAAGTTTGTGGAAGCTTAGGGGTCTTAACAGAAGAATTGTTAGATCCATTTGAACAAGCTGCCAATGTCAAGGTAAGCAGTGCAGCACTACCCAGCATCGCAAGTCTATGACGTTTTTTCATTTTCTTTTCCTCCAAAATATTGTGTTTTAAAATATGAAACTTAATCCCATCGATTTCAGAACCACCTCCTAAAATGATTTTTTTAATTAGCTACCTCTTCTTTGCGAAGCATCAGCTGTTCGACGAAGAACTTGTCCAACATAACTAATTGCTAAACATAAAAGAATGATTTCAAATGCAGCTGGTAACCATGTCCACCAGTATTGAGTAATATTGTTAGGATCGTTAGCATTTGAAATTAAAGTACCAAGTGATGGAGTTCCGTCTGGAAGACCAAAACCTAGGTAAGAAAGTCCAGTTTCAACCCCAATATTTTCCGCAAAAGATAAAGTAGTATCAACGATAATTAATGAAGCGATGTTTGGTAAAATTTCTCGGAAAATAATCTTTAAATTACTTGTCCCAGAAACCTTTGAAGCAGCTACGTAATCTTTTTGCGATTCAGCTAAAGTACTTGAACGAATTAAACGAGAAGTTCCCATCCAATAAAATAATGATAATAAAAGTGTTAAAGTAATCGCATTGTAGTTTGGAATAATTGTTACGATTACGATGATAGTCATCAACATTGGAATAATCATCATGAAATCGTAAACACGTTGCATGGCTAAATCAACATAGCCACCGTAATAACCTGAAACTAATCCATAAACGACACCAAATGTTGATGAGATGGCAGTCAAACCAATCGCAATTAAAATTGAATTACGAGATCCAACAACTAATTGAGAAAAAATTGGACGACCACTTGCGTCAGCACCTAAAATATAGTTACTAAATGGTTTAGCATAGTATCCCATCAAATCAGTTTCCATAATATGAGGAACATTTATAAAAAATGAACCAAGGATTACAGCTACGATGAAGAAAACAATAAAACCGGCGGAAACTAAAGCTATTTTATCAACTTTAAATTCACTCATCATCACCTTAATGGTACTAGGCGTTGCTTCGTTTTCTGCTTCTTTAGATAATTCTAAAAGATCAGCATCAGAGAGCTCGTCTCGTGCGTTAAAATCATAAGCCATTTGTTTTCTCCTTTCCTATTCGACTCTGATTCGAGGGTCAACAATGCTAAGAACAATATCAGAAATTAACGTTCCCATTAAGTTCAAGAAACCATATAGCAAGACCAAAGTAGTAATAACAGTATAATCACGATAATTAACGGCATTTAGGAACAATTGTCCCATTCCTGGATATGAAAAAATCATTTCAGTAAAGATTGATCCAGCTAGCAAACCAGTAATTGAATATCCGGCAAAAGCTGCGATGGGAAGAAGTGAATTCCGAAAAATATGATGTCTATAAATATCTTTTTCTGGAACTCCTTTGGCAACTGCTGTTTTTACAAAAGCAGAATGTTTGGCATCAATTACTTGTGATCTAAGATATTGCACAATATTAACAGTTCCAAATAATGCACCTAACAAACCTGGAAGAATAATGTGTCCCAATCTTGAAAGAATGGTTTCACCCATTCCATTAGCATTTGGTGAAATCGATCCAGAAGTTGGGAACCAACCAAGGGCGTATCCGAAAATCCAAATTCCGATAACCAATACAACGAAGAAAGGAACTGACATCGTAATATAATTAAATACACGAATGATAGTATCTTGCCATTTTCCTTCGTGTTTACCAGCAAAAATTCCTAAAGGTAAACCAATTGCATAAGTTAAAATCATGGTAAATGTTGCTAACCAAAGAGTATTAAGTCCACGTTGTTTAATTAAGTTAATAACTGGCATTTGATATTCATAACTCATTCCAAGTTTTCCATGGAATAAATTAACAACCCAGTGCCAATATTGAACGTACCAGGGATCAAACAATCCATTAGCAGCCATTAAGCGGTGAAGTTGAGCTGGACTAGTTTTGGGATTAATTGACCCACTAAAAGGATCTCCAGGCATTGCTTTTGCTAATAAGAAAACCAAAATGCTAAGGACAATTAATTCTGGAATCATGATTAACACACGACGTAAAATTGTTTTCCACATAATTAATTTTCCTCCTTAATGTCTTTGTATTTCAGTGCTTCTTTAGGTGGCAAAGCAACTAAGTGGCCCTTTGAAACTTCTACTAGCGGATAGGCCCGTCCTTCTTTATCATAGTAATCTTTTTGTTTTTCTTTATATTCTTTTTCAATTTTTTGGCGCCGTTCACGATCTTTATCACGATCGGCAACTCTAGTACTAGGAATTGCAGCTAATAAACGTTGAGTATAAAGATGTTTAGGATGTTTATAAATATCCTCTCGACTTCCAATTTCAACGATTTGACCACGATTCATAATTGCAATTCGATCACACATGTGACGAACAACCCCTAAATCATGAGAAATAAATAAGTAAGAAACTCCCATGTTACGTTGAATTTTCTTCATAAAGTTCAATACTTGTGCTTGAACTGATAAATCCAAAGCTGAAACTGGTTCATCCGCAATTACCAATTTAGGATTAGTAGCAACCGCTCTTGCGATTCCAATTCGTTGCCGTTGTCCTCCAGAAAATTGATGAGGATACTTGTACAAAGCATCGGGTGATAATCCAACAATTTTCATTAATTGTAAAACTTTAATTTTTTCCTGTTCAGGAGTAAGGTTTTCAAAGTTTTTTAATGGTTCAGCAATAATACTTTCAATTCGTTTTCGTGGATTCAAACTTGAAAATGAATCTTGGAAAATCATTTGAACATCTTGATCGTAATCAATTTCTTTACGGTCTTTGTGACTAGTAACGTCATGACCTTCAAAAGTAATTTCTCCAGAAGTTACTTTTTCCAAACCGATGATGGCACGCCCAGTTGTTGATTTACCTGATCCAGATTCACCAACTAATCCAAATGTTTCCCCAGGTTGAATTTCAAAACTAACTCCATCAACCGCACGAACATTGTCAACCACTCCGTTAAAGAATCCTCCTCTAATCGGGAAGTGAACTTTTAAATTTTTAACTTTAATTAAACTCATGCGTCACTTTCCTCCTTAAAGTAAAAATCTTGATAACAGGTACAACGAACTTCGTGGCCATGACCTAATTTATGCATACTTGGATTTTCTTCATGATCACTTGCTAGAATCCAAGGAATTCTTGGTGCAAAAGCATCACCAGTTGCTGGCATGTTTTGTAATGAGGGAACTGAACCTTCGATTACGTATAGTTCATCGCTTTCGCTGTCAACTTGTGGAATTGATTTTAATAATGATCTGGTATAAGGATGTTGTGGATTGTTAAATACTTGATCAACATTTCCTTTTTCAACAATCTTTCCAGCATACATAACGTGAACATAATCTGCAGTTTCAGCAACTACTCCTAAATCATGAGTAATCAAAATGATACTTGAATGATTTTCTTTCTGAATATCTTTTAAAAGATCCAAAATTTGAGCTTGGATAGTTACGTCCAAAGCGGTCGTTGGTTCATCAGCAATGATGAAATCTGGTTTACAAGCAATCGCAATTGCAATCACAATTCTTTGTCTCATTCCACCAGACAATTGGTGAGGAAATTGATGAGCAGTTCGCTTAGGATCAACAATTCCAACTTGGTCAAGTAATTCAAGTACTCGAGCACGTCTTTCTTGCTTGCTCATGTCTGTGTGGCAGATCAAAACTTCTTCAATTTGGTCTTCAATTCTTTTTAAAGGATTCAATGCTGATAAAGGATCTTGGAAGATCATTCCAATCTTAGCTCCTCTAATCTTGTTGTAATCTGCTTCACTAATTTTAGTTAAGTCCTGTCCTTCGAAATCAATTTCTCCAGTAATCTTGGTTTCGCTAGGATCTTGTAATCCCATAATTGAATTAACTAGTGTACTCTTTCCACATCCAGATTCACCTACAATTGCTAAAATTTCATCTCGTTTAATTTTCATATCAATATCGGAGATTGCTTTATAAAATTTGTTGTTAATTTTAAAAGATGTAGTTAAATCTTTAACAGTTAGAATCGTTTCGTGTTTAGTTGCAGATTCTGTCATGTTATTTCCTCCGAATTCGTTTGCTTTTTAAAAATTGATTTTTTATTACAATAAGCTATTAAAAACCGACCGTCAAGCAATATTTTTATTTTTCCTTAATGATTTTTGTGAATAATTAATTTTTATTTTCTAAAGAAAGCGATTACATAGTTAATATTAAAGCAATCCTTTTCTGCAAAATTAACAAAAAAGAAAAAGTAAAAAAATATAAAAAACGCCAATAGTTAGTGTCATCTTTCGTGATATGCTGGAAATTTATTTAAATTTTCAACAGAACGTTCTTATTAATCTACTTAAAATCATTCAGTTTCCATTTTAAGGATGACTTTGTGAAATAAAGTATAATCGAATTACTTTCTTTAACAGGTATTTTAAATATATAATAGTAGAAACACGAAAAATAAAATTATCAATTAAAGCTCTTTTTCATTCGTTAACTAACGTTTCAAAAACCATCCGAACAACATATAGTTCGGTTTTAATTTCTCAATATTTTTAAATTAATTACAAAAGTTCTGATTTACGTTAGATTCGTGCTAAAATAATTCTTATTATTAATTTAAAGGGGTCTTGCCATTGGCAAAAGAAACTAAACGGGCCATCTTGATTATCGTGCTAGCCAACTTCATCATTTGTTTAGGTTGGGGACTAATAATTCCGGTGGAACCATTTATTAAAATTGAATATCATTTAACGGCTGGACAAATGGGATTTATGACCTCACTGTATGCTTTTGCCCAATTTGTTTTCTCACCAATTGTTGGTAAAGTTTCGGATAAATATGGAAGAGCTCCAATTTTAACTACTGGACTACTCCTCTATATGGTTGCAGAATTGCTTTTTGCCGTTGCTGGAACCGTCTTATGGTTTAACATTTCTCGGATTATCGGTGGAATTTCAGCAGCAATGGTGGGGACCGCCTCAATGGCTATGGCTGCTGACCTTTCAAGCGATAAGGATCGGGCCAAGGTAATTGGTTGGATTTCAGCTGCGTTGAGTGGTGGATTAATCATTGGACCAGGAATTGGAGGTGTGTTGGCTAACATTAGTTATAAAACACCCTTCTGGTTTGCTGGAATTTCCGGTTTAATTGCTGCCATTGTCTTTATGGTCGGCCTTCCCCAACATTTGAAAGCTCAAAGTCATGGTGATTTAGTGGATGGAATTTCCATTACCGAAAAAGGATTTAAATCGATTATGAGCAAAGCTATCATTATTTTGTTTGCGATGATTTTAATTTCCTCGTTTGGACTGGCCGGTTTTGAAAGTATCTATACTTTGTATGTTAACCAAGTTTTCCACTTTACCTTAAACGAAATTGCTTTAGTGTTAATTTTGAATGGGATTTTCTCATTAATTCTCCAAGTTGTTTTGTTTGATCGAATGGTAAATATGTTTAGTGAAATCGGCTTAACGCGAATTTGTTTCGCCATCGGAACCTTAAGTACCGTCTGGATATTAGTCGCTCATACCCAGATAGAAGTGATCATTGCTACCTTATTCATCTTCTGTTCTTTTGATATCCTTCGTCCTTCCATAACGACAATGTTGACGCGGTTTGGGAAAAACAATCAAGGATTAATCAACGGAGTTAACATGTCTTTAACCAGCATTGGAAACATTATCGGACCTATTTTTGCTGGTGGTTTGATGGATATTAATCCGCACATCCCTTACATTATTGTTGCTGTAATCTTAGGCATCTCTGCTCTCATTACCTTTATTGTGAGCCATGAAATGAAAATCAATCAAAACATTAAAACTAACTAAAAAGCAGACCTCAAATTTGAGATCTGCTTTTTTCATGTAGATTAATCTTTCACTAATTCTTTGTAAACATCGTCATCAAGAACTGCATCGATTTCTCCGATGTATTCCACGGGAGCGGCTTTCACAAAAGTATGCTTAAAGACCCAAAGTGGATCACTGGTTGATTCACTTTCAATTCCACCCATATCGTACAAGGTTATGTCAGGTTCATCAAGCGCCCATTGAATCATTTCAGTTTGCACTGCGTAAGGAGCATAGTAAGTATTGCCATCCATTGAACCAGCATAGACATACCAAATCTTGTCTCCATACTTCAAAACAATTCCAGTTGAAAGCAATTTCCCATCGCGTTTGGCAACGTAAATCCGCATGGTATTTTCATCAAAAGCATCTAACATCCGTTGAAAATATTCCTTAGGACGATAAGTAATGCCATGACGATTAGCCATCGTTTGATAAGTCGTGTAAAAGGCATCAATGGCAGCTGCATCATGTCCCCAGGTAACTTCCACTCCATCACGAATTGGGCGTTTCAATTTACTTTTAGTTTTAGAAGGATATAAATCTAACGTTTTTTCTTTACCAGGAAAATTAGCTAAATCTAAGACCATATTCAACCGTGGTTGAATGGTGGCGTGCATTCCTTCGTCAGCAACATTGCGGTTCCGCGTTTTATAGCCACGTTTTTTTAATTCATCATTTAATTCATCTGAATATTCAATTTCTGGATCCATCCGTAAAACGTAAGCATCCGGTAAAATTTTTTTAGCTTCGGCAACTAATTTATCCAAAAGATCGAGGTCAAATCGGTCAGCAATGATTGGTCCCTTTGAAGCATAGGCAAACTTTTTTCCTGCGGGAGTATCAGTTAACAACATTGACATTGCTGCCACGATTTCTCCGTTTTCGTTTTCAACAAATACTTCGCGTGCTTCCCAATTATTTTTAACTTTTGCCCAACCAAGGTCTTGGGTAAGACGTCCCTCTTTAGTACTACGCATAAATTTTTCGTAACGTGCTACCATTTCTTTATCTTTTTGGTCTAAAACTGGCATCTAATTCCCACTCCTTCTAAATTATCTATTAGTGCTAATTATAGCATAATTACACTGGTAATAATCGAGGCCAAACTGGTTAAAAAAGAGTAAAAAACTCACCTTTCCTAGTGAAAGATGAGTTGGTTTTTATTTTTATAAATAAGCTTTGTAGCCCAAGTAACCGGCTAACACAAATGAAGCAATTGCAATTAACATTCTAAGCATTTTAACGTTCACATGCCGCACAATTAGTGGACCAGTATAACCACCAATTAGCAAACCAATTCCAAGTGGGACAACGGCAGCCCAATCAATCGTGGCTTTGAAAATGAATAATAGCGTGGCAGCGACATTACAAATACAACACATAAAGTTTTTCACTGCATTATATTCGGCAAACCCTTCGTGAGTAATCACTCCCAAAATAGCGAGTAAAACTACCCCTCCAGCGGCTCCAAAATAACCCAAGTACCCACCGACAAATACAATTCCAAAGTAACTAATTAATTTAATAATGCGCTCTTTATGTGGATTTCGACCATCACGTTTTAATTTAGTTCCAACGTTACTTTCTGTTCCTCTACCAGAAATAATTAGCAAAATTCCAGCTGATAAAATGAAGAATGGGACTACTTTTTCAAAGGTCGAAGCTGGCGCGATTAACAAAAGCGAACTACCGATAAAACTACCAATGACGGCTAGAATCGTATAACCCATTACTCGATGCCACTGACCTTTTAATTCTCGCATTGAAGCAGGAATAGCTCCTAGTCCAGTACTAATCAAAGCCACCGTATTAGAAACATTGGCAACCACTGGCGGGATTCCTACAATTAACAGAGCTGGATAAGAAACAATTGATGCCAATCCAGCAATCGTTGCTAATAACCCCGCGAAAAATCCAGCAACAATTAAAAATAAAATAGTTAATAACATTTTTTAGAAATCTTCTTTCTATATGCGAATTGTCTAGCGTTATTACCCATTATACATTAAATTATTCTTAACTCGATGGGCGCAATGAAATTAAAAATTTAAATTAGCAATTTATTTTAATAATAATCAAATCAGCAGCTAAATAATTCGTGTATCAGCATCAAACGTCTACTTTTCAACTTTAATGTTTGTCTTTCTGTCGACTTTCTGTATAATGTTTAATAATATAGAAAAATCGGAGGTTTTAGAATTATGTCAAAATCAAGAACTGTCCTTATTCATTCAAAATAACAAAGTAGCTCGAATTAATCCTTCAATACACAAGCTACTTATTGAGGAGTTCTTATAATATGAAAAGTTTAAAAAATCCCGTAGTACGTTATCTCTTAATTTTATCCACGATTGGAGTATTAGGAAGTAGCCTCTATCGTATTGTTTTAGTCCAATATGCAGCTACATTAGAATTTGCTAAATGGGCAATCGTTTTCGTTTCTGTTTCACAAATTATGCCCTTTTTGTTACAGGTAATTCCTGGAAAATATGCTGATAAAACCAAACAAAAATTTGGAGCAATGTTTTATACCCAGTTAATCGCTGGGTTTATGTTTATTGTAATTGGTTTATTACTAGATTTACGCAGTTGGTTTGCCTTAGCAATCATTCTTTTTCTTGACGCAATTGTTACTTTGATTTCTATCTATGAAAGCGGTCTAATCGCTGTAATTCAAAAAAGATACATCCGCAAAGAACTTATGGAATCTTCTACAGGCTTGATTAGTGGATTATCGATCCTAATCAGTATGTGTGGTCAATCAATCGGGGTTGGAATTTTATTAATCTCCCATAACGATTTTCAAATTGTTGCTTACATAAATTCATTAACTTTTTTCATCTCGTCAGCTTTTATTTACTTAAATCGAAAAAAGTTTAATGATAAAGGGCTAGCAAAACTTGTTCAAAATTCTGTTTCACATGAAACAATTGAACCAAAAGAAAAGATTAGTAAATCTCAATTTTGGAACAATGTAGAAAATGTCTTTCAAGCTAATCCTTATATTATGTTGACCAGCTTAGTTTTTGAAAATTTTGTTTTCTCGGGGATGTTCGCATACGTAAGCATTACTTTATTAAACGATAAATACATTAAACTCCCCTATTCCGTTAGCATTTTAATGTTTTCTGTTTCAATGGGTGCCGGATATTTACTCGGCAGTATCTTTGCTGACAAAATGCTCAACCATGTGCCCCTACCGTTAATTAGTATGGTGGTCGATTCTCTAACAATTTGTTTCTTTGTTTCAATGTTTATTTTTCACCAAGATTATTTTTCTTTTGCAATTATTTTCTTGATTTATCTCTTGTTTGGTAAATTCGATACTAAGATTTATTCGCGAACGGTGGTAGCTGTTGATGAAAAAATCTTAGCAAGTTTTCGAACTAAAATGAGTTCCATGGTTAATGCATCCCTTCCAATTGGAACCTTTGCATTACCTTTTATTGCAACTACTATGGGAAATATGTCTAGTTGCTTATTAGTGATTTTCTGTATGGCAGTTAATCTAGTTATTTTATTATTTGCTACTAAGGAAGCTTTTAATTTAAAAAAGGCTTAATTTAAACAATAACAAAAAACGTCTAAATTTTTTCAAATTTAGACGTTTTTCTTTTTTTAAAGTTTTACATCATATTCAGCAAAGTAGTCAGTTAATGGTTTTAGATTTTCACCATCAAATTTATTGAATAATTCTGCTAAACTATAAGTTTTACCTTCTTGTTGAAGATATCTTGGGTTGACTTTTTCTTCTAATTTACCATCCGTAACCTTAACCATTAAATCTTCAACTGGCAAAGCACGATGATCATTAATTTCAATATCAAGCAAGAATGGTTTTCCAGCTTGAGTAGCTTTTAAAGCAGTATCAAATGCTGATGGAAGTTCAGAATAATTCTTAACTTTAAGTGCATCAATACCCATTCCTTTAGCAATCATTGAGAAGTCTTGACGTTGTAAATCAAGTCCAAAGATGTCCATTGGAAGATCTTCTTGTTCTCCTTCGATAAAGCTTAAATCACCATTTTGCGTAACGATGTTGATAATTGGAAGATGGTATTTAACCATGGTAACCAAATCTTGCATAACCATTGATAAAGCACCGTCTCCAGCAATGTTAAAGACTTGTTTATTTGGTTCATCTAACTTAGCTGCAATTGCACCTGGAACTCCAGAACCCATTGTGGCAAACAAAGCTGAGATAAGCCAACGGTTAGTAGGTGCCAAATTCAAGTATCTAAAGGTGCTGATAATGTTATCACCCACATCAATTGAAAAGATAGAATCTTGGTTAGCAATCCGATTAACTTGTTCGTAAACTTGTGCAGGAGAAAGACTTTCATTTTGACTAGCTTTAATTTGTGCTAAATAAGCTTTCCAATTCTTTTGGTCAGCTACAGCTGCTTTAAAGAATGCTGATTCAGGAACTGGTTGACTTGCAGCAATTGCTTTTTCAACAAAGATTGTTGCGTCAGACCAAATTGCTAAATCAGGAACATGATGACGACCAAGTTCAAGCTTAGAATTGTCAATTTGAACATATTTAAAATCATGACCAGCATAGTAACTGTTAGCAAATGGGAAGTCTCCTCCAATTGCAATCACTAAATCTGCAGTTCCAAGAATTTCGTCAGCTGCTTTAGAAGCGGCCCGATTAGCAGTTCCTAGATTACCTTCATAGTTTGGATCAATTAAACCAATTGCTAAACCATCCATAATCAATGGAATTTGAAGCTGTTTTGACAATTTGATTAATTTGTCTCCGCCTTGTTTAATTCCACGACCAACATGAATAACAGGACGTTTTGCAGATTTAACCATGTCTAAAAATTCAGAAACTTCAGTGTCTGTTGCAACTGGTTCTGGAGCTGTTTTTTCGTAAGTTGCAGAAGCTGAATCATACTTAACATCGGGAATTTGTGCAAACCCAAAGTCATTAGGAATTACAACCACTGTAACTCCTTTTTGAGCATAAGCTTCATGAATCGCACGGTCAATCACGTGAGGCAAACTTTCTGGGCTCATTACTACTCGATCGTAAACAGCTACATCAGAAAAAATAGGAGCTTCAGGCATTTCTTGGAAATAATTGTAGTTCATATCGTTATGTCCAACTTGACCTACCAATGCTAACATAGGAACTCGATCTTCTTTAGCATCGTACAAACCATTGAGCAAGTTAACTGCACCAGGACCAGCTGAACCAAATGCTACTCCAATTTTTCCAGTTAATTTAGCATGAGCGGCGGCTGCAAGAGCACCAACTTGTTCGTGACGAATTTGAATGTATTCAATATTATTTTTTTCTTCATCTAATGCATGGAGGGTTGAATTAATTGAACCACCAGGATAACCATAAATTTGTTTAACCCCATAAGCTTCAATCACTTTTAACATTGCTACTGCTGCGGAAATTGTTTTTACATCTTTCATAATGATACCTCCTTTATTTGACCTAAGCATATTCTTCTTTGTAAGCGCCTACAACACTTTGACTTATGAATCTAATCACAAAAAATACGCTATCAAATGACAGCGTATCAAGTGTTTATATCGTTGTTTTTTTATGACGTAAAAAGATTCCAATCGTAACAGGAATAGTTAAAATTACTCCAATTGAAGAAATTAAAGTCATGATAAATTCCGAAATGAAAATTTTATCATTAATGATCATACCAAAACTATAATTCAGACGTGAAAACCAGATAAACAAGGCTAGTAACTCTCCGTAAAAACCAAAGAACAACGTATTAAACGCGGTTCCAATGATTTCTTTTCCAATTAATAACCCCTCACTACGCAATTTAGCTCTGGTAATCGTCGGATTATGCGCTTCAATTTCAAATAAACCAGTGGCAATGGCAATCGAGGCTTCTGCCACTGCTCCCAAGCAACTTAAAATCGTCATTGCACACGAAACATCAAGGAATTTAACACCCAGTTGGAGTGACAATCCTTCTAAGTCTTCGGTATTTTCAGGACCAAAACCTTGAACTTGCGCCCACTGTTCAATTGGAACAATTAGTAAAATTACTATTCCAACCACAATCAAAGATGTGATGAAAGCAATATCCGCATTTCTCCCTTGTTGATTACCAAAGTAAATCGAAATCACCAAGATGATCACCGCGTTAATCAGCGTCACAATTAAATAGGGAAAACCGTACGAAATTAAAACCACTGAAATAAATACCAAACAGAAGTTAAAAATTAAGCCTAAAAAAGAAACGAACCCCTGTTTTCCACCAGCCAATAACATTGATCCAAATAAAATTAATACTAATAAAGTTATCGTTGTCATTTGATCACCTTCGTTTTGCAAATTGCCCCAGCAATCAAGCCAGTAATTGGAACGGTTAATGCAATTCCAATCCCACTAATCAAACTTTGAACAATTCCTAATGACATAATCATGGAACAAGAATAACCCCAACTGTTTCCGTTTTTCAAAAAGAGTACCATCATGGGAAAAGTTCCAGCCACAAAAATTAAAAATAACACGTTAATCAAGGGTCCCATAATGGAACGTCCAATCTTACGAGCATCTTCAAATAGTTGCCAAAAAGTTAACGTTGGCTCCTCCCGATTAACCGCAAACAGACTTGAAGTAATGTCAGCTGATAAATCCATGATTGCCCCTAATGAGCCAATCATACTTCCGGCAAAAAAGAGCGGTAACCGTTGCTGCGTCACGTAGTCCATCATTTCAAATTTCATGCCACGTTGATGGGTAACCGAAAGGACGAGATAAGCAATTAAAATTGCCGAAAACGTGCCTAGAATCGTGGCCGCAATTGCCACGACTGTTTCTTTAGATTTCCCAAAGATTAGTAAAGCCGTTACCATCGTAAAAATAATTGAAAGAATTGCGAATAGGATAAACGGATTGAAATTTGTGTGGACATCCAGCTCAATAGCCACCATGAATAATAAGGCATTAACGACCAAACTCAATAGTGCCATCGACCCGCGAAATTTAAGAATTATTAACAAGAATGTAATTGTCAACCAACTTAGAAAAATCACTGTTGTATCCCGCTTAAATCCAGTAATCATAATTGAGGATGCTTTTAATTTCTGACTCCCAAGATGAACGAAAATCTGTTGTCCTGGATGATATTCTTGATCAGTTGCAGTAGACCCGCTAAATTGATTTTGGGCTTTGACTGTTTTTCCTGCATCTTTTCCATTCAAAATCTTCAATGTTAATTTTTGATTTTCTTGATAATCACGATTTTGAAATTCATCGGTCGTATTCGTTTTTCCATAATTATGAACTTGTTCCACTTGAGCCACGGTTTGTTGGTACAAAGGGGCATCATAATGCGTAAACAAAATTGCAACTACGCCAACAATCAAAATAATTAAAATCGTGAGCCACTTAATCTGAACCTTCGGCCTAATTCTTGTCAAAATTACATCTCCCAAAAACTTTTTACCTCTAAGTTTAGCATTATTTATGATAAGGGCTTCCATTATTAATCATAAATGCACGATAAATTTGTTCACAAAATACTAATCGCATCAATTGGTGAGGCAAAGTAAAACAGCCAAATGAAATTGTATCATTTGCTCGTTTCATTACTGCATCCGAAAGACCAAGTGATCCACCAATCACAAATGTAATGTCAGAATGGCCATAGGTCGTTAAATCTTTAATTTTAGCGGCGAATTCTTCGGAGCTAAATTGCTTACCTAAAATTGCTAACGCAAACACAAATTCTTTATCACCAATTTTACTGAGAATCCGTTCTCCTTCTTTTTGTTTTACCTCATCCATTTCAGCTTCACTTAAAGACTCAGGTGCTTTTTCATCAGAAACTTGCACAATTTTAAATTTACAAAAACGAGAAAGTCGTTTTTCATATTCCGAAATTCCATCACGAAAATATTTTTCTTTAACTTTTCCCACTACTACTAATTTGATGTTCATAACTCGACTCCTTTTAACAGTTTATCCACAAAGTTATCCACAAAAATCACAATCAAATGCTTCTTTTTGTGGATTTATCCCCAACGCTTTTTTCTCACTTGTTGTCAATTTATTTTTTATTTCACACCTTTTTCCACAGCAACATATGTTCGTTAACACAAAATTAATTGGCTAAAACGCTTGTTATTAAAGCATTTAAAAAATATTTTGAATGTTTCTCAAAGTTATCCACACACGTTATGGATAACCATCCGAATTTTATTAACTGCTAACAAATCCTTAAGTGACAAGCTTTAACGTATCCACGGATAGTTGTACACAGGTTTATCCACAACTTATTGACTGTGCTTTTTTTGGTTGTTTATTTTTCTTAATTATCAATTTTAAATGTTATCATTCGTTCGTAATTAAAAAAATAGGCTAACAGAATGTTACTAAAACTTTTTCGATTTTTCCGCTTCCTTTTATCATTATAGCTGACTTTTTACTTTAATTTTTTCATTTTAACAAAATCCACATTTCGTTAGGTTGTATCATACTAATTTTATAATATCCGTTTCAGCAACTTATTCACAAAAAAAGTGCGATTATCAGTTGGATAATCACACTTTAAAGCGTATATAAATCTGAAGGTTTTTCTACATCAGTTCCGTGTAGTTGAAAACTTTTTCCAACACCTAAACCATTATTTTTCATCATTGAAGCCACAGTCAAACGTTGTAATTCCTTAGTATTGTTATGATGACTACGGTGGGCTAAGAAAATATGCTTTGTTTTGGGACCCATAACATCCATTAAAACTTCTGTTCCTTCGACATTTGATAAATGCCCTGTATCACTTTGAATTCGAAGCTTCGTATAATATGAATAATCACCATTCATCAACATATCAGTATCATAATTACATTCAAACAAATAGCCATCCGCATCGCGAATGATACCGGCAACATTATCAGAAATTGTTCCAGTATCAGTCACAATTACAAAACTCTTACCATTGTGATGATAATTATAGAATTGTGCCTGAGCAGCATCATGGGAAACGGCAAAACTTTCCACATCTAAATCATCAAAAGATTCCGTTTTATTGGGATCAAAAATGTATTTTTGTTCAACTGGAATTTTTCCAATTTTGGAGTTCATGGCATTCCAGGTTGGTTCATTAGCATAAACATTCATTCCATATTTACGAGCTAAAATACCCACTCCCTTGGCATGATCCGTATGCTCATGGGTTACAAACATTGAATCAACATCTTTTAAATCTTTGCCGATTGATTTCATCATTCGCTCAATTCGAATTCCAGATAACCCTGCATCTTGAATAATTTTATGCTTTGGAGTTTCAATATAGGTACAATTTCCGCCACTTCCACTTGATAAGACGCAAATTTTAAAATCATCATTATTCATCTTTACTGTTCACACTTTCTAATGATTGTTGACTTTGTTCCGTATTATGAACTTGTTCTGTTTTAAATGAGGCCCCTGTAAAGGCATTAATGCGGTGAATTTGAACATCAGAAGATGCTTTAGTTTTTGTTGCAATAATCCAAGTTGGAATATAAACGTCTTTTCCGTTAATATGCAATAACTTAGTATAGCCCAACTTTGTCCAAATAACGTCAGAATTATTGGGAATTCCATTATATTGATACAAGTAAATTAAAGCTCGTTCTTGAGAAATTAAATCAGTTTTTTCATGCAAAACTCTAATGTCATTAAGTTTTTGTTGTGTATACCCAGACAACCGGTCATTAGCATTCAAGTTAAAGGTAATTCGACCTTCTGAAGTGTAGAAAATTCCATCAATTGCCTTTTGATCATAAACTAACTTAGACTTCGTTGAATCAACTTGATTAAACTCATATTGCGTCCCTGCTAAGACGAAACCTGGCTTCTTCAGTAACTGATTAATTGTTTTTTCAGGATGTTTTTGATCAACTTTAAGGGGACTAAATGTACTACTAATGGTGTCACTATCGTCTATACGTGCATCTTGATCTCGTAAATAATTAATTTCCTTTTCAAGATCAGTATCTTGTGTAGCTGCTATGTAATACCCATCCTTTTTTTGATCAGACAATTTACCTACTGAAATGTTATCACGTTTCATTTCTTTGATGACAGTACCATTAACATTTTCCGAAGCTGTATTATCGTTTTGAATATTATTGTTTTTCGTCATTAATATTAAAAAGATATCAATCACAATAAAGGCAAAGAGGAAGACTTCTTGAATTCGTTTAAAGTTCATTTGAATTCCCCTTTCCAATTTGTGTATCTAAGGAACGATAATTAATCCATTGGTTGTTAATTTTAATAAACCAACTTGGTTGTAAGGTTACAATCAACTTATTTTGGTTATCAGAAATTACTTGATAACCAAGTCTAATTCCATTAATTTGTTTCATATTAACCCCACTATTTTCCAAATCAATCAATAAATTCCGTGAATTTGGAAGAGTAATGGTTTGTTTATCTGTCGGAACGGGAACTTCAAAATCTCGTAATGAAAACGCAAAACGTTCCACATTTCCATTCATAAATCTGTAATTATAAACTCCAAGTTGTTGATCACTGTAAATTGGAAACCCTTCAATGTAAAGTCGATAATTAACGTTTTGTTTCTTAGGGTTATAGGTATCAAACTTAGTATTTTCCAAGGAAATTCCCAGTTGAACAGCATTTTGGTATGCAGATTTTAGGGCTCCAATTTGTGAAGTGATTTTTTGATTAGGTCGATAGTTGTTATAGATTACGTCATCATTATTATCAAACGTCAAATCTTGATTTTGAGAACTACAAATGGTTTTATCTTTTTGATGTTTAACTGATGCCGCAGTTGTATTTCCTATAATTCGATTCAAATAAGAATTTGGGGTTTGCTCCTGCAACATATAACCGTAATCCTTCATCTTAACTTGATTAGGGAAATAGATGTAGGGATTTCCGTTAACGGAACGTAATTCGATTCGATTTTTATTCATTTTTTGATTAAGAATTTGCTTAATCGTTTTTAGTTTGAGAGTGCTAACTTTAACTTTATAAATTGTATATTTATCGTCATTTAATAGATAAACATAATGATAACTACCCTTTAATGGCACAATTAATCGTTTAACATCGCCTTTATCTTTAAACTGACTATAGTGAAGAATTTGAGCTAACATGTCAGATGAAATCGGATTATTGTAATTTAACATCAATGAATCCGATTTATTAAGCATCTGATTGTATTGCTTTTGATTCCCTTGAGAAACTCTTTCAATGTGAGAGTAATGATAATCTTGCATCGTTTTAAAAATTTCAGAAACTAGGTTGGTAGAAGAACTAGTAAGCAATTCTTTTCCTTTATCCGAATTTTGAATTAATTGTGTCGGCGAATAAACATCAATCATTTTACGAGCAGTTTCATCAGTATTTAAAGTAGTTGTTTTCTTTTCATGCACCCTTCCACTAAAACGAGCTGGATTGGTTAGTAAAGAAACTGACAAAACTACACTAATTAAAACTGCGATTCCTAATAAAATTGGTAATGTATATCGTCTAAGCTTCGCCATCATCCCACAAGTCCTCCTCAACTGTTTCACAAGGTAAAGTAATATAGAACGTCGATCCCTTACCTTCAACACTATTTACGTGGATATTACCGCCAAATGATTCAACAATTTCTTTTGAAATTGCAAGTCCCAATCCACTACCACCTTGGGCACGTGCTCGGGCTTTATCGACTCGGTAAAAACGATCAAAAATATGTTTAAGTGCTGCTTTAGGCATCCCTAGCCCCTGATCGGAAATACTCATCACAATCCGGTTATGATTTTCATAAAGTCGACAAGTAATCACTCCCCCATCAGGTGAGTATTTAACGGCGTTATTCATGATATTATCGATTACCTGCGTAAATCGATCTGTATCAATTTCTGTCCATAGATCTTGTTTCGTAAAATCACGCTTAATCTTATAAGTTTTCTTAGTATCATCACTTCTAACAATCATGTCAAATTGGTCTAATACGTAATTAAATAAGCGATTAATATTTACTAATTCAGTATTATAACTTTGTGTACCAGAATCCATCCGTGACAACGTCAATAAATCATTAATCATCCGAATCATTCGGTTAGTTTCATCTTGAGTAACCTTTAAGAATTTAGGTGCTAATTTTTTATCTTCCCAAGCTCCGTCCAACAAGGCTTCAATATAAGAATGGACACTAGTTAAAGGAGTTCTCAATTCGTGTGAAACATTTGATACAAACTGGCGTCGGTCAGCATCAATCTTTTGTTGGGCCGTAACATCATGAAACACACAAACAATCCCATTAATAAAACCGGATTTACGTTGAATCAATGAAAAATGCGTTGAAAGAATTAACTGATGTTCATCGTTAGAAAAATCTAGAATAATTTGTCCGGGATCATCAATTAAATTCTTTAAAGTGTACTTATTTTGCAAATTTAAAACATTTAAAATCGGACGGCCAACTACTTGATCTTTTTCATCGTTTAACAAATCAAGTGCTTCATCATTAACAATTGTTACAATTCCTCGTCGATCAGTTGCCATAACCCCGTCGGTCATATTATCAAGAACTGAGTCCAAACGCCGACGTTCTGATTCTGTTGATTCTTGTGATTCTTCAACTTGAACGGAAAGATTGTTAACAGCATGAGCTAGTTGTCCTAACTCATCGTTTCCGTAAACTTGAACGTGTCCAGAGTAGTCTCCTCTAGCAATTTGTTCAGTCTGTTTCTTTAATTCATCAATTGGTTTAGTAATGGCCCTTGAAATAACTAAAGTAAGAATCACTCCTAAAATAATTGATAAAACAGCAGCAAAAAGATAAATGGTCGTAATTCGATTAATATTTTGATAAACCGGTCTTAAATTGGCCCGAATGTAAACGACCCCTTCAATATTAATTTGATTTTTTGCACTATTAATTTGATTTTTTGCACTATTAATTAGTGGTTTAACCATCGTATAGTAACGACTGTTGTTATTTGAAGAATTCTTTTCAATTGTTTTTCCACTATAAAGAGCACTCTTGATGTCACTATCAGTGTTTTTTTGTCCCACTAGATATTGTTTACTAGTTTGACTAGTTCCACGGATATTATCACGAGCATCAACCACCGTTATCTCATCAACGTTACTAAAATCGGCGTCTTGTAAGATGGTTCGAATTTGTTTATTTGCTTTTATTTGATTTTTATTAGTTAATTGCTTTTTTAAAGAGGTATTAACATAGGGCTTAAGCTGGATTGAATCCTTAAAAGTAGTTAAATTTTGATACTCTAGTTGCCGCACGAAGACTGTTCCCACAATTTCAAGGGTTAATAACATCATTAATACGAAAACAAGGGCAATCTTAAAATGAATTGATTTAAAAATTTTCCATTTTTGCTTCATTATGATTCCCTCTTACCTAATTATTATTTTTCTTCAGCACTACGAACGTAATAACCAACACCACGACGTGTGACAAGCCATTTAGGTTGACTTGGATCATCTTCAATTTTTTCTCGTAAACGACGAACCGTCACATCAACCGTCCGAACATCACCAAAAAAATCGTAACCCCAAACGGTTTGAAGAAGGTGTTCACGAGTCATAACTTGTCCGGCATGTTGTGCTAAATAATGAATTAATTCAAATTCACGGTGAGTTAAATCAACGGTTTTCCCGTTCTTAGTAACTGAGTATGAATCGGGATGCACAGTTAAATCACCAAATGTAATTTCCCGCTTTTCATCGTCTTCTTTGCTACTATTTTCACTGGCAACTGACTGACGTCGTAAATTAGCTTTTACTCGGGCAACCAGTTCCCGGTTAGAAAAAGGTTTAGTAACATAGTCATCGGCACCGATTTCTAGTCCTAACACTTTATCTAATTCAGAGTCTTTGGCAGTTACCATGATAATCGGCATATTATGCGTTTTTCTAACTTCCTTTGCAACTTCTAAACCATCAATTTTAGGAAGCATGATATCTAAAATTATTAAATCAGGTGTATTTTCCTCAACTTTTTTTAAGGCATCTTCACCATCATAAGCAACTTCAACTTCGTATCCTTCTTTTTCTAAACTAAATTTTTCAATATCGGTAATTGTTTTTTCATCATCTACAACTAAAATTTTAGACATAATTTTTATCTCCTGTTATTGTACGTTTTCTGGTTCGTGCTTTGAGTTTAACCAAGGCTTACTTTGTGCTCAGTCACCTCTAAGTATAACATAACTGTTTTAGGCAACTAAATATCCAACACTAGTCCCTCTTAAAAAATATGCAAATTCTCTTAAATTAGTATTGATTTGGTTTGAACCATATGATAATATATTAAATGTACTTTGATATGGGCAGTTAGCTCAGCTGGCAGAGCAACGGACTCTTAATCCGTGGGTCCAGGGTTCGATCCCCTGACTGCCCATCATATTAAGGAAGGATTTACCAATTGGTAAGTCCTTTTTTGTTACCTAAATTTAACCATAAAAAAACGAAACTGAAATTCAGTTTCGTTTTTGTTTTATTCAATTTTAGCTTTTTCAGTATTATATCCAACCACAGTTACAATTGATCCACAAATAATAATAGCAATCCCAATCATCGTTGGAAGATTGATGTCTTCCCCAATTAAGAAGAAAGCAAAAATAGGAGAAAGCACCGGTTTGAAGAAGAAAACTAGCGAGGCCATTGATACTCCACCATCTTGTAAAGCCAAGAAGTAAAAAGCAAAACCTCCACCAGTTACTGCCAAACCAACAAAAGCCAATATCCATAAATTAGGAAGATTAACGTTTGTAAAAATTGGAATATCAGAAAATTCTTTTAACCATCTAATTGAATTCATCCAATTAGCTATTGAAGGAATTTTGGTAATCAAAATAATCACTAATAATTCTGCTGCACCAGCAATAAAGGTAAAACCAGTCATTACTACCCCATCTAAATGGACTTTCAATGAACTAGCTTGTGACATAATTCCATAAAATCCAAAGGTTGCCGCTGCTAAAATTGCTAACGAAACTCCAATTGGATTGGTTACTTTAAACGGATCGATAATTACCAACAATCCAATTACTGACAAAACCAATGAAATAATGTCCGAACGAGAAACGTTTTCGTGCAAAATAAAGTAGGCAAAAATCAAAGCAAATACTGGATTACAGCTAAAGAGGACTGCGACAATCGCTGGTTCTCCATATAAAATGGCTAATTGATATAGTGTCATCGAAACTACGACACATAAGAATCCAGTCAGTGAGAAAATTTTCCAATCTTCCCAGTGAAGTTTGTGGTGTAGTTTTTTTAATCGTGAAATAGCAAAGGGTAAAATTACCAAGCCACCAAGGGTAAAACGAATCAAGTTTAACTGAATTGGATTAAATTGATTTCCAGCAATTTTTAAAGCAATTTCCATCAAACTAAATAAAACAGTTGAAATAAAAACGTAAATTAAAGATTTTTTCATAATATGTATTAGGCTCCTCACTTATTCAAACATACAAAAGATAATGATAAATTGCAAATCTCTATCAAAAAAGCCAGACTATTCAAATGACTGGCTGTCTTTAAATACTATTTGCGATATGAAACATTAGAAAACTTGTTATAGGCTTTTAAGAATAGTAACGGAACAGTTCCTCGAGCACCAGAACGGTTCTTTTCGATAATAACTTCAACTTCACCTTGTCCGGTGTCATCATCATCTGAAACCGGTGCTTGAGACATTTGAGGAGCACCTGGAGCACCGTTATTTTCGTCAGATCCATCACGTTCGTAATAATCATCCCGATATAAAAAAGCTACAATATCTGCATCTTGTTCAATTGATCCAGATTCACGAATATCAGAAAGGACTGGTCGTTTATCTTGTCGTTGTTCGACACCACGAGATAGTTGTGACAAAGCAATAATCGGTACTTGTAATTCATTGGCTAATTTTTTTAATTGTCGTGAAATTTCAGAAACTTCTTGTTGCCGACTTTCCTTATTATTACCTTCAATCAGTTGAAGATAATCAATCACAATTAACCCTAAACCAGGATCATCAACCCCTTGTTCGTGTTCGGCTTCTTTTTTTAATCGCCGACAATTAGCCCGAATCGAGGCAATTCTGTTTCCGGGAGTATCATCAATAAAAATTCGAGACTCAGATAAGTTTCCCATCGAAACTGTTAAAGATTGCCATTCTTCTGGAGTTAATTCACCGGTTCGTAAGTGATTAGACTGAATACTTCCTTCAGCACAAAGCATCCGGTTAACCAATGATTCTGCGCTCATTTCCAAACTAAAAATGGCCACTGTTTTATTGGTTTTGGTTCCCACATTTCGAGCAATATTTAGTGCAAAAGCGGTTTTACCAACTGCCGGCCGTGCAGCTAAAATTATTAATTCTCCTGGATGTAATCCGGTCGTCATTTTATCTAATTCAATATAGCCTGTGGCAGTTCCTGTAACTTCCTCTCCACCATTAGCAGCTAAATCTTGAATTTTTTGCCATGATTCACCAACTACTTCGCCAATCTTTTTAAAGCCACTTTGGTTTCGTTTTTCTGAAACGTCCATAATTTCACGTTCAGCGTTGTCAAGCAAGTCATCAAGATTTTCATCTTCGTTATAACCATCGTTAGCAATTTTATTAGCAGTATCAATTAAACGTCGCTGCGTGGCTTTTTTTTGCACTAACTTGGCATAGTACTCAATATTAGCAGCAGATGGAACAGCATCAACGACTTCCAAAAGATATGGTACTCCACCAACATCTTCCAATTGATTTTGTCCCTTTAATTTATCGGAGACAGAAACGGCGTCAATGACTTCATCCGCATCTGATAAATCGAGCATCGCTTGGAAAATAATTTGATTTGCCCGACGATAAAACTCATCTGGAGTTAAAAATTCAGCAGCTGTAGCAATTGCTTCTTGGTTTAAAAAAACAGCTCCTAGAACTGCTTTTTCGGCTTCTGGATTATTAGGGGGCGTATGATCTAGCAAAACATCATTATTCATACAAAATCTCTTTTCTAATGCTTAACCATTATTTTTCTGAAACATGAACTCTAATTTTAGCAGTCACTTGTGCATGTAATTTAACGGGTACATTAGTGTATCCCATGGTTTTAATTGGTTCTGGCAATTCAATTTTACGTTTGTCGATATTAACCTTGTATTGATCAGCTAAAGCCTTAGCAATTTGTTTGCTAGGAATTGAACCGAATAAACGGCCTTCTTTACCTTCTTTGGCCTTTAATTCAACCACAGTATCATCTTTTTCAAGGAATTTTTTGATTTTTTCTGCTTCTTCTAAGGCAGCTTCGGCATCAGCTTCTTCATGGCGTTGAACTGCTTTTACTTTTGCAATTGCTGCTTTAGAAGCTTCTTGCGCTAACCCATTTTTAATCAAGAAATTTTGTGCATATCCAGTGGGAACATTTTTAATTTCGCCACGTTTACCTTTACCTTTAACGTCTTCTAAAAAAATAACTTTCATGATTGTTTCTCCTTTATAATTTAAATTCGTTTAATCATTAGTATTTTCTGCTTCTTCGTCTTTGTGTAAAACACCAAGCAGCATTTCTTGAACTTCATCAACTGTTTTATCAGCAATTTGTGTAGCACCAGCATCCAAGTGACCACCACCACCAAGCGCTTCCATAATTAATTGGACATTCACGTCCCCGTTACTTCGTGCAGAAATTCCCACGTTTCCATCATTTCGACGGAAAATCACGAAGGAAGCTGAGACCCCATCAATTTTCATCAATGAATCAACTGACTTCGCAGCCGTTACGGAATCATACTTCTTATCATCTTCTGCCGTAATTAATGCTAAGTTCCCATCGATAAATTGTACCATGGATATCAAATGATTTTC
This sequence comes from Fructilactobacillus sanfranciscensis DSM 20451, assembly GCF_001436035.1. Taxonomy (GTDB): domain Bacteria; phylum Bacillota; class Bacilli; order Lactobacillales; family Lactobacillaceae; genus Fructilactobacillus; species Fructilactobacillus sanfranciscensis. Next base: position 28,176 of record NZ_AYYM01000005.1, read on the forward strand.
AGCCATATAGCTGTTAACATTTTCTTTCATAAGTAGTGCTATCTCATCAACATTTGCTCCAGAAGAACGCAAATAACTAGCTGCATCAAAAGTTCTTGTCCCAGTTCTTACTGTAAATGATTGAGTATCAACCACAATTCCGGTCAACATCGTAGTTGCTTCCAAAGTGTTAATTGGATCGGCACTTTGGGATTGATATTCAAACATTTCGGTAATTAATTCACAGGCAGATGAGGCATAAGGTTCAACGTAAGCCAATAATGGATTTTCGGGGAAATCTTCTCCCCGACGATGATGATCAATAATCACTACTCGATTTTGTAATCGTTCGTAGAGATTAGGAGCTAATCCGATTGATGGATTAGAATGATCAACCATCACTAACAAACTATCATCAGTTGCCATTTTAACCGCTTTATCAGATGTAATAATTGAATCCCTAATAGCTGGGTAATCATCAATTTCATCCAAAAGACGTTGAATATCGGAATAAACAATCTTTTCATCAAAAACAATGTAACATTCTTTTCCATTCATTTGAGCAATCCGACGAATTCCTAAAGATGCTCCCCAACAATCCATGTCAGGATGAGCATGCCCGTCGACAAAAATTTTGTCGGATTCCTTCATCAACTCTTGTAAAGCCGATGTAATCATTCGTGCACGGACCCGTGTCCGTTTTTCCATTGGATTAGTCTTACCACCAAAGAAAAGCGCCTCACCATCACTAGGCTTGATAACAGCTTGATCACCACCTCGCCCAAGGGCCAAATCTAAGTTACTCTGTGCTTGATCTGCTAACTTATTCAAATCAATATCATCGTAAGCAATTCCAATACTCAAAGTAATTGGAAAGTTTTGCTTAGAAGTTCCTTGGCGAATTACATCAAGAATATTAAACTTATCATTTTCAATCGCATGTAGGGCTTTCATATACATCATAATCATGAAATGATCAGCATCAATTCGTTTTAAATAAACTCCATAATGCTTAGCCCAGATACTTAACTGGTTAGTAACATAATTTTTCAAATTAGAAATTTCTTGATCAGTCATTGATTGACTAACTTCATCAAAATTATCTAAGTAAACTTCACCAATTACTACTCGCTCATCAAGATATCGTTTTTCAATTGAAGCATAGTGGGTAATATTTTCCATATAAACGGTATTATACTGGCGTTGAATTAACATCATAAATTGGTTTCCACGCCATGTTACTTCAAAAGAATCATCTTTTTCCCAGTGATTCTGAATAATGTCAAATAACTCAGGATCAACTTCTTCTAGTGAACGTTGAATGACCTTTTTACCTTCAAAGTATGGCTGTAAGTAAGGATTTACCCAAGAAATACGTTTAGCCCGATCGAGCAACAAAACGCCAATTGGCATTTCTAAAAGGGCTTCTTGCTCCCCACGTGAAATTAAATATGATAGATCAGTTAGGTAATTATTGGCATTTTCTTCAACGATATTTAAATTTTTAATCGTATATGCTAAACCAGCACATGCCATCACTAAAAGAACGCAACCGACAAGCATATTATAAAGAAACGCAATTACTAAACCCAAAATTAAACTAACTGCAATAAAGAGTGAAATACTACGTAATCGTTTATTTCGCAAAAATGGTGGTAAATTATTCTTTTTTACTAAGTTTTTCATAATTTCACCCCTAAATTAAAACTACTTTATCTTCTATTCTATCACATGCCGTTTGAAAATTTATGCAAGAAAAAAAGACCTAGCGGATGCTAGATCTTCCTTAATTATCAAATTAGTCTTCAACTACGAATGGTAGTAAAGCCATGATACGGGCACGTTTGATTGCGCTAGTCAACTTACGTTGGTTTTTAGCACTAGTTCCAGTAACACGACGAGGTAAAATCTTACCTCGTTCTGAAATGAAACGTTTCAATAAATCAGTATCTTTGTAATCAATGTATTCGATGTGGTTAGCAGCGATGAAGTCTACCTTACGGCGACGGTGTCCACCGCCTCTTCTTCCACCTCTAGAATGTCTTTGTTCAGCCATGTTTTTTCCCTCCTCGGTCATAATTCAGATCAGCACATTAATTAAAATGGAAGATCGTCATCGGAAATATCGATTTGGTCACCACCAGCAAATGGATCAGCAGAATTGTCAGATCCTTTATTAATATTTTGGTTGTTATTGCTACCACCAAAATTATTATTGTCTGGTGTGCCAAATGGATTTTGTTGAGGAGCAGCATTGCCTGCGTTGTTACCACTAGGTTGGCCACCATTTTGACGTGGTTCCAAGAAAGTGAAGTTATCAACGACAACTTCGGTCACGTAGACACGTTGGCCCTGTTTGTTTTCGTAATTTCTGGTTTGTAAACGACCTTCAATTCCGATTAACGAACCTTTATGAACGAAGTTGGCAAGATTTTCAGCTGGTTTACGCCAGATAACACAATTGACAAAATCAGCTTCCCGATCACCATTTGAATTGGTGAATCTACGGTCAACAGCTAAGGTAAAAGTACCTACAGCTGCGCCACTTTGGGTGTATCGCAAATCGACATCTCGTGTTAAGCGTCCAGTTAGGACAACGGTATTAATCATACTGAAAATGCTCCTCTCAGTTTAAAGTTTATTTTTTGTCATTACGAACAACAATCATGTGACGTAAGATACCATCACTAAATTTTGCAAGACGATCAAATTCGTTAATTGCATCAGCGTTGTCAGAAGTTAAGTTGATAACGTGGTATAAACCTTCGTTGTAACCTTTGATTTCGTATGCAAGACGGCGTTTTGACCAATCTTTTGAATCAATTAACTTAGCACCATCGTCAGTCAAAATCTTGTCGAAACGTTCTACTAAAGCAGTTTTAGCAGCAGCATCAAGATCTGGACGAATAATGTAAGTAATTTCATATTTGTTTTCCATGAATTACACCTCCTTATGGACTATAGGCCCTCCAGTGATTTGAAGAGCAAGGGCAAACTAAGAGTACTTAGTTCACAAGTTTATATTATATCACGATTAGAATTATTATTCAAACCACGAAATGCTTTTTACGATACATCGATAGATACGTAATAAAAAAGAATTCCATTTTAAAAAATGAAATTCTTAATTTTAATTATTCTGGCTGATCATCTGCACCTGATTTATCATCAGTTGTTTCAGAATCAATGTCTTCGTCGCCATCTTCTTCTGGTTGCACAATTGCCATTGTAGCAACTGTAGAATCATCATCAACTCGAATTAAATGAACTCCTAAAGTTGAACGACCAGTTTCAGAAACATTTCCAGCTGCAAAACGAATCATCACACCCTGATCAGTAATTAACATGATATCTTCGTCGCCGTTAACTACTCCCAATCCAACTAGGGGACCATTTTTCTCAGTCACGTTCGAGGTTTTAATTCCTTTACCACCTCGACCTTTAATTGGATATTGATTAACCGGGGTCCGTTTTCCGTATCCGTTCTCTGAAATAACAAACACATCAGATCCTGGAGTAAGAATAGCCGCACCAATTACGTAATCGTCATCCCGCAAACGTACTCCACGAACTCCAGAAGCCGAACGTCCCATAGAACGAACATCCTCAACCTTGAAACTAACTGCATAACCAAGGTGAGTTCCGATAATCATATTTTGATTCCCATCAACGAGGGAAACCTTAATAAGTTCATCGTCATCATGAAGATTAATGGCTTTCAAACCATTGTTACGAATATTCGTAAATTCATCAATTGGAGTGCGTTTAACCGTTCCCAGCTTAGTAGTGAAGAAGAGGTATTTATGTTCCCCATCTCCATCCACTCTTAAGACAGTTTGGATTTTTTCTTTTTCACCCAGGTTAATCAAGTTTACGATAGGAAGTCCCTTTGCAGAACGACCATATTCAGGAACTTCATAAACCTTCATACTGTAAACTTTTCCAGCATTGGTAAAGAATAACAATAAATCATGGGTAGAACCGTTAATTAGATGCTCAATAAAGTCATCCTTGTTAACACCCATTCCTTTAATTCCACGACCACCACGATTTTGGGTCTTGAAATCATCCGTTGGGATCCGTTTGATGTACCCATTATGCGTCAATGTAATGGTGACATTCTTATCTTCAATAAGATCTTCATCTTCAATATTAGTGATTTCACCAATCATTAATTCAGTCCGACGATCATCACCGAACCGTTTTTGGATATCTAATAATTCATTGTAAATAATTTCGTTAACTCGTTCATGACTAGCTAAAATTTCTTTATAGTCCTTGATTTGAGCAAGTAATTTTTCGTGTTCGTCATTAATTTTGCCACGTTCTAGTCCAGTCAAACGAACTAAACGCATATCTAAGATAGCTTGTGCTTGCTTATCATCCAAATCAAATTGAGAAATCAATTCGTGTTTGGCAATGTCAGCAGTCTTTGAACCACGAATAATCGTAATGATTTTATCAATGTTATCAAGGGCAATTAACAATCCAACTAAAATATGAGCACGAGCTTGTGCTTTCTTTAAGTTAAATCGAGTTCTCCGTGTAATAACTTCCACTTGATAATTCAAATAACTGTTCAAGATTTCTTTCAAACTTAAAATCTTAGGAGCACCTTCAATAATAGCAAGCATGTTAAAACTAAATGAAGTTTGCATCAAAGTTAACTTAAATAAATTATTCAAAACTACTTCAGCACTAGCATCACGACGAATGTCAATAGCAATCCGCATTCCTTCACGATCAGACTCATCATTAATTGCACTAATTCCATTAATTCGTTTATCCCGAACTAATTCAGCAATTCGTTCAATTAATGTTGCTTTATTAACCATGTAAGGTAGTTCAGTAACTGCAATCGTTTGTTTACCGTTTTTATCTTCTTCAATGTCTGTTTTAGAGCGGACCACAATGTTTCCCCGACCAGTTTCATAGGCATGTCTAATTTCTGACTTACCCATCACAATTCCACCAGTTGGAAAATCTGGTCCAGGAAGGGCTTCCATTAAATCATTAACATCAGCATCTGGATTTTTCATCAAAATGTGAATAGCTGAAATAACTTCAGTTAAGTTGTGAGGCGGAATATTCGTTGCCATCCCAACAGCAATCCCAGTTGCTCCGTTAAGTAACAAGTTAGGGATTCGTGCTGGTAAAACGACTGGTTCACGTTCCGTGCCATCATAGTTAGGTACAAAATCAACTGTATCTTTGTTTAAATCACGTAACATTTCCATGGAAATCTTGCTAAGCCGAGCTTCAGTATAACGCATGGCAGCAGCACCATCTCCATCAACGGAACCAAAGTTACCATGACCATCAACTAACATGTAACGATAACTAAATTCTTGTGCCATCCGCACCATGGCTTCGTAAATTGAACTATCACCATGGGGATGATACTTACCCATTACATCCCCAACGATTCTGGCAGATTTTTTATATGGTTTTTCTGGCGTAACTCCTAATTGATCCATACCATATAGGATTCGTCGGTTAACTGGTTTCATTCCATCACGTACATCCGGCAATGCACGAGCAACAATTACACTCATGGCGTAATCAAGGAATGAAGATTTCATTTTTTTCGATAAATCAACATTCGTTATTCTTGTTTCTGGCGTATCGGTTTCATTGGCCACAGGATTAACCTCCATTCGTCTCTGTTAATGTTTCACATGAAACATTAAACATCTAAGTTTTCTACAAATTTCGCGTTATTTTCAATAAATTTACGACGTGGGGCAACTTTTTCTCCCATTAACATCGTGAAAGCTTCGTTAGCTTCATCAATATTATCTGATGTAACTCGAAGTAAACGACGGTTAACTGGATTCATCGTAGTATCCCATAATTGTTCCGCATCCATTTCTCCTAAACCTTTGTATCGTTGAATAGATGGTTTTGGTGAGGCTGGAAGAGAAGCAAGTAATTCTTTTAGTTCTTCGTCAGAATCAACGTATCTTTGGAATTTATTCCCTTGGCGAACCCGATACAAAGGTGGTTGAGCAATGTAAACATAGCCATGATCAACCATGGGACGCATAAAGTTGTAAATCAACGTTAATAATAGAGTTTGAATGTGCGCACCATCGACATCCGCATCAGTCATGATAATTAGCTTATGGTAACGAACTTTTTCAATATTAAATTCTTCTCCAAAACCAGTTCCCATTGCGGTAAACAATGATCTAATTTCTTCATTGGCAAGAATTCGATCCATTGTAGCTTTTTCCACGTTCAAAATTTTACCTCGAATAGGCAAAATTGCTTGGGTCAACCGTGAACGTCCTTGTTTTGCAGAACCTCCGGCTGAATCCCCTTCGACAATAAATAATTCTGAAACAGCTGGATCTTTACTGGTATTATTAGCCAATTTACCAGGAAGGTTATTAATTTCAAGGCCGCTCTTCTTCCGTGTAACTTCACGTGCGCGTTTAGCAGCAGCTCGTGCTTTAGAAGCTAACATCCCTTTTTGGACAATTTCTTTGGCAATTTGGGGATGTTCATCCATAAATTTAGAAAATTCTTGTCCAAAAACGTGATTAGTTGCCGTTCTAGCATCCGAATTACCTAACTTGGTTTTCGTTTGTCCCTCAAATTGAGGATCAGGATGTTTCACACTGATAACCGCCGTTAATCCTTCACGAACATCAGGCCCAGTTAAATTATCTTCGTTGTCTTTAATAATATTGTTGTTTCGCCCATAAGTATTGATAATTCTAGTTAAAGCTTGTTTGAAACCTTCTTCGTGTGTTCCACCTTCATAAGTATTGATGTTGTTGGTAAAGGTTTTGAGCGTACTGTGATAGTCATTAGTGTACTGAAGAGATACTTCAACAGTAATCCCGTTTTCCTTACCTTCAACATAAATTGGATCCTTGAAGATTGGAGAACGACCACGATCTAAGAATTCAACGTAATGCTTAATCCCACCTTCGTAAAAGAAGTCATGTTCTACGGGCTTTTCAGGACGTTCATCCTTAATCGTAATCCGAAGTCCTTTATTCAAAAAGGCTAATTCACGAACTCGAGTCGTCAACGTTTCCATGTCAAAAGTCGTAGTTTCTGTGAAGATATCTGGATCTGGCAAAAAATGAACTTTAGTGCTGTGATCATCTTGAGGTGCAGTACCAACTACTTCAATTGGAGTTTTAACATGTCCTCTCACAAAGTCCATGTAATATTGTTTTCCGCCACGGGTGACAGTTACATCAAGTTCGCTGGAAAGTGCATTAACAACTGAGGCACCAACCCCATGTAACCCACCAGAAACCTTGTAACCACCACCGCCGAATTTTCCTCCGGCATGAAGAATGGTAAAGACCGTTTCAAGAGCAGACTTCCCTGTTTCCTTTTGCATATCAATCGGAATTCCACGACCATTATCAGTCACAGTAATACTGTTGTCTTTTTCAATCACAACATCGATTTTGGAAGCAAATCCTGCTAAAGCTTCATCAATCCCATTATCAACAATTTCCCATACTAAATGGTGTAATCCTTGGGAATTAGTTGCCCCAATATACATTCCGGGACGTTTCCGAACTGCTTCAAGTCCTTTTAAAACTTGAATTTGACTGGCATCATATTCACGTGCCCGTTCTGCCTGGGTTTCTTGTGGTTTGTCTGTCATATAAATCCTCCTCAATCAACTTACTTGGAAATGATTCCATCTTTGATATGAAACATTTTTGGATTATGAATTAATTCTGTGGCAACATCGCTCATGCTAGTGGTTGTCAAAAACATCTGAACTTTGTCTTGAATCGCAGTTAAAAGGTGCGTTTGTCGTCCTTCATCAAGTTCTGACAAAACATCATCTAGTAACAAAACTGGATATTCTCCGGTTTCTTCTTTCATGACATCAATTTCCGCTAATTTGGTAGCCAAAGCGGCCGTTCGTTGTTGTCCTTGTGAACCAAACTGAGCAACATCTTTATCGTTTACGATAAATCGTAAATCATCTCGATGTGGTCCAAAAATCGAAGTTCCTTGGCGAATTTCTTTCTCGTGATTGCTTTTAAATTTTTCCAATAAAATCTGATAGATTTGTTCAACTGAACCAAGTTCTCCTTTTTTTAGAGAAGTCATATATTTAAAATTTAAAGTTTCACGTTGTTGTGAAATCGCACTATGGATCTTTTGGGACCATTTTTGGAGTTTTCCTAACAATTGAACTCGTTGGTAGATAATTTCAGCGGCGTAAGCTGCTAATTGGTCTGATAAAACGTCTAAATAAATGGTATCTGTTGCTTTATGAAAATGAAGTTGGCGCAAATAAGCATTTCGTTGTTTTAAAATCCGCCGGTATTGCGTCATATTATAAAGATACTTATTACTCATTTGCCCAAACTCGATATCCATGAAGCGTCGTCTAATCTGTGGAGAGCCTTTGACGATTTTTAAATCTTCAGGAGCAAATAAAATGACATTTAATTGTCCAATATAAGTTGAGAGTTTCGCCTGCTCAATGTGATTAACTTTGGCTCGCTTACCCTTTGAACTTAAAGTTAATTCCAATTGGGTTTTCCCCGAACTTCGTTGCACTAAACCCCAGATATCAGCTGCTTTATCATCCCAACTAATTAAATCGCGGTTACTGTTGGCCCGATGACTTTTCGTCAAAGCCAATACATAGATTGCTTCCAGTAAATTGGTCTTTCCCTGGGCGTTTTCTCCAATTAAGACATTTACCCCGTCAGAAAATTGGACATCTACCTTCCCATAGTTACGAAAATTTCGTAATCTTAACTCATTTACCTTCATTTAATTTCCTACTTTGATTTAATCAGAAATGTTCCAAAATCAGGAACTCGAACGATATCGCCATCGTAGAGCTTTTTTCCTCGACGATTTTCTGGTTCATCATTGTAATAAACCGTTTTTTCTCGTAAATACCATTTTGCTTGCCCACCAGAGGCAATCACGTCTTCCATCTTTAACAATTGCGCTAAAGTAATGTATGGAGTGGTAATTAAAACTTCTTTTTCCATGAATCCACCTGCTTTCAGTTACTTACAATTATACCTTTTTTAACGGAAAAAGTATACACAACTAGCACTGATAGCCGTTTTAACGAAAAATAGGGCATTCTAGATAAATAACATTTAAAAATACAAAAAAAGCTCATATCGCAAAATATGAGCTTTTTTGATGTTTTTAATTTTTAAAAGGTCCGAACCGGGGTGATTAATTGAATAAATTCATGATCATTTTCGGTTGGAGTAATTGTAAATGGACGAAGAGCAGACGTAAATGCCACTTCAACATCAATTTTACCAAATACTCGAAGTGCTTCTTTCATATAATCTGGGTTAAATGAAATTTCAAGGTCTTCTCCGCTAATTTCCTTTGGTTGGAGATCTTCTTCAACTTTACCAACATCAGGAGAGTTACCAGTAATGGTCACTACTTTATCATTTGGCTTAATCGTTAATTTAATTACATTATTCCGTGATTCATGAGACAACAATGAGGCACGTTCAACAGCTGCTAATAAATCTGGAGCTGAGAACTGAATCTTAGTTGCGGATGAATCTGGAATTAAGCGTGAAGTATCTGGGTACATTCCTTCAAGTAACCGTGAGTAAAAACGAGTTGCTCCAAAATTAAACATAACTTGGTTTTCCGATAAATCCATTTTGATTTGTTCTTTTTCACTATCAAGCATGTGAGAAAGTTCTTTCAAACTGTCACCAGGAATCACAATGTTATAAGCACCGTCACTTTCAGCAGGTAAACTAACTTTCCGTTGACTTAACCGATGACTATCAGTTGCGACAGCTAATAATTGATTTTGGTCTAGGGTGAAGTGCACCCCAGTTAAAATTGGACGATTTTCTTGTTTAGATACAGCAATTACAGTTTGACCAATTACTTCTTTAAAAATTTCAGCAGGTAAGTCAATTGAATTATCGGTGCTGATTTCTGGAAGATGAGGATAACCATTTGCATCTAACCCATTAATGGTAAATTCAGAGTTTCCTGACTTAATGTTGGTTTGAAAATTATCGCCAACTTCAACAACTAACTCTGTGTCAGGTAATTTTTTTACAATTTCACTGAAAAAACGAGCGGGTAAAACAATGCTTCCAGTTGAACTAATTTTTAAATCGTTATCTGGATTATCACCACTAATTGTGGTTTGAATTGAAATATCTGCATTACTTCCAGTTAACATAATGTTGTTTCCAGTGACGTCTAGTTTTAAACCAGTCAAAATTGGAATAGTTGTTTTAGAAGAGATTGCTCTTTGGACAATATTTAACGCTTTAATGAATGAAGCACGATTGATTGAAAATTTCATTTTTTAGGATTCTCCTTAGCGTGTTTTTAGTTTACTTAATTAATAAAAGAATAAAAGCAGTAGTAGTAGGTGCTGTTAATTATGGGGAAAACTAAGCTAAACGTAGCTACCCGTTAGTCCACACTTTGTGGATAAAGTTGTTGATAAAAACTAGTATTTCAGAAAGTTATCCACAATTCAAATTATACCATTTTTGAGATTATTCAGATTTACTAGTGTCTAATTTCGTTTTTTAAATCTTCAATTTGATTGCGTAGGTCAATATCGGTTGTTACTTTTTCCGAAATTTTATCATAAGCATGGATTACGGTTGTATGATCCTTGCCACCAAAGGCATCTCCTATTTTAGGAAGTGAATTATCGGTTAATTCACGAGATAGGTACATGGCAATTTGCCGTGGAACAACAATGGCTTTGACTCGTTTTTTCCCCTTAATATCTTTCGCAGTAATATGAAAATAATTCGCCGTGGTTTTAATGATAGTTTCGGGTGTGATGGCACTGCGTTCTTTATCTAACTTGAGTGGCCGTAGGGCTTCTGAAACTAAATCGATTGTGATTGGTTCTTGTTTTAAATCGGCAAAGGCCTTAATTCGAGCTAAAGCGCCTTCCAATTCACGGACATTGGAATCAATTTGACTGGCAATATAACTCATGATGCTACCGTCAACCTCCAGCCCTTCAGATTTGGCTTTGGCACGCAAAATTGCGGCTCGAGTTTCTAAATCAGGCGCAGTAATATCAACGGATAAACCCCATTTGAATCGAGAAACTAAACGATCAGTTAACGAATTAATTTCGTTTGGAAGCCGATCAGCAGTCATAACAATTTGCTTGTTGTTTTCATATAAAGCATTAAAAGTATTGAAGAATTCATCTTGAGTTCCTTCTTTGTTAGCCAGGAACTGGATATCATCAATCAAGAGCAAGTCAATTTCACGATACATTTTCCGAAATTCTTGCATCTTACTATTTTGAATGGCATCAATGAAATCATTTGTAAATTTTTCGGTTGTAACATATTTAACGATGGCATTTGGATTAGCAGCTAAAACCTTGTTACCAATGGCTTGCATCAAATGAGTTTTCCCTAGACCAACTCCCCCATAGAAAAATAGCGGATTATAAACTTTACCGGGATCTTCCGAGACTGCCAATGCAGCAGCATGGGCCATTTGGTTTCCTTGACCGATCACAAATCTTTCAAATGTGTAATTTGGATTTAAGTGAGGATCTACTCGTGGACGTTCAGGAACCCTATTTTTATTGTGAAAGTCTCTGATATTTGCTGTATTTGAATCAGGGGTATCTTCACCTTTAACTACGAATTTAGGTGTGACATCGGTTTGGGTAATTTCGTAAGCGTACTCGATAAATTTAGAAACGAGTTGTTTTTCCCAATAATCACGGTGCAAATCAGTAGGTAGTTCAAGTACAAACACATTTCCATCATAGGAAATTGGAGTAGCAGGTCCAATCCAAGTATTGAAGTTAATGTTGTCGTATTTAGGATCAGTTCTGAATTTACTTTTTATTTTGTTCCATAATTCATTTTCATTCACTGAAGTTACTCCTCCTATGTTAAAGCGATAAAAATATTTTAGCATTTTATGACGGAAATAAAAAAGTTTTCCACAACATAAAACACATTGTGGATATATGTTTCACATCTAAGGTATAAGTTTTCCACAAACTTGTTAACAACTAATAAAAAGAAGTTGCTTTTTGACTAATTAACAAGCACGTGTGGATAACTAAACGTTGCTATAAAAGGAACTATTACACATTTATTGAATTGTACACAGCTTGTGGATAAAAATGAATAACTGTTGTGATTTTGTGCAAAGATTCGTGCAAAGCATGTGATTTACCTGCCTAGTTATCCACACTAATTCACAGGTAAACTTTATGAAACTTTTTTTATATCCACAGAACGTTAGGTTAACTAATTATGGAACTTTTCAAATTTGTCCTTTGCTAGTTTCGCGGTTTGTGCTATTATTTAAAAGAAGCACTATTGGATAAAAAATCGTTTAAACGAAATCGAATATAAGGAGGGCTCGTAATGAAGAGAACTTACCAACCAAAGAAACGTCATCGTAACCGTGTTCATGGTTTCCGTGCACGTATGCAAACTAAAGGTGGACGTAAAGTATTAGCTCGTCGCCGTCAAAAAGGTAGAAAAGTATTATCTGCATAGACCACTGACCATTCGGTGGCCTTTTTTATTATACAAATATAAAAATTTGGAGATTAATTTAATGAGAAAATCGTATCGTGTTAAAAAAGAAGCTGATTTTCAGCAAGTTTTTGAAAAGCATGATTCGGTAGCTAATCGTCAGTTTGTTATCTATCAAATGGAAAAACCCGATCAACCCCATTTTCGGGTTGGAATTTCCGTCGGTAAAAAAATTGGAAATGCGGTTCACCGTAATTGGGTGAAACGTCGAGTTCGACAATCAATTACTGAATTAAAGCCTTATCTAAAACAAGACGTTGATATTTTAATTATTGCAAGACCGATTGCTGATGGTCTTTCAATGAAAGAAGTAAAGTCTAGTTTGGTGCACGTTTTGCACTTAGCTCATTTGTTGGATGCTGATTATAGTGAGGAAAAGGAATGAAAAAATTCAAAAAAATTGCTACAGCCATGATGGTAGTCAGTTTAGGGTTATTTCTAACTGCTTGTAGCAACTCTCCCGTTACTAGTCATAGTACTGGTTTATGGGATGGATTAATCGTTTATAATTTCTCTCGTGCGATTATTTGGTTATCGAAAGCCTTTGATTACAACTATGGAATTGGGATTGTTTTATTTACTATTATTATCCGAGTTATCATTTTGCCATTGATGGTTTACCAAACTAAAAACATGAAAGAGATGGCTGAACTTCAGCCACAACTTAAAGCTTTGCAAAAGAAGTATTCATCTCGTGATACTGATACGATGATGAAGTTGCAGGCTGAACAAAAAGCGCTTTATAAAGAAAATGGAGTACATCCAATGGCAAGTATGTTGCCAATGATTGTACAATTACCAGTTATTTTTGCGTTGTACCAAGCCATTTGGCGGACACCGGAACTAAAAACCGGGCACTTCTTATGGTTACAACTAGGAAGTCGTGATCCATACTTTATTTTGCCAATTCTTGCTGCTTTGTTTACGTTCTTTAGTTCTTGGTTAGCAATGAAGTCACAACCAGAAACCAATGCCATGGCAATGTCGATGACCTTCTTGATGCCTGTGATTATTTTCTTCACGGCCTTGAATGTTCCATCAGCCCTTTCATTGTACTGGGTAGTTACCAACGCTTTCCAAGTTGGACAAACATTAGTTATCCAAAATCCTTGGAAAATGAAACGCGAACGAGAAGAAAAGCAAAAGGCTAAACGTGAGCATGAACGAGCTGTTGAAAAAGCAATTCGTCGGGCTAAAAAGAGTCACAAAAAACGTTAATATTTAAAATAAGCTTGGGAAATTTAATTCCTAAGCTTATTTTATTTATAAATTAATATTACAAACGAACGAAAACCCTTTCGAAACCTAGTTAATTTGTGCTATGCTATCAAGGTTGACAATTAACTAGGAGAAATCATATATCATGCCAAAATATACAGGTAAAAATCTAGAAACTGCCATTGAAAATGGACTTAAAGACTTAAACATCAATCGTGAAAACGCTAAAATTAAAATTATTCAAAAACCAAGTAATGGATTCTTAGGATTATTTAAAAAAGATGCCATTATTGAAATGAAAGTTGTTAAACAACAAGTTAAAACACTGAAACCAACTAAAAAAACAGTTACAACTGAGGTCTCCAAAAAAGCTAGTAAACAGCCAGAAACAACTGCTGAAGCCCGTTTTGAACGTAACTTTGCTGTTGTTAAAAAGCTTGCTAAGTATTTACAAGACGTACTTGATGAGATGGGAATCAATGCCACTTTAGAGGTTGACATGCCGAACAACAAACGTGTTTACATTGATTGTCAAACTGATAAAGAAGGACTTTTAATTGGTAAGCACGGTCGAACTATTAATGCTCTCCAACAATTATGTGAATTTTACCTTAATAATCACGGCGTAAACTACGTCGAGGTCGTTTTGGATACCGCTAATTATCGCGAACGTCGCCGGAAAATTTTAATTGATTTAGCTACACGAAGTGCTCGGGACGTTGAAGCAACGGGCCAACCAGTTCATCTTGATTCCATGCCTGCCTTTGAGCGTAAACAAATTCATTTAGTTTTAGAAAATTTTGATGATGTTTTAACTTATTCAGTTGGAAATGAACCAAATCGTGAAGTGGTTATTGGACCACGATAGTCATAAATTGACAAATTAAATTAATCTAATTATGATAGATAAGATATAAAATTAAATCGATAAAGTAGTGAAAGTGCTTTGTCCCCGTGTTGTTAAGACGCGAGGGGTAGGTACTTTTTTTATGGAAAAAAGCAGAAAGGAGTTTTTAAGATGCCATTAATGACAACTGATTATGATACCATTGCAGCAATTTCAACTGCTCCAGGAGTTGGGGGAATTTCAATCGTAAGAATTAGTGGGTCAGACGCCATGAAAATTGCGAAAAAAATTTATCGTGGTAAAGACTTAGATAAAGTAGCAACTGATACCATTAATTATGGACACATTGTCGATCCTGCCAATGATGATAGTAGAGTTGATGAAGTGATGGTTTCAGTGATGCGGGCTCCCAAAACCTATACTAAAGAAGATATTATTGAAATTAATTGCCACGGTGGAATTCAAGTTACCAATAAGGTTTTGCAGCTAGTATTAAGAAACGGCGCTCGGATGGCTGAACCAGGAGAATTTACGAAGCGCGCCTTTTTAAATGGAAGAATTGATCTTTCTCAATCAGAAGCGGTAATGGATTTGATTGATGCCAAGACCGATGAAGCCCGTAAAGCAGCTTTAAATCAGTTGGATGGTAATCTTTCTGCAGCAATTCGTAAAATGCGGCAAAAAATTGTTGATGTGTTAGCTAATGTCGAAGTTAATATTGATTATCCCGAATATGATGGGGCTGAAGTAGTGACTTCAAAATTAATGTTGGATAAAGCACAGGAAATTAAAGCTGAAATTGAGAAATTATTAGCAACGGCCCAACAAGGAAAAGTTCTCCGTGATGGCTTAAATACCGCAATTGTTGGTCGACCTAATGTTGGTAAATCAAGTTTGTTGAATCGTTTATTGCATGAAGAAAAAGCAATTGTAACGGATGTGCCTGGAACTACCCGTGACGTGCTTGATGAGTATGTGAATGTAGCGGGTGTTCCGCTTCATTTAATTGATACCGCAGGAATTCGGGAAACTGAAGATAAGGTAGAGAAAATTGGGGTTGACCGTTCTCGTGCTGCAATTAAAAAAGCTGACTTGGTACTTTTAGTTTTGAACTCAAGCGAACCCTTAACTGATGAAGATCGACAATTACTTGATTTAACTCGCGATAGTAAACGAGTGATTTTATTGAACAAAACCGATCTTCCAATGAAGTTAGACATTGAGAAAATTAAAGCCGAATACGGGAATAGTGACATGATTAAGACTTCTGCTATGGCAGAAAATGGAACCAAAACACTTGAAGATACAATTTCTCAAATGTTCTTTACTAAAGGAATTGCTAGCACGCAAAACAGTGTGATGGTCACCAATGCTCGCCATATTAGTCTTTTACAACAAGCACTTGACTCAGTGCAAACGGTTATTGATGGAATTGGAGCGGGATTACCAGTTGATATTGTGCAAATTGATTTGCAATCAGCATGGGATGATTTAGGCGCAATTACCGGAGATAGTTATGATGATGAATTGATGGATCAATTATTTGACCAGTTCTGTATTGGAAAATAGTTGTTTCACATGAAACATTAGGAGAAAATAATGACAGAAAAAAAAGAAGTTTTAAAAACAACGGATGTTACGCACACTTACAATGCGGGTGATTACGATGTTGTAGTTGTGGGTGCTGGACATGCCGGTAGTGAAGCCGCTTTAGCTGCAGCACGGATGGGTCAAAAGACTTTATTACTAACCATTAGTTTAGAAATGGTCGCCTTTATGCCTTGTAATCCTTCGGTTGGTGGACCAGCAAAAGGGACAGTGGTTCGAGAAATTGATGCTTTAGGTGGCGAAATGGGTAAAAATATTGATAAAACCTACATCCAAATGCGGCTCTTGAATACCGGTAAAGGTCCTGCAGTTCAAGCATTACGGGCTCAAGCTGATAAGCATGCTTATCACCAAGAAATGAAAAATACGATTGAAAAAGAAGACAACTTAACGTTGCGTCAAGCCATCGTGGACAATTTGGTAGTAAATGATAACCGCGTTGAAGGAGTTATCACCAATACTGGGGCAATTTATCACGCGAAAACGGTGGTCCTTGCAACCGGAACTTCAGCACGAGGACAAATTTACATTGGGGAACTTCGTTATTCATCAGGTCCTAATAACTCGCTTCCATCCATTAAATTGTCAGAAAATCTGGAAAAAAATGGGTTTAATTTGGAACGGTTCAAGACTGGGACTCCCCCTCGAGTAAATGGAAATACGATTGATCATTCTGGAATTGAAGAACAACCGGGAGATGAGAAACCACATCACTTTAGTTTTATGACTCCTTATAGTGATTATTTACCGGTCAGTGAACAAATTTCTTGTTGGTTAACTTACACTAATCCCACAACACACCAAATTATTCGAGATAATTTAGATCGTTCTCCACTTTTTAATGGTGTAATCGATGGAATTGGGCCTCGTTACTGTCCTTCAATTGAAGATAAAGTGGTCCGGTTTGCTGATAAAGATCGTCACCAAGTCTTCCTTGAACCAGAAGGTCGTGGCAACGACGAATGGTATGTGGATGGAATGTCTAATTCCATGCCCGAAGAATTACAACAAGAAATGCTCCATTCAATTAAAGGGTTGGAAAATGCCAAGATGATGCGTCCTGGTTATGCGATTGAATATGACATTATTCCACCACAACAAATGAAGCCTAGTATGGAAAGTAAAGTAATCGAAAATCTTTTCACAGCGGGGCAAACCAATGGAACTTCGGGTTATGAAGAAGCCGCTGGACAAGGATTAATGGCCGGAATTAATGCTGCACGTAAAGTTCAAGGTAAAGATCCAATTATCTTAAAACGTTCCGATGCTTACATCGGGGTGCTAATTGATGATTTAGTTACCAAGGGAACTAATGAACCTTACCGACTTTTGACTAGTCGGGCCGAATATCGGTTATTGTTACGAAACGATAATGCTGACATGCGTTTAACTCCGATTGGTCATGAAATCGGTTTGATTTCTGATGAACGCTACGAAGCATTTTTGGCCAAGAAAAAAGCCGTTGAAGATGAAATTAATCGTCTAGAAACCATCAGAATTAAACCAAATGATCAGATTAATGAATTTGTCCAATCACACGGTGATAAGCCTTTGAAAGATGGAATTATTGCCGCTCAATTCTTACGTCGACCTTATGTGGACTATGCAAAGTTGCTAGAATACATTCCAGCAACGGATGAACCACTTGATCCACGTGTTGTGGAACAAATTACGATTTACATTAAGTACGCTGGTTACATTAAAAAAGAAGAAGAAAAAGTTAATCGGATGAAAAAAATGGAATCGAAGAAAATTCCGGAAAAGATTGATTACGATGCGATTGATGGAATTGCAACTGAAGGAAAAGAAAAGTTGAAACAAATTCAACCAACCACGATTGCGCAAGCATCACGAATTAGTGGTGTTAATCCTTCTGACATCGCCATTTTGAGTGTGTACATTCAACAGGGGAAGATTGCGAAAACTGAATAATTTAAACATAATAAAAAGTTCAATCAACTTAGCTCGTTGATTGAACTTTTTAGCTTATAATGTCGATATGGAGGCAAAAAGATGAATAATCGCATTGTAAAAGTAATTAAAAATGGAAAACAGATGACTTTACCAGTTACGGATGAAATTAAGCTTAATTTAGGTGACCAATATTATGTTTCACAGTTAGATAATGGTGAGATTGTATTTACCCCGTTGTATCAAGATATTTTTTCTAGTCCAGAATTTGCTGACCTTGATTTTTCACAAGCAGAAATGGATTTTGGCAAATTTATGGGGGAGGAAAAATTAGATGACTGATGAGTATATTCCAAAACAAAAAGACATTATCTATCTCGATTTTGACCCCCAAAGTGGGTTGGAAATCAAAAAACGTCGGCCAGCTTTAGTCCTTAGTAAAGGGGATTATAGTGAGCGAACGGGATTAGTTGCCGTGTCCCCAATTACACATGGCCAAAAAAACCACGTAACCTCTATTACCGTAAAAGGTAAGGAAATTGATGGCTATGTAAATGCTTTACAATTTTATACGTTTGATTTTCGGACGCGCCACGCCCAGTATGTGGAAAAATTTCTAATCGGTTTTTTATTAAAGTTATGAATGTTATTCGCCAAATCTTTTAATTAAAATAAGACAACTCTCTGAGATGTCTTATTTTTTTGGTTAATTTAATTCTTGGGCATGTTTTTTGACAAATTTTTTGAATTTTTCTGCGGCACTGGTCATCAGGATTTCATTTTTTGATAGAATCCCAATTTTTCTGGTAATGATTGGACTAGTTGGTAAAATGCGAATCTGATGGTGGTCATCTAAGGATTGATCAACTGGCATAATGGTATAGCCTAAGCCCTGTTCGACCATTAATAATGTTGAAAAACTATCATGTAGTCGCATTTTAATATGGGGTTTTAGACCAGCACTTTTAAACTGACTTAAAGATTCACTATGTAAACCTTCTTCTAATAAAATATAGGGGTACTTGGTTAGTTCAGCTAAATTTAATGCATTTAGATCTGACGAAAATGGATAACTTTTAGGCAGAACTGCTCTCAAAGTTTGCTCCTTTAAAAACTCGCAATCACAATCAGGGGCAGCATCTTGATTTAAAATTCCCAATTCAGCATCACCGTTTTCTACTAACCGAGGGATACTGACGTTATCACCTTGAATAATGGAAAAATCAACGTTTGGATTTTGAAATTGAAAAGCACTGATTAGCTCTGGCAGCCACTGTTGGGAAATACTAGGAATCGTTGCAATTCTAATTAATCGATTGGCTTGATTAGTAATTTCGTGCTGTTTATCTATTAGAGCTTGCTGGTCATTGATTAATTTAACGATGAAAGGATAAATGGCTTGGCCTTCCTTGGTTAACTTTAATGTTTGTCGTTGCTTACTAAGTAAGGGAAAACCTAATTCTTGTTCTAAACTAGTTAGCATTTGACTAACTGCTGGTTGAGAATAACCCATGATTTGTGCAGCTTTGGTAATACTTTGTTGTTCTAAGACGAGCTTTAAAGCCCAATATTTATTCATAATATAACGTATCCTTATAATTTAATAAAAAATATTAATTTTTATTATTTTGTTTTCCATTATATATTAAAACTATGATTAGTGGAGGACGATTGAGATGAAAAGAAAACAAGGATTAATTTTAGCAATTTTAGGAGCATCATTTTGGGGCTTGAGTGGGGTATCGAGCCAGTTTTTATTTAAGCAACCTTTTTCCCCAATTTGGTTAGTAGGGATGCGATTGTTCGTGGCTGGTTTATTAATGTTGCTATTTGCAGCTAGCCAACCCCAATTAAAAGCACAAACTTTTAAGATTTGGCAATCTAGTAGTTCTCGTAAACAACTTCTTTTATTTAGTTTCTTAGGTTTTTTACCCGCTCAATTAGCATTTTTCTTAACGATTGGTTACAGTAACGTTGCGACCGCAGCGGCTCTCCAGTTTTTGAACCCGTTATTCACCATCATCTATTGCACATTGAAGAAACGATGCTTACCTAATCGAATTGAAATGATCACAATTGGATTAAGTTTAGGTGGAACCCTTTTATTAGTAACAAATGGTAATTTTGGTAGCTTATCTTTGGCTCCATTGGCTCTATTTTGGGGAATTGTATCAGCGATTGGAGCAGTTTTCTACAGTTTATTGCCGCAAAAACTACTAAATGATTATGATGCGACAATTGTTGTGGGTTGGGGCATGTTTTTAGGTAGTTTACCATTATTACCAGTGGTGTTTTTGATTGCATTACCAGCTTTCTCTGTTCCAATTATTATCAATATTGTGTTTGTCGTTTTAGTTGGGACCTTGTTAGCAAGTCTGGCCTACATTAAAAGTTTGGCGTTTTTACCAGCAGCTACAACGCAGATGTTAGGGTCATTTGAACCATTGACCGCTACCTTAGCTTGCATGTTAGTTTTGCAGGATAAATTAGGCGGATTTGAAATTTTAGGAATGGTCTTAATTGTGAGTGTGGTCTTTATTCAATTTGGATTCAGTAAACTACAAGCTTAATTAAAATTTAATCGATTAATGGTAAAATAAGAAAAATCAATAATTTTGAGGTGAACGGGAAAATGGTTAAATTTATTGAACGTAAACCAACTTTTGTGGGCGCAGATACAAAAGGGATTGACCGCAAATTCCTTAATTTGGCATATGCAGATGGTCAGCGTAACCAACTTGATATTTATTTACCTAACCAAGAACAATCTAATTATCCAGTTATCATTGATGTTTACGGTGGCGGAATGTACTTTGGAGAAAAAAGTTCTAATAAATTAAACGGAGCCCTTCAATTATTGAAACGCAGGTATGCAGTGGTGAGCCCTAACTATTCATTAAGTTACATGGCAGACTTTCCTCAGCCAATTTATGAACTGAAGGCTGTGATTCGGTGGGTAAAAGCCCATGCCGACCAATATCATTTTGATGATCAGAATGTGTTTTTAATGGGGGAATCATCAGGAGCACAGTTGGCCATGCTAACCGCTGCTTCAGAAGCAAATAATCAGTTGCAAAGTGAGTTTGGTGGTAATTTATCTTATAGCAGTCAAGTCAACGGAGTAATTGCCTCTTATGGTCCTTACGATTTAGCGATGATGCCTGCTCAATTCGCTGTCTTAGGCCAAACACCTAAATTTTCAGAAACTGGAGCTGCTGATTCATTTGAAGGTATGATGTTAGGACAACAACGTCCGTTAGACGTTCCTGATTTAAATGTGGCCGTTAATCCGAAAACTTATTTAAACAAACATATGATTCCCGTTTTAATGTATGCAGGAAAACAGGATCGGGTCGTTCCTTATATTCAAACAATTAATTTAGCCGCTGAAGTAGCGCAAAAAATTGGATCTCAAAACGTAGAGTTACATATTGTACCGGATGCTCCACATGGACCAAGTGGTTTTATGAACGGAACGGTTTTTGCTCAAAAAGAACAATTTTTACAGCGAAATTTGCATTAGTGGTAAAATAGATTGATTTATAAAATAGGAGAAATAAAATGAAAACAATCAAAGAAATTCTAAGTTGGGTTCTCCCAGTGATAATTGGTTTGGCGGTTGCCTTAATAATTAGACAATGTTTTTTCACGGTTGCTCGTGTTGATGGGCCTTCCATGGAGCCGAACCTGATTAATAATGAAAGAATTATGGTTTGGCGTCGTTCAGAAATCAAACGTGGGAGTGTAATTGTTTTCAACGCAGCCGGGATTGATCCACAAGCAGCGGAAAATGGTGGTTTTGTAAAGAATTTACTTGGTACTAATGGAACTGATTATGTAAAACGAGTTATTGCAGTTCCAGGAGATACGGTTGCTTTTAAGAATGGATCAATTTACGTTAATGATCATAAAATTGATCAAAGCTACATTAGTAGTTCAGAACAAAAAAATGGATCTGACTACAATATGCAACCTGGAAACTGGGATTTAAAATCACTCTCTAGAAACTGGAAAAAGAATCAAGGAGCAGTGAAGGTTCCAAAGAATCAATACTTTGTAATGGGTGATCACCGAAGTGTTTCAAATGATAGCCGTTATTGGGGATTTGTACCGAAAGATAAGGTTATTGGGGTAGTTAAGACTTTCCCTTGGGATACTAATAAACAAAAACGTGAAAATATCAATGACCGAGATTAATAAAAAGACGACTTTTGGTCGTCTTTTTTGCTATTTGTAAATTTAATTGGTACAATGTCAATTAAATCGAAAGGGTGAATAACATGAAATTTAATCAACCGCTTACTAATCAAGACCTTGCACAAATGCACCAAAAGTTAAAAGACCGTTCGGAACATAAAATTGTTGCTAACGCTGTGATGTCTAATGGAATTAATAAAACTGCTACGAACGCTCAAGTTTTAGCTAAATTGAACCATACTTTTTCAATTGATATTCCTACAGGAACTGTTGCCAATCAAAAGCACAGTGGACGCTGTTGGTTATTTTCAATTTTAAATACGTTACGTCATCAATTTGCTACTCAGTATAAAGTAAAAGACTTTGAATTGTCTCAAAGCTACTTATTTTTCTGGGATAAGATTGAACGGGCTAATATTTTTTATGATCGGATGATTGCTTTAGCTGGTCGTCCTGCTAGTGATCGTGAAGTTGAATTTTACTTGAGTTCACCAGGTACTGATGGTGGTCAATGGGCGATGGCAGCTGCTTTAGTCCAAAAATATGGGGTAGTTCCACGTGAAACCTTCCCGGAAACCGCTGTTACAGAAGACACAAGTGATTTGGATATGTTGTTAAATCGAAAAATGCGTCATGATGCTATGAAACTTCGTGAATTAGTCAATCGTGGAGCAACGGATGCTGAAATCAATAATTTGAAACAACAATATATGGATGAAATTTATCGAATTACTGGTCAATCAGTCGGTGTTCCACCAGAAAAATTTGATTTGGAATATCGTGATGATGATAAAAAGTATCATCTTGATCGAGGACTAACACCTAAAGATTTCTATGCCAAATACATTGGAGTTGATTTAGATCAATACGTAGTTTTAACTAATTCCCCAGATAAAAAATACGGTGAATTATACGCATTGCCTAGTCAAGATAATGTTGAAGGTGGCAAACAAATTGAATTTTTAAACGAGTCAATGGATCAACTTAAAGAAGCTGCCATTAAACAGCTTCAAGCTGGAGAAACGATTTGGTTTGGAAATGATGTTTTACAACAAATGGACCGTCAAAAGGGTATTTTAGATAGTGAATTGTTCTTACATGATGAATTATTTGGGATCAATACCAAAATGAGTAAAGCAGAACGACTTGAATATCATGAAGCAGAAGTTTCTCATGCAATGACTTTAACGGGAGTTGATGTGGTTAATGACCAACCAATTAAGTGGAAAGTAGAAAATAGTTGGGGTCCTAAAATTGGCGACAAAGGTTATTTTGTAATGGCCGATAACTGGATGGATGATTACACTTATGAAGTGGTTGTTAAAAAGGAATTTCTTCGTGATGAAACCAAAAAAGTATTAGACAAAGCACCAATTATGTTAGAACCATGGGATTCATTAGAATAAAGACAAGAGCTAAACCAAATTGGTTTAGCTCTTTTTATTTTGATTATTAATAACTTATTTTTCAACAAAAGTCTGAAAAATTAGGTAGAATAGTGTTATTAGAAATTAGGAGGAGTTCCCATGGCAATTTTTGGGTCAATTTTAGACGCAATTATCATTATTAATACGATTCTTGCGATTATCACTGTTTTTAGAACCCCACGTGATATTGCAGCAACTTGGGCATGGCTGTTAGTATTAATTTTCATCCCCATCTTTGGATTTATTGTCTATGCCTTCTTTGGCAGACGTTTGCCAAAGAGTAGTTTATTAAGACTTAGCGGGAGTGCCAAGAAGCAAGTTAAACGACAAATTAAGCAACAAAAACAAAAGTTAGGTAAGTTCAATGATAAAGAGAATCCTAACAATAAAATTGTTAACGACTCACAAGGATTAGTAAAATTTTTTATGAATACCGCTTCAGCACCTTTACTAGGACATAATGAAATTGAAACGTTTACTAATGGCCCTGATTTCATTAAACAATTATTTACTGATTTCAGAAATGCCAAAAGTTCCATTAACATCGAATTTTATGCTTTTTCTCATGATAAGATTGGACGTCAAATCTTAGATCTCTTGGTTAAAAGGCTCAAGAAGGGGTTGATGTTCGAGTAGTTTATGATGCATGGGGTTCGATGGGGACAACTGAAAAGTTCTTTAAACCTTTAATTGATGGTGGAGGAAGGGCATTTCCTTTCTTGCACAATAAGTTAAACATTAAAGACATGCGAGTTAACTTTCGTGATCACCACAAGTTAGTGACCGTTGATGGTGAATTTGGTTATATTGGCGGATTGAACATTGGTGATCAATACATGGGTTGGTCAAAAAAATTTGGTAATTGGCATGATTGTACGATTAGAATTCATGGTGATGGAGTTTATGGGCTACAATCTCGCTTTATTTTAGATTGGAATGGAACTGATCTTAAATCACAAATTGATCCTAATGATCCTGATAATATTGCTAAATATTATCCTAAAATGGAAACGGATGGAAATGCCATTATTCAAGTGGTTGCTAGTGGTCCTGATTCAACGATGGAACAAATTAAAATGGGTTACATTAAGTTGATTGAAATGGCAGAAAAATCAATTAAAATCACGACACCTTACTTAATCCCTGACGAATCAGTGTTAAATGCTTTGAAAATTGCTGCTAAGTCTGGCGTAAATGTCGAAATTGTCACTCCAGATATGCCTGATCACCCATTTGTTTATCGTGCGACCCAATATTATTCTCGACAATTAATGCATCTCGGGGTGAAAGTCTATGCATATAACAATGGATTTATGCATGCGAAAACGATGGTGGTTGATGATAAACTAGTTTCTGTTGGTTCAGCCAATATGGATTATCGGAGCTTTGAACTTAACTTTGAATGTAATGCCTTTGTTTACGATGAAAAGCTTGCCCAAAAAATGGAAGAGATTTACGCACAAAATATTGCTGAAAGTACACTTCAAACAGAAAAGATCTTTAAAGATCAATCTACTTGGCTTAATTTCAAACAACACTTTAGTCGATTGCTATCTCCATTATTATAAAAATAAAAACGTTGTTTCCTATGTTAGGAAGCAGCGTTTTTTGTCGTTTCACATGAAACAATTAGACATTAAATACGAATAATAAATTTTTATATTAAAATTTATCATTCGTATTTGATGTCACAAAATGCGACAGGAAACCTAGGCATATTTATGATTATCTAGTAAGTTTAAGGAAGCCTAGAAGCCCCTTTCTAGAGAAGACGAGGAGGGACATAAATATGTCATATATTATTCAATTTAAAGATGTCCAAAAATATTATGGTGATTTTCATGTACTTCATGATATTAATTTAACTATTCACCCCGGTGAAACGGTTGTATTAATTGGACCATCAGGTTCTGGAAAGTCAACGTTACTTAGAACCATTAACGGTCTAGAAACAATTCAAAAGGGTCAACTGATTGTAGATGGCAAAGATGTTTCTAGTGACAAAACTAATCTAAATCAATTAAGAACGGATGTTGGAATGGTTTTCCAACACTTTAATCTCTACAATAATAAAACGATTTTGGACAACATTATGTTAGCACCTAAAATTGTTTTAAAACGAAATGATGCCAAGAATCGGGAAATTGCGGATCAATTATTAAAACGCGTTGGTTTAACTGACCAAGGTGCAAAATATCCTGCTCAATTATCTGGTGGGCAAAAACAACGAATTGCGATTGCGCGTTCACTTGCAATGGATCCCAAAGCTTTACTTTTTGATGAACCCACTTCGGCCTTAGACCCAGAGATGGTTGGAAGTGTTTTGAGTGTTATGCGAGACATTACCACGAGTTCTTCAATGACTAGTTTAGTGGTTACTCATGAAATGGATTTTGCGAAAGCAGTGGCTGATCGAGTTATTTTCATGGCGGATGGTAAAATTTTAGAAGATTCTTCTACCGAAGAGTTCTTCAAACAACCTAAGACTGAACGGGCTCGTCAATTTCTTTCACAAGTTGAACATCATTAAGAAATGAGGATAAACCTATGAGTAAATTAAAAGGAAAACGCATTGGTTTACTGGCAGCCGTAGTCTTAGTGGTTGTTTTAGTGGGTAGTTTGGTTTTTGGATGGACTTATCACGAATATCAAAGCAAGACCAAAAATTCACTGAAAAACATTAAGTCAGCTCATGTAATGCGCTGGGGCGTTAAAAGTGATACCCGGTTGTTTGGTTTGATTAGTCCGAAAACTGGTCAAAGTGAGGGCTTTGATATTGATATGGCCCGTACTGTTACTAAACAAATCGCTAAAGATCAAGGAACTAAAATTAAACCAGAATTTACGCCAGTAACGACCAGTTCTAAAATTCAATTAATTAAAAATAACCAAGTGGATGCGGTGGCTGCTTCGATGACCATCACCCCAGAACGGGCTAAAATAGTTGATTTTTCCAATCCTTATTTTCCAGCTGGGCAATCAATTTTAGTTAAAAAGAATTCTGGAATTAAAAATATTCAACAATTAAACAATCCTAAGTCGACGATTATCGGAGTAATGGGAACGATGGCCATGGAAACTACCAAAAAATTCGCGCCTAAAGCCAAATTAATTGCCATGCCTGATAATTCTCAAGCATTTAGTGCCTTACAATCTGGCCAAGGGGATGCAATGACGACTGATAATGCGATTTTGTATGGTTTCTGTCAACAAAGTAAAGACGTTGCAGTGATTGGAGGAACATTTACCAACCAACCGTATGGATTAGCAATGGATAAGGGTCAAACTGATTTACAAAAAGCAGTTAACCGGGCTCTTAAAGAAATTCGAGCTGACGGAACCTATGACCGTTTGATTAAAAAATGGTTTGGTAACATTCCTGGCTTAGATTGGAGGGAATTGACAAAATGATCAAAATTTTAACTGATAACTGGTCGACAATTATCACTGGATTTGAATTTACAATTCTTTCATCAATTGTTGGACTGTTAGGCTCATTAATTTTAGGAACGGTTTTTGCTTTAATGGAAATGGCTCCCAATAAATTTCTGAAATTCATTGGAACGGCGTTTGTGGAATTTTTCCGAAATATTCCGTTATTGGTAATTACATTGTTTTTCTATGTGGTGGTGTCCCATGCCGTTAAAATTAACGGATTTTGGGCTGGAACAATTGCCTTAATTCTGTATACTTCATCATTTGTCGCTGAATGTATTCGGGGAGGCGTGAATTCAGTTGACCCAGGACAAATGGAAGGGGCCCGCTCAAATGGATTAACCTATACGCAAGCTATGATCCACATTGTTTTGCCCCAAGGATTTAAATTAGCTATTCCTTCATTAGGAAACCAATTCATTAACTTAGTCAAAAATTCATCGATTCTTTCCTTTGTAGCTGGACTTGATTTAATGTACCAAGCTAATGTAATTTCGGGAGCTAACCTAGATCCATTTAACACTTATATTGTCATTGGAATTTTCTACTTATTGTTAACCGGACCACTCTCGGTTTTCATGAATCATTTAGAAAATAGATTAAGATAGGAGGTAGCGCAATGATTTATGCATCAGCATTCAATTCAGTTAACATGCACTATCTAATGGGTGGTTTAGGCATTACGATTGCCGTCTCAATTATTTCGATTGTGATTAGCTTTATTGTTGGGACAATTTTAGGAGTAATTTTATTTGAAGAAGTTCCATACTTCTCTCGGACGGTTCAATTTATTGTAAATACAATTCGTAATTTACCATTATTGTTATTAATCTTCTTTACCTACTTTGCCATGCCTAAACTAGGAGTGGAGCTAAACGCCTTCACTGCTACGGTCTTTGCAATGTCAGTCTTTGAATCAACGATGGTTTCTCAAATTATTCGGGGTGGATTATTATCAGTGGGAGCTGGACAAATCGAAGGGGCTTTATCAACTGGAATGACTAAATTTCAAACTTTATGGTACATTTTATTACCGCAAGCTTTGAAAAATTCGATTCCACCATTGATTTCTCAGTTTATTTCTTTAGTGAAAGATACATCCCTTGCAACTGCCATCGTTTTGACCGAAATGATGTTTAGAAGTCAAGTAATTTATGGGCAAAACCCTAACTATATGATTCCAATGTTTGCCATCGTTACGGCATTATACTTTGTTGTTAATTACAGTTTATCGCTCTTATCAAAATGGTTTGAAAGACGATTGGCTACTTCATAATAAACTAGTCCTCTAATTGGGGACTTTTTATTTGCAAAAAAAGTAATGAGTAACTAGTATGTAGATACAGGAATGGGCGCGAGTACATTTAGGTTCTGTTGATCCTACGTAAAGTTGTAAAAAACTGCCCGTGCCTAGGCCTGTTTTTTTGTGCAAAAAAATAACCTAGCCACAATCGGCTAGGTTATTGATTTAATTTTTAAAATCCTACTTTACTTAACCATGAATTAATCGTGTTTTGTAATTCTTGAATTAAGCCACTTTGTTGTTGAATTTGATCTTTCAAGTCATCCATTTCAGATTCTAATTTACCGGAATCAGGGTTACTTTGGATTTTATTGATTTGATTATTAAGTGCATTAGTTGCACTATTACTTTGAAGTTGACTAATTTGTGATTGAATTCCGTTTAAAGTGTTTTCAAGTTGCTCTTTATCATGGTTTTCTTGGTAAGTTTTTTGGGCTTGTTTAACCTGATTTAATTCTGTTTGTAATTTTTGATTTTGTGCGCTATCTTGAGCTTGGTTTGTTTTAGCTTGGTTATAAATTGAGCAAGATGTTAAGCCTAAAACAATTAATACAAAAACTAAAATTCCAATCCAAATCTTTTTTGCAGTTGATGTTCTGCGAGGTGCATATGATTGATTATTGTTATTTGATTGCGGAATATTATTGTTTTGATTATTGACGAAGTTGTTATCGTTTAAACGATTAAAATCCTTAACGTTAACTTTGAAAGGCTTTTCAACTTTTTGATTTCCAATTTGGCACCATAGGGTCGCGTTATAAGTTCCACTTTGGTAAGGGTTCACGTTGGAAGTGTTAACGAAAAATTGTGGAGTTACCCGTACGTCATTAACGACCGGATTAAGTTCTGAAATGATATTTTCATCATTTAAAGGTTCATTAATTTGGTGATTAATGTATGAGTATTGAAGAGTAATTTGATTATTCATAAAAATCCTTTCTGTTCAGTAGTTTATTATGTTTATATTATCATATTTTATAAAAGTGAAAAAATTAAGCATTGCAATTATAAAAAGTTTAATAAATGGATTTGGTCGAAAAAGTTTGACTTTTTTTGACCAAATTGTTGACNGCCATTTATTGACATAGGAGCAAATCATGGCTGCTCCAATTTGGTATTATATTTTTGCTGGACTATTACTATTAATTATAATTTTATTAATTGTTTTGGTATTTAAGCGAAAGAAAAATAAATAAGTAAACTTTTAAACTCATCTGATGAATTCAGATGAGTTTTTTGTATAAAATTTAATTATAGCTAATGTTTGCATTAAAGTGAGGCAGATTTATACTTAGTGAAATTGAAGTAACACTAAGGAGCAAGATTATGAGTAATGAATTTGAATATGATGTTTTATATTTGGGGAGTGGACATGGAACGTTTAACGGTGCTATTCCTTTAGCTAGTAAAGGTTTTAAAATTGGTGTAATTGAGGATGGTTTGATTGGTGGAACTTGTCCTAATCGTGGCTGTAATGCAAAAATTTTACTTGATATGATTACTACCACTCAACATGATGTTAAGGAATTGCAAGGCTCGGGATTAGCTGGAATTCCAGAGATTAATTGGAAAGATAACGTTGAACATAAGGATGAAGTGATTCAACTATTGCCTGAAGCAATTGGTAATATGATGACTAATGCAGGAATAGATTTAATATACGGCAAAGGCAAGTTAGTTGATGACCACAGTATTAAAGTAGGTAATAAAGAATATTCTGCAGATAAAATTGTGATTGCAACTGGTGCACATTATCGTAAATTAGATATTTCTGGTAATGAACTTACTCATGACGGAACTGATTTTCTATCCTTAAAAAACCAACCCGAGCGGATGACGGTGATTGGTTCTGGTTACATTGCACTCGAATTTGCTAATATTGCTGCAGCTTCGGGGACCAAAGTAACGGTTTTAATGCATCATGACGTTGCTTTGAGAAAATTCTATCAGCCATTTGTAAAAGTTGTATTAAATAAGTTAGCTGAATTAGATGTTAAATTTGTTACTAACGTTAATCCTCAATCAATTGAAAAAATTGATGATGACTTAATAGTTAAAACTAATCAAGGCGATTTTAAAGCTGATTGGGTTTTAAATGCTACGGGACGTCCAGCTAATGTAGAAGGAATTGGGTTAGATGAAGTTGGTGTGAAATATAATCATCAAGGAATCGAGGTTAATGATCATTTACAAACGAATATTCCTAGTATTTATGCAGCTGGTGATGTATTAGATAAAAAGGTTGGGAAATTAACTCCAACTGCCATTTTCGAATCAGAATACCTAACTGATTTATTTTCTGGTGTAACTGATAAATCGATTGATTATCCAGCTGTTCCAAGTGCAGTTTTTACGACGCCAAGAATTGCTCAAGTGGGTATTTCAGTAGATGAGGATGAAACAAATTCCAATAAATATACTATTAAAGATGTAGATTTGGCTACTGACTGGTTTCGGATGACTAAAAATGAAAATGAAGGAACTAGTAAACTAATTTATGATAATCATGGGGTACTAGTGGGAGCAACTGAAGTTAGTGATCAGGCAGAAGATTCAATTAGTACGATTCTTCCTGCAATTGAATACCAGCTAACTCCTAAACAGATTAAACACATGATTAGTTTGTTTCCAACCATTGGTTCTGAATCATGGTCTAAATTGTAATTTTATGATTTTAAAAACATCAGAATTTTATTATTCGGGTGTTTTTTATGAAGTAAAATAAACAGTTAAATATTTTGATTTTTTTGACCAAATTGTTGACATCTTATTTTCATTAGTATATAGTTAAATATTGTTGACGCGGAAAAGTTTTGAAAATAAA
>NZ_AYYM01000005.1:59543-59770 GCF_001436035.1 Fructilactobacillus sanfranciscensis DSM 20451
CATCTTATTTTCATTAGTATATAGTTAAATATTGTTGACGCGGAAAAGTTTTGAAAATAAATTAATTTAAAAAAGTTAATTAAATCTCTTGACCTTTCTTGACCAACGTGATATATTAATAAAGTGCCGTTTGAGACGATACGTTATTGAGTAGATCTTTGAAAACTGAACAAGATTTTGATTACAATAAGTGTAAGGATAATTTTTAAACTTAGTTTAAAAATTAA
>NZ_AYYM01000050.1 GCF_001436035.1 Fructilactobacillus sanfranciscensis DSM 20451
TTGTGTATGCACCACTTGCTGGTATCATTCCGTTAGTATCATTTGAAGGAGCTGGTTGGTTATTATTTCCATTGTTGTTTGCAGGAGCCGGGTTCCCATTATTTTGGTTGTTTCCGGTATTTGCTCCTGGTTGGTTTGTACTTGGTTGACTAGAACCATTGTCAAACCGGTTTAAATTATTGTAAGAAATAATACTAATCAAAGTATTGGCATAATTAGGATCAGTTGCATATCCGTCAGCTTGTAACATTTGGCAAACGTACGCATAATCCTTACTGTAAAGTAAGTTTGAATAACGAGGATTTACTGCTAAGAAATTCCCATGATCTTCTACACTGGTAGCCAAATCAGGATATGCACGGAATTTATCTTGAATAGTTACATAGTGACCATTGTAATATTCTTGAGTAGATTGCATCGTATAATTTCCGTTATAATCACCCTTGATTCCATAAAGGTTATTACCAGGAGCTGATTGACCCCAAGCACTTTCTACAATTGCTTGTGCCATTGAAACACTAGGTAATACGCCATATTCGTTCCAAGTATTTTGTGCCCCTGGAGCTAATTGATTAATGAAGTCTTGATGATCTGAACTAATATTTCCAGTAGAACTGTTAGAAGCTGGAGTCGCATCATTTAATTTAGCAACGTAATGAGCCTGTCCACTATAACTTGTATAATGTAACCATTCGTAACCATCGTTGTTACTTGTACTATCATAATTAATTGATTCGCCAGGATCTAGTGTATTAACAACATTAGAATCAAG
Organism: Fructilactobacillus sanfranciscensis DSM 20451; assembly: GCF_001436035.1. Taxonomy (GTDB): domain Bacteria; phylum Bacillota; class Bacilli; order Lactobacillales; family Lactobacillaceae; genus Fructilactobacillus; species Fructilactobacillus sanfranciscensis. The sequence continues at coordinate 773 of NZ_AYYM01000050.1, forward strand.
TCCAGCTCCATCACGAATTGCTTGCTGTTGTGTAGCTGTATACGTTCCAGATTGAGGTTGGGCATCTAATTGAGTTGATTTAGCAGTCTGTAAAGCATTAGGAGTGTTATCAGTTGCTGTTTGATTAGTATTTGCATCCGTAGTTGCTTGTGCTGCTTGGTTATCAACTTGATTATCTGCTGAATTAATATTATCAGAATCAGCTTGTTTTTGTGTTTGAGCTGCTAAATTTAAAGCAACTCTATTTTGATTTTGTATAGATGATTGGTCTGTTTGAGTTTGGTCTGTTTGAGTTTGATCTGCATTTTGAACTTCTGGTTGAACAGGAGTTGCAGTTTGATCTGCAGTTGTAGTTGGATTTTCATCGGCAAAACTTGGAGTACTCATTAAGAATAATGAAGTAGATGCAAATGTAATTCCCATTGCAATCTTAATCCAGCCATGTTTCGACTTGGTTAGTTTTGTTCTAGTTTTGGTTTCCCCAGTAGCCATAGCCATCCGGTTATGTGCTCTAGTAAACTTATTATCCATAGATCTTATTCCTTTCATACGTATGTAACTAATTTATGTAACTAATTTATGTAATTAATCTTTTCTTAATTAATGCAACTAACCCGATAGTAACATAAATTAGTGTTTTTTCATAAATTAAAAATTTAACATGATATGAATCCCATAAGTTGGACAAAAATC
>NZ_AYYM01000051.1 GCF_001436035.1 Fructilactobacillus sanfranciscensis DSM 20451
GCCAATGCCAGTTTTTTATTGTCTTCTTTTGGGCATACAAAAAGGACCTCACAGTCCAATGTTATGATTTAAGCAACCAAACCAAATCGTACAAAGGAGATACTGTGATGCCCCAATTAAATTCTATCTTAAATCTTCTAAATATAACAGACACAAATATCGATATCTTAAATTCAAATGACAAAGTGATATTCCGTGGCAGTCAAAAGCTCCATATCAAGGTCATCGAAGGAAGATTATCGTATCGCTTGAAGAAATGTCCTAATTGCGGGTTCGATTGCTTGATCAAGAACGGAGCTAGAGAAACCAATGTCCGCTTAGGCAGCCTCAACGGTTCCGAATATCATTTGAAACTCTGGAAGCAGCGCTATTTGTGTAGATCATGTAAAACGACTTGTGGAGCACACACTAACCTGGTAGAAAAGAATCAATCAATGTCTCGTCAAATAGATCAACTGATCATACTTTTGGCAAAACAATCCTTTACCTTCAAATCCATCGCTATGATGCTGGGGATATCTGCTAGCACAGTCGCCAGAAAGATATATGGCAGACTTCAATTACCTAAAAGAGCACGTTTACTACCAAAGAATATCTGCATCGATGAGTTCAGGTCTGCCAATCATTTGTTTTCTTTTATAGCTTGCGATGCAGACTCTCACCAAATGATCACCCTTTTGCCCAATCGTCTTTCGATGAAGATAATCGAACACTTTAAAAGAGAGTATTCATTATCTGAGAGACAACAAGTCGAATCAGTCTCGATAGACCTGAATGCCAATTATCAAGGTGTCATAAGAAGATTATTCCCAAACGCAAAGATAATCGTTGATAGATTCCATATCGTTCAACTGGTCGGAAGAGCGCTGGATAAAGCACGTTTGTCTGTACTGAATAGTCTCAGTGACAAAAAGTCTCGTGAATACAAAGCTCTTAAAAGCCAATGGCGGATGTTCCACTTATTTGATGATGAATTGGATCAAGCCAACATTAGATATATCTTTGGTATCAACGAGTATATGACTCAACAGAATCTTGTAGACATTGGTCTTGATGCCGATCCAGTATTCAAAGATGTATACCAGACTTACCAGAACGTTCTACGTTCAATAAAATCTAAGGACCCTGAATTGCTTAAGCAAACATTGCAAGAATATAAAAACAATGGGAGCTCAATGGATACTGCTATAACCACTTTTAAGAACAACTACAAATATCTAGTCAACAGCTGCGAATTGCCATATTCCAATGGTCCTCTTGAAGGATTGATTGGAAAGATCAAAAAGCTTAAACATAACTGCTATGGGTTCCGCAATCTCCATAACTTCTTTGTGAGGATCAGACTTATCATCGCATAAAAAAACCACACCATAAATGGTGTGGTAAATGCTCTAAAAAGTCTCACCAATACGATTTGACTTAGAGCCA
>NZ_AYYM01000052.1 GCF_001436035.1 Fructilactobacillus sanfranciscensis DSM 20451
GGATACTTGGATTAACACAAATCAAATTAAATATGTTGAATGTAATTGGGTTCAAATTGGAAAAAGAAAATTATTCAAAAAGGCTTTAGTGTTTTTGAAAAGAAAGTTTTTAAGTAATGTTGGGAAAGATGAAACACATTTTTAAGTTGATTAGATAAAATATTTGGTTGATAATTATGAGTGAGTTTTTATCTAACAAAGTTTGCTAATTTACTAAGAAAAGGACTTAATTAATGAATAAAGAAGTAGCAGTTGTTTTAGTGACTTTTAATCGTTTAGAGTTATTAAAAAAATCGATTAATAGCGTTTTATCACAAACGACACCAGTTAAAAAGATTTTTATTATTAATAATCATAGTACTGATGGAACTGAAAATTATTTAAAAGGTTACCAGAACGACAATCGTTTTAAAGTTATTAATCTTAAAGAGAATCTTGGTGGAGCCGGTGGATTTAGTGCTGGGTTAAAGGAAGCTTATTCCTATGGTCCATATGATTTCTATTGGATTATGGACGATGATACTTTCCCAGAATCAGATTCATTGACTAATTTACTTACGGTTAAGACTCAAGCTGGGGTTTTAGCTAGTAACGTTTTATGGCGTGACACTGATGAAGTATCTATTATGAATATTCCTGATCCTAGCAATAAGTGGACGGCTAAGTCTTTGGATGATCTTTATAGAATTAGTAGTTCTTCGTTTGTCTCTATGCTAATTTCTAATAAAGCAATTGAAATATGTGGTCTTCCAATTAAAGAATTTTTTATTTGGGGTGATGATAAAGAATATTCAAATCGAATTATTAAAAAATTGGATGGTTATTTTGTACCTAAAAGTATCGTTAGACACCAGACTAAAACTAATACGGGTGTTGATATAATTAATGAACCAAACAAAGGAAGAATCAATCGATATTTTTATGCAGAGAGAAATGAACTATATATTGCTAAAAGAGACGGGCTTAAAGCAACTATAAAAAACGAGTTGAGTTTTTTATATTTGATTATCAAAATATGTATTCGTAAGTCTAATTTTAAATTAAAAAAATTAAAAACCATTATCAAGGGTCATTTTGCAGGCTGGTTTTTTAAACCTAAAGTTGAGCAAGTAACCCAAAAGGAGAAATAAGATGACTGATTATTTAGTAGTTGGTTCAGGGTTATTTGGATCAACCTTTGCCCATGAAGCCGCTAAACGAGGTCACCACGTTGAAGTAATTGAAAAACGT
>NZ_AYYM01000053.1 GCF_001436035.1 Fructilactobacillus sanfranciscensis DSM 20451
ATTAATCTTCAAGAGTGGAACCATGATATTGACCATGTTCATGTCTTGTTCCGCGCAACACCGCATACGGAGATGGCTAAGTTCCTGAACGCTTATAAATCATCAAGTTCTCGAATGGTTAAGAAACTATTTCCAGAAATTAAGCGTCAGTTGTGGAAATCCGCTTTTTGGACCCAAAGCTATTGTTTAATTAGTACTGGTGGTGCACCGTTAGAAGTAGTAAAAAAGTACATTGAAAGTCAAGGGAGAAAGTAATGGTTCTTAAAGCCGTGAAAATGCGTATATATCCTAATTCCGAGCAACGTGACCGTTTAATGCAAACCTTCGGTTGCGCTCGTTTTGTGTGGAATCAGATGCTTAATATGCAAATTGAGCGGCAAAAGAACAATCCAGAAGCCAAGTTTGTCAATGCCTTTGGCATGAACAATCTTCTAAAACGATTAAAAGAAGAATATCCCTGGTTGAAGCAAGCAGAATCAACATCCTTGCAAAGCGCTAATCGCAATCTAGCCGACGCCTTTCAGCGTTTTTTTAAAGGGCAAAATAAGTTTCCACACTTTAAGTCACGAAAGTATGCACAGAGCTATAACTCGAAATGTGTTAACCACAACATTAAAGTGATTAACAATCACCATATTAAGTTGCCTAAATTAGGGGTAGTTTACTTTCGATCAGGACGTTTGCCACAAGGCAAAATCAAGAACGTTACTGTTCGCCTAACTGTTGCTAATCAATACTACATTACCGTTTTAACTGAATGCGAAAACCAAACATTAGCTAAGACTGGTAAGCGCGTTGGCGGTGATTTAGGATTAAAATCATTACTTAATCTATCCGACGGTTACAAAGAGCCAATTCACCATTTTGAAGATAAGTATCGTAAGAAGCTACACCATTGGGAAAAGTTGCGCAGTCGACGCTACCTATTAGCTAAACAAGCCATTGCTTGGGATTATCACAATAAGGTCTTAGCTCCACGGCAATTAGACGACTTCAAAAACTACCAAAAAGCTCGTGTCATGGTTGCTAAATATCGTCAAAAAATCGCCAACCAACGGTTGGATCAGTTACAAAAGTTCACAACCAAGTTAGTTAAACAATATGACATCATTGTGCTAGAAAAACTTAACATTAAGGGCATGTTGAAAAATCATAAACTAGCTCGAGCGATTACCAACGCTAGTTGGTCTAAGCTAGTTAGTATCTTGCAGTATAAATGTGATTGG
>NZ_AYYM01000054.1 GCF_001436035.1 Fructilactobacillus sanfranciscensis DSM 20451
AAGCTAAGGTCTTTTTTTATGATTAAGAAACAAATTTAATTTATTAGAAATATGATAAAATCAGAAAAGAAAATAAACTTGATTAAAAAAGTTAACACGTTTAAAAAAGGAGAAATAAATGCCAAACAAAATTGCAGTCGTTGGAGCAGGAATTGGTGGTTTAACTACTGCTATTCAATTACAAAACAAAGGCTATGATGTTACCATTTACGAAAAAAATGATAAAGTTGGTGGTAAAATGAATCAGCTGAAAATTGATGGATTCAAGTTTGATATGGGTCCTACTATTGTGATGATGCCTGATATTTACCGTCAACCATTTGTTGATACCGGAGTTAATCCAGACGACTATTTTACGATGCAACGAGTTGATCCATTTATGAAGGTTCAAATTGATGATTAAGACTATGAAATTTCCAGTGATTTAGTAAAACTTACTAAACTTTTTGAAGCTGATATGTTAGGATTTTTGAACTATTTGACCGACATTTATCGTAAATATTTAAACGCTAAAGATAACTTTATTTATCAAAGTTTTCGTTCTCCTAAAGACTTCTTTAACCTAAAAACCTTAATTAATGCACTTAAGTTGAAAACTTTCTCTTCTTCTTATCATGACATGAAAAAATTTATTCCTAATGAACATCTACAATATTTGTTATCATTTCAAACTTTGTACATTGGAATATCACCCTTTAGTGGTCCTTCAATCTATAATATTATTCCCATGATTGAATTACTTTATGGAGTTTGGTTCATTAAAGGTGGAATGTATCAATATGCCAAGGCTTTGGAACGTAGATTCAAGGAGCTTGGCGGTACAATTCAATATCATAGTGAAATAAAACAAGTTGATGTGAACCCATAAAGT
>NZ_AYYM01000055.1 GCF_001436035.1 Fructilactobacillus sanfranciscensis DSM 20451
GCTAAGTGGGAGTAGTTCAATGAAGATGCTTTAGATCGATTAGAGCAACCAGATTATACCATCAGTGAGTGGCAAGCAACTGATGACTTTATTAGCGATTGGCTTAACAGTGATTGTGATGACTACTTAATGACTTTAAAAAAGTATTGTAATAAATGTGACGAAGGAGAAGATTTATAATGGCAAAAAGTTTAATGAAAATTATTGAAGGAAAACGTGTGCTAGCTAAAGAATGGCAAGAAGGAAACAAGGATTATGTGAAAAGAAGAAATACCAGAATGTATAGTGATCGCATGGGGTTTAAAGTGAAAAAAGCTATTAAAAACAAGTAAAGAGGCTAGATAATGTCACTCGAAAAACAAAAAAAGTACGTTAAAGAACAAGAAAAGCTCTCTAAAGAACAAGAAAAGCTCTCTAAAGAACAAAAGAATTCAAAATAGTGAGTTAAAAAACTAAAAAATATTTAAAAAGGGGAAATTTTATTATGACAGTTAATTTTACACAATCGCAAGAAATTAAAAAACTAGCACATCAAGAAGATATACCAGCTGCTTATGTCAAAAAAATTTTAGATCAATATATCTCCGATATCCGAAGAAGTGTTAAAAGCAATGGAAAAGCTTCTATTAATAATTTGGGGACTTTTAGATTAAAAAAGCAGAATGCCTATGTTGGACGTAATCCTCAGACAGGTGAAAAGGTCGATGTACCTGCTAAAATGCGGATTCTTTTCACTGCTTCTAATATTTTTAAAGCAGAAGTAAATGGAGAATTCAATACCGAAACAGAGTCTAATAACTAAATGAATTTGACGTTTAATTTTTTGATGAAGATGGAAATAGATGTAATTGAACTACTCCCACTTAGC
>NZ_AYYM01000056.1 GCF_001436035.1 Fructilactobacillus sanfranciscensis DSM 20451
GAGCAGATTCGGCATTTTAAGCAGATCTTTGATTAACTTGGGATAGGTACGATGCCAGTTGTTGGCGAACTCATTCAGTTTCAGTTCGGCTGCTTCACGATTGGCAGCCCAATGAACTTGTTTAAAGTCATTGATCACGGCCTTACGGTCTTTCACCCGAACTTTGTTTATCAAATTACGCCCAACATGAACCAGGCAACGTTGTCGTTTAGCTTTGGGAAAATGCCGATTTAAGCCTTCATCCAAACCAACTAACCCATCGGCCACAAACAANCCCAGTAATTCAGTCCAGATCCCAGTTGATTCCGTCGGCGCCACTTGGTAGTTCAGCACTTCTTTCGTACCATCTGGACGAATGCCAATCGCAATATGAACCGCTTCTTTTTGAACGGTATCCCGCTTTAACGGCAAGTAAGTGGCATCTAAGAAGATAGCCGCATATTGTGAAGCCAGTCGACGTTGCTGGAAAGCTTGAACCTGTTCATTGACGGCTTTAGTCATGTTGGAAACCGTGGCTTTGGAGTAGTGAGCACCGTACATTTTCTCAATGAGTTCGGCAATTTCAGCAGTGGTAATTCCCTTGGTATACAACTGAATAACCGTTGTTTCTAAATTATCACTGTGCCGACCGTAGGCTGGCAAGGTATGATTTTCAA
>NZ_AYYM01000057.1 GCF_001436035.1 Fructilactobacillus sanfranciscensis DSM 20451
AACGAATCCACAAACACCAGGAGCTTCAATTAATCCAGATGATCCAGATAGTCCGAAATGGCCAATTAGCACCAACTATGATAAGACGGTCAATGAGACCGTCAGCTATGTTGATCAGAATGGACACGTAGTGGCCAAGAAGCACAGTGATTCTGTCAACTTCACACGAACAGTCGTTGTTGATAACGTTACTGGTGAAGTTATTACAAGTGGTGCTGGAACAACAGTTTGGACAGCGACAAATGGTGATACGACCTTTGATGCCGTTGCTGTCCCAGTGGTGTCGGGATCTGTAGCTAATAAAGCTAAGACAGCTGCCGTAACTGACTTGAATGCCGATTCAGCAGATGTTAATGAAACCGTGACATACACGAAAGTCGGTTCATTGGTACCAAGTTCAAGTGATAAGAACTTCCCTGGAGCACCAACAGTAGCCTATTCAAATGACCCAAGTGATGCGACGAAGGTTAAACCAGCCGGTGTACCGACGGTACCAGGTTATACAGCACATGATCCAGAAGGTCATGTTTTGACACCAGGTAGCAGTTATCAGCCAAGTGATCCAACGAAAGATACAACGATCACCTATAC
>NZ_AYYM01000058.1 GCF_001436035.1 Fructilactobacillus sanfranciscensis DSM 20451
CAATTATCAGTATAGAAGCAGTTGCAAACGGGGATCATCTTTGGCATATTGGGGTTTGCGTCCATGATATTTACCCTGCTGTTTGGCGAGGGCAATCCCTTGTTGCTGACGCTCGATGATTCGCTTACGTTCGCTTTCAGCCTGATACTTATACAGTTCAATGATGATGTTAGTCATCAGTTGACGTAAATTTGGGTCAGCAATCCCTGTCATGGACGGTAAATTCAACACATCTAGGGTGGCACCCTTATTTTGAATGGAGTTCATGATCTTAGTCAAATCATGGTTGTTTCTGCCTAAGCGATCTAATTCAGTGACCATTACAATATCACCCTCACGAATATAGGCCAGCATTTTTTGCAGTTCTGGCCGATTAGTGTTAGCCCCACTTACTTTATCCGTAAATAATTTATCAACGTCTTTTAAAGCCGATAACTGTCGATCTAAATGTTGCTCCTTGGAACTCACACGCGCATAACCGATTTTAGCCATTTCCAGTTCTCCTTTTGGACAGTTCTAGTGAACATTTATAATTCCTAGTATAGCGCAGAAATAAAAAAGGCCAATAGGGTATA
>NZ_AYYM01000059.1 GCF_001436035.1 Fructilactobacillus sanfranciscensis DSM 20451
TAGTCGGGACCTAAGCCGAGGCTGAGAAGCGTAGGCGATGGATAACAGGTTGAGATTCCTGTACTAGTTAATTATGTTTGAACGATGGAGGGACGCAGTAGGCTAAGATATGCACACGATTGGAAATGTGTGTTCAAATCGTAAGTCAGTTTAAGAGTTAAATGCTTTTAAGCGGGTTGACAAGCGATGATGAGGATCGAAATTTAAGTAGAGAAGTATCTGACGTCACACTGCCGAGAAAAGCTTCTAGTTAGTAATTAATTACCCGTACCGCAAACCGACACAGGTAGTCGAGGAGAGTATCCTCAGGTGAGCGAGAGAACTATCGTTAAGGAACTCGGCAAAATGACCCCGTAACTTCGGAAGAAGGGGTGCTGGCCTCACGGCCAGCCGCAGTGAAAAGACTCAAACGACTGTTTATCAAAAACACAGGTTTATGCAAAATCGTAAGATGAAGTATATGGG
>NZ_AYYM01000006.1 GCF_001436035.1 Fructilactobacillus sanfranciscensis DSM 20451
CTTATTTGCACCAACCAAAATCGGTAAATATAAATCCGTATCAGAAGGCATTGGATTGTCCTTATGCGTTGCAACTAATATTTTAATATTCATTTTTTTCATTAAATTATCGTCCTTTCACAAATGCAAAGTTTGAACTACTCCCACTTAGCTAAGCCTACGGCTTGACGCTTGAAGTGGGAGATTCTGGGAACATCGCATACTTACTCTACCGGTTCTAAGTGAACTTTTGAGCAGAGGTTACGACTAATAAAAAAATTAATGATAAACTATCTCCAAATAAAAAATAAACTCAAAAATTCATTTCTAAATGTATATAAAACTATGCTGTGGCTTCCTCTTATTTCTTTACTAGTTATTCCTATCTTTAATTTTAAGAAAAAACATGACAATTATTAAGTTTTCGTAATTATATTATTAAAAAAAGCGATTGAATTCAAAATTCAATCGCTTTTTTAAACTATTTATTCAATTTGTCTTTCAATTTCTCAAAGAAACCTTTATTTTCTTGTGATTTGTCTCCACTAGCTTCTGCAAATGCTCGCAATGCTAATTTTTGATCAGCATTAAGTTTTTTAGGGGTATCAATCATTACTTTAACTAATTCATCACCCTTACTTTCACTGTGTAAACGAGGAGCACCTTTCCCACGCAATTTGAAGACAGTGCCAGTTTGCGTTCCAGCCGGAATCTTCAATTTACCATCACCGTAAACCGTCTTAACATCGATTTCGTTACCAAGCGCAGCATCTGTAAATGAGATGGTCTTGTCATAGTAAATGGTTGAACCATTTCGTCTGAATTCTTTACTTGGTGAAACACTAAAGATAATGTAAAGATCACCATAAGGTCCACCATTTTCTCCAGCATTTCCTTGGCCTTGAAGCCGCATTTGTTGACCTTCTTCAACTCCAGCAGGAACATTAACCTCAACTTTATGTTCTTCTTCAATTTTACCGATTCCACCACATTTAGGACATTTTTCCTTAATGATTTTACCAGTTCCGTGACACTTAGGACAAGCAGTCTGGGTTTGCATTTGTCCCATTGGCGTATTAACTGTTCTCATCACAACTCCAGAACCATAACAGTCAGGACAAGTTTCCGGATGCGTTCCTGGTTTAGCACCAGTTCCATGACAATCAGGACATTGAGCTTGGCGATGATAGGTAATTGTCTTTTTAGCCCCAAAAATAGCTTCGTCAAAGGTTAGATTTAGTTGGTATTGTAAATCTTCTCCTCGTCTGGGAGCAGTTGGATCTTGACGTTGACGACGACCTCCGCCAAAAAGATCACTAAAGATGTCGGAGAAGTCACCATAGTTAGCACCACCGCCAAAACCGCCACCTTGACCTCCGCCACCAAATCCTTGAGGACCATCGGCTGAACCGTATTGATCATAGTTAGCCCGTTTTTGTTTATCACTTAAAACTTCATAAGCTTCTGTAATTTCTTTAAATTTTGCTTCTGCTCCAGGTTCTTTATTAATATCTGGATGATATTTCTTTGATAGATGTCGATATGCGTGACTAATATCTTTATCGGTGGCATCTTTAGAAATTCCTAAAATATCATAATAATTTTTATCAGCCATGATAACCTCCACTTTAATTTAATTACAAAAAGCCAAAGCCAACCGAAGTGGCTTTGGCTTTTTGTAAATTTTTACTACTTTTGAATCAGATTATTTTTTATCGTCATCATGAACTTCGTGGAAGTCACCATCAACAGTGTTGTCATCTTTCTTAGATGCATCACCATTAGCAGCACCGGCTTCTCCACCTTGAGATTGTTGTTGTTGATATAACTTAACGGCAACAGCTTGAACTTTTTCGTTCAAAGTATCTTTCTTAGCTTTCATATCATCAAGGTTACCATCAGCTTTAGCTTTCTTTAATTCTTCTTCAGCGTCTTTAACCCCTTTGATTTCGTCTTCAGAAACTTTACCTTCAACGTCTTTCAAAGTTTTATCAGTTTGGAAGATCAATTGGTCAACTTCATTGTTTAAGTCAACTTCTTCTTTTTTCTTCTTATCTGCTTCTTCGTTAGCTTTGGCTTCATTCATCATCTTTTCGATTTCTTCATCAGAAAGACCATTCGAATCCTTGATAGTAATCTTTTGTTCCTTACCAGTTCCTTTATCTTTAGCAGATACATTTACGATACCATTTTTATCGATATCAAATGTAACTTCGATTTGTGGAATTCCTCGAGGAGCTGCAGGAATGTCAGTCAATTGGAAACGACCCAATGATTTGTTATCTGCAGCCATTGGACGTTCACCTTGTAAGACATGAATATCTACAGCAGTTTGGTTATCTGCAGCAGTTGAGAAAGTTTGTGATTTTGAAGTTGGGATAGTCGTGTTCTTTTCGATTAACTTAGTCATGACACCACCCATTGTTTCAATACCTAATGACAATGGAGTAACGTCAAGTAAAACAACGTCTTTAACATCACCAGTAAGCACACCACCTTGAACAGCAGCACCTAAAGCAACCGCTTCATCAGGGTTAATTGAGTGGTTAGGTTCTTTACCAGACCATTCCTTAACTGCTTCTTGAACGGCAGGAATTCTAGTTGATCCACCATTTAAGATAACTTCGTCAATATCACTAGTACTCAAACTAGCATCTTTCAAAGCATTTTCAAATGGAATCTTAGTTTTTTCAACTAAGTCATGAGTTAATTCATTGAACTTAGCACGAGTAAGCGTAGTTTGTAAATGAAGAGGGCCATTATCGTTTGATGCGATAAATGGAAGACTGATTTCAGTTTGGTTAACACCTGAAAGTTCTTTCTTAGCTTTTTCAGCAGCATCTTTCAAACGTTGTAAAGCCATCTTATCTTGAGCTAAGTCAACACCGTTTTCTTTCTTGAATTCAGCAACCAAGTAATCAATGATTCTTTGGTCAAAGTCGTCCCCACCAAGATGAGTATCACCATTAGTTGAAAGAACTTGGAAAACACCGTCACCTAATTCAAGAACAGATACATCAAAAGTACCTCCACCTAAATCATAAACAAGAATTTTTTCGTCTTTATCTTGTTTATCCAAACCGTATGCCAATGCAGCAGCAGTAGGTTCGTTAATAATCCGTTTAACGTCTAATCCAGCAATCTTACCAGCATCTTTAGTAGCTTGACGTTGGGCATCATTAAAGTAAGCAGGAACTGTAATAACTGCTTCACTAACTGTATCACCAAGGTAATCTTCAGCATAACCTTTGATGTATTGAAGAATCATTGCAGAAATTTGTTGTGGTGTGTATTTTTTACCATCAATGTCAACTGTGTATCCTTCTTCACCCATGTGACTCTTAATTGAACGAACAGTATTAGGGTTAGTGATTTCTTGACGTTTTGCCACTTCACCAACTTGAATTTCACCATTCTTAAAAGCAACTACTGAAGGAGTGGTTCTTGAACCATCAGGATTAGTGATGATTTTTGGTTTTCCACCTTCCATTACAGCAACTGCAGAGTTTGTAGTACCTAAATCAATACCAATAACTTTATTACTTGCCATTTTAAATACCTTCTTTAAATTTATTTTTTTATTTAATTAATTAATAGTTATAACTATTGTGCTACAACTACCATTGCTGGCCGGAGCACCCGATCAGCAAGTTTATAACCACTTTGTAAAACTTGAACAACTGTATCAGCAGGATGATCATCATCTGCTGGAACGGTTTGAACAGCTTGATGAAGTTCTGGGTCAAAAGCAACCCCATCTGCATCGATTTCCTTGATATCATTATCATTTAATGCTTTTTCAAGGTGTTTGTAAACCATTTCGATTCCAGTTTTAAGTTGTTGACCACTATCGTTATCAACTTGAACTTGTAAAGCACGCTTTAAATCATCCATTACTGGAACGACTTCTTTAGCTAGTCTTTGTGCTCCATATTTAGCAAGGGCACTTTGTTCTTTTTGACTACGCTTTTGCATGTTTTGAATTTCAGCTTGAGCACGCAAATAATCATTTTGTGAATCGTCTAATTGTTGTTGTAATTCAGCAATTTTAGCTGATAATGCATTAACTTTAGAATCAGACTTTGGTTCTTCAACCGCTTCATCTTTTATTATCGGTTGCTTATCTTCAGCTTTTTTCTTTGACATGTCAACCCTCCTTTACTGATCATAACTACGATAATAACCGGAAATTCGATTTTTCAATTCGTGGCGAAAGGCATCAACTACTCCCAACATATTCGGATATGACATCCGCATTGGACCAATCAACGCAATTCTACCAATTCCATGATTACCTAAATCATAACTTCCGGTAATTATGCTGTAATCTTTTAACCAATCATTATCAAATTCAGCTCCAATTTTAACTGAAATTGGCTTTGAACTTTTTTCTAACAAAGCATCAATTCCGTTATCGTTATTAAACATCGAATATAATGATTTGATTTTAGAAAAATCTTGTTTGCCATTTTGTTCGAACATATTCATTTGACCACTAATGAAATAATGATCATCATCAATTTTACTCAAAATAGCTTGAATTGCTCGAACAAATTGTTTTGTATCAGGAAGATATGTGTGCAACTCAGTCAATATTTTTGATTGAAAAACTTGTTTAACTTCACGCGCAGTCTTACCAACTAATTGTTGATTTAATAAGTTAGTTGCGAGTGATAATTGTGAATCAATATACTGATTCGTTACCAAAAATGACTGACTTTCCACTTGTTCATTTCCCATTACGATTACCACCATCATGCGATTTAACCCAAGATTGACCAACTGAAGATGCTTAATTGTATTTTCAGTTGTTAATTCTGGACTAAACGTTAGGGCTGTATAATCAGTAAGATGTGAAAGGATATCAGCAGACTGACGAACAATCTCATCAATTTGCTGAAAAGAACCATCTAACATTTCACTAATGTACTCTAATCGCTTTGTATCAAGCTTTGCAGGTTTAGCTAAATTATCAATATAATATCGATAACCTTGATTAGAAGGTACTCTTCCAGAAGAAGTATGCAACTTCTCAATGAAATTTTGATGACTTAAAACGGCCATTTCATTTCGAATCGTTGCTGAACTAACATGAATCGGTAATTGTTCAGCTAAAGCCTTAGATCCAATAGGAACACCAGTTTTAGAATAATCATCAATAATATACTTTAGTATCATTGACTGTCGTTCTGTCAGCATCTTCATCACTTCCTTTTTAGCACTCACACATTTCAAGTGCTAAGGTACATTTATAGAGTACCAAGGAATAAAGTTAAGGTCAAGAATTAAGCTTAACCATTATTTTTAAAATACGTACGCGTATTAATTTCATCCCGTTTAAGTTGTTCAATCAAAGCTTCTTTACCAGTATACTTGACTTCATCACGCATTTTCTTTAGCCACTGAACTTTAACTTCATTACCATAAATATTTTGGTTAAAACCTAGAATGTTAATTTCAATTGTAACCGGATTATGATCCCCAAAAGTTACGTTTCTGCCAATGGAAGCCATCGCTGGCAACCATTGATCATTGACTAGCATGCTTACAATGTAAACTCCTTCAGAAGGAAGCTGTTGAAATTCACTATATTCAAGATTAGCAGTTGGAAAACCTAAAGTCCGTCCCCGTGCTAATCCATGAATTACTGTACCAGTCGTTTCAAATGAATATCCCAATAAATCATTAACAGTTAGCATATGACCGTCTTCTAAATTACGACGAATACGCGTAGAACTAATCTTTTTATCATCTAATCGGTCAGCTGGAACGGTGTTTACATTAAAACGGCCTTGTGCATAACCTGGTAAATCTTTCATTGTTGCCTTTTTGGCTCCATAAGTATGGTCAAATCCTGCCACTACGGTATCAACATTCATTCGCATTAGAAAGTTATCTACAAAAGCTTGTGGTTTTTGGGCCTGGAAAGCAAAGTTATAATTCACGCGATAAACAATATCAACACCAAGCTTTGCAAACAAATCAACTTTCCTCTCCCAAATAGAAAGATACCGAGCTGCATTTCCTTCCAATTTTTTGTAAACCAGAGCAGGATGGTGATCATAAGTTAAAACTGCCAATGGTAAATCCTTTTGCTTTGCAATTTTTTGAGCTTGTTTAATCACCTTTTGATGTCCCAAATGGACACCATCAAAAAACCCCATTGCTAAAACAATTGGACGTTTAAATTCAATTTTTTTACTAATTGGATAAGACAAATTGATAACTTTCATAACTTCCCCTAATCAAGATTAAACATTTTAAATGGTTTATATTGTTGCTTTTCTTCACTGCGTTCGTATAATGCTCGATCAACTCCATCATAACAAAGTAAAACAAATTCATCATTTGAATTAACTTCATTAAAACGCAAAAAAGCTCCATTTTTGATGCGAGACCATTGTTGATCTGTCAAATTAATTTTGACATAATTTTCCAAAGCTTTGCCAATTGGATAAATTAATGATGCTAATTCACCATTTTGGGAAGCTTTTTCTAATTGTTCAAAAGTAACTGTTTCGTCTAATGTGAAACCTCCACTTTTAATTCTAGTTAGTTGTGACATTACAGCAGGAATACCAAACTTTTTTCCAAAATCTACAGCCAATGTTCTCACATATGTCCCTTTACCACAGCCTACTTCAAAAAAAATGGTTTGCGTGTGCGTTTTTTCATCAATGATTGATTGACCTAGTTCTTTAAAGTAATCTATTCTAGCAATTCGTTTTGGCCGTTCAACTGTTTCACCATGACGAGCATAATCATATAGACGACGACCGTTAACTTTCACAGCTGAAAACATCGGTGGAATTTGAGTAATGTTACCAACAAAATTATTTAAACCAGTTTGAATTTGTTTATCAGTTAAAGGTTTAAAGTCATAATTTTCAGCTATAATTTCTCCATCTAGATCTTCAGTAGTTGTTGAAAAACCTAACGTAATAGAACCCCGATAGATTTTTCCAGATGCCATTAAAAAATCTACTACTTTAGTGGCATGACCTAAACAAACTGGTAAAACACCATCTACATTAGGATCTAAGGTTCCACTATGTCCAATTCTTTTTTGGTGAATAATATGCCGCATTTTACTGATACAATCAAAACTCGTCATGCCCAATGGTTTATATAAAGGAATTATTCCAGTAATCATGTTGTCACCTCATTTATTTATGTACGCAAAAATGACTGAGAACGAGCTGTTCTCAGTCACCTTTTTTATTGTTCGCGTTTTAATTTATTAATTAATTCATCAATCTTACTTCCGTATTGAATTGATTGATCCTTTTCAAAATGAATCTCAGGTGTAACGTAAATACTCAAACGATGTCCAAGTTCACCACGGATTAATCCAGTAGCTTTATCAAGTCCTTTTTGAACTTGTTCTTGATCTTTTTCATCGTCTTTTAAAGTACTATAAAAAATAGTAGCTTGTTGTAAATCACCAGTAGCTTTAACTCCAGTGATTGTTATTCCTTGAACTCGAGGATCACGAACTCTTTTTAGTAGAATATCATCTACTTCTCGTTGAATTTCTTGTTGTAATCTTCCAACCCGATATTGAGCCATGTCAAAACTCTCCTTTCTAATTATTTAGGAGCAACTTCTTTCATTTGGTAGGCTTCAACAACATCTCCTTCTTTGATGTCATTGTAATTTTCAATTGTAAGTCCACATTCATGACCTTGCTTAACTTCTTTAACATCATCTTTGAAACGCTTCAAACTACCAATTTCACCGTCATATTTAACAACGTTATCACGAATTAAACGAACTTTACTGTCATTCTTAATGTAACCTTCGTTTACCATTCCACCAGCAATTGTACCAACTGCTGAAGCTTTGTAAATTTGACGAACTTCAACACTACCGGTAACTTCTTCAACAAAAGTTGGATCAAGTTTACCTTTCATAGCTGCAGTCACATCATCAATGGCGTTATAGATAACTTGGTAAAGACGAATATCAACTTTATCAGTTTCTGCTTGAATTTTTGCTTGAGGTGTAGGACGAACGTTAAATCCAATAATAATTGCATTACTTGCTTTTGCAAGTGCAATATCACTTTCATTAACTGCTCCAACTGATGAGTGAATTACTTTAACATTAACACCTTCTACATCAATTTTCTTTAAACTACCAGCAAGTGCTTCAACTGAACCTTGTACATCTGCTTTAATAATGACATTAACTTGTTTCATATCTTCTTGTTTCATTGAATCAAATAAGTTATCAAGTGTAACTCGATTATTTTGTTTACGTTCTTCCATTTGTGCTTCTTTAGCACGTTCTTCTCCAGCAGCACGAGCCGTTTTTTCATCATTAAAGACAATGAAACGATCTCCTGCTTCTGGAACGTCATTCAATCCAGTAATTTCTACTGGAGTTGATGGTGTAGCAGATTCAATTTCTTGACCAAGCTCGTTTGTCATTGTACGAACACGTCCAAAAGTATCACCAACAACAATTGGATCACCTTTATGAAGTGTACCTTGTTGTACAAGTAATGTAGCAACAGGTCCTTTACCACGATCAAGTCGAGCTTCAACTACTGAACCAGCTCCATTTTGTTTAGGGTTAGCTTTAAGTTCCATCACGTCTGCTTGAAGAAGAACCATGTTAAGTAAATCATCAACGTTAGTACCATTTTTAGCTGAAATATCAACAAAAATAGTATCACCACCATAATCTTCTGGAACTAAACCATAACCCATTAATTGTTCTTTAACGTGGTTAGGATTTGCTCCAGCTTTATCGATCTTATTAACGGCTACGATAATTGGAGTTCCAGCAGCTTTAGCATGATCAATTGCTTCCACGGTTTGTGGCATAACTCCATCATCGGCAGCAACAACTAAAATTGTAATATCAGTGATATTTGCTCCACGAGCACGCATTTCAGTAAAGGCCGCATGTCCAGGTGTATCCAAGAAGGTAATGTCTTTTCCATCAAGATGGAGTTGGTAAGCACCAATTGCTTGAGTAATTCCACCGGCTTCTCCAGAAGTGATATGAGAATGTCTCAAATAATCAAGTAAAGTGGTTTTACCATGATCAACATGTCCCATGATTGTAACAACTGGTGGACGAGGTGCCTCATAAGCTGTATTATTTTCTGCTTCTTCAAAGAACTTATCAATATCTGAAACATCGACATGTTTCTTTTCTTCAGCCTTAATTCCATAATCTTCAGCTAAAACTTCGATTGTATCTTTATCAAGTGATTGATTTTGATTAACCATCATTCCAAGCATAAATAATTTCTTGATAATTTCTGCTGGTTCACGATGTAATAACTTACCTAAATCTTGGGCATTCATCCCATCTTCGTAAGCTAATACTTCTGGCAATGGACGATCTTTACGTACTGAAGGTCCCTTTTTCTTATTTTGGCGAATTCGTTGGTTTTTTGAATACATACCAGCAAATGGATTACGCCCTTTACGGTTATTACGACGTTTTTTCTTGTTATTACGGTTGTTTAAACTACCACCAAATTTTCCGCTTCCACTATTGGTTGAACGAGTTTGAGTTGTACTTGTACTCTTAGCATGCGTTTGTGTTTTATTAGTAGTTTGTTGTGGCTTTCCACTATTTCTTTGAGCGTTGTTGTTATGTGAATTATTGCTATGGTGAGTTTTACTTGCACTATGATTGGTATTTGAGTGATTGCCTTGCTGATTACTATTAACATGGTTGTTATTAGATGGCTTTGCACTATTAGTACGATTTTGTGAAGCGGTAGTTGTGTGATGGTTACCACTATTTGTATGAGTACTCTTAGCACCTGCAGGTTTAGCTGTTGTTTTTTTAGCAGCTACTTTGTGGTTACTATTTAACATTGCTTTTACCGTCTTTTCTTCTGCAGCATCTAATCCAGACATATGGTTTTTAACATCATATCCTTTTGATTGAGCTGCTGTTAGGATTTTTTTACTTGGCAAATTTAATTCTTTGGCCAATTCATAAATTCTCTTTTTAGGCATAGAATCACTCTCCTTATTATTCGTTTAATTCATTTAATTCCCTCGCAAAACCATTATCTGTGATTCCCACAATTGTTCGACTTTGACCAATTGCATCGCTTAAATCACTTTTAGTAATTTCATGATTAAATGGAACATTATAAAAATCAGTCTTATTTAGAAATTTTTTGGTTGTACTTGCACCAGTATCTGAAGCAATTAAAAGAAATTTAACTTTTCCTTTTTTTATTGCATTTAAAACAATTCCTTCTCCTGAAACTATCTTACCAGCCCGACGTGCAATTCCCAAAAGATTTAGTATCTGATTATAATTTGTCATTTCGCTTTAATTCTTCCCGTGCCTGAACGTGATCAACGTAATCAATCAAATTATCGTAAAAATCATCAGTTAATTCAACATCAAAAACTTGATCTAACAAATGTTTAGCTTTTGCATTTTTAACTGCCTCAACGTTAATCCGAACATAAGCACCACGACCAGGCTTTTTACCCGTATCATCTAAAGAAACTTCCATTTCCTTGTTACGAACAATCCGAATTAATTCACGTTTAGGAAACATTTCTCCCGAAATAACGTCTTTACGCATAGGTACCTTACGAGTTTTCATGACTAGATTCCTCTCAGAAATTATTCTTCAGATTCATTAGTTTCTTCTACAAGTTCATCTTTATCATCACTTGTTCCATTTGCTTCTGATTCTGGCTTGATATCAATCTTATAACCAGTTAGACGAGCTGCTAAACGAGCATTTTGTCCACGTTTACCAATGGCAAGTGAAAGTTGGTCATCTGGTACAATTACTGTACATGATTTTTCTTCGCCGTCTTTAAAGATTACATCTAAAACATCAGCTGGATTCAAAGCATTAGCAATGTATTGAGCAGGATCTTCATACCACTGGACAATATCCATGTTTTCGCCACCTAGTTCATTAACGATATCTTGAACTCTTTGGCCACGAGGACCAACTGTAGTTCCAACTGGATCAACGTTTGCATCATGAGAACGAACTGCAACTTTAGAACGATCTCCAGCTTCACGGGCAATTGACACAATTTCAACAATTCCATCATAAACTTCAGGAACTTCTTGTTCAAATAAACGCTTTAATAATCCAGGAGCAGTTCGACTAACAAAGACTTGAGGTCCTTTAGCCGCATCATCAACCTTGGTAACGTATACTTTGAGCTTTTCTTGTGGACGATAAATTTCATTTGGCATTTGATCATTATGTTCCATAACGGCTTCAACACCGTCCATCATCAAATAAACAAATCGATTATCTTGACGTTCAACTTCTGCATTAATTAGTTCGTCTTGATATTTACTATACTTGTTATAAACAGTTTCACGTTCTGCTTCACGAACCCGTTGCATAATAACTTGTTTAGCAGTTTGAGCAGCAATTCGTCCAAAATTTTCAGGAGTAACTTTAAACTTAATTTCATCGCCAAGTTCATAACCACGATTGATTTTCAAAGCGTCTTCCAAGCTAACTTCCAAACGTGGATCAGCAACTTCCTCTACAACCTTCTTTACAGCATAAACATTCATATTACCTTTACGTTCATCAAAATCAACTTGAACGTTTTGTGCTTGGTCATAATTACGTTTGTATGCTGAAACTAAAGCTAATTCAAGTGCTTCAATTACTACTTCTTTTTTAATGCCTTTTTCTTGTTCTAAAGCATCAAGAGCACCTACTAATTCTTTACTCATATTATTTCTCCTAACTAAAATTCAATTGCTAATCTGGCTTTTGAGATTAACTTGCGAGGAATCTTAACTTCTTTACGACGAGTCTTATCTTTTACAATCAAGGTTAAATCATCATCATTAAGTTCTTTAAGGGTTCCTTCGTACATTTTCTTTCCATCTAATTTTTGATAGAGAGAAACATTAATGTAGTCATTAATAGCATTTTGATAGTCTTGTTCATTATTCAATGGTCGTTCTGCACCAGGAGATGAAACTTCTAAGAAATATTGATCTGCAAATGGATCAGGATCAATTTCATCCAGTTTTTCACTTAATTGATCACTAACTAGGACACAATCATCAATTGAAATACCATTATCTTTGTCGATAAAGACACGTAGGTACCAACTTCCACCTTCTTGTACATATTCAATACTGTATAGATAAAAATTATTTTCGTCTAAGATTGGTTGTACCGTTTCGGTAACTTTATCAATAATTTCGCTAACTTCGCTCAACTATTTACCTCCAAAATTTTCCAATAAAAAGGGCGAGCATTTTCTGCTCACCCTTAAAAGAGTTTTTAATTACTGTCCTTAATATAACACAGTCAAACCATTATCACAATCAAAGACTATATCATATCAAAGAGACTAAGCTGATTTTCATCGGGCAAGCCTTTTAAGACTCCATTTTTCGTCATATATTCAATGATAGTTTTAGAAACTTTTCCACGTTTAGCAAGATCTTCTTTAGAAATAAATGGTTTATCAGCTCGAGCTGCCACAATTTGTTTAGCAACATTCAAACCTAATCCTGGAACGGCACTAAATGGAGCAATCAATTTGTTGCCATCCATTAACCATTCTGATGCATCTGAACGATCAAGATCAATCATTTCAAATTCAAATCCTCGCTCAATCATTTCATTGGCCAATTGTAAGACCGTCAATAAATTCTTTTCTTTAGTAGATGCATCATTTCCTTTGTCTTCAATTTCTTTCATGGCTGCTTTAACCGCATCTTTACCATGAGACATTGCCTCAACATCAAAATCATCGGCACGAACTGAGAAATAAGCAGCATAGTAAACTAATGGGAAATACACTTTGAAGTACGCAATTCGAAGTGCCATCCAAACGTATGCCGTTGCATGCGCCCGTGGGAACATGTATTTAATCTTTAAACATGAGTCAATATACCATTCAGGCACATTAGCATCACGCATCGTTTGTTGCCATTCATCTTTTATTCCCTTACCTTTACGAACTTTTTCCATAATTTGGAATGACGTTTCAGAATCAACTCCATAATTAATTAAATCGGTCATGATGTTATCACGACATCCGATAACGTTAGAAATTGTGGCAGTTCCATCTTTAATTAATTCATCGGCATTTCCTAACCACACATCAGTACCATGTGACAATCCAGAAATTTGAAGTAAGTCAGAAAAATTTTGGGGATGAGTTTGTTCAAGCATTCCTCGAACAAATCGGGTCCCAAATTCAGGGATTCCTAAGGTTCCTGTTTTTGATTGAATTTGTTCCTCCGTCACCCCTAAAATTTCTGGGCTACTGAAAATTGACATCACTCCAGCATCATTTACTGGAATCGTATAAGGATCAATTCCCGACAAATCTTGGAGCATCCGAATCATAGTTGGATCATCATGACCCAAAATATCCATTTTTAAAATGTTGTCATGAATCGAATGGAAATCAAAATGAGTAGTTTGCCATGCTGATGATTGATCTTCCGCAGGATATTGGATTGGCGTGAAATCATAAATATCCATATAATCTGGAACAATGATGATTCCAGCTGGATGTTGACCGGTCGTTCGTTTAACGCCAGTTGCACCTTTAGCGAGTCGATCAATTTCGGCACCTCTAAAATGTTTACCGGTATCACGCTCATATGCTTTTACATACCCATAAGCTGTTTTATCGGCGACTGTTCCAATTGTACCGGCACGATATACGTTCTTTTCACCGAACAAAACCTTAGTATAATTATGAGCAATTGCTTGATAATCACCAGAGAAGTTCAAATCGATATCAGGAACCTTATTTCCTTTGAAACCAAGGAACGTTTCGAAAGGAATATTATGACCATCACCAATTAAAGTTGTACCACAATTGGGACATTCTTTTTTTGATAAATCAAAACCAGAACTGTATTCACCTTTAGTGAAAAATTCTGAATAATGACATTTAGGACAACGATAATGAGGAGGAAGTGGATTAACTTCGGTAATTCCAGTCATCGTAGCAACTAAACTAGACCCAACTGAACCACGGGATCCAACTAAATAACCATCTTTATTACTTTTTGCTACTAATCGTTGTGAAATTAAATAAATAACTGAGAACCCGTTTCCAATAATTGATTTTAATTCTCGCTCAACTCGTTTCTCCACAATCTCAGGAAGTTTTTCTCCGTACAATTCATGAGCTTTATCGTAGGTCCGCTGTTTAATTTCATCCTCTGCACCCTCCATTTTGGGAGTATACAATTTATCTTTTAGCGGATGAATTTCTTCAACTGAATCTGCAATTTGATTAGGATTATCAACAACAATTTTTTCAGCTTGATCTGCACCTAAAAAGTTAAAATCTTTTAACATTTCATCCGTTGTCCGAAAATGTAAATCGGGTAATTCAGTTCGATTAAGAGGATTAGCTCCACCCTGTGAATTAATTAAGATTTTTCGATAAATATAATCATGTGGATTAAGATAATGGGCATCACCGGTTGCTACTAGTGGAATGTTAACTTCATTAGCAACGTCAGCCATATTTTTTATAATTTCCTGCAATTTACCTCGGTCACTAATTAACTTAGAATCCAATAATGGTTGATAAGCTGCTTGAGGCTGAACTTCAAGATAATCATAAAATTTAGCTTTATCTAGTGCTTCTTGTTTACCTTTTTGCATTATCGCAGTAAATACTTCACCACTAGAACAGGCAGAACCAATTAAAATTCCTTCACGATACTTTTCTAATTCACTTCGCGGAATTCTTGGAACTCGATAAAAATACTTAATGTGTGCTAAAGAAACTAATTTAAATAAATTTTTTAATCCAGCTTGCGTTTTGGCCATCAAGATGGCATGAAATGGTCGAGCATGTTTGTATGCATCGTTTTCAGTCATATGATCATTTAACTGATCATGATATTGAATATCATATTTATCTTCAGCATCCTTTAAGAAAAGATAATTCAAATGACCAGTTGTTTCAGCATCATAAATTGCTCGATGATGATGTTCCAAAACAACATCAAACTTTTTAGCTAACGTATTTAACCGATAACTTTTGTAGTTTGGATATAAAAAACGGGCTAAAGTTAAAGTATCGATAATTGGATTTTTGATTGGTTCCATCCCATGACGGGCATATCCAGTATTCATAAATCCAATATCAAAAGTAACGTTATGTCCAACCACAATGGAATCACCACAAAACTCACGGAACATTTTGAAAACTTCTTCTTCTGATTTTGAACCAGCTACCATATCATCCGTAATCGAAGTTAGATTAGTGGTTTGTTCAGAAAGATGAAATCCAGGATCAATGAATTGTTCAAATTCTTCAATCACATTATTTCCCTGCATTTTAACTGCTGAAAGTTCGATTACACGGTCATAAATGGCTGACAATCCAGTGGTTTCAGTATCAAACACAACATAAGTTGCATCTTTTAAACCAACATGTTTGTCATTGTATGCAATGGGTTCACCATCATCAACTACGTTTGCTTCCATTCCATATAACATTTTAATGTCATTATTTTGAGCAGCATTAAATGCTTCAGGAAATGCTTGTACGTCATCATGATCAGTAACCGCAATTGCTTTATGTCCCCATTTTTTTGCTTGTTTAACAAAATCTGAAATCGAATTAGTAGCGTCCATTTGACTCATATTAGAGTGAAGATGCAATTCAGCCCGCTTTTTATTTGCAGTATCTTCACGTTCGGCATGAGTTGCTGGATTAATATCATAAGCATTCATTGCAAGTTCATGCGAATAATTATCTTCCTGAACACTCCCGCGAGCAGTTATCCAACTACCTTCTTCCAAATTAGCAAACTTAGCTCCCTCTTCATCATCCTTTGAAAACTTCTTAATTGTGATTGAGGAGGTGTAGTCAGTAATCTTTAAGATCATTAAAGATCGCCCGGACCGTAATGCCCGAATTTCTTTACTAAAGACATACCCATTAACTACCACAGAACGTTCTTCTTCAGTAATATTTTCCAATGGCGTAATATCTACGTTATCAGCAATTTTTCGACCAATCATAACGCTACCTGAACTATCAGGAACTTTTTGCGCATTTGCTTTGGCTGCAGCAACTTGAGCTTTTTTTGCTAGTTTTTCATCACGCTCTTTTTTAGCTGCCTTTAATTCTTTAATTCTTTCTTGAGATTCTGTTTCGTCGACCATTGTATTAATCGTAAATTTAGGAAAACCAGCTTTTTGATAAGCACTTAAAATTGGTTCAATAGCTTTGTTATTCATAAAATCTTTTATTAAGTCGTTAACAGCATAAAAGTTTACACGTCCATCATCTAGTTCAGGAACGTTATTATCACAAAGCTCATGTAATAAACTAGATTGAATACCACAATTATTAACTGCCCATTGCCAATAATCACCAATTTCACGATTAGTTAAGTTATCCTGTTGTGTTTGAATGTAAAAATCAACCTTAACAATATTGCTAAAGGCTGTCTGTAAACCAGTTACAAAATCGATAAACGCTTGGTATGAAAGAACATGTGGGATAAAAAAATGAAAATCCCATTGTTTTGACTTTTGATGAACTCGAACTTGCTCAATTTCAGCGTTTTCAAATTCTGAACGATATTCGTCATTAATTTTGATTTGATCTAATAATTTATTAAACTTTTCTTTATTATTTAAAGGCATCTTTTCCTCCCCTCTAAACGAACAAAAAAGACCAGTAAATTCTGGTCTTAATGTTTAAATTTCTTTTGATAAAATTTCAATCGTATTCTTAAGATCATCGACCTTCGTTTCAACTGTTTCGCCTGTTTTACGAATTTTAACTTCTACAATTCCTTCATCGGCTTTTTTTCCAATTGTGATTCTAATTGGAATACCAATTAAATCAGAATCAGCAAACTTAACTCCAGCACGTTCTTTCCGATCATCCATTAGAACTTCTAATCCAGTAGCTTGAAGATCAGCATAAATCTGGTTGGCAAGTTCAACTTGTTCATCTTTTTTCATATTCGTTGGAATTAAATGAACATCAAATGGAGCAATCGCTTTTGGCCATACAAGACCATTTTCATCTGCTTGTTGTTCTGAAATAGCCGAAAGCAGACGACTTACACCAATTCCATAACATCCCATAATAATTGGCTTTTGGCGACCATTTTCATCAAGAATATTAGCACCTAGAATTTTGGTATACCGAGTTCCTAGTTTGAAAATATGACCAATTTCAATTCCTTTAGTAAATTTCAAAACTCCGCTACCATCAGGAGAAATATCTCCTTCGTTAACTAAGCGAAAATCACCATATTCTAATTCAGGTAAATCACGTTTTGGATTTACATTTTGGTAATGTTTATCGGTTTGATTAGCACCTGTAACTCCATTAACAATACTTTGAACATACTCATCTGATAAAACTGGAACGTCAGTTGGAACATCAAATGGTCCAACTGATCCAGGCTTAACTCCTAGGTATTCAGAAACTTGATCAATTGTTGCTAAATCAGCCTCATCAGCATGAAAATGATTTTTTACTTTGGCAGGATTAACTTCTTGATCACCACGTATTAAAATTAACACAGGTTTTTCGTCAACCATATATAATAAGCTCTTAATAATTTGACTTTTATCAATGTCAAAGAATTTAGATACTTGATTAATATTTTTGACATCAGGTGTATCAACCAACTCTAAATCGTTTAATTCGGCATGTGATTTTTTATTAACAAACATATCAGTAGCCATTTCTAAATTTGCAGCATAGTCACTATCATCTGAATAAACAATTGTATCTTCACCAACAGAAGCAGGAGCGGAAAATTCCATTGAATCAGAACCACCCATACTTCCACTATCACCAATAATACCGAGATAATTTAATCCAACCTGATCAAATACTTTTCTAAAAACATCATTCATTTCTTTATAAGTTGCATCTAATTCTTCATCATTTGAAGCAAAAGAGTAAGCATCTAACATACGAAATTCACGACTACGTAAAAGTCCATAACGAGGACGATCTTCATCTCTAAATTTGTCTTGAATTTGATATAAGTTTAAAGGTAACTTCTTATATGAAGAAATCGTCCCCTTAATTAATTCAGTCATTGTTTCTTCATGAGTTGGACCTAAAATAAAATCAGTATCATGACGGTTTTTCAACTTAAACAATTCAGGTCCATATGATTCATATCTTTCTGAGTCTTTCCAATATTGGGCCGGAATGATTTCAGGAAGCAACATTTCATTAGCACCTGTCTCATTCATTTCTTTTTTAATAATTTTTTCAATCTTTTCTAAAACACGATATGCCAAAGGTAGGTAAGCATAAGTACCTGCTGAAACTTGACGAATAAATCCAGCACGAATCAACATCTTGTGGCTAATTGCTTCTGCACCTGTTGGATCTTGTTTTTGCGTAGGAATTAACATTTTTGATTGTTTCATTTTCTTCTCCCTATCTTATCGGATGAAATAACGCATAATATCATTCCAAGTAACTAAAATCATTAAGCCAGCTAAAAATATAAAACCAACCATTGTAATAATCATTTCAGTTTTTTCGGAAAGTGACTTTCTTCTAATTAATTCAATAATATTTAATAGTATTTTACCACCATCTAATGCTGGTATTGGAATTAAGTTTACCACAGCAAGGTTAATTGACAACCATCCTAAGAATTGCACAACTCCAACTAGTCCTAATGATGCTGCTTCAGAAGTATTTGCATAAATTGCCACTGGGCCCCCTAAACTATTTAAGCTAAAGTGTCCAGAAACCATTTGCCACAAAGCCCCAAATAAACTTTTAGTCATCGTCCAAGTTGTTGTAAAACCAGACATTACTTTAGCCCCAAAACTAGTATTTAACGTTTGTTTAACCCCAATCACACCAATTTTTTGTTTATTAATTTGCTTTGAATCTGTCACTAATTTAACTTGTTTGGTTTTCTTTTTATCTTTAACAGTTAAAGTAACTTTTTTATTGGGTTGTTTTTCAATCTGCGTAGCTAGTGATTGAAAGTTGTCAGTTTTTACACCATTAACTGATAAAATTCGGTCGCCATCCTTAATTCCAGCTGTTTTAGCCACATGTGGATTAGTATTTGAAACTTGGACTTGATTTGAATTAGATTCAACCCCACCTTGAAGAAAAGCCAAAAACATAAAAGCCACAATTGCTAATAGAACATTATTAAAAATTCCGGCAAAATTAACTAATAGTTTTTTCCAAGCTGGTGCATTTTGAAATTGGACATCAGCTGGTGCAATTTGAACCTCAATTCCATCCTTTTGCACAATCAAAGCATCATGATCTACATTAAGACGCTTTTTTTCGTCCTCATTGCCATTTTCATAACCTTCAATCCAAAGTCCGTTAACTAAATCAGCATCTGCAACTTGAAACGGAATTCCCTTGAAGAGCTTATTTTTCTTGCTCAAATCTATTTTAGTAACAACGCCAGCATTATTTAACTGAAGCATTACAATGGTTCCAGGCTTAATTTCGTCTTCTTCATCATCTACACTACCAGCTAATCTAACATAACCACCTAATGGTAAGAGACGTATTGTATAAGTTGTATGATTACGACGATAGTAAAATAATTTTGGTCCCATTCCAATTGAAAATTCACGAACCATAATTCCGCACTTTTTTGCAACAATGAAGTGTCCAAATTCATGGACAAATACTAAAATTCCAAAAACAATGATGAAACTAATAATATTTGTTAACAAATAATCACAAACCTTTCATTTAAACGATTCCTAATAAGTGAAGAACTGGTAAAACAAATAAAAGACTATCAAATCGATCTAAAATACCACCATGTCCTGGTAAAATTTTACCAGAATCTTTAACACCATAAAACCGTTTTAAAGCTGACTCTACCAAATCACCAAGTTGTCCAAAAATTGAAAGAATAATTGTAAATCCAATCATTACAATCAAATTAATCCCAGAAATTGGGAAGAAGTATAAATAAATAGTGCATACAATAGTAGCAATCACGGTTCCACCAATTGAACCTTCCCAAGTCTTATTAGGTGAAATATGTTTAGCAAGTTTATTTTTTCCAAAATGCTTACCAATAAAATAAGCCCCAGAATCTGTACACCAGACAATAAACAGTGCGTAAAGTAATGTAGTTAAGCCATCTTGTCGAGCAACGATGAAATAATGAAATCCAAAACCTATGTACATCATTCCTAAAGTATAAACTCCAGCATCGTCAAAATTAAATCTGTTTTTAGAAAAAACGGTTGCCAATAATAATAACATTACCAGAACGTAGAATATAAAAGCAGGACTTAAGTATTCAGGTAAAAAATTAGAAAAGTTGGTTGGTACAATTAAACAAGATATTCCAATAAAAGAAATTAATGCTTCTACTGAAATAATCATTTTCTTTTTCATAATGAAAATTTCTGACATCGCAATTATACCAAGTACAATTGCGGCAAAGTCAATTACATATCCACCAGCAATAATCACTGGAATAAATATTAACAAAGCCACAATTGCTGTAATTACTCGTTGTTTCATAACAAACTCACTCCTATTATTTATTAATTAACCCACCAAATCGACGTTTACGTTTTTGAAACTCAATGATTGTTTGTCTAAAATCTTTTGCATGATATTCAGGCCATAATTTATCTACAAATACTAGTTCACTATAAGCAATTTGCCAAAGTAAAAAATTAGAAATTCGTTCCTCGCCACTCGTTCTAATCAGCAAATCGGGGTCTTTTAATCCAGAAGTTTCAAGATTGTTTGAAAAAACAACGTCGTTGATATCATCAACATTAAGATTTCCATTTTTAACTTCAGTCGCTATCTTTTTTGTTGCATTTAAAATTTCCAGTCGGCTACCATAATTAAGAGCAAAGTTTAGAATCATTCCTGTACATGCTTTTGTTTCTTCAATCGCATTAGAAACCGCTTCTCTGGTTTTATCTGGAAGCTGTGAAACGTCTCCAATTGTCTGAACTTTTACATTGTTTTTAATTAATTTAGGGATAAACTTATCAAAAAAAGTAGATGGCAAACTCATAATATAATTAACTTCACCAGCGGGTCTTTTCCAATTTTCAGTTGAAAATGCATATAAAGTCAATACTTTTATTCCTAAGTTGCTTGCTTCAGTAGTAATTTCTTCAACAACATTCATTCCGCGCTTGTGTCCTGCAATACGTGGAAGATAGCGTTTTTTTGCCCAACGTCCATTTCCATCCATAATGATGGCTACACTATCTGGAATTCTATTCATGTCAATTGTTTCTTCAAACATTTTTTCACCTCAGTGTTTAAATTAAATAAAGGATGAGCGAACTCATCCTTTATTTAATCATTTTCCATTCTCCTTTTCCTTTTTTAAAAAGTTCAGAAAAATAATCTAATATTTGATTAGCAACAATTGGACATTCAGACCCAAGTAGATTTAATCCTTTACCAGTTGGAATCGGTTCAGATAAATCAGTAACGTCAATTTGGTTTTCAACGGTTGCTTTTGAAAAAGCAATTATCCAGTCACTACCGATCAATTGAGAAATCAAAAAAAACAAATTTAGATTTTCACTCATAACAACAGGCATTACATAAACGCCATTTTGAACTTTATCAAAATGTTCTCCATTAAATTCTAAGTTTTCAATTTCTAAATCATTAACTGGTTCCAATAATTTAAAAATCATCTTATCAAATTCTATTGTTCCCGGAGTTACTTCAAATCTGGCATTGTCGGCTTCAGGCATAATTACACTTCCTCAAAATTAATCAGTCATTACTGATTCTTGTTTTTCTTTGATAATTGTATCAATTCCCTTAATTGCTTCATTAGTAATTTTTTGGATTTGATTTTCTAAATCATGTGCTTCATCTTCGTTAATCTCATCATTTTTTGATTCACGTTTAACAATATCCATGCTATCACG
This sequence comes from Fructilactobacillus sanfranciscensis DSM 20451, assembly GCF_001436035.1. Lineage (GTDB taxonomy): Bacteria > Bacillota > Bacilli > Lactobacillales > Lactobacillaceae > Fructilactobacillus > Fructilactobacillus sanfranciscensis. The sequence goes on from NZ_AYYM01000006.1 coordinate 21,860, forward strand.
ACGCACATTTCGAACAGCAACCTTACTTTGTTCGCCGGTAGCTTTAACTTTTTTAGCTAATTCTTTCCGACGCTCTTCAGTAAGTTGTGGAATTTCAATTCGAACAACATCTCCGTCATTCATAGGGTTAAGACCTAAATCAGCTTCAAGAATTCCCCGTTCGATTTCTTTTAAAGCAGTTTTATCATAGGGGGTGATCATCATAATACGTGGTTCTGGAATAGAAATTGATGCAACTTGAACTAAAGGAGTTGGGGCACCATAATATTCGACCATTACTGGTTTAAGAATGCTTGCATTGGCACGTCCTGCACGCATTTGTCCAAGCTCAGATTCAAGTACTGATTGAGCTTTACTCATTTTATGCTTAGTTTCATTAATTAATTCTTTTGTATTAGCCATATCTATTTTCCTTCCACAATTGTTCCAATGTTTTGACCTTCAACGACCCGTTTAATATTTCCAGGTTCATTCAAGTTGAAGACTACTAGAGGAATATCGTTGTCCATTGATAATGAACTTGCTGTTGAATCCATTACATTAAGACCTTTATCTAAAATTTGCTTTTGTGTTAATTTATCAAATTTAACTGCATTTTTGTCTTTATTAGGATCAGCTGAATAGATACCATCCGTACCGTTCTTAGCCATTAAAATTGCATCTGCATCAATTTCAGCGGCACGTAAAACAGCAGCAGTATCAGTTGAAAAGTATGGATTACCAGTACCACCAGAAAAGATTACAATGCGACCTTTTTCAAGATGACGAACTGCTTTTCTTCTAATGTATGGTTCTGCAATTTGTTTCATTTCAATTGAAGTTTGTAAACGAGTTGGTACCCCAGCAGTTTCAAGATTATCTTGTAAAGCCAAACCGTTCATAACAGTTGAAAGCATTCCAATATAGTCAGCTTGAGAACGCTCCATACCCATTTCGGCACCCGCTTCACCACGCCACATATTTCCACCACCGACAACGACGGCAATTTGAATTCCTTGGTTATAAACATCTTTAATTTCTTCTGCAATCTTTTTAATAACAGGTGGATTAATTCCGAAGCCTTTTTCACCTGCGAGTGCTTCACCACTTAATTTTAAAACAATACGTTTGTATTTCAATTCAGACATTTAACTTCCTCCAGAAAATTCTTCGTTTATAACTTTAATTTTAGCATAAAAGCACTAAATACGGTAGGTTTGTAATATCTTAGGATAATATTTTGCTATCATAAAATTGACTATAAAAATAAATAGAAAAAAAGCGATTGAATTCGTTCAGAATTCAATCGCTTTTTTGTGTAAAAATCATTTATTAAAGTGGTAATACCAAAAACAATCAGAATTAATCTTTAGCTTCTGTTGCTTCATCAATACCTTCACCAACTTGATATCTTACAAAGGCTTCAACTTTTCCACCTTTAGAATCAACGTATTGGCCTACAGTTTGATCAGGATCTTTAACAAATGGTTGATCAACTAAACAAATTTCAGCAAGGAATTTGTGTACCCGACCAGTAACCATCTTTTCTACGATATTAGCTGGTTTACCTTCAGCAAGAGCTTCTTTAGTAAGAATATCTTTTTCATGTTGTAAACGTTCAGCTGAAATATCATCTTTTGATAAGAATTCAGGGTTAGTAGCAGCAATGTGCATTGCAACATCTTTAGCAACGTCTTTGTCTGCACCAGAAATCTTAACTAAAACACCAATTTCTCCACCATTGTGTAAGTATGCGCCAAAGCTTTCTCCATCATTTTTGTTCATAACTGCAAAACGACGAAGAGAAACCTTTTCACCAGTGATTTGGCTAGTGTGAATAATAGTATCTTCAACAGATCCATCTTCACCTAAATGTAACTTAAGAGCAGCTTCAACATCTTTAGGTTGTTCAAGAGCAATTAAATCGCCAACTTCATCAACTAAGTTTTTGAAGTCATCGTTAGCAGCAACGAAATCTGTTTCTGAATTAATTTCAACGATAGCAGCTTTATTATCGTGAACAGAAACCTTTGTTAATCCATTAGCAGCAGTGTTACCACTCTTCTTTTGAGCTTTAGCAACACCTTTTTCTCTAAGGATTTCCATTGCTTTCTTTTCATCACCATCAGCTTCAACTAAGGCTTTCTTAGCATCCATCATTCCGGCACTTGTTTTTTCACGTAAATCTTTAACTTGTTGTGCAGTAATTTTAGCCATAATCCAAGTTCTCCCTTAAGTTTAGTTATTTATTTAAAAAACTGACCCTACTAGGCCGAATAGGTCTAAATAGAGTCAGCCTTGACAATTAATTATTTATTTATCTTCTGTTTCAGTTGTTTCTTCTACGAAAGTTTCTTCGTTAACATCATCTTCACCTTGACGGCCTTCGATAACAGCATCAGCCATAGTTGAAGTGATTAATCTGATAGCACGAATAGCATCATCATTTGATGGGATAACGTAATCAATACCATCTGGATCAGTATTAGTATCAACCATTGCGATAACTGGAATGTTTAATTTTTGAGCTTCTTTAAGAGCAATTTCTTCTTTATGAGGATCAACAATAAACATAACGTTAGGAATCTTAGGCATATCTTCGATACCACCTAAGAATCTTTCTAGTTTAGCAGTCTTCTTAGTTAATAGAGCAACTTCTTTTTTAGGTAATCTTTCGAAAGTACCATCAGTTGCCATCTTTTTAAGATCTTTTAAGTACTTGATCCGTTTTTGGATGGTGTTCCAGTTAGTAAGAGTACCACCTAACCAACGATGGTTAACGTAGAATTGACCAGAACGTTTTGCTTCTTCTTCAATTGCATCTTGTGCTTGTTTCTTAGTTCCTACAAAAAGAACTACAGCATCGTCAGCAGCTTCACTCTTCATAAAGTTGTAAGCTGAACCTAATAACTTAACCGTCTTTTGTAAATCGATAATGTAAATACCATTACGTTCAGTAAAGATGTATTTAGCCATCTTAGGATTCCAACGACGAGTTTGGTGACCAAAATGTACACCAGCCTCTAATAATTGTTTCATTGATACAACAGCCATAATAAGCCTCCATAAAAATTAGTTTTTCCTCTCTAGAATTATGCATGGAACTCAAAGAGCACTACTATGCAAAACCTTCTAGATGCGTATTGGTAAATTAATACCAAAATCTATTATACAAAATATTAAGCAGAAGTTCAAATAAAATTTAAAATTAATTAACCCACAAAATCGGATCAACTCCATGTTCCATCAAATATCTTTCTTTAGCATGACGAGATTGATGCTTAAAGGCATACTCTGCTTTTAAAGCTAAACTCTTACTTTCAAAGTCTTCTGAATATAATAAGCGAACAGGTTTATGGCTCTTAGTATATTTAGCGCCCTTACCAATCTGGTGTTGGTGAAGTCTGTGTGCAACGTTATCCGTGAATCCTCCATAAAAGGAACCATCACCACAAACTAATACATAGAGATAATATTTTTTATTTTCCATATAACATTTTTCTCACAGGTTCTGTATAATTATCGTTCTCATCGTAAACTACGATTGGTGGTTTTATTTTTAAACCATTTAATTTTCCATCTTTAATTCCAGAAATCAAAATCATATTAGCATCACGACCAACCTTAGGATAAACAAATTGAATTTCTTTAGGTGCTAACCGATATTTTTGCATTTCATTCAAAATATCTAATAAACGGTCAGGTCGATGTACCATATACATTTTGCCATTGTTTTTAAGCAGGTCACTAGAAGTTTTAATTACAATCTCTAAATTAGTTTTGATTTCATGGCGGGCAATTGCCAAGTACGGATTAGGATTTTTGCTGCTTTCTTTTTCATTTGCAAAATAAGGCGGATTCACTGTTACATGGTCGATTGATTCCTTTTTAAAATAGTCTAAACTATTTTTTAAATCAATATTGTAAACAGAAATATGTTTTTCCAAATTATTTAAGGTTACACTTCGTTTAGCCATGTCACTTAATTTTGGTTGAATTTCAACTTCGGCAATTTTTCCGTGAGTTTTTTTACTGATAAATAAACCCACAGCACCATTTCCAGCACAAAGATCAACAATTTTAGTTTTGTAACTTTGTTTAACCTGTGCAAAATCAGCTAGCATCACTGCATCCAATGAAAAGGAAAAAACTTCAGCATTTTGAATTATTTTAATATCACTACTGTAAAGCTGATCAATTCGTTCACCCTGTTTTAATTCAATTGTTTGATCCATCGTAATTCACCCTTTAATCATTCGTTATAATGCTATAATATCAATTGTACAACTCAAAAAGGAGGATGAGAAGATTGTTTTATTCATTTATATTTTCAATTGCTAAAGGATTAATTAGAATTGCCAATGGAAAAGTCGACGTAATGAATCAGAATCGTATTCCAAAGGAAAATTATATTCTAGTTGCCCCACATCGGACCTGGTTTGACATGATTTACTTCGCAGCAATTTTACTGCCTAAGCAATTTTATTTCATTGCAAAGAAAGAATTATTTAAAAATCCATTTATGGGATGGTTTCTTAATAAATTAAACGTTGAACCAGTTGATCGTAATAACCCAGGAATTTCGGTAATCAAACGGCCAATCAAAGTTCTTCGTAAAACAGATTTGTCAGTAATGATTTTTCCATCAGGAACACGACACTCGACAAAACTAAAAGGTGGTGCGGCAATGATTGCTAAAATGTCTGGTGTCCCACTTTTGCCGGTCGTTTATCAAGGACCATTGACTTTAAAAGAATTTTTTTGTCGTAATAAAGCTCATATTAACTTCGGTACCCCAATTTTTGTAGATAAAAATCTTAAATTAGATGATAAAAATCAAGCAATTGTGGAAAAGCAAATGAGTGATGCGTTCAAAAATTTAGATGCTGAAATTAATCCAAATTACGTATATGTTGATGAATCAAAAAAACACCACTAAAAAGTGGTGTTTTTTTATTTTGCATTACGTTTCATAGAATTCATCATTTGGTTCAATTTCTTTTTGGAAGGTTTTTGTCCCATTTGAAGCATCATACCCTTTAATTGTTCTTCATTAATTGGTGGGTTTTCCTTCAAATATTTTTCCATGTACTTACGAGCACCAAAAAAACCAAGTACCAAACCAGCAGCAAGTGCTACTAAAACTAATATGATCCACATCCAAGTTGCCATAATTAACTCTCCTTTATTTAATTATCTCTAAGATTCTTTTTACGTTGAATTTCTTTTACTTCCTCAGGCGTTACTTCTTTTCCATCTTTATCATAAATTTGTGTCATTTCAATTTGACTTTTAAAATTAGATTTAAAGCGCTTGAGGTAATGTTTACGTAACTGATCTCGTTCTTCTTTTTCTTTATCAGTTAAGTCTTGCAATTTTGCCTTATGAGCTAATTCATTAATTCTTGGAATAATTTTTTTAAGTTCCGGATCTTCTGCCATATCTACAACTCCTTATTTTAATTACTTCTATAATAGCATGAAATTTTTCAGAAACAAAGTTTTCAAATACGAACTAGCGTTTGCAAACTGAGTTAAATATGTTAATCTTATCATACTAGCAATAATCATTTTTTCGAGGTGGACCAATGTCAAACAACGCAAATACAAAACAAATGGATATCCTACGTTTCATTTATGATAACGTGCGGAAACACGGTTATCCACCAACGGTTAGAGAAATATGTAAAGAAGTCGGACTTTCTTCAACTTCAACGGTTCATGGACATTTATCAAGGTTAGAAAAAAAGGGGTTTATTAGTAAAGACCCAACTAAACCTAGAGCTTTAGAAGTTACCCCTGCAGGAATCAATTTTTTGGGATTATCCCCTGAAACACGTAATAAAGAAATTCCTTTGTTGGGAGTTGTAGCTGCAGGAGAACCAATTCTCGCAGTTCAAGAAGCAACCGATTACTTTCCAATTCCAGATAGTCTAGCGCAAAATGCAGATTCTCTTTTTATGTTAACTATCAGCGGTACAAGTATGATTAACATTGGAATTTTAGATGGAGATCAAGTAATTGTTCGTCGCCAGCACAATGCTGAAAATGGTGAAATTGTGATTGCAATGAATGATGAAGGAGAAGCTACTTGTAAACGTTTCTTTAAAGAAAGTGATCACTTCAGGCTTCAACCAGAAAATGATACAATGGCTCCAATTATTTTAAAGAGTTGTACAATTTTAGGTAAGGTTGTCGGTTTATATCGTTCTGATGTAAACTAAAGCATACGAAACATACACCCTTCAAGAATTTGATAAGGCTATTCCCTACCAAATTGGTGATTTAGTGGAGGTGGTTTTTGTTAGTCAGACTGGTCTCGGTGACAATGAATCTAACTGATTAAAAGTTGTTCGTAAGAATGTTGGTAAATCAGAATTACTTGACGATGAGTTTGAATTTGGACCAAAATGTGTAAAAGCAGTTAAATCTGCAAAATAAAAATAAAATGAAAGAGCTCATCTTCTACAGATGAGCTCTTTTTAACATATCATGAATTTTCGTGTGCAATTTTAGCAGATGCCGCCCCTGCAACTGAACCAACAATATCATCAATAAAAGTTGTAACTCGATCAGTTCTTTGATCAAGAATTTTAACAATTCCTTGTTTATTAGTATCTAATCCACAATAATTTGTAATTCCAATGGTTCCATAAATATTAGCGATTCCTAATGCTAAAGTTTCATCAACACCAAAAACTCCTAAATCATGTTCAACAATGCTTTGAAGTGGCTCATCTAGTTTATGTTCTGATGCTAATCGATCAATTTCTAACCCAACTAACGCATTATTTAAAACTTCTCGTTTGTGTAAAACATCAATCACAATTTTATCAACATATTCCATACTTGGAATCTTTATATACTTCTTTTGTAAGTTATAAACAACCTTTGAAATATCTCTAACAGTTACATCATTATCATTTAAAGACTTAATTACAGCATCATAGGCTTGTGTATCAGGGTATTTGTAATCTCTTCTATCTACCATTGTTATTCTCCTTATTTTGGCATAATTGTAATATCATATTCATTTGGATAATTATCTTCCGTGATAATCATCGTCATTGCCTCATGTGCTTCTAAATGTTTTTTAACTATTTCTTGAACAAAATCTGCTCCGACAAAGTCATCTTCAAAATCATCATAAGTAGCAAAAAAGTCTATTTCAAGAATTACATCACATTCACTTCCAGATGACTTTAAGTCATTGATTCAAATTAGTCATAGTCTTTAAATAATTTTTCTTCTCCAAGTTAATCTCATCATGAACTTTTGCTAAACGATTTTTCAAATTATTATAATAATTAAATTCTGAAATATTCATTTATTTTCCCTATCCTATCAACATCCCAATTAGCATTAACGTAGTTGCAATTAAATTGTTCAAAAAGTGAAGCCCAATTGAAACTTCAATTTTATCCTGTTTTAAATAAACATACGAAAGAATCATTCCTAAAGACATATAAATCAAGAAACTTATTGGATTGCTGTTATCATGGCAAAGAGAAAATAAAAATCCACTAATAAGCATTGGAATCAATGGCTTAAAATTTGGGAAAAATCCTTTAATTAAATACCCACGAAAAACTAATTCTTCTAATATTGGGGAGAAAAAAGTCATAGTAAAACACATTAAAATTAAAATTACTGGATTAGCATGAAGTATTGCCATGATATTTTTATTATTTTCTGTAGTTTTTTGTGCATAAACTAACTGGTTGAGAAATGATAAAACAATTTCAATAACAAAAAATAATACGTATGCTTTTGCAATTAACAACCAGTCTTTTAAGTTTAAACCATGGTTTGTTTGCTTATAAACGCTTTTATAAGCTATCAGTGCACCCCAGATTGCAAATCCAAAAAATACTAAATAAATCACCCCACCAACCACTAACGAAATAATTGAAGGATGATGAATAATTGATAAAATTTGAATCGGTGTTTGCACAAATATAACAACAAAAATTAACCCTAACATTATTAGCGTTCTTTTGAAATATGTCAGGTTGCTAATTCGATTTTTCATCATTTTTCCTTTCTTGCTCTGTTTGTTCCTTTAAACAATCATGATGCCGAATAATAATAGTTACAATTGGAGTAATCACAAGTCTAACTAAAATTACACATCCAATAAAAAACAACATCAATTTTGCATTTTGTGATGTAAAATGTTCTAAAAAAACATATCCAGACCATAAAACTACTAAAAATAGGAAAAACCAGAATAAACACCAAAATTTTTTCAAAAAAACCACCTACACTTTATTATTACTAGAATACCATATCCTAAATAGATTTTGAGAATTCTTTCTAACTATTTTTGAATGATGATATACTAAATATATCTAAATAAAAAAGGAGTTTTGTATGGTGATAATTACTGCAGGAATGATTGGGGTAGGAAAAACTACATTAACTGAAAAAATTTCGAATCACCTTGGTACCAAGGCTTTTTATGAACCGGTTGGGGATAATCCGGTTTTACCGCTTTATTACAAGGATCCGAAACAATACGGTTTTTTACTACAAATCTATTTTTTAAATAAACGCTTCTCAATGATTAAAAAAGCATTGAAAGATGATAATAACATTCTTGATCGATCGATTTACGAAGATGCCTTATTTACTAAAGAAAATAATAAAGAAGGAAATATTTCCGACGTTGAATTAGAAGTTTATCTTAAATTATTGGATAACATGATGGATGAATTAAAACAACTTCCCAAAAAGAAGCCAGACTTATTGGTATATGCATATGCAGATTTTGACACAATTTTATCCCGTATTAAGAAACGTGGACGAGATTATGAGCAATTCGATAATAACCCAGAACTGGAAAATTACTATCACAAAATGTGGACAGCTTATCAAAAATGGTATGATGATTTTAATTTAAGCCCTAAGATGAAAATTGATTTACAAAAATATGATTTAGTAAATCCCGAAAATACGCAAATTGTACTAGACAAAATTGATGAAAAATTAAAAGAAATCCGTTAAAAAAGGAGCTCGCTTTAACGAGCTCCTTTTTAGTTTGCAAAAAATTCATTAATAATTTTTTGATAGATATCAATTGTTACTAAATAGCTACTGAGTGACGTATGCTCATTAATTTGATGAGCAGAACCGTTTGAATCTGGACCTAAAATAATAACTGGTAAATCCGGTTTAATTTGAACAAAGACACTAGCATCAGTTGCACCATTATCTGTAAAGAGCTTAATATCACGATCAGGATAGAACTCTTTTGAAGCTTGATATGCATTTTCAACCAAAGAGTTATTAGTTAATGTACGAATTGGATAAAAATCATGTAATAATTCAAATTTTAATTGGTAATCGGTTTCCTGATTAATTTTAGTAATTGTTTTTTCAATTAAAGAACGAACTTGTTTGTTATTAAATGTTGGCGTAGGTCGAACATTACCTAACAAATATGCATGTCCGGGAATTGTATTAATTTGTTTTCCACCCTCAATTACAGTAATACTATGTTGAACATTACCTAAAATTTCATCAACTGGTAAATCGCTAAAAACGCGTCCTTCATCATTAATGTATGCTACAAGTCCTTCAATTGCATTAATACCTTGGTTAGGCACCGAACTATGCACGGATTTTCCAATGCTGTTTATCCGATAATTAAAGCTACCCGAATGAGCATACTTAACGTTTCCATTTGTAGCTTCACCCACAATCAAAGCATCCAAATCTTCAATTAATTTAGGATTAATCTTGTAAGCTCCTGGTGCACCAAATTCTTCTCCTGCTGTAATAATTAATCTAACTTTTCCGGATGGAATTTGTTGTTTTTCAACTAATTCAATTAGCGCAATCACTTCTGCTGCTAAACCACTTTTCATGTCAGCAGCCCCACGACCATATAAAAAGTCGCCTTCAATTGTGCCAGAAAATGCCGAATATTTCCAAGCTAACTCATCTGTCACCGCAACCGTATCTTGATGTCCTGTTAGTCCAAAAACCTGATCTGTTCTTCCTTCTCCAATTTCGACAATTAAATTTGAACGATTTTCATCATCAACCAAGGGGAAGATTTCATGTTTAATTCCATACTTATTTAGTAAATTAGAAAGGTAATCTGAAATTTCTCTTTCATTACCATTAACTGAATTAATTTTCACTAAATCTTGTAAAATTTTAATTTTCTCTTCTTTTTTCATTCTGTTCACCTAATTTATTTTAAATTTAAATTCCAAGCTGGTAATTGGTTAATACCAGATACTTTTTTTATTTCTTTAGCCGTTGCTTTAGTTTGATATGCCTTAACTAATTTTTTAATTCTAGGATCATTTTTGTTAGCTTTATTTGCAGCAATAAAGTTAATCCATTTATGTGAATTTTTGTTAAATTGTTCTGTATAAATTGACTTTTTAATGTTTAAATTGGCTGATTGAGCAAAGTTACCGTTCACAACCGCTGCATCAATGTCATTTAGTGATCGTGTTGTTTGACTTGCATCAACTTCTTTTATTTTAATGTTTTCTGGGTTATTCGTAATTGATTTCAAATTAGCAAGCTTGTCATTATTTAATTTAATTAAGCCAGCGCTTTGAATAACATGAAGGGCTCGTGATTCATTATTAGCATCATTTGGAACAGCAATAGTAGCACCTTCTGGAAGATTTTTAACGTTGTTAACTTTGTATGAGTAGATTCTCATTGGTTCGATGATTGTATCACCAACTGCCACAATATGAGAGTCATGAGCCTTGTTCCAAATATCCATGAATGGATAATTTTGAAAAGCATTTACATCAATACTCTTACTAGTTAAAGCAGCATTGGGTTGACTATAATCAGAAAAATACTTGTACTTAATTGTTAATCCATATTTATCTTTGGCTGTTTTAGCAACCGTATCCCAAATTTGTTGATCTGGTTTTGATCCTGACATTAATCCAACAGTAATGGTATCTTTACTAGCATTTTTACTATGATTTCCGAAACTAAAATAACCAATTCCAATAATTAAAACTACAATTCCAATCCAAATCCAACTTTTCTTCTTCATTTTCCTTCTCCTTTTTAGAAACACAAAAAGCATCCGCCCTAATAAAGGACGAATGCTTTCGTGATACCACCTTAGTTTGTTGTTTCATCGCTGAAACAACCTCAACAACTTAATAAAGTTGGTATTGATAACGGATACTATCCCGTTGTTGATTAAGTATTCATCAACAATTGCTCCAAGTCCATATTCCAAATTACATCAGTCATTCCTTCACACCAACCGGAAATTCTCTGAGACCTATTAATTTGTACTCAACTCTTCAGCTAAAATTCTATTAATCTTGTTAATCACTATATAACGAACGTTTTAACTTGTCAACGAAATTATTTAGTTAATTCATATAAAGATTGACCATAAATTGACATTGCCATAAGTAAATCGTTAACATTCTGAAATTCATTAGCTTGATGCATTGTATCTTCTGCACCAGGGAAAAGGGCGCCAAAAGCAACTCCTCGTTTCATCAAACGTCCATAAGTTCCCCCACCAACTACTTCTGGTTCGGCAACTGTTTGTCCAGTTTGCTCTTTATAAATATCCATTAAAGTCGTTACAATTGGATCTTTAGGATCAACAAAATGAGGTTCCATATAATCCGGATTCATTTCAACTTGACCGCGATAATAAGCTGAATTATCTTTTAATTGTTGTTCAATTTTAGCAGGTGTAATTCCTTTCGGAAATCTAAAATTAGTATTAATCAATCCACCTTGACTTTGGCTGTAATCGATAATTCCAACGTTCATCGTGAGATCGCCCATGATATCATCAGTAAATTGAAGACCTAATTTAGTTGCCCGTGAATCATCATGCAATTTATCAGCAATAAAGCCAACAAAATTTTGTCCCGCCTTATCAAAAGTGAATTCTTTCAAGAATGTTGCCATATATGTTCCGGCATTAATTCCGTTCTTAGGTTCCATCCCATGAGCAGCTTTTCCAATCATTTCTAATTTAATTCCTGTGGGGGTCACTTCATACGTTCCCGTAACGGGAACATTAAGTAGATATTCTTCAAATTTAGTTGAAATTAAATCAGCAGTATCCGTTTTAATTTCGACTTTGGCCTCACGAGGAACCATGTTTTCTTTCAAGCCGGCTTTAAATGAAACTAAAGTATTTTCTCCATCTTTCGTATCACCAGCAAATTTAGTTTCAAAGGTCACATTCCCTTTTTCACCGTTAATCAACGGAAATTCTGCATCTGGTGAAAAACCAATTTTAGGATCTGGTTCAACCTCAAAGTACCGTTTCATGCCCGTCCAATTTGTTTCTTCATCAGTTCCAATAATTAAGCGAACTTTCAAATTAGGCATAATTCCATGGTCTTTTAACATTTTAAGTCCATAATAAGCAGCTAATGCAGGACCTTTATCATCAGAAGTTCCCCGGCCAATTGCTTTACCATCCTTTAACATTAATTCAAATGGATTAGTATCCCAACCTTTTCCAGCCGGAACCGTATCTGCATGGCCTAATACGGCAAAATATTCTTTTCCATTACCATATTCGATGTAACCAACGATATTTTCAATGTTATGAGTAGTGAACCCATCGCGATTTCCAAATTCAAGAAATTTTTCTAAAGCCTTAGCTGGACCAGGTCCTAAAGGAAATTCATCGGTCGAATGTTCTACATCACGCGAACTATCAATGGCCACTAATTCCTTTAAATCAGCGAGATAAGCTTCTTTATATTTTTCTGCTTCTTTTTTCCAATCAATCATTTTAAGTTCTCCTTTTTTAATCTACATAAGTGATTTTAGCACAATCACAAATTTTACAATGCTATAATAACTTCGAGGTGAATGAAATGAAACCAATCACAAAAAAAATCTTGCAAGATACAATTCGAATTAGGTCAACTCAAAGTTTTAAAGGAACTTATGGAAAAATTGCTTTAATTGGCGGAAATCAAAATTTTGGTGGAGCCATTATTATGAGTTCGCTCGGTGCTGTTTATGCCGGGGTTGGTTTAACAACTACCATAACTGATTCTTCTAACCAAAGTAGTCTTCATAATTGGGTTCCTGAAGCTATGTACCTTGATTATCATGACGAACCAGCTGTTAAAGCTTTAATTGCAAATATGGACGTTATTAACATTGGATCTGGACTAGGCACTGATAAAAAAAGTTTGAGTTTACTTAAAACGGTTTTCGCGAGTGTTTCTCCTACTCAAATTTTAGTTGTTGATGGATCTGCCATTGACTTAATTGCATCTAACAATTTATCTTTGCCTAAAACTAAGCTAATTTTCACTCCTCATCAAATGGAATGGCAAAAATTATCAGGTGTAAAAATTAAAAATCAAAATGAAAATACAAATCTTGCAGCATACAATAACCTATTTAAACAGCAAGGTAGTATTGTAGTCGTTAAATCACATCGGACTCAAGTATTAACTCCAACTGGATCATTTGTTAATACAGTTGGTACACCCGCACAAGCAACTGGTGGCATGGGAGATACCTTAGCAGGGATAATTGGTGGATTTGTAGCTCAATTCGAAAATACAGAAAATGCTGTCTTAGCTGCCGTCTACACTCATAGTGCAATTGCTGATGAATTGGCAAAAAAGCAATATGTTGTTTTACCCCATCAAATTTCCGAAGCTCTACCTCAATTTATGAAAAAAAATGAAGCATAAAAATAAGACCTTCCAAATAATTGGAAAGTCTTATTTTTATTTAATGTTAAATTTAGCTTTTAATCTACCAACTCGTTTACCTAAAACTTGTTCAGCTAATCCAGTTTTTAACATGAAGTAAGCATAAACAATTGCTCCAAATATTGATGCTAAACCAGTTACAATTAAACTAATAATTGAACTAAATGGAGTCGTAAACAAACTGAAGAACCAGTTTAATCCATAAACTGAAACTAACGCAACAAAATACATAACTATAGAATAGAAAATAATTTGAATACTTTCATATTGAAGCATATTCTTTTCAATTCCAAATTCATGTTTCAATGCTCTTATCATCAACCAAGTTGCTAAAAAGAACCCAATCATTGTTGACATTAATGTACCAAATGCTCCAAACAAATAAACTAAAGGATATTGGGTAACAAACTTAGCTAGCGTTCCATAAGCAAATAGTTTAACGGCTTTTTTATTTTGTGATACACCTTGCATAATTGCTGCAACTACTACGAACAATCCAATTGGAATTGATTCAATTGATGAAAAAGCTAAAACATTGCTACTAAAATCCATATTGGCTGTTCCATAAAAAGTTCGATTTAAAGGACCCGCAATAGCAGCCATTCCCAAAGAAGCTGGAATCATAACGAATTCAAAGAGCACCAATGCATTAGAAAACGAATCTTTTAAAGCCTTTTTATTTTTCTTAGTAAATGCTTCTGAGAGCAATGGAACAACCGTAATCCCAATTGAAGATGCTAATGAAACAACAATCATAGTTAGTTTATTAGCATTTCCAGCAAAAATTGCATAGTTAATCTGTAATACTTCTTCAGAAAAATTAGTGGCAAAACGCATAATATGGAAAAAAGTAAATTGATCGATTAAAGAGAAAATCGTTACCCCAGCTCCTAAAATAATAAAAGGCGTAGCTTGACTAATAATTTCACAATAAAGTTGGTTGGTTGGGACCGATAACTTATTATTACTATTTTTAATCAATCCTTGATAATAATTTCGATTCTTCCAGTAAAACCAAACTAAAACTAAAAATCCAAAAATTGCACCAATACATGCCGCAAAAGTAGATTGGGAAACCGCTGTAACCCAACTACCATGCATGACCTTTAGGACTAAGAAAGCTGATAATAACATATAAATAACTCGAGCAAGTTGTTCAACAAATTGCGAAATTGCTGAAGGAGCCATGTTATTATAACCCTGGAAAAATCCTCGAGTTAAACTCATTGTTGGAATTACTAAAACAGCCCAGGCTAGTGAATGAATAACTGGAATTACGTTTTTATCACCATTGGTTAAGATTGGGGCAGCAACCCATAAAATTAGTGCACTGATAATCCCCATTAAAATTGCCAAACTCAAACCCTTTTTATAGATTTGAACTCCAACCCCATATTCATTCAAAGCATTATAATGGGCGACTTGTTTAGAAATAGCAGAAGGAATCCCTGCTACCGCAACAATCAAAGCAAAACTATAAATATTGTACCCTTGAGTATAAAGTGAGTTGGCTAACGGGAACAAAGATGCTCCTAAAATCAAACGCCAAGGGATAATATATAAAGCACCAAGAATTCTTGACAAAATACTTCCAACAGTCATCCAGGCAGAACCCTTTAACATTTGACCTTTGGCGCGTTCAGACTCAGTATCTTGTAATTCTTCTTGAATTACATCTTCTTCAAAACCATTATTCAAAAAAATACCCTACTTTCACGCAATGATTATATTTGTAATTATTTTTTAATAGAACTAATTAGCAACTATGTTAACAATTTTATTAGGAATTACAATTACTTTTCTGACAGTCTTATTTTGTAAGTTATTTTTAATATTATCGTCGGCGAGAGCAATTTTTTCTATATCATCTTTTGAAGTACCCACTGCTACGGTAATATGAGCACGAACTTTTCCGTTAATCTGAACAACAAGTTCTGCTTGGTCATCCTTTAACTTACTTTCATCATAAGTTGGCCATTCAGCGTATGCAATTGTATCTTTATGTCCCAATTGTTGCCAAATTTCTTCAGCCATATGTGGTGTAATTGGTGATAGAAGTTTAATAAAGCCTTCTGCATAACGTTTTGGTAAAGTTTTATTTTTATAAACTTCATTTACAAAAACCATCATTTGTGAAATTGCTGTGTTAAACCGCATCTTTTCAATATCATCAGTAACTTTTTTCACTGTCTGATTGTAAACTTTGTCTAATTTACCATCGTTATCAGCAATCAGCATATCACTCGTTGAATTATCGTCGTTAAGGTACATTCTCCAAACACGTTTAATCCAACGGTTAGCGCCGACAATTCCTTCTGTACTCCAAGGTTTTGATTCCGTTAAAGGTCCCATGAACATTTCGTAAAGCCGAAGAGTATCCGCTCCATATTCGTTCACAATATCATCAGGGTTAACTACATTACCTTTTGATTTAGACATCTTTTCATGGTTAGTTCCCAAAATCATTCCTTGGTTAACTAATCTTTGGAAGGGTTCTTTCGTTGGAACTACGCCTAAATCATAAAGGAACTTGTGCCAGAAACGAGCATATAGTAAGTGAAGAACTGCATGTTCTGCACCACCAACATAAAGATCGATTGGAAGCCAGTAATCAAGTTTTTTAGGATCAGCTAACATCTTATCGTTTTTTGGATCAATATATCTTAAGTAGTACCATGAACTACCTGCCCATTGTGGCATGGTATTAGTTTCACGTTTTCCATGACGTCCATTTTTATCAGTTACATTAACCCAATCTTTCAAATTAGCTAAAGGACTTTCCCCAGTTCCGGATGATTTAATATCATCAGTCTTTGGTAGACGCAAAGGAAGTTCATCTTCAGGAACTAATGATTTAGTCCCATCGTCCCAGTTAATCACTGGAATTGGTTCACCCCAGTACCGTTGACGGGAAAAAATCCAATCCCGAAGCTTGTAGTTAACTTTTTTATCTCCAGCGTGATGTGTTTGAAGCCATTCAATCATTGTATTAATGGCGTCTTTTTTACCTAATCCATCAAGGAAACCAGAATTAATGTGAACGCCATCACCGGTATAAGGTTCTTTTTCAATATCCCCGCCTTCAATAACTGGAATAATGGGAAGCTTAAATTTCTTGGCAAATTCATAATCACGATCATCATGAGCGGGAACTGCCATGATTGCACCGGTTCCATATGATGAAAGTACGTAGTCACCAATCCAGATTGGAAGTTTAGCTCCATTAACTGGGTTAATGGCATATGCTCCCGTAAACACACCAGATTTATCCTTATTTAAATCAGTTCTTTCAAGATCTGATTTTGAAGCAATTTTTTGACGGTATTCGTCAATTGCTGCTTTTTGTTCTGGTGTAACAATTTTATCAACGATGTCACTTTCTGGAGCTAAAACTATGTAAGTTGCTCCAAATAAGGTATCGGCACGTGTTGAAAAAACTTCAATTGATTCATCAGGATGTTCATCAACGTTAAAGTTAATGCTAGCCCCAACGGAACGACCAATCCAGTTCCGTTGCATTTGTTTAACACTTTCAGGCCAGTCAACGTCATCAAGATCATCAAGTAAACGATCAGCATAGGCCGTAATCCGAAGTACCCATTGTTTCATTGGTTTTCGGTAAACTGGAAAACCACCACGTTCAGTTTTTCCGTTTACCACTTCTTCATTAGCCACAACTGTTCCACCCATCAAATCAGGTGCCCAGTTAACTTCAATTTCGTCTTCGTAAGCTAGACCTTTTTCGTAAAGCTTTTCAAAAATCCATTGGGTCCACTTGTAGTATTTAGGGTCTGTTGTGTTAACTTCACGATCCCAATCATAAGAAAATCCAAGTGATTTAATTTGACGACGGAAATTATCAATATTTTGGTTAGTAAATTCACGTGGGTTATGTCCAGTTTTCATTGCATATTGTTCAGCTGGAAGTCCAAAAGCATCCCAACCAATTGGATGAAGGACGTTTTTACCTTGCATCCGTTCAAAACGAGCCATAATATCAGTGGCAGTATAACCTTCAGGATGTCCAACGTGAAGTCCTTGACCTGATGGATAAGGGAACATATCTAGTACATAATATTTTTCTTTTTCCGTTTTATCACTAGTACGGAAAGTTTTATTTTCTTCCCAATAGTGTTGCCATTTTTTCTCAACTTTTGCGTGATCATAAGCCATAATCTTCACTCCTTATTTATGCCAATAAAAAAATCCCATAGAATTACAATCATTCCATAGGACGAATTTCCGCGATACCACCTAAATTCCTAGATGAAAAACATCTAGACTCTCAAATTCCATAACGCGGAAAACGTTTAACTTACTTATTTCAGTTAAATTTCAGTGAGAAGTTCGTAATCTTCTAGCTCCAAGTTCACAGCACCCACTTGGTTTCTGAAAGCTAGTTAATCCTATTAATTCACGTCAACAATTTTTTTATTTCGTTAATGCAAGGTTACCAAATTTATTATAAAAAAACAAGTCAATACTACTGTTATAATTAAATTAAGGATGGTGAAAATTTTGAAATTACAATCAGCATTAAACTTTAGTCATACCCTACTTAAAGAAATCGTCAAACCCGGTGATGTAGTCGTTGATGCCACTGCTGGCAAAGGAAACGATACCCTATTCTTAGCTCAACTAGTTGGTGAGCGCGGACACGTTTATAGTTTTGATATTCAAGCTCAAGCAACTCAGTTAACCCAAAGATTAGTAGAACAACATCAAGTTGAACAACAAACCACCGTAATTAATGATGGACATGAAAATCTGACAAATTATGTAAAATCACCGATCACGGCATCTATCTTTAACTTAGGCTATTTACCTGAAGGTGATCATAAGATTGTTACTAAGCCGCAAACTACACTTAAATCGGTCCAATCTATGATGAAATTATTAAAACCAAATGGGATAATTATTTTGGTAATTTATTATGGGCATCCAGGTGGAAAACAAGAAAAAGAGCAAGTTTTACAATTTGCGAAAAGTATCGATCAACATCAATTTAACGTCTTACAGTATCAATTCATTAATCAAATTCATGAACCACCAATTTTGTTAGCTTTGCAAAAACGTTAATTCTTCTTTCGATCAAAACAATTAACAATAAAGGCAGCTACGACTAATAAAAGTGCTACAACTAAGACATTGTGAATTGAATTATATAAAATCTCACGTAAGCTAGGTAGAATTTCACTACTTAGCTTTTGTGCTGTTTGCGGGTTAATTAACTGATCCATTAAGTTCATATTGGTATGAGGATGACTAATAACCCCATCCGCCATTGATTTGTTCATCACAATTCCAAAAACGGAAATCATTAAAGTTTGCCCTAAAGTTCGACTTAATGTATTAAATGAAGAAGCTACCCCAATTCGATCTTGCGAAACTTCATTTTGGACCGTCACTGATGATGTCGTAATACAAATTCCAAAACCAATCCCCATTAAACCAGAAAGCAAAAAGAAGGCCCCAAATGGCGTTGAAATTGGTAAAAAGACTGAAACGATTGATCCAATTCCAATAAAAATAAAACTAAGATTCATAATTAATTGGGGTGAATATTTCGTTAATAATTTTCCGGTCCAAAATGAACCTAACATCCACAGTACCGAACTTGGTGTGATAGCAAATCCGGCCATTGTGGCTTTCAAGCCTAAAATTCCTTGAGTCCAATCAGGAAGATAAACTTCATAGGCAAAAATAAAACCACTGATTAATGCTGCAATTAAGTTTTGTGTCACAAAGGTTCGGTTTTTAAACATATCTAATGGAATAATTGGATCTACTACTCGTTGTTCTTGTTTAATGAATAAGAAACCAGAAACAAGTGCAACAATTAAACAAAAAGCAATCATCATTAGGTTCAATGGAGTTTCCCCTAAAATCTGGAACATATACATAATTGATAAAAGTAAAACTGCAATTAAACCAACTCCACCATAATCGATTTTACTGTGGCAAACTTGTTTTGGTTCTACTAAAAAAAATGCAATCAAAATTATAGTCACGATTCCAATTGGTACGTTCACAAAAAAGATCCAGTGCCAAGAAAGATTATCAACGATAAATCCTCCTAATAAAGGTGCAACAATTGATGCAATTCCCCAAGCTGATCCTAATAGACCGACTACTTCAGCCCGCTTTTCAAATGGATACATGTCCGCAACGATGGTAAACGAAACTGGCATGATTACTCCAGCACCAATTCCTTGAAGTGCTCGCCAAATAATCAAGGTTTCCATGGAATTAGATATTCCAGACAACATTGAACCTAAAGTAAAC
Organism: Fructilactobacillus sanfranciscensis DSM 20451; assembly: GCF_001436035.1. GTDB lineage: Bacteria > Bacillota > Bacilli > Lactobacillales > Lactobacillaceae > Fructilactobacillus > Fructilactobacillus sanfranciscensis. The sequence continues at coordinate 41,832 of NZ_AYYM01000006.1, forward strand.
ACCAAAAGACCAAAAATAAAGACCTTTTTTCGACCTAATTGATCTGCTAACTTACCATAAATGGGAGTAGCAATTGCATTCGTCAATAAGAAAATTGAGAAGACCCAGTTCATTAACGAAACTCCATGCAAATCACCTACAATCGTTGGCATGGCCGTTGAAACAATTGTCCCTTCAACAGCACTCATGAATGTGGCAATAAACAATGCAATTGTCACAATTTTTACGTTTGTTGCTTTCTTTTTAATCATACTTTCCCCTATTCGCAAATAAAAAAGCGACCAGAAAGGTCGGCTTTTTTTAAGCGTTAAAAAATTCTTTTAAATCTTTTACTTTATTTGTTTGTTCCCATGGAAGATCAATATCTGTTCTTCCAAAGTGTCCATAAGTTGATGTTTGCTCATAAATTGGACGCTGTAAATCTAACATTTTGATAATTCCAGCTGGACGTAAATCAAAGTTTTGTCTAATAGCTTTGATGATTTGATCATCACTGTACTTAGATGTTCCAAAAGTATTCACTTCGATAGAAACTGGTTCTGCCACTCCGATTGCATATGCTAATTGAATTTCAATTCGATGCGCAATTCCCGCGGCAACGAGGTTTTTAGCAATATAACGGGCTGCATAACTTGCTGAACGATCAACTTTGGTAGCATCTTTCCCAGAAAAAGCACCACCACCATGATGAGCAGAACCGCCATACGTATCAACGATGATTTTACGACCAGTTAAACCTGCATCACCATTTGGACCACCAATCACAAACTTACCAGTTGGATTAATTAAGTACTTGGTATTTTCATCAAGATATTTAGCAGGAATTGTAGTTTTAATGACCTTTTCAATCACATCTTTTTTAATTTGAGCTTGCGTAACGTCAGGATCGTGTTGTGTACTCAAAACAACCGTATCAACCCGAAACGGATGATTATTTTCATCATATTCCACCGTGACTTCTGTTTTTGCATCTGGACGTAAATAAGTTAATTCCCCACTTTTACGAACTTTAGCAATTTTTTGCATTACATGATGAGCTAAGGAAATTGGTAGTGGCATTAACTCTGGCGTTTCATCAATGGCATAACCAAACATAATTCCTTGGTCACCGGCTCCAATTTGATCTAACGGATCAGAAGCACCGTTTTTCGTTTCATTGGATTCATTAACTCCTTGAGCAATGTCTGGTGATTGTTCATTAATTGAAACTAAAACAGCCACACTATTAGCATCAAATCCATATTCGGGATTGTCATAACCAATCTTTTTGATGGTATCTTTCACAATCTGACGAATATTAACGTAAGCTGTTGTTGAAATTTCTCCAAAAACTAACACTAAACCAGTGGCAACTGATGTTTCACAAGCCACTCGAGCATGTGGGTCTTTGGCTAAAATTGCATCCAAAACTGCATCACTAATATGATCAGCAATTTTATCTGGATGTCCTTCTGAAACTGATTCAGAAGTAAATAAATGTTTTTCTGACATTTCGATTTCCCCCTAATTGTTTTGGTTACAAGGCTTCTTCACACAATTGTGAATCCTATCGGGAATAAACTTATAACTCTTTTATACTATCATATCTATTTAAAAATAAGTAGTTGAATCATTATGCAAAGTAACCTACTATTAATACTAACAGTGAGGTAGTCTTATGAAAAATTTTTTAATCGCACATAAAAGGACCATTCAAATAATTCAAGGCATTTTATTTATCTTTTTCTCCATCTTAGTTTGGAATTTAGCAGCTAAACATCATTTGTTTACTTCATTTGATAAATCTTTTAATTTGATGATCTGTGAAATTTGTTGGGCCACGGAAGCATATTTGATGGTCACCAAACAAAATGGAGTCTATACCTTAGTTTTAAGTATTATTCCGATTTTGCTATCAGTTACCAGTGAATTTCCATTTATTTTAATAATTTCTACAATTCTAATTGGAATTGTTAATATTCTTATTAGAATCCCCAAAATGCAAATTAAAAATTATTACGGCTTATTTTGTTTTTCGCTTACAAATGCAATTATTCCCGTTACTGCTATTAACTATATGAGTCGTCAATATTTGGAACAGTCAACTGTTTTAAATGTTGGTATCCTGGTAACCTTGTACTTCTTATTTTATAATTTAGTTTTCAAAGATGAGCTAGCAGATGCAATTAATGTTATTTGTATAATTTGTTTTTCTGGTTTGATTTTAGCTAACTTTCCAATTAATAAAGATATCTTACTAATTGCTTTAGTCCTTCTCTCTTACGGAATTCAAATTTTTATGCGTCAAGAAAAAATAACTTGGAGTTTACTTTCATTTTTCATTATTTCAATTATTGCTTTCATATAAAAAAGACTGGAAAAATTTTCCAGTCTTTTTTCTTATTTCAATGAAATTCCTTGTAAAAATTCTTTTACTCGAATTGATGATTGACTAAAGAAGGCATCTTTTGCACCATCAAACTCAACTTCACCATTCTCAACAAGCAAAATTTTATCTGCGGCATCTTTTGCAAATTGCATGTTGTGAGTAACCATAATCATCGATTGGCCTTCTTTGGCTAATCTTTCCAACATTTTTAAAATCATCATTTCACTTTCTGGATCCAATGCACTAGTTGGTTCATCAAGTAAAATATATTCTGGTTTAACAGCTAAAGCACGACAAATTGAAATACGTTGTTGTTGTCCACCAGATAACTCATCAGGATATGCATCCGCATATTCGTCTAGTCCAACTTCTTTTAATAGATTATGCGCATTTGTTTCGGCTTGCTCTTTAGCGACGTGATGCACAAAAATAGGCGATGCTGTAATGTTTTTTAAAATAGTTAAATTAGGAAACAAATTCCAATTTTGAAATACCATGCTAGTTTTATCCCGAAGCTCTTTATTTTCTTTGTTCGAAATTGGCTTAGCAAAATCCAAATGTAAATCATCAAAATCTAAAGTTCCCGAATCAGGCGTCACTAACATATCTAAAGAACGTAAAAGCGTAGTCTTCCCTGATCCTGATGGTCCAACAATCACAGTTGTTTTTCCTTGTGGAAATTTAGCTGAAATTCCTTTGAGAACCGCTTTTTTACCAAAACTTTTTTTAATTTCATTAATTTTTAACATTAGTTCTTGTCCCCTTTCATATATCTAGAAGACTTCTTTTCTAAGTAGCGTTGTAAGACGCTTAAAATTGTACATAGCATTGCATATAAAGCAGCAACTTCAACATACATTAAAAGTGGTTCATAATTTTGTGCTGCATACTGCTGAATAATCTGAAACATTTCAGCAATCGTAATGGTACTAGCTAATGATGTATCTTTAACCAAACCAATAAATTCGTTTGATAAAGGTGGCAAAACAATTCGAAATGCTTGAGGCATTATAATTTTCCATAGTGTTTTGGGGGTACTAAATCCCAAAGTATATGCAGCATCCCACTGATCTTTATTAACTGATAACAAAGCTGAACGAATGGTTTCAGAAGCATAAGCCCCAGTATTCAATGAAAAACCAATCACAGCTGCAGTGAAAGCTGGCAATTTAACCCCAATTGCTGGAAGACCAAAAAAGATAATAAATAATTGAACTAACAACGGTGTCGAACGAAAAACCCAGACATAAAAACTCGCAAGTAATCGTAGAAGTTTCCATAAAATTGAAACTATTCCACTAACCTTTGGATTCAAAAATTTAATTAACGCTACAATTACAGCAATTATAATTCCAAATGTAAAAGAAAGTAAGGTTAACGGGATTGTATACTTAACCATTGCTTCTAATAATTTAGGTAATGCTGAAATGACAATATCCCACATTTTAACTCTCCTGTTTGCTTATTTTGATTTATCAAATAGTTTAATTATAGCCAAACACTTACTTTTTTTCCACAAATTGACTAAAACCAATCAAAAAAAGGACTGATTTTTAAATCAGTCCTTTCATTTAGTTTTTATAGAGTATCAGTTGTATCGGCTTCGATAGCTTATTTTTCAGGAGAAACTTTGTCTCCATCTTCATCAGGAAGAATTAAGTTCAAGACAATTCCAATCACCGTTGCCAAAGCAACTCCAGTAAATTGGAAATTACCTAATTGAAGATAAGCATTTCCGACTCCAATAACAAGGACAACAGAAGCAATCATCAAATTACGTTTCTTATTCATATCAAGATGATCATCAACCATTACTTTAATCCCACTTGAAGCAATTGTTCCAAATAGTAAGAAACTAATTCCCCCAATTACAGGCAATGGCATTTGCATAATTAAAACGTTTAATTTATTCACAAAAGCGAAAATCATCGCAAAAATGGCAGCTCCCACAATTACATACACACTATAAACTTTAGTAATTGCCATTACCCCAATATTTTCACCGTAACTAGTTACTGCTGGACCACCAATTAAACCGGCCATCAATGAAGCAGCTCCATCTCCAGCTAAAGTACGATTTAGGCCTGGATCCTTAAAAAAGTTTCGGTGAGTTAATTCACCTAAAACCATTAAATGACCCATGTGTTCTGTCATTGTAACAAAGGCAATTGGTGCCATGATTAAGATTGCTTTCCAGTCAAAGTGGAATCCTTTTTCAGTCCCAAGAAATTGAAAATCTGGAACTTTGAACCATGGAGCAGAGGCAATTGCATGTAAATCAACCAAGCCACAAGCCATTGCGATTAAATAACCACAAATAATTGCTAATAGAACAGGAATCATTCCTAAAAATCCCTTTAATTTCATATTAAAGAAAACTGCTAAGAATAAGGTTGCTAAAGCAATCATGAAATACGTCAAACTATAGTGTCCACTTGCAGTCATCATAGCATCTTTAGCAGCGGCTCCGGCAAGTGAAAGACCAATTACGACCACGGTTGGGCCGACCACAATTGGTGGAAGTAATTTATCAATCCAATTAGTTCCAAGCATCCAAACCAGCATGGCAACGATTAAGTAAACAACCCCAACTGCAATCACTCCTTGTTGTACTCCAGAAATCCCAGTGGTCTTCATTAGAGCTAACATCGGTGTAATAAAAGCAAAACTTGATCCCATGTAAGCGGGAATTTTACCCTTTGTAATTAAAATATGTAATAACGTACCAATCCCAGATGCAAATAAGGCAATACTAGGACTCAATCCAACTAGTAACGGAACGATTACGGTACTACCAAACATCGAAAACATATGTTGTAAAGATAGCCCAATCCATTTAATCCCACTTGGTCGTTCGTGAATATCTAAAACAATATCTTTTTCTTTACTCAACTTAATTCCCCCTGTTATGCAAAAAGGACTAACGTCAGTGACGTTAGTCCTTTAGTCTAATTTTACAGTATTAAAGCTTCGGCTAAAATCTTGCAGTCTCTCTGTACCGTCATTAAAGATTTCTTGTTAAATCAACTTTAACTCAATGGTCATAAATGTCAAGCTTTTGTTTGATATTGACGTTTACTTTCGTTAACTCCAGTAAAAGTAAATTGAGAATGATCTTTAAGATCATCAAGGTGATAATCACCAGCGTCTAGTTTAGGCCATTGTGCAAACATCGTTTCATATTCTGGAACTGTTAAACGAGTTCTTTGATTAAGTATTTCATTAATTTGTTTTTTTCGTTGGCTGTTTTTAAATCCTGGTTGTAAAGTACCAGTGTAAAATTCACCTTGGGCCCCTGAACCATAACTAAAGATTCCAATTTGATCTCCAGCATGCAAATCATCAGAATTATCCAATAGAGATAACAAACTGAGATACAACGAGCCAGTATATAAATTACCAACTCGTTTGTTATAAACACGACTAGCCTCAAACTCACTTAAGAAGTGCTTTTGATCAGTTTCAGAAAGTTCAGGCAAAATTTCACGTAACCCTTTAAGACCCATCTTTGTGTATGGAAGATGGAATACTAAAGCACTTAAATCAGTCAAATTCATGTCATTAGTTTGCAAATAATCATGAATCGTCTTTACAAAAAATTGTTGGTAAATATCATTCGAATAATGACCATCAACCAAGGCCTCAGTTCGATTCAAAGGACGCCAAAAATCCATAATATCATCTGAATATACACTGCTATTTTTGCTTAGTTTAAGAATTGTTGAGTCAGCTGCAATCGTCATTGCCACTGCTCCTCCACCTTGAGTTACTTCCCCAGCGGTTCTAACTCCATAACGCGCTACATCAGCTCCGACCACAAGTGCTTGTTGATTTGGATGAAGATTTACAAACTCTTTGGCCATTTGAATTCCAGCAGTTGCTCCATAACACGCTTGCTTGATTTCAAAAGCTCGTGCATGACGACTTAGCCCTAATAAATTTTGTAAATAAATAGCCCCCGACTTAGAATTATCAATTCCAGTCTCTGTACCTAAAATAATTAAACTAATTTTATCACGATTACTATCATCGATTACTTGTAAAGCAGCATTAGCAGCCATGGTAACTGTGTCCTGGGTATTTGGAATTACTGCTTGTTCCGTTTGTCCAATTCCAATTAAATATTTATTAGGATTTTCATTTCTAGCATTTGCTAAATCAACCATATCAACATAGTAATTAGGAGTAAAAAATCCTATCTTATCAATTCCAACGTTCATTTTATCGCTCCAATTTATTTGTTTTTATAGTATAAGTGTATCGTTTTATCTAGCATTCGCAAAGGTCATTAACCATAACTTAACCTAAAGTTACAAAAGCCTATGATTTCTCATAGACTTTTTAAAATTTAATTTTCATTAACAAATTTTGTAATTCGTTTCATAGCTTCCTTAATGTTATCTAAGTCAGCTGCATAAGAAATTCGAACATACCCTTGACCACTTTCGCCAAAAGCATCTCCTGGTGTAACTCCGACATGAGCTTCACGAGCAAGTCTTAAAGCAAACTCTTCTGAAGTTTCATTGAACTTATTTGGCATCTTAGCAAAGATATAAAAAGCACCATCAGGACTAATTACATCGAAGCCAACTTTACGAAGTGCTTCAGTTACTAAATCACGACGCTCACGATATTTAACAAGCATTGGTTTAGAATCATCATAACCATTGTCTAAGGCCTCTAGTGCAGCATACTGGGCTGGATTAGATGGTGATGTAACTAAATATCCATGAACCTTGTTAACATTTTTGATTACTTCAGCTGGTCCTGTAATATACCCTAAGCGCCACCCAGTCATGGCATGAGATTTTGAAACACCATTAATTAAAATCGTACTTTCAGGTAAATATTGTGCAATAGAAGTGTGTGGCATTTCATAAGTTAATTCAGCGTATATTTCATCAGAAATTACTAACAAACCATATTCGTCTAAAACTTTAGCTAAAGCCTTAATTTCATCTTCAGTGTATTCAACCCCAGTTGGATTAGTTGGGTAATTTAAAATAATTGACTTAGCATCTGGGTTAGCTTTTAAAGTTTCTTCGAGCTTTTCTGCCGTTAATTTAAATGCATCTGCAGAGGTATCAATTGAAACTACCTCACCATGTGCCATTTCAATTACTGAAACATAAGCTGGATAAGCAGGCATTGGAACAATTACTTTATCACCATCATTAATTGTTGCTAAAAAAGTACTGGATAGAGCTTCCGTTGCCCCATCAGTAACCACAACCTCTGTAGCAGCATCATAATCAAGATTAAGACGTTTTTTTACGTAACGACTAATTGTTTCACGCAACTCCATCCAACCTGGTTGAGGAGAATAGTGTGACTTGTTTTCTTTAATGCTTTCAATGGCAGCTTTTTTAATGTGTTCTGGCGTATTGAACCCAGGCTCTCCAACATTTAAACTGATTAAATCAGGAACATCGCTTATTTTCAAAGAAAACGAACGAATACGCGCTGGAGTGATTTGGGCGAGAGTATGATTATACGTCTCACTAAGTCTGGCATTTAATTTTGGCATATTTGAAACTCCCTTAATTGTCTACACTTTTAAAATATATGTTTTATTTTATTTACAATGATAATAGTAATTTGAGAAAATATCAATAAAATGACAAAATTTTATAAAATTAAGCTACTTTTGTTAAGATTTTATCCAAAAAAATCCTATCAACTAAAATTGATAGGATTTAAAAATTATTTATTTAATTTATCTTGTGCTTTTTGTGCTGCAATATTCATAACGTTCCAAGGACGGTCAAAGCCTGGTTGGAAGAAGAAATCAGCATAAGCCAATTCATCAACTGTCATGTGTTTTTGGATTGCTAGCGAAATTGCATTGATATTAGCCGTTACATCTTGTTTAGACATAATTTGAGCCCCTAAAACTTCACGAGTACGCGGATCAAAAGTTAATTTGAAGTATACTTTTGCATTGTTTGAAGCTGGTACTTTATCATCAGTTAAAAATACTGATTCAACGTCAATACCCATTTTTTTAGCGGTAACATCTTTTAATCCAGTTGAAGCAAACTTGTAATTATAGACATGAAGTGCAGATGATCCAGAGACAGCAGTTGTTTTGCGACGTTTTTCATTTAAATTATAAGCAGCTGAACGACCTTGTCGACGAGCATTTGGTGCAAGCGCAATTAATTTTTTGGTTCCAGTTGGGGCAAACTCAATTTTAGTGGCATCACCAACGGCAAAAATATCTGGTTGACTAGTTTCTTGATATTCATCAGTCATAATTAAGCCTTGGCTATCAAGTTTAACAGTATCTTTCAACCATTCAGTTGCTGGACGAATTCCTGCAGCTTCAATTCCAATATAACCTGAACCAATGACTGAGACATTATTAATATCAGGGTCAACTTCAGCTTTCTTTAAAAGAATTGCCCAGTCACGTCCACGCATAGCATAAATATTCTTTAAATCTTTTCCTGGCACAGGTAGTTCAAAAGGAACCGCTCCTAACGAAAGAACTAACTTATCATGTTTACTTTCAGTTTCTTCACCGTTATTAACATCAACAACCTTAATTGAATGTTGTTCTGGGTCAATGCTAGTCACTTCAGAATTAATATGAACATGAACGCCCTTTGCTTCCATTCCACCAATCGTTGCATAACTAACGGAATTAACATCCTTAACGACTCCTTGAAGATACAATTCAATTCCACATGATAATAAAGAAACAAAATCGCCCTTTTCATACCAATCAATCTCAGCATTGGGAAAATCGTGTAATACTCCTCTTACAGTTTCAAAACCACCGTGTGATGAACCTACAACTGATACTTTCATATATCTCTCCTCCTAAATTAAAAGGTCTTGCAAAACTTAACCTTGCAGGACTGAGTTACTTTATAATAATTAAAATTTAATTATTATAATTATGCAAGGTAAATCTAATCCGATTGGTTAATTTGATAGTTTACGGTACAATATAAATAGTATGTTTAAAGGAGATAATAAGATGAAAAAACTTTTAGTCAGTAGCATTGTTATTCTTAGTTCTTTGACTTTAGCAAGTTGTTCATCATTAGATGGTCAATACAAAAAATCAAGTAATGATAAAAAACAAACTACTAAACAAGTCAAAGCTCCTACTAGATCATCATTTAAAAATAATGTAGCAACATTAAATGATAAAACAATTAAAATTACTGGGGTCAAAACAATTAAAGATACACAAGAATATAGTCAACCTTTAGTGGTCTTCATGTATAAAACCACTAACAAATCAAACAAAATTATTACGCCACTAACTGCTTGGAATAATACCTTTAAAATAACCCAAAAAGGTAAATCGCTTAAAAAAGTTAGTTTTACTGACGATCGTCTTGATTCAAATCCTGATAAAAACCTTGCTGAAGGTGATTCTGCCAAAAACAGTGTGGTTTATGAATTAGATAATCAAAAAGATCCAATTAAAATTAATGCTAGTGAAGGAATTAGCATTAACAGTATCAATGAATCTTCAAGTATTGATGGTACTAATTTGGGATCTGAACAATTTAGCATTAATAATAATTAATAATTTTAAATACAAAAAAGGAATTCCAATTGGAATTCCTTTTTTGTTTACTTTATTTTAATAAGTTAATTTTAGTACCAACCATGTGATTGCCAGAATGATTGAGCACCTGACCATGAACCGTAACGTGAAGTTACATAGTTATCAGCAACTCGTTCTTGGTTAGCTGGACTGTTGTCACCACCAAGGTAACTAGCATCTAATTGGTAACGTCCAATGTAACGACCATTTTGTGCTGAGTATAAACCACTTGATTCACGTTGTGCAATCCATTCTTTGGCAGCAGCATTGCTACCACTTACTGAACTAGTAGCTGGAGCACTTTGTTGTACAGGTGCTTGGGCTGCTGGTGCAGTAGCTTGTTGAACTGGTGCTGTTACAGAAGGAGTTGCAGCTGCTTGTGTATCAGTAGTAGCTGGTGCAACAACTTGAACATCACCGTTATCGATATCAAAAACTTCACCAACATAAATTTTGTTAATATCTTGGATGTTGTTTACATCCTTGATACTTTGCATTGAAACGTTGTAAGTTTTAGCAAGTTCTGAGATAGTGTCACCTGATTTAACTGTTACGCGAGTTGAGGCGTTAGCACTGTTTGCACCGGCGAATAAAACCCCAGCAGATACAGCAGTAAAAGTTGCGATTGACTTAATCATGTTTCTTTTCTTCATAAATAGAAAACTCCTTTATTTTTCGATAAATAGTAATGACATATTGTCTTAACTTCTTTCAGTTAACAAATACAATGCTAAAGGTAATATGTTGCATAAACATTACGTTAAGATTAAAGAAAACGTCATTTATGTAATGATGTAACATAATCAAAATATCGTGTAACAATTGAAACACTCTTTTATTAGCTAAAAAACCAAAAAATTCTAGGAAAATCAGCCATAATGACCGATATCCTAGAATTTTAATTTTTTAATTTATTTTAAATTTTAGCCAAAGAAAGCAATGTAGAAACCAGATACAACTAATGTAATGGCACCACATAAACGGTTACCCATTTGAGCAAACGCAATTAATTGCATCCGATCACAAGCAGCTAAAACGGAAACGTTACCAGTTCCACCCATTGAGTTATCAATGAATCCAGCAGTAATCGCAGCTTCAACTGGATATAGTCCAAATAACTTACCTAAGAAGAATGCTGAAGTACTAATTGCAACGATACTTACAAGCACTAATAAAACTAATTGCCAAGTAATTGAACTAGTCAAAACGTTTAAATCAACCATAGCAAGTCCCATTCCAGCAAGTAAGGCATGAGTACATGTCTTAGTTACTGATTGACCAAAAGTTACAGCAGATTCTTCATAGTACTTAGGAATCAAACCAGTTGCTTTTAAAACAATTACTAAAATAATGATAAAGGCAAAGTCGTTAACCATTGGAACTAATTTGGTAAGAATTTCACCAACTAGATAAATGGTACCAGCAACGGCCATTCCTACTCCTAACTTAGTGAAAGAAAAAGCTGATGCATCTGTTTTAGAAGCTTTAAATTCACCAGGGAGCATTTGACCATGACCATTGTATTTACTGTTAGATAAGAGTTTACTTACCCAACTAGCGCCTAAAATAGCAAAGATATTAGCAAGGATTACAGCTGGAAGTAAATGTGAGAAGTATCCAGCAGCAGCCCCATGCATTGATGAAGCGTAAATTTTTGAAAGTGGCACAGCACCGGCACCAACACCACCACCCATAGCTGGGAAAGCAACGTATAACGCACCATAGCTGAAACCTTTACCAATCAACATTGAAACTAAACCAACGGCTACAAACGCGATGGCAGCTGAAATAATTGCAACTGGTAAGAAACGAACTGCAGCCTTTAATAACATGTCACGATTCATACCAAAAATAGCACTGGTAATCAAGGCAACAATATAAAAGTTAAGGAAGTTATCAGTTGATAAGAATGTATGTACATCACTAACAACATAAGTTGGAATGAGATGGAAAAATACTAAAGTAGCTGGTGCCATTAAAGCAAAGAATGCACCACCACCAAGATAACTTCTAAAGATTGGAAGCTTTGAACCTAGGAAGTAGCAAACATTACCAAGGACAACCATGGTAAATAAAGCTCCTAAAATATCATTAGGCAAAGCGTGAATTAAAACAGCAGCTACAAAGATAATTCCAATAATAGCGTAGAAAACTAAACCGAAACCATCAATTTTAAAATTTTCTAAACGTGAAATTAAACTTGAGCTGTTTTGTTTTTCATTATTCATAAATGTAAATTCCTCCTTCATTGTGTGATTAATCATTTAGATTTATGACTAAGTTTATTCCAGTTATAAGCACCTTGTAAACTATTAATAAAGAAAATCATATAAGTTACAAATAATGCTGGACTAGCTGTTCCGAGTTGGAATGAAGAAAACCATAAAAATATTGCTGTAATGTTACCTAATATCCACACTACATATTGTTCTTTCTTTAAGTTTAATTCTAGTAAAGAACCTGTAAGAGCAAGTGCTAAGGTGAGGGAATCCCAGAATAAACTAGGGTCGTCAGTTAAACCAAATAAATAATAAACAATTCCCCATGCAACTACAAAGAAAATAATATACTTAATCCAGTCTAACCAAGACTTGAAAGATTCTACATGGATGTCTTCATTCCACTGGGGGTCTAAGATACAGAATAAATCTAGTGCAAAAAAGTAAACCAATTGTTCTACAATATTAGCATAATTGTGTGCAATAGCAGCAGATAAGATAATAAACACTGCTGAGCATGCCGCAGCCCATCCCTGGATAGGACTTAAATTACTAATGCCACAAACTGTCAATACTGCTAAGTTAGAGCCAATAAATCCAAAAATTGCTCCCCATAATAATTCTGGAGAAGGGCTACCTATAAGAGTGGTTGTTAAAATATAAACTTGTAAAATAAAGTTTACTACTAATAAAGCATAACTAATCTTACTCCAACCTTTTACTTGACCCAATAGCCATTTAAAATATCCCTTACGAAAAATGTTCTTAGAATATTCTGGTAGGTTTGTCAAAACTCTCTTATAACTCTCAAACATGCATTCTCCACCTTTTGTTTAGTTTTTATATTCATTTACCAGTATAACACAATGGAGTATATCTGCTCTTAATCTCATTAGAATGACGTACTTCTAAAACTCTTAATCCCATATTTTGACCTTGATAAACGCTCTTAATCTCATTAGAA
>NZ_AYYM01000060.1 GCF_001436035.1 Fructilactobacillus sanfranciscensis DSM 20451
AATATTGACTTCAATCCAGTAATTGATATTAATTTTAGATTAACATTTCATTAAACTTACAACATTAGAAATATAATAGTTTATAAAAGCAAAAAAAACGACTGAATTATTAAAATTCAATCGTTTTTTCAATTATTTAATATAATTATTTTTTACCATGAACCATGTGCGGCGTGATAAGCTGCAGCAGCTTAAACTGAACCGTAACGACTCACTGCATATTGTTGAGCAACTTCTTCTTGATGAGCTGGTGAATAGTCACCATTTAAGTAAGATGCTGACAATTGATATTTACCAATGTATTGACCATTACGAGCATTATAATTATTACCAGATTCTGCTTGAGCAATTCCGTCCATGGTACCATTAGATGCTACAGGAGCACTAGCAGCTGGTGCAGGTGCTGTAGGTGCTGTAGGTGCTTGTTGTACAGGTGCAGCACTACTTTGTGTAGTAGCTTGAGG
>NZ_AYYM01000061.1 GCF_001436035.1 Fructilactobacillus sanfranciscensis DSM 20451
AATGATGAAAAATTAGTCTCTGTAGATGATGGAAAACCAATCACAAGAAAAGACTTTTTAAAACTAAAGAAAGAGTATGAGGATTTAAAGGAAGAAAATGAAATTTTAAAAGCAGCGGCGATGATCTTAGGGAAAAAGTAAAACGAGAAACACATTTACCATTAATCAACCGATTTTTAGCTGAGAATCATCGCCTTACTATTATTTTAAAGGCCCTTCAAGTTCCCAGAAGAACATATTATAACTGGATAAATTACACTCCAAATTATAGAAAAATGTTAGAGGAAAAAGTCAAACCATTCCTAAAGGAAGCATGGTCTAAAAACTACAAAGCATACGGAGCCCCAAGACTTAAAGTAGCTCTCCAAAGAGAGCTAGGGATTAACTTTAGTATTA
>NZ_AYYM01000062.1 GCF_001436035.1 Fructilactobacillus sanfranciscensis DSM 20451
TGGAACACTTAATAATGATGGCTATAACTGGATGCACTATACTAGTTATTCAGGTCAATCACACTGGGTTGCTAATTTGACTGATGCACAACCTACTACACTAGCCAGTGTCGATAGTGCAATCACACCAGCAAGTGGTGCTTATACAGCAACTGGAACTCAATATGTTCGTGATGGGGCAAGTACCTCAGCAAATGCTGTTGCTACATTAGATTCAGGCGATACCATTTACTACGATGGAACGCTTAATAATGATGGTTACAACTGGTACCATTACACAAGTTATTCTGGTGAATCACATTGGGTTGCTGATTTAAGTAACGCTCAGCCTGTTCAACCAACTAATACTGCTGGTATGACTACAGCAAGTGGTGCATACACAA
>NZ_AYYM01000063.1 GCF_001436035.1 Fructilactobacillus sanfranciscensis DSM 20451
CACACGAAGAAACCGTTAAATATGGTGTGATCGATCCCATTGAAGAAGTTAGCGACGGTATGTACGACGTTAAACAATTCGTGGAAAAGCCAGCTCCAGAAGATGCACCAAGTGATTTAGCTATCATTGGTCGTTACTTGTTTACTCCAGAAATTATGGATGTTTTGGAAACTACGAAACCTGGTAAAGGTAACGAAGTTCAATTAACTGATGCCATTGATACTTTGAACAAAACCCAAAAAGTTTATGCTCATGAATTCAAAGGTGATCGTTTCGACACTGGTAACAAACTTAGTTGGTTAGAAACTAACATTGAGTTTGCACTACGTCGTCAAGATTTAAGTGATGATTTGAAGGCTTATATCATTGATTTAGC
>NZ_AYYM01000064.1 GCF_001436035.1 Fructilactobacillus sanfranciscensis DSM 20451
AAAAAAACACCTCAATAAATTGAGATGCTTTTTTAAAAGTTATTAACCTTCAACGGGAGTAACGTTAGCAGCTTGTGGGCCACGATCGCCATCTTCGACGTCTAAAGTAACTTTTTCGCCTTCATCAAGAGTCTTGAATCCGTCTTTGTTAATTGCTGAGAAGTGAACGAATACGTCACCATCATCTGTGGTGATGAAACCGTAACCTTTATCAGCGTTGAACCATTTAACAGTACCTTGCTTCATAATATAATACCTCCATATAATTATTAATGTTGAATGTTTGAATCTAATAAGGAAGTTATCTCATCATAAAATAAAACAAGAAACCTTAGAAACTCGAAACGTTACATACATCTA
>NZ_AYYM01000065.1 GCF_001436035.1 Fructilactobacillus sanfranciscensis DSM 20451
CTTTGGGGTGTAGTAACACCTGATGAAGCTAAAGCTAAGATTGAAGAACAAAAAAAGAATGCAGATATTTCAGCAGAACCAACTAACTTGGAAGAACAAGCCATTTCTTTAGTTGGTCCTGATATTTACGAAAAGTTGATTAAAGGATATACCGAAAAGCAATGGGGCCGTAAGGCAACAGATCTTCCTGCTTTCATTATTAGAAGAATTCCAGTTCGTTTTATTTACGACAACAACTATTTCAGTGACCCATACCAAGGTATTCCAATTGGTGGTTACACTCAAATTATTGAAAAAATGTTGGATAGTGATTTGATTGATGTTAAGTTAAACACTGA
>NZ_AYYM01000066.1 GCF_001436035.1 Fructilactobacillus sanfranciscensis DSM 20451
GAGAGCGTAAAATATTTTGTGTAAACGCATAAAAGATTTCTAAATTGTATAGAAATAGGGAATGCCTTCCCTTATGATATTTAGTAACCACAGAAAACATCACAGGAGGCATTCCCCATGAATGAACTTACCACAGAAATTATCGCTGCACTAGCCCAAAAACAAGATTTGGACGAAGTTTTTCGTCACCACCTTGAAATCGCCATCAACCAGCTGCTTCAAACTGAATTGGCAGAGTTTTTGGGTTACGAACGCTACTCATACGCTGGGATTAACACTGGTAATAACCGCAACGGCAGTTATGAGCGCTCGTTTGATACGAAGTACGGCCA
>NZ_AYYM01000067.1 GCF_001436035.1 Fructilactobacillus sanfranciscensis DSM 20451
GCTTCTGGTATTACAGATTTGGCCATTGTGACTGGTTCAGGAAAAGGCTCAATTGAAGATCACTTTTCATCTAATTATTTGTTAGAACAAAACCTTGAAAGAAAAGGTAAAGATGAAATGTTAAAAGCTGTTCAAAAAACGAATGATATGAATATTTACTTTATTCGTCAAGCATATCCTAAAGGTTTGGGAGATGCAGTGTTGACTGCTAAAACATTTGTTGGGAACGATCCTTTCGTTGTCATGCTTGGTGATGATTTGATGACTGATAAAGTTCCTTTAACTAAACAATTGATTGATAGTTACGAAAAATCAGGTGCTTCAACGCT
>NZ_AYYM01000068.1 GCF_001436035.1 Fructilactobacillus sanfranciscensis DSM 20451
ACTGTCCGTCAACGGTAAATCGACGTAGAACGGCTTTTAGCCGTTCTAGGAGGCTTTAAGGAGTTGACAGACTCACTAGGTCAAGACACTTTTGCGCATGCAAAGAAAAGCACACCTGCTTTTTTTGCCTGCCTCACGGCGAGTGCGGGGTGAGTTTGAGCGGGAGCTCCCGCTCATTTATGGGGTCAAGCTGACACAGCTTGCAGGTTTGGGCAGCGCCCATGGTTTTATTCGTGTGGGATAGAAATTTGGAAATCAGGGGGGCAAGGGAGCGAATTTTGCGACCGTACTACGACCCCCC
>NZ_AYYM01000007.1 GCF_001436035.1 Fructilactobacillus sanfranciscensis DSM 20451
TTTTTCGGGAAGTGGCTCAGCTTGGTAGAGCACCTGGTTTGGGACCAGGGGGTCGCAGGTTCGAATCCTGTCTTCCCGATTAGATAATTGTTTATCTTTTGTCTATAGATCGCGGTGTAGCTCAGCTGGCTAGAGCGTCCGGTTCATACCCGGGAGGTCGGGGGTTCGATCCCCTCTGCCGCGATTAGGTCCATGGATCTTTAGCTCAGTTGGTTTAGAGCTGACGGCTCATAACCGTCCGGTCGTAGGTTCGAGTCCTACAAGATCCATAAATTAAACCAAAAGGTTTAATACCTATTGCAATAAATTTTTCATCATGATATAATGGTTTTTGTGTTATGGAGGATTACCCAAGTCTGGCTGAAGGGAACGGTCTTGAAAACCGTCAGGCGAGTCAAATCGCGCGAGAGTTCGAATCTCTCANCGAATAAAAAAGTACTGATGATTAATTTCATCAGTACTTTTTTGTTTTAATAAGTGAATTTGCTTGTCATTTAGGATCGATGTTTATATAATTAAAGTCAACATTAGTCAGAGATGAGATGATAATATGGCAAGTCATAGTATGTCAGATACTATTGGAGAATATTTAAAAAAATTGTTAGCCGAACGCGATGAAGAGGTAGAAATTCGTCGTTCAGATATTGCGGAACACTTTGATGTAGTTCCTTCTCAAATTAACTATGTCATTAAAACTCGGTTTACCATTCAGGACGGTTTTGTTGTCCAAAGTAAACGTGGTGGCGGTGGCTACATTAGAATTGAAAAAATAAACTTAATGGAAGATTCGAATGTTTTTGATCGTTTGATTGACTCAATTGGAGACATGATTAGTCAAAAAGATGAAGAAGATATTTTGAAAACTTTACTAAATAACGGACTATTAAATAAACGTGAAGTACATATGGTTGCATCGATTCTTACTCATGATGCAATCAATGTGTCTAATTATGAGACAGAAGAAAAAGTGCGGGCAAACGTATTATCAGCTTTATTATGTCGGTTGAAATATGAGTGCTAGCTGAAAGAAGGCTATTTAATGGAAGACTCATTAACACCTAGTGCAAAAAAAACACTTATGATTGCGCAAGAACAAGCACGTGGTTTTCAACATCAATCGGTTGGAACTGAGCATTTATTATTGGCATTATCCATTGAAAAAAGTGGAATCGCTTACCAAACCTTAAATCAACTTTCTGTTACTGAACAGGATGTTAAAGAAGAAATTGAACAAATTGCCGGTTATGGTAATTTACAAAACGACGGAACAACTTATTTGCCATATTCTCCTAAGATGCGTGACATTTTAAATTTAGCTGGTCAAATTGCTAAACAATATGGCAGCAAACGGGTTGGAACGTAACATTTGTTATTAGCGTTAACTAGCGAAAACGAAATCGTTTCATCAAGAATTCTTAACAGCTTAGGAATTTCTCCTGAAGATGTTCGTAAGATTACGATTCGGAAAATGGGGGTTCCTGATCAAGGAATACCAACTGAATCTAAGAATGATGACAAAGAAAAAACACCAACGCTTGATTCATTTGCAAAAGATCTTACCAAAGCAGCTCGAGATGGCCAACTAGATCCAATTATTGGGCGTGATCAAGAAGTTCGTCGTGCAATTCAAATTTTAAGTCGGCGGACGAAAAATAATCCAGTTCTAATCGGAGAGCCTGGGGTTGGTAAAACAGCAATTGCAGAAGGACTAGCTCAAAAAATTGTGGAAAAGAAAGTTCCTCAAGATATGACCAATAAACGTGTTATGGCCCTTGATATGGGAAGCCTAGTTGCAGGGACTAAATATCGTGGGGAATTTGAAAACCGACTTAAAAAAATTATTAATGAAATCAAAAGTAACGGACACGTTATTTTATTTGTTGATGAATTGCATACTTTAATTGGAGCTGGAGGAGCAGAAGGTGCCATTGATGCTTCTAATATTTTAAAGCCAACTTTAGCTCGTGGTGAAATTCAGATGATTGGGGCAACGACCTTAAATGAATACCAAAAGCATATTGAAGCTGATGCTGCTTTAGAACGTCGTTTTGCCACGGTACAAATTGAAGAACCTAGGGTCGATGAAGCAAAGAAAATTTTGGCTGGTTTACGACCAAAATACGAAGAATATCATCATGTGAAAATCACCGATGATGCGATTAATGCAGCTGTGGATTTATCAAGTCGTTACATTAGTGGTCGCTTTTTACCTGATAAAGCCATTGACTTGATGGATGAAGCTGCTGCTAAAGTTCGAATTGATGCAATGGGAGATTCTACTGAATTAGTTAAGCAACAACGTGAACTTGATGAAGCAAGGTCGAATAAAGATCGTGCCATTGAAGAACAACGTTTTGACGATGCTGTAACTTTTCGTAGTCAAGAACAACAACTGGAAAAATCGGTTGCTGCTCTAATGGAAAAAGACAAAAAGAAACGTGAACATGAAAATAAGCAACATAACTATAAACTCAAAGAAAACTCAGAGTCAGTTGCGCAAATTGTTGCTGAATGGACAGGCATTCCAGTTACGCACCTTAAGAAAACGGATGCAGATCGATTGGTTAACTTGGAAAATGTATTGCATAAACGGGTGATTGGGCAAGATGAGGCGGTTACTGCAGTTGCTAAAGCAGTAAGAAGAGCTCGAAGTGGATTGAAAGATCCTAATCGTCCAATTGGCTCATTTATTTTCCTTGGACCTACTGGTGTAGGAAAAACGGAATTAGCTAAGGATTTAGCAGAAGAAATGTTTGGCTCAGAAGACGATGTAATTAGAGTCGATATGAGTGAGTACATGGAAAAATATTCTACTAGTCGTTTAGTTGGATCTGCTCCAGGATATGTTGGTTATGAAGAAGGAGGTCAACTAACTGAAAAAGTTAGAAAACATCCTTACTCCGTTGTTTTGCTTGATGAAGTGGAAAAAGCACATCCAGATGTCTTTAACTTGCTCTTACAAGTTCTTGATGACGGATTTCTAACTGATTCTAAAGGTCGTAAAGTTGACTTTAAAAATACAATTATCATTATGACATCTAATTTAGGTGCCACAGCGTTACGTGAACAAAAAACAGTTGGTTTTGATGCCAACCGTTCAGAAAACAACGATGCTGAAGTTAAACGAGTAATTCAAGAAAAAATGAAGCAATTCTTCCGTCCTGAATTCTTAAACCGAGTTGATGAAACAGTTATTTTCCATAGTTTAACCGAATCAGAACTTCATCGAATTGTTAAATTGATGACCAAACGTTTAGTAGATCGGGTTGAAAAACAAGGGTACATTTTAAAAATCACTCCTGCAGCCATTGATGCGGTTGCTAAAAAAGGTTACAACCCAGAATACGGAGCTCGTCCTTTAAGAAGAGCACTTCAAAGTGAAATCGAAGATCCTTTAAGTGATGCATTGTTAGCTGGTAAATTTAAACTAGGTGATAAAATCACAATTGGAGCACAAAAAGGTAAAATTACGCTTACACATAAAACTCCAGTTATATAGAAAAAACGCCATTGAAAAATGGCGTTTTTTGTTGACGTAATGCTTACATCGCGTTAAAATGAATTAGTATATAGTGAATTGAAATGAGTTGTTGCGATCTATTGTCCGGGACAACGATTATAGTTACCCAAAAATAGATTATTCTATTTTTGGCTTTTTTTTGCTTTAAATTAGCTTTTTTAGCAAATTGTAATCAAACTGTAACATTTCTTTTTGAAGGAATTATTTAAGGAGGGTTAACAACTTGGCAGAAAACGTTAAAGGAAAAAACAAAAAAGATGCAATGGCTGGAAACGTTGTTAAGTATGGTAAACACAGAACCCGTAGAAGTTATGCCAGAATCAAAAAGGTTTTGGATCTACCTAACTTAATTGAGGTTCAAACTAACTCATACAACTGGTTTTTAGACGAAGGTCTTCGTGAAATGTTCAGAGACATTATGCCAATTGATGATTTCCAAGGTAAATTATCATTGGACTTCGTTGATTACCAATTGTTAGAACCTAAATACACTGTTGCTGAAGCCAGAGCTCACGAAGTTAACCACTCAGCTCCACTTCACGTTACGCTTAAATTGACTAACCACGAAACTGGTGAAATCAAGACACAAGACGTATTCTTCGGTGATTTACCATTAATGACTGATCAAGGTACTTTTATCATTAATGGAGCAGAACGTGTAATTGTATCTCAATTAGTTCGTTCTCCTGGTGCATACTACCATAAAGAATTAGATAAAAATGGTCGCGAAATGTTTAGTGCTACAGTTATTCCTAACCGTGGTGCATGGATGGAATTCGCTACTGATGCTAAAAATGTATCATACATCCGAATTGATAGAACTAGAAAGTTACCAATTACTGAATTGGTTCGTGCTTTAGGTTTTGGTTCCGATGATGAAATTGCTGAAATTTTAGGTAGAACTAATGACAGTCTTAATTTAACCATCGAAAAAGATGTTCACAAAGATCCTAGTGACACACGTACTGAAGAAGCATTGAAAGATATTTACGATCGTTTGCGTCCCGGTGAACCAAAAACCGCTGAATCTTCACGTAATCTTTTAACCACTAGATTCTTTGATCCACAACGTTATGATATGGCTCCCGTTGGTCGTTACAAAACTAACGAAAAACTTAGCTTAAAGAACCGTTTGATGGGTCTTTACTTAGCTGAAACATTAGCTGACCCTGAAACTGGTGAAATTATTGCTAAAAAGGGTGACTTGATTGATAAAGAAGTTATGAAGACTTTAGCTCCATATTTGGACAACAAAGACTTCAAAGCTTACACATTCAATCCAGCTCCAGAAGCAGTAGTTACTGATCCAGTAACTGTTCAAATTGTTAAAGTATATTCAAACAAAGACCCAGAAAAAGTTGTTCCCGTAGTTGGAAACGACAACATCAGTCTTGACTTCAAACACATTACACCAGCCGATATGTTAGCTGAAGTGAACTACTTCTTTGATTTACAAGAAGGAATTGGCTCTGTTGATGATATTGATCACTTGAGTAACCGTCGAGTTCGTTCAGTTGGTGAATTATTACAAAATCAATTCAGAATTGGTTTATCACGGATGGAACGTGTTGTTCGTGAAAGAATGTCAATTCAAGATGCTGCAACTGTAACTCCACAACGATTGATTAACATTCGTCCAGTGGTAGCTTCAGTTAAAGAATTCTTTGGCTCATCACAACTTTCACAATTCATGGATCAAACTAACCCATTGGGTGAATTGACTCATAAACGTCGTCTATCTGCACTTGGACCTGGTGGTATCACTCGGGATCGTGCCGGATATGAAGTTCGTGATGTTAACTACACCCACTATGGTCGTGTTTGTCCAATTGAAACACCTGAAGGTCCTAACATTGGGTTGATTAACTCATTCTCTGGATATGCTCGTGTTAACAAATATGGATTTATCGAATCACCATATCGTCGGGTTGACTGGGGCACTCACAAAGTTACTGATAAGATTGATTATTTAACTGCCAGTGATGAAGATAAATATGTGATTGCTCAAGCTAATACTCCACTTAATGACGATGGTTCATTCCGTGAAACTCACGTAATGGCTCGTGATAAAGCAGAATATGTTGAAGCAAGCATTAACGATGTTGATTATATGGATGTTTCTCCTCTTCAAGTTGTTTCAGTTGCCACTGCATGTATTCCTTTCTTGGAAAATGATGATAGTAACCGAGCTTTGATGGGATCAAACATGCAACGTCAAGCGGTTCCTTTGATCAATCCACATGCACCACTTGTTGGTACTGGTATGGAATACAAGACTGCGCATGATTCTGGAGTTGCTAAAATTGCTAAATACTCTGGAACTGTTGAATACGTTGATGCTTCTGTAGTTAAGATTCGTCGAGACAACGGAACTTTAGACACTTATGAATTAACTAAATTTATGCGTTCAAACAATGGTATGAACTATAATCAGACACCAATTGTAAAAACTGGTGACCATGTTGATGCGGACGAAATTATTGCTGATGGTCCAGCCATGGAAAATGGTGAATTAGCATTGGGTCAAAACCCAACTGTTGCCTTTATGACTTGGCAAGGTTATAACTTCGAAGATGCCATTGGAATTAGTGAAAAACTAGTTAAAGAAGATGCTTATACTTCAATTCACATTGAAGAATATGAATCAGAAACTCGTGATACAAAACTTGGACCTGAAGAAATGACTCGTGAAATTCCTAATGTTGGTGAAGATGCTCTTAAAGATCTTGACGAAGACGGGGTTGTACGAATTGGTGCTGAAGTTCATGATGGAGACATTTTAGTTGGTAAAGTTACTCCTAAAGGGGTTACTGAATTATCTTCTGAAGAACGTTTGCTTCACGCCATCTTTGGTGAAAAATCACGTGAAGTTAGAGATACATCACTTCGAGTTCCTCATGGTGCTGATGGTGTTGTTCAAGACGTTAAAGTTTTCTCAAGAGAAAATGGTGACGAATTACAACCTGGTGTAAACAAGATGGTTCGAGTTTACATTGCCCAAAAACGGAAACTTCAAGTCGGTGATAAAATGGCCGGTAAACATGGTAACAAGGGTACTGTTTCAATCGTAATTCCTGAAGAAGATATGCCTTACTTGCCAGATGGTACTCCAATCGATATCTTATTGAGTCCCATGGGTGTTCCTTCACGGATGAACATTGGACAAGTATTGGAAATGCATTTAGGAATGGCTGCTAAGAAACTTGGTATCCACGTTGCTACTCCAGTATTTGATGGTGCAACTTCTGATGACGTTTGGGCTGCTGTTAAAGAAGCCGGAATGGCAAAAGATGGTAAGACTGTTGTTTACGATGGTCGTACTGGTGAACCATTTGATAAGAGAATTTCAGTTGGTGTCATGGGTTACCTTAAACTTAACCATATGTCAGAAGATAAGATCCATGCTCGTTCAATTGGACCTTACTCACTTGTTACCCAACAACCACTTGGTGGTAAAGCACAATTTGGGGGACAACGTTTTGGTGAAATGGAAGTTTGGGCCCTTGAAGCATATGGTGCTGCTCATACCCTCCAAGAAATCTTGACTTACAAGTCAGATGATGTGGTTGGTCGTGTTAAGACTTATGAAGCCATCGTTAAAGGTGAACCAATTCCTAAGCCAGGTGTTCCTGAATCATTCCGAGTTTTAGTTAAAGAACTACAAGCTCTTGGTCTCGATATGAAGGTCCTTGGTGCTGATCACCAACCAATCGATTTACGTGACATGGACGATGACGACGATGTTGTTAACGTAAATGCACTTAACAAAATTGCTCAAGAACAAGATGCAAAAAAAGAAGCTGAAAAAAAAGAAGCTGAAAAAAATGCAGCTACTACCAAAGCTGCTGATGATGCTTCAACTGATAAAAAAGACAATAATTAATAAAGGAGGGGACGCCAATGGTTGATGTTAATAAATTCAAAAGTATGCAAGTTGGACTTGCATCTCCTGAAACAATTCGTAGCTGGTCATATGGTGAAGTAACTAAACCAGAAACGATTAACTATCGAACTTTGAAACCAGAAAAAGATGGTTTGTTCGATGAAAGAATCTTTGGACCTACTAAGGATTGGAAATGTGCCTGTGGTAAATACAAAGGTATTCGCTACAAAGGTATTGTTTGTGATCGTTGTGGAGTTGAAGTTACTCGTGCTAAAGTTCGTCGTGAACGAATGGGTCATATCGAATTAGCTGCTCCAGTAACTCACATCTGGTATTACAAGGGAATTCCTAGTCGAATGGGATTAGTTCTAGACATGAGTCCTCGTGCCTTAGAAGAAATCATCTACTTTGCTTCATATGTAGTTGTAGATCCTGGTAATACACCTCTAGAAAAGAAACAACTATTAACTGAACAAGAATACCGTGATAAGAAACGTGAATACGGTAATCGTTTTGATGCACAAATTGGTGCTGAAGGAATTCGTGCTTTACTTGATAGTGTTGATCTTGATAAAGAAGTTACAGAATTAAAAGCTGAACTTAAGAAAGCAACTGGTCAAAAGAGAACTCGTGCAATCCGTCGTTTGGATATTTTGGAAGCCTTCTTAACTTCTGGAAACAATTTATCATGGATGGTAATGGATACAATTCCAGTTATGCCACCTGACTTACGTCCAATGGTTCAACTTGAAGGTGGACGTTTTGCCACTTCTGATTTGAATGATTTATACCGTCGAGTAATTAACCGTAATAACCGTTTGAAACGATTATTAGATTTACACGCTCCTGGTATCATTGTTCAAAACGAAAAGAGAATGTTACAAGAAGCTGTTGATGCTTTGATTGATAATGGTCGTCGTGGCCGTCCTGTTGCAGGTCCTGGTAACCGTCCATTGAAATCACTTTCTCACTTGCTTAAGGGTAAGCAAGGTCGTTTCCGTCAAAACTTACTTGGTAAACGTGTTGATTATTCAGGTCGTTCAGTTATTGATGTTGGTCCATGGTTAAAACTTAGCCAAATGGGTCTTCCTGTATCAATGGCACTTGAATTGTTCAAACCATTTATCATGCATGAATTGGTTAAACGTGGGTTAGCTTCAAACGTTAAGAATGCTAAACGTGAAATTGAACGTAAAGATGATGTCGTATTTGATGTTCTTCCTTACGTAATCAAAGAACACCCAGTTCTATTGAACCGTGCCCCTACTTTGCATAGACTTGGAATTCAAGCCTTTGAACCAGTATTGGTTAGCGGTAAATCAATGCGTTTGCACCCATTAGTTTGTGCTGCTTACAATGCCGATTTTGATGGTGACCAAATGGCCATTCACGTTCCTCTTTCTGATGAAGCTCAAGCTGAATCAAGATTATTAATGGCTGCTGCTGGACATATCTTGGCTCCAAAAGATGGAAAACCCGTTGTGGCTCCATCACAAGATATGGTTATTGGTAACTATTACTTAACTATGGAAGAACCTGGACGTGAAGGTGAAGGAATGATTTTCAATTCACCTGATGAAGTTGAACTTGCTTATCGTGATGGTTTGGTTCACTGGCACAGTAGAATTGGAATTCCAGTTTCTGCTTTCCCAGATAAACCATTTACCGATGATCAAAAAGACAAGATTATGGTTACTTCAGTTGGTAAAGTGATTTTCAACGGAATCTTACCTAAAGACTTCGTATACTTGAATGAACCTACTGCAACTAACCTTAATGGATTTGTTCCAGATAATTACTTCTTGAAACCTGGAGAAAACATTCACGATCACATTGACAATACTGAACCAGTTAGACCATTTAAGAAGAGTTTCTTATCAGATATCATTGCTGAAGTTTACAACCAATACAAGGTTACTGAAACTTCAGAATTACTTGACCGAATCAAGGATCTTGGTAACGACGAATCTACTAAGTCTGGTTTAACTGTCGGAATGTCAGATATTACTGAACTTAAAGAAAAACCAGAAATTGTGGCTGAAGGTCACAAAAAGGTTGAAACGATCACTAAACAATTCCGTCGTGGTTTGATTACTGACCAAGAACGTTATGAAAGAATTGTTAACGTTTGGAATGACGCTCGTGATCAAATTCAAGATGTCTTAATGCAAAACTTTGATCCAGAAAACCCAATCTTTATGATGAGTGATTCTGGAGCTCGTGGAAACATTTCAAACTTTACGCAACTTGCCGGAATGCGTGGATTGATGGCTTCTCCTGATGGTAAAATTATGGAACTTCCAATTACATCTAACTTCCGTGAAGGAATGTCTGTTTTGGAAATGTTCATTTCTACCCATGGTGCTCGTAAAGGGATGACCGATACTGCCTTGAAGACAGCCAACTCTGGTTACTTAACTCGTCGACTTGTTGATGTTGCCCAAGATGTTATCATTCGTGAAAAGGACTGTCATACTGATCGTGGATTAGTAGTCCGTGCGATTAAAGAAGGTAACGAAATGATTGAACCTCTTTATGATCGTATTCTTGGTAGAAACGCTATGAAGACTGTTAAGAATCCAGAAACTGGTGAAGTAATTGTTGGTAAGAATGAAATGATTGATGATAATAAAGCACAACAAATTGTTGATGCAGGAATTGAATCAGTTGAAATTCGTTCTGCCTTCACTTGTAATACTGCTCACGGAGTTTGTGAAATGTGTTATGGTCAAAACTTAGCTACTGGTGATAACGTTGAAGTTGGTGAAGCAGTTGGTACTGTTGCTGCGCAATCAATTGGTGAACCTGGTACTCAATTAACCCTTCGTACTTTCCATACTGGTGGGGTTGCAAGTAACACTGATATTACCCAAGGGCTTCCCCGGGTTCAAGAAATTTTTGAAGCTCGTAATCCTAAAGGTAAATCAACCATCTCTGAAGTTACTGGAGTAGTTGAATTAATCGAAGAAGATCCTGCTGAAGGTGTTAAAGAAATTACCATTCAAGGTAAAGCTGACACTAGAAAGTACAAGGTTCCATTGAGTGCTCGTATGCGAGTTGCTGAAGGTGACACAGTTCGCCGTGGTGATGCGCTTAACGAAGGTTCAATTGATCCTAAGGAACTTCTTAAGATTCGGGATACTTTATCAACTGAAACTTACTTATTGACTGCGGTTCAAGAAGTTTACCGTCGTCAAGGGGTTGAAGTTAATGATAAGCATGCTGAAATCATGGTTAGACAAATGCTTCGTAAGGTTCGAATTATGGATCCCGGTGATACAGACATCTTGCCTGGTACATTGATCGATATTGATGACTTTAAAGAACGAAATGCTGATGCAGTTATGACTGGTAAAGTACCAGCTACTGCTCGTCCAGTATTGCTTGGAATTACTAAAGCTGCTCTTGAAACTAATAGTTTCTTATCAGCTGCTTCATTCCAAGAAACTACTCGAGTACTTACTGATGCTGCAATTCGTGGTAAAGTCGATCCATTAATTGGACTTAAAGAAAATGTTATTATTGGTAAGCTTCTTCCTGCTGGTACAGGAGTTCATGAATATGAAGACATTGAACCAGAAGAAGTTGGTAAACCAGCTGGTGAAAGTGTTGTCGCTGGTTCTGATAAAACATCTGATTCAGATACAGATAATGCAACTAAATAATTAAAACGAGATTGGTAAACAATCTTTAGTTTCAAAAACAGCAACGAATTTTAAAAATTCGTTGCTGTTTTTTTTTTTTTTTTTTTTTTNGATAAAATTTATAACTTTAGAGGAGCTGAAATTATGCGGTTGAGATTTAAAATTTGGAGTGTGGTAACTATTTTGGAGATTATCACTTATGGATTACTTTCGGTAATGATTTTTATGCGGAGTGTCACAAACTCCTCGAATCAAAATGATAACTTGGTATATATTAACTGGTTTTTATGCATTCTTTTTTGTAATCCAGTTAATCTGGTTCATAATTATGAAACTCAGCAAGCAAAAATAAGTAAACAAAAAGCAGTCAAAATTTTGACTGCTTTTTAATTAGTTAGCAAATTTAACTTGGTTATTTTCTAATGAAGCAATTTGGGCTAAAGAAAGCACATTATAACCTTGATCACGTAAGTATTGACCACCAGGTTGGAATGTCTTTTCAATTACGATTCCGATCCCAGCGATATCAGCATTGGCAGCATCAGTAATTTTAATTAGTCCTTTGGTTGCTTCACCGTTTGCTAAGAAATCATCAATAATTAGAACCTTGTCGTCACTAGTTAAAAATTGCTTTTCAATATAAATATGATTAGAAACTTTCTTTGTATATGAATAGACTTCTGCTGAGTAAACATCATTTTTTACGACTAATGATTTACTTTTACGAGCAAACACTACTGGCACTTCCATAGCTAAACCAGTCATCACAGCAGGAGCGATTCCGGATGCTTCAACGGTTAAAACTTTAGTAATACTTAAATTTTTGAAATATTCTGCGAATGTTTGTCCGATTCTATACATTAGTTTTGGATCAATTTGATGATTTAAAAATGAATTTACTTTTAAAATGTTACCTGGTAAAACTTTTCCTTGTTCTTTGATGACGGTTTTTAATTCTTCCATTGAAATACCTCCAAAAAAAGATCATCCATATAAGAATGATCTTTCATGCTTATAGTTCAGAATTGCGGTTCTGAGTAGAAACGACTGACCAATTTCAGTCGTATATAAGTTATTCACTTTTCTACATTGTAACTAAAATACTTTTAAGAAACAACACGACAATTAAGTTGTTAAACAAAAAAGGAGTGAAAGGAACTACCTTGTTCTTTTTGAACCAACAATATAAAAGTGCACTTGCTGACGCTAATAGTAAAGTGTGTGCGAAAACCATCAGGTTAGTTGAAATTAAGATACAAGCGAGCAAATCCAAATCGCCGTTACCAATCCATTTAAATTTATAATTAATCAATAAAATGATTAAATATAAAATAAGTATGCTGACAATATTATTGTATGGCATGGGAGAATCATAAATTGCTAAAGCAAAGATTAAGGGAAGCCACCATAAACTGAATTGAAAAGTGAATAAATCAAAAAGACTAATAATTTCAAAGCAGATTAATAAACACAAAATTTTGAATGGTTGTTCTCCGTATAAAGTGAATAAGAATCCGGTAGAAAATTCATATACTAATAGGTAATAAGGGAGTTTGATTTTACAAACTCGACATTTACCACGAAGGGTAACAAAACTAAAAATTGGAATTAGTTCGAACCAATCCAACTTTCTACAACATACTGTACATTGAGAACGCGACCAAATGAAATTCTTTTTTGCGATGATTCGTTCCACTAACAATGGTAAAAACGATCCGATGATACTTCCATAAATAAATAAAATTATTTTCATACTTTCACCTCACTAAAAAATACGTAAAAGTCTGTTGACGTGATTGCTCTAACATGTTATTCTAGTCAATGTGCTTAAACTGTTAAGCGATTTTTTTATTCCAAAAAATGGTTCACCTGGATGTGTGGACTTAAAAACCAAATTTAAGAAAGGAGGACTTTTTAGATGCCTACAATTAATCAATTAGTTAGAAAAGGTCGTAAATCTAGAAGTTCTAAATCAAAATCCCCAGCTCTTGGCTTCGGATACAACAGTTACAAGAAGAAACAAACTAACAACGCTTCACCTCAAAAACGTGGAGTTGCTACCCGTGTGGGAACTATGACTCCTAAAAAGCCTAACTCTGCCTTACGTAAGTATGCGCGTGTTCGTCTTTCAAACTTGCTTGAAGTTACTGCTTACATTCCTGGAATTGGTCATAACTTACAAGAACATAGTGTTGTTTTAATCCGTGGTGGTCGTGTTAAGGATTTACCTGGGGTTAGATATCATGTTATCCGTGGTGCCTTAGATACTGCCGGTGTTTCAGATCGTCGTCAAAGTCGTTCTAAATACGGTACTAAGAAACCAAAAGCTAAGAAATAATATAATATTTAATTAAAGGAGGACTTTTAGATGCCTAGAAAAGGAAAAGTTCAAGAACGTGAAATCCTTCCAGATCCAATCTACAACTCAAAGTTGGTTTCAAAATTAATCAACCACTTGATGTTAGATGGTAAGAGAGGTACTGCATCAGAAATTTTATACGATGCATTTGACCAAATTAAAGATACTACTGGTAACGATCCAGTTGAAGTATTCGAAGAAGCAATGAAAAACATCATGCCTGTCCTTGAAGTTAAGGCTCGTCGTGTTGGTGGTTCTAATTACCAAGTTCCTATTGAAGTTCGTCCTGCAAGAAGAACTACTTTAGGTCTACGTTGGTTAGTTAACTATTCACGTCTTCGTGGTGAACATACCATGAGTGACCGTCTCGCTAAAGAAATTATTGATGCATCAAACAATACTGGTGCAGCTGTTAAGAAACGTGAAGATACACACAAAATGGCTGAAGCTAACCGTGCTTTCGCTCATTACCGTTGGTAATCTTCTGATTGCTTAATTGCAATTAAAGGGTGGCTAAGAAATTGGCCACTTTTTTAGAACTATTGAATTTTAAAAGGAGTTAATAATGGCTAACAAACGTGAATTCCCGTTAGACAAAACACGTAACATTGGGATTGTTGCCCATATCGATGCCGGTAAAACAACAACTACTGAACGTGTGCTTTACTATACTGGTAAAGTTCATAAAATTGGTGAAACCCATGATGGTGCATCACAAATGGACTGGATGGATGAAGAAAAAGAACGTGGAATTACCATTACATCAGCTGCTACTACAGCTGAATGGAAAGGTTACCGTGTTAACATCATCGATACCCCAGGACACGTTGATTTTACTGTTGAAGTAGAACGTTCACTTCGAGTTCTTGATGGAGCAGTTGCTGTTCTTGATGGACAAGCTGGTGTTGAA
Source organism: Fructilactobacillus sanfranciscensis DSM 20451 (assembly GCF_001436035.1). Classification (GTDB taxonomy): domain Bacteria; phylum Bacillota; class Bacilli; order Lactobacillales; family Lactobacillaceae; genus Fructilactobacillus; species Fructilactobacillus sanfranciscensis. The sequence continues at coordinate 14,317 of NZ_AYYM01000007.1, forward strand.
CCTCAAACAGAAACTGTTTGGCGTCAATCATCTGATTTTGATGTTCCTCGGATTGTTTTTATCAACAAAATGGATAAATTAGGTGCTAACTTTGATTTCTCTGTTAAATCAATGCACGACCGTTTAGGTGCTAATGCAGTTCCTGTTCAAATTCCTGTTGGTGCCGAAAATGATTTCATCGGTGTAATCGATCTTATCGAAATGAAAGCTTACATTTATGATGAAGATAAAGAAGGTTCTAACTGGGATACTGTTGATGTTCCTGATGATTACAAAGAAAAAGCACAAGAAGCTCGTGATAATTTAATTGAATCAGTTGCTGATTTGAATGATGGTATCATGGACAAATATCTTAGTGGTGAAGAAATCACTAAAGATGAATTAAAAGCTGCTATTCGTAAAGCAACCATCAACCTTGAAATGTTCCCTGTTTTTGCTGGTTCAGCTTTCAAAAACAAGGGTGTTCAAATGTTGATGGATGGGGTTGTTGATTACCTCCCATCACCACTTGACGTTCGTCCTTACGAAGCAATTGATCCTGAAACTGGAGAACAAGTACCAGTTAAACCTGATGATAAAGCACCATTTGCTGCTTTAGCATTTAAGGTTGCAACTGACCCATTCGTTGGTCGTTTAACATTTATTCGTGTTTACCGTGGTTCACTTGAATCTGGTTCATACATTTTAAATGCTACTAAAGACAAACGTGAACGTGTTGGTCGTTTAGTTCAAATGCACTCAAACACTCGTCAAGAAATCCCTGAAGTATTCTCTGGTGATATTGCTGGTGCAATTGGTTTGAAGAACACCACTACTGGTGATTCTCTTACTGATGTTGATCACCCATTACATCTTGAATCAATGGAATTCCCAGAACCAGTTATTGAAGTTGCCGTTGAACCTAAGACCAAAGCTGACCAAAACAAGATGAATACTGCTCTTCAAAAACTTTCTGAAGAAGATCCTACATTCCGTGCCCAAACTAACCCAGAAACTGGGCAAACTATTATGGCCGGAATGGGTGAACTTCACCTTGATATTTTGATCGAACGTATGAGACGTGAATTTAGTGTTGATGCTACAATTGGTGAACCACAAGTTGCTTACCGTGAAGCATTTACTAAACAAGTTGAAGCTCAAGGTAAATTTGTTCGTCAATCTGGTGGTAAAGGTCAATATGGTGATGTTTGGATTGAATTCACTCCTGGTGAAGAAGGTTCAGGTTTCCAATTTGAAAATGCTATCGTTGGTGGGGTTGTTCCTCGTGAATTTATCCCTTCAGTAGAACAAGGTCTTAAAGAATCAATGGAAAATGGTGTTCTTGCCGGATTCCCATTAATTGATATTAAAGCTAAGTTATATGATGGTAGTTATCATGATGTCGATTCTAGTGAAGCTGCCTTCAAGATTGCTGCATCAATCGCTTTGAAGAATGCTGCTAAGAAAGCTGCTCCAGTTATCTTGGAACCAATCATGAAAGTTGATATTCGTGTTCCAGAAGAATACATGGGAGACGTTATGGGACAAGTTACTGCTCGTCGTGGTAACGTTGAAGGTATGGAAGCACAAGATAATGCACAAAACATCCATGCTATGGTTCCTCTTTCAGAAATGTTTGGTTACGCAACTGACTTACGTTCTGCTACTCAAGGTCGTGGAACATTCGTTATGTCATTTGACCATTACACTGCTGTTCCTAAGAGTATCCAAGAAGATATTATTAAGAAAAATGGTGGAGAAGCTTAATTGCTTTTCTTTAAATAAATAAAAAAGTTTTGTTAATTAAATTTAACAAAACTTTTTTTGTTTTAGAGCTTAAAAACCTTGCAACACAAGCGAATTACATGTATGATATAGTAGTGTCTTATATAAGAAGGGCAAAGTGTGCTCTGAAATTGATACAATAAGCGATGATGTAGAAGATTGCGGCACACCCGGCCGCTTTGCCATGGCAAGGTGTGTCCGGTAACTTTTACGGAGTTAGTCTTACAAGAAAATAGACGAGGGAGGGAAAAACATGGCAAAAGAAAAAATTCGTATTCGCTTGAAAGCTTACGAACACCGTAGCTTAGATCAAGCTGCTGATAAGATTGTTGCAACTGCACAAAGAACTGGTGCCACTATTTCAGGTCCAATTCCATTGCCAACTGAAAGAACTATTTATACAGTTCTTGCATCACCATTCAAGTACAGCAAAGCACAAGAACAATTCGAAATGTTAACACACAAACGTTTAATCGATATTTTGAATCCAACACCTAAAACTGTTGATTCATTAATGAAATTAGACTTACCAAGTGGTGTTGATATCGAAATCAAATTATAATATTACACAATATTGGAGGTGTACTCATGATCAAAAAAGGAATCTTAGGTAAAAAAGTTGGTATGACTCAAGTTTTTACTGAAAACGGTGAATTAGTACCAGTTACTGTTGTTGATGTAACTCCTAACGTTGTTTTACAAGTTAAAAACAACGAAACAGATGGTTACGAAGCAATTCAACTTGGTTTTGATGAAAAACGTGAAGTTTTAAGTAATAAACCTGAACAAGGTCACGCCAAAAAAGCTAACACAACCCCTAAGCGCTTCGTTCGTGAAATCAGCGATGTCGACTTAGAGGAATACAAGGTCGGAGACGAAGTTAAGGCTGACATTTTCCAAACTGGAGACTCTGTCGATGTAACTGGTGTCACTAAAGGTCATGGTTACCAAGGTAACGTTCATAAAGATAATCAAAGTCGTGGACCAGAAACTCATGGTTCTAGATATCACCGTCGTCCAGGTTCACTTGGTGTTATTATCAACCGTGTTGTTAAAGGCATGAAGTTACCTGGTCGTATGGGTAACAAAACTGTTACTATTCAAAACCTTGAAATTGTTAAAGCAGACGTTGAAAACAACGTATTGTTAATTAAAGGTAATGTACCTGGTGCAAATAAAACATTAGTTACTATTCGTACTTCTGTACACAATTCAAGAAAATAGGAAAGGAGGAACCGCAAAATGACAAGCGTATCATTATTTAAACAAGATGGTAGTAAAGATGGTTCAATCGATCTTAACGAAAACATCTTCGGTATTGAACCAAACGAAAACGTAGTATTTGACACTGTTGTTATGCAACGTGCATCTCAACGTCAAGGTACTAATGGAGTTAAGAGCAGAGGCCAAGTTTCCGGTGGTGGTAAAAAACCATGGAGACAAAAAGGTACAGGTCGTGCTCGTCAAGGTTCTATTCGTTCACCACAATGGGTTGGTGGTGGAGTAGTATTTGGACCAACATCTCGTTCATATAGCTACCACCTTCCTAAAAAAGTTACTAGATTAGCTGTTAAATCAGTTCTTTCAGAAAAAGTTTCCGAAGATAATTTTGTTGTTGTTGACTCAATTAACTTTGATGCACCAAAAACAAAAGAATTCGCTAACTTATTGAAAAACCTTGATGCAGCTACTAAGACATTGGTAGTTTTGGAAGATATTAACGATAACGTTGCTCGTTCAGCTAAAAACATTCCGAACGTTCAAGTAATTAGTGCAAAAGGTGTTAACACTCTTGATGTATTAAATGCTAAAAAAGTCGTTATTACCAAAGCTGCTCTTTCTCAAGTAGAGGAGGTGCTCGCATAATGGAAGCACGAGATATCATTTTACGTCCAGTAATCACTGAAGCTTCAACTGATCGTATGGACGACAAAAAATATACATTTGATGTTGATTTACGAGCAAACAAAAACCAAGTTAAAAATGCTGTAGAAGAAGTTTTCGGCGTTAAGGTTGCTAAAGTAAACATCATGAACGTTAAAGGTAAAGAAAAACGCCAAGGTCGTTACGTTGGTTTCACTAAGAAACGTCGTAAGGCAATCGTTACTTTATCAAATGATTCAGACGAAATTAAGTTATTCTCTGAAGAATAATCTATTAAGATAGGAGGAAAACAACGTGGCTTTAAAGAAATACAAACCAACGACTAATGGTCGCCGTAATATGACTAGTATTGATTACAGTAATATTACTACTAATAAGCCAGAAAAAAGCTTAGTGAAAGCTAATGCTAAAAAAGCTGGTCGTAACAACTCAGGTCGTATGACTGTTCGTCATCGTGGTGGTGGAAACAAACACTTATACCGTGTTATTGATTTCAAGCGTAACCATGATGGTATTAAAGCAACAGTTAAAACAATCGAATATGATCCAAACCGTACTGCAAACATCGCATTAGTTGTTTATGCTGACGGAATTAAATCATACATCCTTGCTCCTAAAGGATTAAAAGTTGGAGATGTTGTTGAATCTGGTGCTAATGCTGATATTAAACCAGGTAATACACTTGAACTTAAAGATATTCCCGTTGGATCAACTATTCATAACATCGAATTGAAACCAGGTAAGGGTGGACAACTTGCTCGTTCTGCTGGTAATTCAGCTCAATTGTTGAGTAATGAAGGAAACGGTAAGTACTCACTTGTTAGATTACCTTCTGGTGAAGTAAGAATGGTTCTTTCTGTTTGTCGTGCCACAATCGGTACTGTTGGAAACGAAGAACATTCACTTATTAACTGGGGTAAAGCTGGTCGTACTCGTTATCGTGGTCAAAGACCTCACGTACGTGGATCAGTTATGAACCCTAACGATCACCCTCATGGTGGTGGTGAAGGTAAAGCTCCAGTCGGTTACCCATCTCCTTTGTCACCTTGGCACAAGAAGACTGTTGGTAAGAAGACCCGTTCTAAGACTGCTCGTTCAAACAAATTTATTGTTCGTCGTCGTAAGGGTTCAAAGATGTAATTTAGTTACATCCAGATAATCAGACTTGAAGAGGAGGTTTTATAATGAGTCGTAGTTTGAAAAAGGGACCATTCGCTGATCAATCTTTATTAAAGAAAATCGATGCCCAAAAAGACCAAGAAAAGAAAACTGTTATTAAAACTTGGTCTCGTCGCTCAACTATTTTCCCTAGCTTCATTGGTTACACTATCTCAGTGTACAATGGTAGAACTCATGTCCCAGTTTTCATTCAAGAAGACATGGTAGGACACAAGCTTGGAGAATTCGTTCCAACACGTACATTCCATGGTCATGGTAATGTAGGTGGAAAAGACAAGATTACAGGATAACAAGGAGGATACAAAATGGCTGAACAAGTTACATCAGCAAAAGCTATTGCTAAGACTGTTCGTATTGCCCCCCGTAAGGTCCGTCTTGTTTTAGATCTTATTAGAGGTAAAAACGTTGCAGAAGCTGCTTCAATTCTTGAATTCACCCCTCGTGGTGCATCTCCAGTAGTTGGAAAAGTTTTAAAATCAGCTGTAGCAAATGCAGAAAACAATTTTGATCTTGATGGTCAAGACCTTGTTGTTGCTGAAGCATTCGCCGACGAAGGACCAACTTTAAAACGGTTCCGTCCTCGTGCTAAAGGTTCTGCTTCACCAATCAACAAACGTACAAGTCACATTACAATTGTAGTATCAGAAAAAAAGGAGGGATAGAGCATGGGTCAAAAAATTAACCCTAATGGTTTCCGTATCGGTGTTAACCGTGGTTGGCAAGCTCAATGGTATGCTAACGATGATAAATTTGCTTCATATTTAAATGAAGATTTGAAGATTCGTGACTACCTTGCTAAACGTCTTGCTGATGCTTCAGTTTCAGAAGTTGAAATTGAACGTGCTGCCAAACGTGTAAACATTTCTATCCACACTGCAAAACCTGGTATGGTTATTGGTAAGGGTGGATCAGAAGTTGAAAGTTTACGTAATGAATTAAACAAGTTAACTGGACGTCGTGTTCACATTAACATTATTGAAGTTAAGAAACCTGACTTAGAAGCTGATTTAGTTGGTGAAAACATTGCTAAACAACTTGAAGGTCGTGTTGCTTTCCGTCGTGCTATGCGTCAAGCCATGAAGCAAGTTATGCGTTCAGGTGCTGATGGTGTTAAAACTCAATCAGCCGGTCGTTTAAACGGTGCTGATATGGCTCGTATCGAAAGTTACTCTGAAGGTCGTGTTCCACTTCATACATTGAGAGCTGATATCAACTACTCATGGAATGAAGCACACACTACTTACGGTGCAATCGGTGTTAAAACATGGATTAACCGTGGTGAAGTTTTACCTGGAAAGCCTTTGGATAACCGTAAAGGAGGTAAATAAACATGCTTGTACCTAAACGTGTTAAGCATCGTCGTGAATTCCGTGGTAAACTACGTGGACACTCAAAAGGTGGAAACTCAGTTGCTTTCGGTGAATATGGCTTACAAGCCATTGATTCACATTGGATCACTAACAGACAAATTGAAGCTTGTCGTGTTGCCATCACCCGTTGTATGAAACGTGGTGGAAAAGTTTGGATTAAAATCTTCCCTCAAAAATCATATACTGAAAAAGGTATTGGTGTTCGAATGGGTAAAGGTAAAGGTAGTCCAGCTGGATGGGTAGCAGCCGTAAAACGTGATAAGGTACTTTTCGAAGTTGCCGGCGTTGATGAAGCTACTGCTGTCAAGGCTTTGACTTTAGCTTCAAGTAAGTTGCCTGTTCGTACTAGAATTATTAAACGTGAGGAAGTAGGTGGCGAATCAAATGAAGGCTAAAGAAATTGCTCAATTAACCACTGATGAAATGCGTGCTAAAGAACAAGATTACAAGAAAGAATTGTTTAATCTTCGTTTCCAATTAGCCACTGGTCAATTAGAAAATACTGCAAGATTGAGAACTGTTCGCAAAACAATTGCACGGATCAAAACTGCATTAAGACAAAAAGAATTAAATAAATAAAATACGATAAAAAGGAGGGTTTATTTATATGAGCGTAGAACGTAATGAACGTAAAACATATAGAGGTCGTGTTGTTTCTGACAAGATGGATAAAACTATTACAGTTGCCGTTGAAACTACTAAAACACATCCTACTTATGGCAAGCGTATTAAATATACTAAGAAATACAAGGTTCGTGATGAAGATGGCGTTGCTAAAGTTAACGATATCGTTGAAATCATGGAAACTAGACCATTATCAAAGACTGTTCACTTCCGTCTTCTAGATGTTGTTGAAAAAGCCGTTATTATCTAGCTTGTATCGTTTTTATCGTATTATGATTTTTAAATCGAAGGGAGGACACTTGCGATGATCCAACAAGAAAGTCGTTTAAAAGTTGCCGACAACTCAGGTGCTCGTGAATTATTAACTATTAAAGTTTTAGGTGGTTCAAGAGTTCGTTACGCTGGCGTTGGTGATACTATTGTTGCTACTGTTAAACAAGCAACACCAGGTGGCGTTGTCAAAAAGGGTGACGTTGTTAAGGCTGTTATTGTAAGAACTAGATCAGCTGAACGTAGAACTGACGGTTCATACATTCGTTTCGACGAAAACGCTGCTGTTTTAATTAATGATGATAAGAGTCCTAAAGGTACTCGTATTTTTGGTCCGGTTGCTCGTGAATTACGTAGTAATAATTTCATGAAGATCGTTTCATTAGCACCTGAAGTACTTTAATACTAAGAAGCAAAATCAAGGAGGTGCCAGATTAATGTTCTTAAAGACTGGTGACAAAGTTCGTGTTATTGCTGGTAAAGACAAGGGTAAAGATGGTCAAATCATCAAAACCATTGCTGCTGACAATCGCGTAGTTGTTGAAGGAATCAACAAAGTTAAGAAACACCAAAAGGCTTCTCAAGCAAACCCACAAGGTGGAATTGCTGATGTTGAAGCCCCAATCAATGCATCAAACGTAATGCTAATCGACCCATCTACTAACGAACCTACTAGAGTAAGTTTCGAAGTTAAAGATGGTAAAAAAGTTCGTATTTCAAAGAAATCACATAAAGCAATCGATTAAGATTGTTAGTGAAAGGAGGAAATTACTCGCATGTCTACTCGCTTAGAAGAAAGATATAAGAAAGAAATTCTCCCAGCACTAGTTGAAAAATTCAACTATTCATCAATTATGCAAGGACCAAAACTTGAAAAAATTGTTTTGAATATGGGTGTTGGTGATGCTGTAACAAACTCTAAAAATTTAGACGAGGCTGTTAACGAATTGACCCTAATTTCTGGTCAAAAGCCACTTGTTACAAAAGCTAAAAAATCAATTGCTACTTTCCGTTTACGTGAAGGTATGCCAATTGGTGCCAAAGTCACTCTTAGAGGTGACAAAATGTATGACTTTTTGGACAAATTAATTAACGTTTCATTACCACGTGTTCGTGATTTCCATGGTGTTCCAAGTCGTTCATTCGATGGTCGTGGAAACTACACATTAGGTATCAAGGAACAATTAATTTTCCCAGAAATCAGTTACGATGATGTTAACCGTGTTAGAGGTTTAGATATCGTACTTGTTACAACTGCTAATACTGACGAAGAAGGACACGAATTGTTACGTCAATTTGGTATGCCATTCGCTAAATAGGAGGTTTTACATTGGCTAAAAAATCATTAGTTGCAAAAAGCAAACGTCCAGCTAAGTTCGCTGTACAAGCTTACACTCGTTGCGAACATTGTGGTAGACCTCGTGCGGTTTACCAAAAATTCCACTTATGCCGAATTTGTTTAAGACAACTTGCCCACAAGGGTCAAATTCCTGGTATGAAAAAAGCTAGTTGGTAGAATAAACAAACTTAAAAGGAGGTTGTACGTTCATGGCTATGACAGATCCAATTGCAGATTTTCTAACTAGAATTCGTAATGCGAACATGGTTCGTCACAATTCTGTAGATATTCCTGCATCAAAAATTAAACGCAACATGGCTGAAATCTTAAAACGTGAAGGTTTCGTAAGTCGTGTTGAATATATTGAAGACGATAACCAAGGTGTTATCCGTGTTTACCTTAAATATGGTAAAGACAATCAACGTGTAATCTCAGGTTTGAAGAGAATTTCAAAACCTGGATTACGTTCATACGTTAAATCTGATGATGTTCCTAAGGTACTTAATGGTTTAGGTATTGCGATCATCTCAACTTCAAATGGTGTTATTACTGACAAAGAAGCCCGTGCTCAAAAAGTCGGTGGAGAAGTATTAGCATACGTTTGGTAAAAAATAATTAAGAGATGGAGGTGTCTAACACATGAGTAGAATTGGTTATAAAACAATTGTAATTCCTGAAGGTGTAACTGTTACACGTGATGAAGATGTAATTACTGTTAAAGGTCCTAAAGGTGAATTATCAGAAACTTTCTCACCTGATGTTGCAATGAACGTTAACGGTAACGAAATCAACTTCGAACCAACTGGTAAGTACGACAACAAAATGTGTGCTTTACATGGTACACAACGTGCTAACCTTGCTAACATGATTGAAGGGGTAGAAAAAGGATTCAACAAGACTTTGAAATTAGTCGGTGTTGGTTACCGTACTCAACTTAAAGGATCAGATTTGATTCTTAACGTTGGTTACTCAAATCCTGTTGATGTTAAAGTTCCTGAAGATATCGATGTTAAAGTTCCTGACAACACAACTATCGAAATTGCTGGAATTAACAAGCAACATGTTGGAGATTTTGCTGCAAAAGTACGTGAAATTCGTTCACCAGAACCTTACAAAGGTAAAGGTATTCGTTACGAAAACGAACACATTACTCTTCGTGAAGGTAAGACTGGTAAATAAGCTTATTTAAATAAACAATAATATAGAGGTGACTATTTTGATTACAAAACCAAGCAAAAATAAAACACGTGTCATTCGACACAAACGTGTTCGTAATAAAATTGCTGGTACTGCTGAGTGCCCACGTTTAGACGTATACCGTTCTAACAAAAACATCTACGCTCAAGTTATTGATGACGTAGCGGGTGTAACGCTAGCTAGTGCCTCAACTCTCGATAAAGAAGTTACTGAAGGTAACAAAACTGAACAAGCCCAAGGCGTTGGTAAGTTAGTTGCTGAACGTGCTCTTGCAAAAAACATTAAACATGTCGTTTTTGACCGTGGTGGTTACTTATACCATGGACGTGTAGCTGCTCTTGCAGACGCTGCCCGTGAAAATGGACTTGAATTTTAATAAAAAGGAGGAATAAATCACATGGCTAAGTATATTGATCCAAATAAATTGGATTTAGAAGATAACGTTGTTGCCATTAACCGAATCACTAAGGTTGTTAAAGGTGGACGTAGATTACGTTTCGCTGCTTTAGCAGTTGTTGGTGACAAGAATGGTCACGTTGGTTTCGGTACAGGTAAAGCTCAAGAAGTTCCTGAAGCAATCCGTAAAGCTGTTGAAGCTGCCAAAAAGAACTTGATTGAGGTTCCAATTGTGGGAACTACTATTCCTCACGAAATCGTTGGTGTATACGGCGGTGGAAAAATTATGTTGAAACCAGCCGAAGAAGGTTCTGGAGTTGCAGCCGGTGGTGCCGTTCGTTCCGTTATGGAATTAGCAGGTATTAACGATGTTACTAGTAAACGTCTTGGTTCAGATACTAAGATCAACGTTATCCGTGCAACTTTCGAAGGTCTTAAAGGACTTAAGAACGCTAATGAAGTTTCAGAACTTCGTGGTGTTTCTGTTGATCATTTAGCTGAATAGGAGGATTTACAGATGGCTCAATTAAAAATCACTTTGATTCATAGTGCTGCTCATCGTCTTCCAAAACAACGTAAGATTGTGGAAGCTTTAGGTTTAGGACGTATTAACAGTAGCGTTGTAAGACCTGACACTGCAGCAACTCGTGGAGCATTATTCAAAATTGCTCATTTAATTAAGGTTGAACAAGTTAAAGATTAATTATTTTAAAGTAAGAGGAGGTGCAATTCAATGAAGTTAAACGAATTAAAATACGCTGAAGGTTCTCGTTCAGAAAGAACAAGAAAAGGACGCGGTCGTTCAAGTAAAGGTAAAACTTCTGGTCGTGGGCAAAAAGGTCAAAAAGCTCGTGGAAAGACTCGTTTAGGTTTTGAAGGTGGACAAATGCCATTGTACCGTCGTATTCCTAAGCGTGGATTTACTAATATCAACCGTAAAGATATCGTAATTGTTAACGTTGAAGAACTTAACGTATTCGATAATGGTGTAGAAGTTACACCAGAATTGTTGATTGAAGCTGGCATCATCAAAAATGTTAAAGATGGTGTTAAGGTTCTTGGTGAAGGTAAACTTGAAAAGAAACTTACTGTTTTAGCTAACAGATTTTCTGAAAGTGCAAAAAAAGCTATTGAAGATGCTGGTGGTAAAGCAGAGGTGATCTAATGTTATCAACCTTAAAAAGTGCATTTGAAGATAAAAACATTCGTAAAAAGATTCTTTTTACGCTGTTGGTATTAGCAATTTTCCGTTTAGGAGCTTATATTACTGTTCCTGGTGTTGATGCTAAAGCTCTTCAAGAAGTAGCTTCTTCTGGGTTAGTTAATGTTTTAAACATCTTTAGTGGTGGTGGCCTAACTAACTATTCAATTTTTGCCATGGGTGTTTCTCCCTATATTACTGCACAAATTGTGGTCCAATTATTGCAAATGGATATTGTTCCAAAGTTTGTTGAATGGGGAAAACAAGGTGAAGTTGGTAGACTTAAGTTAGACAAAGTTACTCGTAGATTAACGATTGTTTTAGCATTCGCTCAATCTGTTGGTATTACCGCTGGTTTTAATGCTTTAAGTAGTTTACACTTAGTTGAAAATCCTGGAATTGCTACATATGCTAGCATTGGATTAATTCTTACTGCAGGAACAATGTTAACCACTTGGATGGGTGACATGATTACTGATAAAGGAATTGGTCAAGGAGTTTCAATGATCATTTTTGCTGGAATTGTTGCTAATATTCCTACCGGATTTGAAGGTCTTTATAGACAATATATCCAAGGAACACCAACTAGTGATTTGTGGCAACCAGCTTTGTTCGTTGTTGGACTAATCATTGCAATGTTAGTAATTGTTACTTTCGTTACATGGGTTCAACAAGCTGAACGTCGAATTCCAATTCAATATACTCGTAGAGCTACCGGTTCTGCTAAAAGCAGTTACCTTCCTTTGAAGGTTAACGTTGCTGGAGTTATCCCAGTTATCTTTGCTAGTGCATTTATTTCAACCCCACAGACTATCTTGATGTTCTTTACTAAGAACGACGGAAGTAAAGGTTGGTTTAAATTAATGTCAGAATTGTTTAATATGCAAACCCCAATGGGAGCTACATTTTATACACTTTTGATTATTGTCTTTACTTTCTTTTATGCGTTCGTTCAAGTTAACCCTGAAAAGTTATCAGAAAACTTACAAAAACAAGGAAGTTATATTCCTGGAGTATGGCCTGGAAAATCAACACAACTTTTTGTTTCACATCTTTTGATGAGATTAAGTACAGTTGGGGCATTATTCCTGGGAATTGTTTCATTAATTCCTTTGGTTGCACAAAATGTTTGGAATCTTAACAGCTCAATCGGTTTAGGTGGTACTAACCTCCTTATTATCGTTGGGGTTGCAATTGAAACCATGAATCAAATTAAAGGTTTAACTATGAGACAAGAATATGTTGGATTCATTCAAGATGATCCAAAAGATGATAAGGGAGATAAATAGTATGTCAATGAATTTATTATTAATGGGTCTTCCCGGTGCTGGTAAAGGTACTCAGGCTGAAGATATTGTTGAAAAATACAATATTCCTCATATCTCTACTGGTGATATTTTCAGAGCAGCAATGAAGAACAAGACTCCAATGGGTGTCGAAGCTCAAAAATATATTGATAAAGGTGAACTTGTTCCTGACGATGTTACTTGTAAAATTGTTGAAGAACGATTAGAACAAGATGATACCAAGAACGGTTATCTCTTAGATGGTTTTCCAAGAACTTTGGAACAAGCCAAACAATTAGAGAAAATGACTGATAAATTAGGTAAGAAACTTGACGCTGTGATTAACATTGATGTTGATCCTGAAGTATTGGTTGCTCGTTTATCTGGTCGGTTCATTTGTAAAAACTGTGGTGCTACTTATCATAAATTGTACAAAAAACCTAAAGTTGAAGGTACGTGTGATGTTTGTGGTGGACATGTATTTTATCAACGGAGCGATGATGAACCTGAAACTGTTAAAAATCGATTAAAAGTAAACATGAAAATGAATACTCCATTGATTGATTTTTATAAGAAATTAAACTTATTGCATACAGTGAATGGTGATCAAGACATTGCAGATGTTACTAAAGACATTAATAAGATTCTTACCAATTTAAACTAAGGTCTTCTTAATTGTCGATAAGGCAATGATATGCTATATTGAAGATTGATAGTGTTATTGGATACGAATTGAATTAATCATGATTTTGGAGGATTGTTTTGTCTAAAGATAATGTAATTGAAGTAGAAGGAAAGATTACTGAAACCTTACCTAATGCGATGTTTAAAGTAGAACTAGAAAACGGTCATGCTATTTTAGCACATGTTTCTGGTAAAATTAGAATGCATTACATTAAGATACTTCCAGGAGACCGTGTAACTGTTGAAATGTCACCATATGATTTAACTAAGGGTAGAATTACTTATCGGTTTAAGTAATTTCCCTTTATTAGGAGGTTTAATAAGATGAAAGTAAGACCATCAGTAAAAAAAATGTGTGAACAATGTAAAATTATCAAAAGAAAAGGTCGTGTTATGGTAATTTGCTCTGCAAACCCTAAACACAAACAAAGACAAGGTAAGTAATTAAACAGGAGGTGGACTAAATGGCTCGTATCGCCGGAGTGGATTTACCACGTAACAAGCGTGTGATTATTGCTTTAACTTACATCTATGGTGTTGGTGAAGCAACTTCAAAAAAGGTTCTTGAACAAGCTGGTGTTTCAGAAGATGTACGTACTCAAGACTTAACTCCTGATCAACAAGATAAGATTAGAGAAGCCCTTGATAACTTTGTTATCGAAGGAGACTTGCGTCGTAAAGTAAGCATGGACATCAAGAGATTATCAGAAATCGGTTCATACCGTGGAATGAGACATCGTCGTGGATTACCTCTTAGAGGTCAACACACTAAAAACAATGCTCGTACTCGTAAAGGTAAGAGAACCAAGAAATAATAATTAAGAAGGAGGTTACTAGTTCTTATGGTAAAGAAAAATACTCGTAAGCGTAAAGCAAAGAAGCATGTTGAATCTGGTGTAGCTCACATTCATTCAACATTTAACAACACATTGGTTATGATTACTGATGTGCAAGGTAATGCTATTGCCTGGTCATCTGCTGGTGCATTAGGTTTCCGTGGAAGTCGTAAATCTACTCCATTTGCTGCACAAATGGCTGCTGAAGCAGCTGCTAAAACAGCAATGGAACATGGAATGAAGACAGTTGAAGTTGCTGTTAAAGGTCCTGGTTCAGGTCGTGAATCAGCAATTCGTGCATTACAAACAACTGGTTTGGAAGTAGCTGCAATTCGTGACGTTACTCCAGTTCCTCATAATGGTTGTCGTCCTCCAAAACGTCGTCGAGTTTAATTTTTTAGTGAGATTTAATTTTGTAAAAGACTCAACGCGGTTTGAAAGGGGTAGAAGTTAGAATGATTGAATTTGAAAAGCCTAACATTCATAAAATTGAAGAAACAAATAACTACGGTGAAGTAGTTGTCGAACCATTAGAACGAGGATATGGTACTACACTTGGTAATTCATTGAGACGTATTTTACTTGCCTCATTACCTGGTGCTGCTGTAACTAGTGTTCAAATCGATGGTGTTTTACATGAATTTTCTACTGTAAAGGGTGTTACTGAAGATGTTACTAAAATCATCTTGAACTTGAAAAAGCTTAAGTTGAAAATTGACTCTGAAGACAATGACATTCATACATTGAGTATTAATGTAACTGGTCCTGCTGATGTAACTGCTGCTGATATTACTACAGATAGTGAAACTACAATTCTTAATCCAGACTTGCATATTGCTACTGTTGCTGAAGGTGCAACTTTGCATATGACAATGACTGCTAACAAGGGTCGCGGTTTCGTATCAGCTGAAGAAAACAAAGCTAGAAACGATGATATGCCAATTGGTGTATTACCAATCGATTCTATTTATACCCCAATCGAACGTGTTAACTACCAAGTTGAAGACACACGTGTAGGACAACGTGATGACTTTGATAAGTTGACATTAGACGTTTGGACAAATGGTTCAATTTCTCCTTCAGATGCAATTTCATTAGCTGCTAAGATTTTAAGTCAACATTTAGACATGTTTGTTGATTTAACTGATCGTGCACAAAAAGCTAATGTTATGGTAGAAAAAGAAGAAACCCATAAAGAAAAAATGCTTGAAATGTCAATTGAAGAACTAGATCTTTCAGTTCGTTCATACAACTGTTTGAAACGTGCTGGAATTAACACTGTTCAAGAATTAACAGACAAGTCAATGGCAGACATGATGGAGGTTAGAAATCTTGGCCGTAAATCACTTGAAGAAATCGAAAACAAAATTGATGCTTTAGGTTTGTCATTTCGTAAAGAAGATTAGTTAAAAGGAGGAAATCCATTTATGAGTTATCGTAAATTTGGTCGTGAAAAAGGCCCACGTCGCGCTATGCTTCGTAACTTGACTACTGAATTAATCGTTAATGGTCGTATCGAAACTACTGAAGCTAAAGCAAAAACTGTTAGATCTTCTGTAGATAAGATGGTTAGTTTAGGTAAACGTGGTGATTTATCAGCACGTCGTCAAGCTGCTGCTTACTTACAAAACATGGTTGCTGACGTTACAGAAACCGACGATAAGATCAAGGTAACTACTGCTTTGCAAAAGTTATTTGATGAAATTGCACCAAAATACAAGGATCGTAACGGTGGTTACACTCGCATCCTTAAAACCATGCCTCGTCGTGGTGATGGTGCACCAATGGTAATCTTAGAATTTGTTTAATCACAAATCTTGAGATAATAGCATAAATAACTGAATCACTAAATATGAGGCATAAAGCGTTATGATGATGGAATTTTCCAAGTCTAGCTTGAATGTGGTTAATAGCCAAGCGCCTCATATTTATGTGATTTTTTTATACATAAAATTAAAGAAGGAACACGAATGCAATCAAAAATTGAATTTAAGACTGTTTCATTTGTTTATCCAAATCAAGTTAAAGCGTTAAATCAACTTTCATTTAAAATTGAAGCAGGTAAGAAGATTGCATTGATTGGGAAAAATGGAAGTGGGAAAAGTACAATTGCTAAATTAATTGATGGATTGCTTAGTGCTACTTCTGGAAAAATTTTAATTGATGAGATTGAGTTAAATGAAACTACTATTGCTGATTTACGTCAAAAAATTGGAATTGTTTTTCAAAATCCGGAAGATCAAATTATTGGTGCAACCGTTGAAGAGGATGTAGCTTTTGGTTTAGAAAATCGAAATTTACAATTTAAGTTGATGAAAAAAAGAGTTAATCAAGCTCTACAAGATGTTGGTATGTTAGAGTATGCAAACATTAATCCAAATCTTCTTTCTGGTGGGCAAAAACAAAAGGTTTCTTTAGCAAGATCCTTGGCATTGCAACCCTCAATTCTAATTTTAGATGAAGCAACAAGTATGTTAGACCCAATCGCAAAATCGGAGATTAAACACATAATTAGTTCTTTACAGAGAAAAAATAAATTAACCGTAATTTACATTACACACGATATGGAAATGTTAGAGAACGTTGATCAAGTATTAGCATTAGATCATGGAGACTTAGTTTTTAATGGTAAACCAGAAAAGCTTTATCATGAGACAGACATTTTAGCTCAGTTAGCAATTAAACCACCTTTTACTGAACAAATTAAGCAACTATTTAAAGAGCATGGCTACAATCCGCCAGTTGAATATTTAGATGATCGGGGATTAAGTGAATGGATAACAAAATTGTTTTAAAAAACGTGAGCTATACCTATGCGCCCGAAAATATAGATGCTAGGCAAGCACTGCAAAATATTAATTTGACGATTAATGCTGGTGAATTTATTACTATTGTGGGAAAAACGGGTAGTGGTAAATCTACGTTGGTTAGGTTGCTGAACGGTTTATTAACGGCAACTTCAGGAGAGGTAATTGTTAAGCAAAGTTTAATTACTAAAAAAATGTCGAAAAAAGCATTACTAAAAATTCGCTCAAAAGTCGGAATGATTTTTCAGTCACCGGAAAATCAATTATTCGCTGATACTGTGTTAGATGATGTCAGTTTTGGTCCGCAAAACTTTGGTAAATCAAAGGAAGAGGCAGAGCAATTAGCAAAACAAATTTTAACAGAAGTTGGAATTTCAGCTGATTTATTTAAACGTTCTCCCTTTGAATTATCCGGTGGACAGATGCGACGAGTTGCCATTGCAGGTGTTTTAGCCATGCAACCATCCATTTTGATTTTGGATGAACCAACTGTTGGTCTCGATGAAATCGGACGTAATGAAATTTTAACGATGATTAAAAAACTAAATGAACAGCAGCATGTGACAATTTTATTGATTACTCACAATATGCAGGTGGTTAGTGAGTTTGCTGAACGTGTCATTATGCTTGACCATGGCCAAATACTGAGCGATACAAATCCGCAAACTTTTTTTATGCAACTAGCTAATGAAGCTAGTTTGCCTGATTCTGTTAAAATATATAAAGAGTTAGCGAAAAATGGAATTAATTTAGAAGAACTTCCATTAAATAAAAAACAATTGGTCGACCAGGTTTTAAAAAAACTAGCAAAATAGGAGGGTGAGTAGTTGAATAAAGCTATTTTTGGTAATTACTTACCAGGGAATTCAAATATTCACCGCATGAATCCGACTGCCAAAATTTTGGCTACTTTATTAGTCATTACTTGGATTTTATTTGCTAATAACATCTGGAATTATGGACTTTTAGTGGCATTTGCCGTTTTTGAGACCTATCTAGCACAACTCAAACTTAAGACGGTCCTAAAGGCCATTAAGCCCTTTATTTGGCTAATTATGTTTACCGTTGTTATTCAAATTATCTTTAGTCCTCATGGAAGCTCATATTTTTCCTGGGGTCCAATTAAAATTACTAATTATGGGATACAGTTGGCCGGTTTAATTTTTATTCGGTTTGTCTTAATTATTATCCAAGCAACCCTCTTAACGATGACAACTTCACCTAATTCAATCGCGAGTGGAGTAGAAAAATTAATCGCTCCTTTACGATATGTTGGAGTTCCAGTCGAAACCATCGGAATCATGATTTCAATTGCGTTACGGTTTGTTCCAACCTTAATGGAAGAATTACAAGTTATTATGGATGCCCAACGTTTGCGTGGAGTAATGTTTAATAGTGGCGGTTTTATCAAGAGGTGTAAGAATATTATTTCTTTAATCATTCCCATTTTGGTATCTTCGTTTCGCCATGCTGATAATTTAGCGGATGCCTTGGGAGCAAGTGGGTACGAAGCTAATCAACCGCGTAGTAGTTATCGACAGTATCATTGGAATTTAACAGATAGCATAACGATTATCGCAGTTATTTTGTTGGGAATTGCAGTAATTTTAATGAGGACTTTAAGTTAATGAGAAGATATAAAATTACATTTGCATATGATGGAACAAAGTTTGCGGGGTTTCAAAAGCAACCCAAACAACGGACTGTGGAGGGCGTTTTAACTAAATTAGTTAATCGAATGGCTAAAAACCCAACTCAAGAAATTGGAGTCTACGGATCAGGAAGAACGGATGCAGGTGTGCATGCTCTAGCTCAAGTTGCTCACTTTGATTTTCCGTTTGATATACCCGCAGAAAACATGCTCAAAGGCTTGAATAGCATGTGCCCATTAGATATCGAAATTTTAAAAGTTAAAATTGCTGAACCAAATTTTCATGCTCGCTATGATGTAACCGGGAAAAAATACCTTTACAAAATTTCATTAGGTCAATTTACAGATCCATTTAAACGATTTTATACCGCTCATTGGCGTTTTCCTATGGATTTTGAAAAAATGGAGATTGCAATCCAAGACTTTGTCGGTAAACATGATTTTTCATCATTTGTTGCTTCTGGTGCTAAACCAGGAAGTCGGGTAAGAACTGTTTTTTCGGTTAAAGCAATTAATGATCAGGCCAATCATGAAATTCATTTTGAATTTTATGGAGATGGTTTTATGTACAACCAAATTAGAATTATGACGGCTGTTTTAGTTGAAATTGGAATGGGGAAAAGACCAATTCATGATATTCAACGCTTACTAAAAGTAAAAGATCGCCAAGAAGCTCGTTTGACGATGCCTGCTGAAGGATTATATCTAAAGCAAGTTTATTATCCTGGTGATGATCCTGAACATTCTGAAAAAAAGCATCATGACTAGATTAATTCTTGAATTTGATTGACTTTTCACTTTATAGTTTGTAAAATGGTATATGGTATTGTTTGCCCCACATTTAAGCCCCGGAAACTTATATTGGTGTCGAACAAAACAAAGAAACGCGGAGGAAAATATAGTGCGTACAACATACATGGCTAAACCCGGTGAAACTGAACACAAATGGTACATTATCGATGCTGCTGGTATTCCAGTAGGTCGTCTTGCAAGTGTTACTGCTTCAGTTTTACGCGGTAAAAACAAAGTAACTTACACACCAAACGTAGACAATGGTGACAATGTAATTATTATCAATGCATCACAAGTTGCATTAACTGGTCACAAGGCCAAAGATAAGATGCATTTCCACCATACTCAATACATTGGTGGAATTAAACAAGAATCATTTGGTAAATTGCGTGCTGAAAAACCTGAAAAGTTCATTGAACAAGTTGTTAAGGGTATGCTTCCTCACAACTCATTAGGACGTAAGATTGGTTTGAAACTTCACGTATATGCTGGTGAAGATCACAAGCATGATGCACAAAAACCAGAAGTTTTAGATATTACTAACCTAATTTAAGGAGGATATACACATGGCTAAAGTTCAATACAGTGGTACAGGTCGTCGTAAAGACTCAGTTGCTCGTGTACGTTTAGTACCAGGTACTGGTAAGATTATTATCAACGGTAAAGACGTTGAAGAATACATTCCATTCCCTAACTTACGAGAAGTTATTTTACAACCATTCAATGTTACTGAAACATTAGGTAACTACGACACATTAGCAAACGTTAATGGTGGTGGTTTCTCTGGTCAATCAGGTGCAGTTCGTTTAGGAATTGCTCGTGCATTGCTTGATGTAGATCCTGACTTCCGTGAAGCTCTTAAAAGAGCTGGTCTTTTGACTCGTGATCCACGAATGAAAGAACGTAAGAAACCAGGTCTTAAGAAAGCTCGTAAGGCTGGTCAATTCTCAAAACGTTAAGATATATTTTTACGAATATGCTTTTGGAACACTCATACTTGGTATGGGTGTTTTTTGTTTGCAAAAAATATTCCTAATTACTTCTAAATCACGTTCTGAAAAATATCGTGAAGGATATCGTTCCGGTCATGGTGACGCCTTAGCAGTAATCCGTCCAAAGACCTTAATTGAACTATGGAAAGTTTTACAAATTGTCCATCAAGCTGGTTTGATTGTGATTATGCAAGCTGCCAACACCGGATTAACAGGAGGATCCGTTCCTAACGATAATAGTTATGATCGTGATGTGGTAGTCATTAATACTTTAAGAATGAAAGGGATTCAATTAATTGACGATAACAAACAAGTAATCGTATTCCCTGGAACAACTTTACATGGGTTAGAAACAAAACTTGATAAAGTTGATCGTAACCCACACTCTGTCATTGGTTCATCAACAATTGGGGCAAGTGTCGTCGGTGGAGTAAACAATAATTCTGGCGGTGCTTTAGTTCAACGTGGACCAGCTTACACAGAGTTAGCTCTTTATGCTCAAGTTGATAAAAATAATCAATTACATCTAGTCAATCATTTAGGTGTTGATTTAGGAACCACACCTGAAGAGATTTTAACTAATTTGGAAAATCATAATTATAGTAGTCAAGACGTTCATTATAGTGAAGAACGAGTTGGACACAATCGTAATTATGAAAGCCGTGTTCGTAATGTTGATGCTAGTACGCCAACTCGTTACAATGCTGATCCGCGAGAACTATATGAAGTTTCTGGTTCTGCCGGTAAACTAGTTACGTTTGCAGTCCGTTTAGATACTTATCCTAAGCCTAAAGAAGAAAAGGTCTTTTACATTGGAACTAATGATCCGGATGTTTTGGAAAAATTAAGACGGCATATTTTAACGAAGTTTAAATACCTTCCCGTTTCTGGTGAATACATGCACCGTGAAGCTTATGACTTAGCGAAAAAATATGGTAAAGATAGTTTAATGGTAATTGATGATATCGGAACCAAACCATTACCATTCTTATTTAATGCCAGAGCTGCTAGTGAAAGAATCTTACGGCATATTCCTACCTTTAAACCATATTTCGTTGATCGTATGTTACAAAATATGAGTAAGATTTTCCCTGACCAATTGCCTAAACGGATGGAAGAGTTCCGGGACAAATATCAACACTATCTTCAATTAAAAGTTGATAATCAAGGAATTAAAGAAGCACAAGATTATTTACAAGAGTTTTTCAAAGATAACGAAGGTGGCTACTTTGAATGTACCCCTAAAGAAGCTAAAGTTGCTGCAACGCATCGTTACGTAACAGCTGCTGTTCCAATTCGTTATGCAGAAACTCACCAAAAAGATGATATTCAAATTTTACCTTTGGATATTGCTTTACCACGAAATGAAGAAGACTGGTTCGAAATTTTACCTAAAGAAATTGATGATAAAATTAAATACAAACTTTACTATGGACACTTCTTGGATCACGTTATGCATCAAGATTACATCTTGAAAAAAGGTGTTGATCCTCATGAATTGAAACAAGAAATGTTAAAAATTTTAGATAAACGTGGTGCTCGTTATCCTGCTGAACATAATGTAGGACACTTATATCATGCTCCTGAAAGTTTAGTTAAACATTACAAAGAATGTGATCCAACAAATATGTTCAATCCTGGAATTGGATTAACTTCGACGAAGAGGGATTGGAAATAGGTGAAGGTCTGATTAATTCTAATAAAAACATTCTGTACATTAATCATTATTAAACTCGTACTTAGTATGAGTTATTATTGTTATAATAATAAATATTTTATTTAAGTAATTTTATATTTATTATGAGGAGAATTAATTGTGATTGGAAGTCTGGAAAATTTATTGATATAGGAGCAAAAGAAGCATTAAGACAAGTCTTTTCAAATCTAGATGAAGAGGAACATTTTAATAGATATTGGCGGCCTGAAGATTAAAAAAGGAAAAATATGGAAAAAATTGCCATCACTCTCAATCCCCAAAATGCCCACACCCTTCAACTATTAGCAAACGCCAAAGGTATCACTGTGGCTGCCGAAATTGAGTCAATCATCGCCCAACATTTTGCAAAACTCGAACTAATCGGGATGCCGGAATTAGTTGGCACCGAAATTAGCGGCAACCAACTCCAAGCGGATGGAATTGTAAAACTTAACGGTGTGTTATACTTTTACCAAATCGTTGGTAGCACATTAAAGTCAAAAGCGACTTATGTAGTAGCTGATGTGACCGACCAAAAAGTTTATTTAGTCGATAAAGGAGAGTACCATGCTCGGAATTAAAATTGTGCAACAAAACAACGTTGGATTAGTAACCTTTTTAGGAAAATATTCTCGTCAATTTGAGAGTGGAATTCATTTTTATATTCCATTTATAGAACACGTCAGTACGGTTAGCCTTCAATCACAACCGTTAGCTTTACCTGTTCAAACTGGGATTACCAAAGATAATGCCAGTATTAGTATTCAAGTTACCTTAAACTACCGAATTACTAATGCTGAACGCTATACCTTTGGAAACAGTAATTCAATTCAATCAATGGCCTACCAAGTTAGTGGAACGCTTCGTGACATTATCGGAAGTATGGATCTTGATGAAGTTTTAAATTCTACTGATAAAATTAACACTAAATTAATGCAAAACATTGGTGATTTAACTAACACTTATGGAGTCATGATTGAACGGGTTCAAATCGGTAACTTAACACCTTCTAAAGGGGTTAGTGAAGCGATGGAAAATCAAATTACTGCATCTAAAAATAAGCAAGCAACCATTTCACAAGCCCAAGGGAATGCTGAACAAATTCGCTTAAATACTGAAGCACAAAATGCCGCTAAAATTGCAACTGCCAAAGCTGATAAACAACAAACTGAAATTCATGCTGATGCACAAGCATACGCCACAAAGATTCAAGCCGATGCCGACAAATATCGAATTGCTGAATTACAAGCTGCCTATGCCGCTGCTGATCCTAAGTATTTCAATGCGCAATCAATTGATGCCATCCGTGCTGCCGGGACAGACGGTAACTTAATTATTGTGCCAAATGAAAGCAATGGTTTATACGGTCAATTAGCTGCTTTTAGTAAGATGCAAAAAACCGACACAACCAAATAAGTGGGAAAAAATGAACTTTAAGCAAATTCATCACATTGCTATCATCGGGCCTGATTACGCTGAATCACTGCATTTTTACCGTGACGTTTTAGGCTTTGAAGTGATTCGCGAACATCAGCGTCCTGACAAAGATGACGTCAAAATTGATTTAAAAATCAATGAGACAACTGAGTTAGAGTTATTTATTAAACCAGACGTACCCCGACGAGTTAATTGTCCTGAAGCACAAGGTGTCGAGGTTGAAGCCTTGCGTACGGATGACTATACTGGCGAAAAGATGGTCTTTTTCTATGACCCAGATGGTTTACCAATTGAATTACATGAATAAAAAAATGGATTGAGAATTAATTCTCAATCCATTTTTAATTAAAATTATTTTTCTGGTTCGTCTTCTTTAGGTTCTTCTTCGACTTTTTCAGGACGAGGAGCTTGCTTAATCATCGTTAGATCTTTCCAGTTAATCACAGTTTTACCGTGATAACTATCGAGAATATCAGGATCATCAGTTTTAAAAGACACTAAGAAGGCATTTTTGTAACCTTTTTCAATGGTTCCTGTGAAATCATCTTTTTTAATTTTGAAACCAACTACATCACCGACTTCGAAGGGTGATTTTTCAGTTTCAGTTAATTCATCATTTTTCTTTGGCAAGATTGTCGCCTCCTTGTTTAATACTCGAACAAAATATTTCAAATTACTATACTAGTTAATTATAACCTATTTTGTAGTACAATTTAAGTATATCGAAAGATGTGGGTGTTTAATTTGGCAAAAAAAAGACGGCGGAAACGCAAGCGTACCAGAAAAACTAAAAAAAATAATGTTTCAGGTTATGGTCTAATTGTACTAATTGTGATTGGAATGTTTTTAGTGGTGGGAATTATGAAATTTGTTAAGTCACCAACTTTTATTTATTACAATCAACCTAACATTAGCCAGCAAGATAAAAAATTTGTAAACAAAGTATTGCCAGAAGCGTTCGTTGTCCAAAAGAAATATCGCATTTTAACTAGCATTACCTTAGCACAGGCTATCTTAGAATCAAATTGGGGCCAAAGTGAATTGGCAGCAAAATATCACAACTTATTTGGTGTGAAGGCAGGCGCTAATCAACCCGGAGTTAATTTAACAACAACCGAATATCGATATGGGAAACCAGAGACAGTCACAGGGCGGTTTCGCGTTTATGATAGTTGGAAGCAGTCAATTGATGATCATGCGATGCTTTTAGCTCATGGAACGGACTGGAATGCTTTACAATATAAAGAAGTTGTTCAAGCTGATAATTACAAGGATTCTGCAAAAGGTTTAAGCATGGATGGATATGCAACTGATCCCGCTTATGCCCAAAAAATAATTCAAATCATTGAAAAATATCATCTCAATAAATATGATCGAAACTAGGATAGAGGGGTAGTTTAATTATGAATACAAATTTATTAAATCCCGGAGCAACCTTGGGAGTAATTGGTGATAATCTTAATGGCTGTCAAATTATGAAAGAGGCCAAAAGTTTAGGACTAAAAGTTGGCGTATTAACAACTTTGTCTGAAAGTAAAATTAAACAATATGCCGATTTTGTAGTTGTCGGCAGTTTCAATGATCGTTCAGTTTTAAAGGATTTTGCCGAACATTGTGATGTAGTAACTTATGCGACTGATTCAATTGATTTTGCTTCACTAAAATACATGGCCCAGTTTACTAAAATTCCTCAAGGTACTGATTTACTAGAAATTGTTCAAGATCGTGCCTTAGAACATGCCTTCTTTGATCAACTGAACGTGAACAGTGTTCCTTATATGACAGTTGTCGGCATTGATGATTTATACCAAGCTAGCGATTCAATTGGTTATCCAGCTGTTTTAAAACCAATTTTAAAAACTGGAACCCAACAACAAGAGTTCAAAATTGGTACCAAAAACGAAATTGATTTAACCAAACCGCTTTTTGGTCATGGAACTTTTATTCTAGAATCAGATATTAACTATTTGCACAAGTTTTTAGTAATTGCGACTCGAGATCAAAATGGGAAATTAGTTCAGTTCCCAGTACTTTAATATCATGGTGCGGAAAATGGTACGAAAGTGGTTATTAACAGTGAGTTTACCGATATGAAAGATGCTCTTGCTGAAATGAAACGCATTACTAATGAAGTTGCAAAAAACATTAATTATGTTGGAACGTTTGAATTAAGTTTTGGGTTTGATAAGAATGAAACATTATATGTTTGTGGCATTCGACCAACGACCACTTCTTTCGGGTTTATTTTCAATCTAGGAATGAACATTAACCAATATCGCGAACACTTGCGAGCTTTAAGTAACTTACCGTTACCAGAAGTACAAAAATATACGGATGTGATTTTGAAGTCCTTTATTCCAGAACAACTTCCTGCGATTTTAAAAGCTCGTGCTAGTGAACCGGATTGGCAATTAAACTTTGAACATCAATGTATTTTGATTCCAACTGACACGGTTATTAAGACGGAAGCCAGTTTTAATCAATATAACTTATAAATATCTATAAAAATCATAGAGTCGGCATTTATGCTGGCTCTATTTTTGCTATAATTAAACTAAGAGAAATTTTTGGAGGACGAAGATAAATGGCAATTGCAGACCTGTTAAAGAGTATGAACGATAAGCAAAAAGAGGCAGTTGAACAAACTGAAGGTCCGCTTTTAGTGATGGCAGGTGCCGGAAGTGGTAAAACCCGAGTGCTTACTCACAGAATTGCCTATTTAATTGAAGATAAACATGTGATGCCTTGGAATATCTTGGCGATTACATTTACCAATAAAGCTGCTCGTGAAATGAAAGAACGAGTTAACAAGCTCCTTGAAGTTGGAGGAGATGACGTGTGGGTTTCAACATTCCATGCGTTAGGGGTTCGAATTTTACGGCGAAACATTGAAAAATTAGGCTATAACCAAGCTTTTAACATCGCGGGAACTAGTGAACAAAAAACGTTAATCAAACGAATTCTTAGTGATCAAAATTTAGATCCGAAAAAGAATGATCCACGAGCAATTTTAGGTGCGATTTCAAATGCCAAAAATGACATGGAAACGCCAGCAGAATATGCAGAAAAACACAATGACGGGAATCCTTTCCATCAAGTAGTGGCAGGAGTTTATGAAGAATACCAAAAACGTTTAAAACAAAATGATTCGGTGGATTTTGATGATTTAATTATGTTGACGATTGAATTATTTGAAAAATTTCCTGATGTATTAAGTTACTACCAAAATAAATTCCACTACATCCACGTTGATGAATATCAAGATACGAACGAAGCCCAATATCGCTTAGTTCAATTGTTAGCTGATAAGTACCAAAATATCTGTGTTGTTGGTGATGCCGATCAAAGCATCTATGGTTGGCGTGGTGCCAACATGAGCAATATTTTAAACTTTGAAAAAGATTATCCAACTGCCCACACAGTCATGCTTGAACAAAATTATCGTTCAACCAAAACCATTTTGGATGCCGCCAATGGTGTGATTCAAAATAACGACGAACGTAAAGATAAGAATTTGTGGACTGAAAATGCCCAAGGGGAAAAGATTACCTATTATCGGGCCCAAAGTGAACGTGATGAAGCTCAATACATTGTGGCAAAAATCAAAGAAAAAATTGAAAAAGGTCGTTATAGCTATGACGACTTCGCAGTGCTTTATCGAACGAATGCCCAATCTCGTGTAATTGAAGAAACTTTCATGAAATCCAATATTCCTTATAACATCGTCGGAGGGCACAAATTCTACGAACGAAAAGAAATTATGGATATTCTTTCATATTTAGGCTTAGTAGCCAACCCCAATGACTCACTTAGTTTCGAACGAGTTATCAATGTGCCTAAGCGTGGAATTGGGAATGCTAGTTTTGAAAAACTACGGATGTTTGCCGGGGATGCAGGAATGAATCTTTCGGAAGCAGCCGCAAACGTAATGATGGCAAATGCTATTCCGGCTAGAGCTCGAAATGCGATTGCTAATTTTGGTCAAACAATGAAAGAAATCGGAACTGACGTAAAAACGAAGACGGTAACCGAAATTGCCGAAGCCATTTTAGAAAAAACTGGTTACTTGGCTGAACTTAAGCAAACTAAATCTTTAGAAAACCAAGCACGAATTGAAAATATCGAAGAATTTATTTCAGTAACGCAAAACTTTGATGATAAATATGAACCAGCTGATAGTGAAACGGGGAATCGATTAGTTGATTTCCTAGCTGATTTAGCCTTAGTTTCTGCACAAGATGATGTAGATGAAAATGCTAAACAAGTGACTTTGATGACTTTACATGCTGCTAAGGGGTTGGAATTTCCAGTGGTCTTTATGCCAGGAATGGAAGAAAAGCTCTTTCCACTTGCTCGTGCTGCGGAAAAACCAAATGAACTTGAAGAAGAACGTCGGTTAGCTTATGTAGGAATTACTCGAGCCCAAAAGAAACTTTATATGACCAATGCCTTTTCGCGGATGCTATATGGACGGATGCAAAATAACCCTGCTTCTCGTTTTATGGAAGAAATTAAGCCAGAATTATTGGCAAATGATGAAGCAATGAGATCTCAAGGACCAAAAACACCGTTTGACAATAGCACCTATAATCGTCGGACAGAACGGGCCTTTAGTACTCCATACAAACGTCCAACACAACGAGTAGAAAAACCACAAGAAACTGGTGCCAATAAGAAGAACTGGACAGTGGGTGACAAAGTTACTCATAAAGCCTGGGGAATTGGAACTGTGGTTAAAGTTAACGGAACTGGTGAAGACATGGAACTTGATATTGCTTTCCCAGAAAAAGGAATTAAACGGCTCTTAGCCGCATTTGCTCCAATTACTAAAGTCGAAAAATAAAGGTGGTGAGCTTCTTGGAAAAGATTCCATTAGATCAAATAACAGAAGACCAAGCTCGTAAAGAGGCAGAAACGATTCGGCCACAACTAATTAAGTGGGGAAAAGAATATTATGAACAAGATTCCCCCTCGGTTTCGGATGCAGAATATGACTTAGTTTATGATCGCTTAACTAAGTTAGAAGCAAAATATCCCGGTATTGTAACAGCTGATTCGCCAACGCAACAAGTTGGGGGAAACGTTGATACTGAACTTAATAAAGTTGCACATCCGATTCCTATGCTTTCGTTAGGCGATGTCTTTTCTAACGAAGAATTAGCTGAATTTATTAATCGACTTCAAACCGAATATCCCGATGATCAAGAATTTAATTGTGAATTAAAGATTGATGGTCTTTCAATTTCTTTGCGGTATGAAGCTGGAAAGCTAGTCCAAGCTTCAACTAGAGGAAATGGTCGAATTGGAGAAGATATCACCAAGAACGCTTTAAAAATACCATCAATTCCGCAAACTTTGAGTCGTCCCATCGACATTGAAGTTCGTGGAGAATGTTATATGGGCAAAGAGGAGTTCTTGAAGCTCAACGAACGGCGCCAAAATGATGGAAAAGCCACCTTTGCTAATCCGCGTAATGCAGCAGCTGGAAGTTTACGTCAATTAGATCCCCAAGTTACTGCCGATCGACACTTGAGTACGTTTATGTACAATGTTGCTGATTATGACGATTTACAAGCAACGACCCAAAGTGGCTTACTCAAAGAATTAAAAGAACTAGGATTTACCGTTAACGAAAATTTTGCGGTCGCTCATAATCAAGCTGAAATTGATCAGTACATTGAGAAATATCAAGCTAAGCGAAATGATTTAACTTATGGAATTGATGGAATTGTCATCAAAACAAATTCACTTCCGTTACAAATGGAAATTGGACATACTGTTAAAGTCCCTAAGTGGGCAATTGCCTACAAGTTCCCCCCTGAAGAAGCTAAGGTGAAAATTTTAGACATTGAATGGACAGTCGGAAGAACTGGAGTCGTTACCCCAACTGCTATTATGAATCCAGCTCAATTAGCGGGAACTACAGTTTCAAGAGCTTCTTTGCATAATGCAGATTACATTGAGAAAAAAGATATTCGGATTGGCGATACGGTCATTCTCTATAAAGCAGGGGATATCATTCCAGAAGTAGAACGCTTTATTCCTGAATTACGGCCAGCAGATTCAAAACCTTATCAAATTCCGAGTGATTGTCCTTCTTGTGGCGCTAAACTAGTCCATTTAGATGATGAAGTAGCACTTCGGTGTATCAATCCCAAGTGTCCCGCTCAATTATCTGAACAAGTTACGCATTTTGCCTCGCGGAATGCAATGGATATTGACGGTCTAGGACCTAAAATTGTAGCTCAACTTTTTGATCGTCATCTAATTGATGATGTTGCAAGTCTTTACAAATTAACTCGTGAACAATTAATTAAACTAGATAAATTTGGCGAAAAGTCAGCTGATAATTTATTAACGGCTTTAGATAACAGTCGGAATAACTCGTTAGAAAGATTACTTTTTGGATTAGGAATTCGTCACGTGGGTAGTAAAGCAGCGCAACTAATTGCAGCTCATTTTGGAAATATTCAAAACCTTATGAAATCCACTAGCGAAGAAATTGTCGCCATTGATTCGATTGGCGAAATTATTGCTGACAGTGTCGAAACTTATTTTGCTGATCCAAATAGTCAGTCATTAATTAATGAGTTAATTGCCATGGGTGTCAACATGGAATACAAGTCCACGAACCCCGTAGTTCAAGGCGAAACCTTTTTCACCGGAAAAAGAGTAGTATTAACAGGTAAGTTAATTGATATGACTCGTGGATCAGCTGCCAAATGGTTAGAAGCACATGGAGCGGAAGTAACTGGCAGTGTATCCAAAAAAACGGATTTAGTGATTGCTGGTGAAGCAGCTGGAAGCAAGTTAACTAAAGCAGAAAAATTAAACGTTCCAGTCTGGAATGAACAGAAATTTAAGGCTGAAATGGAAAAAGAGTAGCATTTATTATGGAAGGTGAAGGAATGAAACGATTAGGAGTAGTACTACTGGTTGCCGCAAGTTCAGTAGTTTTAGTAGCTTGTAGAAGTGGTAAAGGAGTTGGAACCAACAGTGGTTCTAGCAAAACAGAATTAACCGGTAATAACTCTGGTAGTAAATATCAAAGTTTAATTAAAGATGGTCATTACCAAGTTAGTAAGTCTTCTGGGGTTGACCAAAGTCAAACTAGTAACACCTTTAATTTGCAAGGTTTCCAACATGGATTACAAAATATTTCTAAGAAAGAATTCTCACCAGATAAATATGTTTTCCAAGAAGGTCAATATATTTCTACTTCAACTACTTATAATTGGTTAGGTAGAAAATCAAAAGATAATCCAGAAGGGCTAAATCCAAGTCAACCAAAGAAAAAAGTGGTTCCTGAATACCTCCAACAAGTTGATGAACAAGACTACCTTGAACCAGAAGGTGGAAAAATGAAACTTAAGGGTATGACAATTGGAATTGGATTGAATTCAGTTTATTATTACACTAAGGAAAAGTATGGAGCTCAATACTCAAAACATTTAGATGATGCTGATATTGAACAAAATGGTAAGGAAATTGCCAACAAAATCCTAGCACGGATGCGAGCAAATAAAGATACCAAGAACATTCCGATTGTGATTGCCTTATACAAGGCAGCACCTGAAGATAGTTTAGTTGGTGGAAACTTCATTGCTTACTCCGTTAATAAGGATGGAGCAAAGGAAGTTAGTTCTTGGAACAAGGTTGATGAAAAGAACTATGTCTTACCTGCTTCGGATGGCGAAAAATTACCAAATGACAATGATGCAGCAGCCTTTAATGAATTTAAGAATAAAGCTCAAAGTTATTTTCCTAACTTAAGTGGTGTTACTGCTCAAGCTCATTACACTGATGGTTCGCTTTCAGGAATGACAATTAATGTAACGACGCAATTCTACAGTTACACTGAGATTAATAGTTTCACCCAATATCTTCAAACTGCGGCACAAAAATACTTGCCAACTGGCGCTCCAATTGAAATTCAAGTTGGATCAACGAACGGAATGCAAAGTTACTTGTATCGGAGTACGAACGATAAGAAATTTAGTTCACACATCTTTACAAACTATTAATGCATAATTAGGAGGTCATTATGACAGAAAAAGTAAATGAAGCAACTACTCAACACATTGCTGGGTTAGCTAAATTAAAGCTAACTGAAGAACAACTACCGAGGTTCACAGAACAACTAAACGATATGTTGAATATGTTAGATGAACTTGGAACTGTTGACACTGAAGGAATTGAACCTACTTACTCAGTAACTGATCGGATTAACGTTTTACGTGAAGATGTTGCTGATAACTGGGGTCAAAGAGATGCATTATTAGCCAATGCTCCTGAAACGACGGATGGCTTAATTCGCGTTCCAACTATTATTGACGAAAGTGAGGACAAATAATGAACTATTTTGATACCGATTTAGAATCACTTCACAACCAATTAGTTAGTGGAGAACTTACTTCTGAAGAGTTAACAAAGCAAACGATTGAAAAAATTAAGGAACAAAATGAATCTGTCCAAGCTTACTTAACGATTAATGACAAAGCGATTGAACAAGCTAAAGCCATCGATGAAGCTGGAATTGATCCAGACAGTATTTTTTCTGGAATTCCCGTTGCCCTAAAAGACAACTTGGTAACCAAAGAAATGAAAACGACTGCTGCTTCAAAAATGTTGGAAAACTTTACGTCAATTTTTGATGCAACCGTTGTCGAAAAATTAAAAGCTGCTGGAGCTGTGTTTGTCGGAAAAACTAACATGGATGAATTTGCCATGGGTAGTTCAACTGAAAACTCTGCCTTTGCGACAACTCGTAATCCTTGGAACCTAGATACTGTTCCTGGTGGTTCATCAGGTGGGTCAGCAGCCACTGTTTCAGCCGGCCAAGTGCTTGCTAGTTTAGGTTCAGATACTGGTGGTTCAATTCGTCAACCAGCTGCCTTTACTGGGGTCGTTGGAATGAAACCAACTTACGGTCGTGTTTCTCGTTGGGGTCTAATCGCCTTTGGTTCAAGTTTTGACCAAATCGGACCTTTTACTCGCAACGTGAAAGACAATGCTCATTTATTAAATGTGATTGCTGGTCATGACGAACATGACGCTACTTCATCCCTTAAAGAAGTTCCTGATTTTGCTGAAGGAATTGATCAAGGTGTGAAAGGTTTGAAGATTGCGTTACCAAAAGAATTCTTAGGTGACGGAGTTAAGCCAGAAATTAAGGAAGCCATTCAAAAGGCTGCTGAAACATACAAATCACTTGGTGCAACCGTTGAAGAAGTTTCATTACCTAACACGAAGTATGGAGTAATGGCCTACTACGTGCTTGCTTCTTCTGAAGCATCATCAAACTTAGAACGATTTGATGGAATTCGTTACGGTTTCCGTGCTCCTGAAGTGAAAAACCTAGAAGACCTCTACGTTAAAACCCGTTCAGAAGGTTTTGGTGACGAAGTTAAACGTCGGATTATGATTGGAACGTTCTCACTTTCAGCTGGTTCATTTGATAAATACTTCAAGCAAGCTGCTAAAGTTAGAACTAAGATTATTAACGATTTCCAAAAAGTATTCAAAGATTATGATTTAATCATGACACCAACGGCAACTAGTACTGCCTTTAAAATTGGGGAAGAATCATCAGACCCAATGGAAATGTATCTCAATGATGCGTTAACCATTCCCGTTAATTTAGCTGGACTTCCTGGAATGTCCCTTCCAGCCGGCTTTAGTAATGGCTTACCAATTGGTTTACAACTAATCGGTCGTCCGTTTGATGAAAAGACTATTTACCGTGCTGGTTATGCCTTTGAACAAAACACTGACTTCCACAAACAAACGCCAGCATTATAGGAGGAAATACTTATGAATTTTGAAACGACTATCGGTCTAGAAGTTCACGTTGAATTAAAAACTAATTCAAAGATTTTTAGTCCTTCTCCCGTTAAATATGGTGTTGAAGCAAATGCCAACACCAACGTGATTGATTGGGGTTATCCCGGAACGTTGCCAACGGTTAACAAACAAGTAATTGCCAACGGAATTACAGCTGCTTTAGCTTTACATGCTGATATTTCTAGACATCCTCACTTTGATCGGAAAAACTACTTCTATCCTGATAATCCAAAGGGTTACCAAGTTACAGAAAATGACATTCCTGCCGCTCGTAATGGTTGGATTGAAGTTAAAACCGCTAATGGTACTAAGAAAATTGGAATTGAAGAAATGCACGTGGAAGAAGATGCTGGAAAGAACACCCACGGAAAGACATATTCTTACGTTGATTTAAACCGTCAAGGAACACCTTTGATTGAAATTGTTTCTAAAGCAGAAATGTCAAGTCCTCAAGAAGCTTACGATTATCTTGAAGGACTTCGTCAACGGATTCAATTTACTGGAATTTCTGATGTTAAAATGGAAGAAGGGTCCATGCGGGTTGATTGTAATATTTCCATTCGTCCCGTTGGTAGTGATAAGTTAGGGCAAAAAGTCGAACTTAAAAACTTGAACTCCTTTAACTACGTGCGTAAAGCTTTAGCATATGAAGAAGTTCGTCAAGCCCAAGTCTTAATGTCTGGTGGTACAATTGGTGCCGAAACTCGTCGTTACGATGAATTAAACGGCAAGACCTACTTGATGCGGGTTAAAGAAGGTAAAGATGATTATCGTTACTTCCCAGAACCTGATCTTCCAAGTCTTGATATTTCTGAAGAATGGATTAACGAACTTAGAGAAGCTCTTCCAGAAATGCCTGAAAGTCGTCGGAAACGTTATGTGGAAGACATGGGACTTACTGAATATGATGCAATGGTTCTTACCCAAACTAAAGAAATGTCAGATTTCTTTGATAAGTTAATTGAACTTGGGAGTGATCCTAAGATGGCTTCTAATTACCTTCAAGGTGATGTGAACGCCTACTTGAATGACAAACAAGTTGATTTAGCTGATACAAAAATTACCCCTGAAGCCTTGGCAACTATGATTAAGATGATTATGGATAAAACCATTTCAACTAAGATGGCCAAAAAAGTCTTTAAAGCCATTACAGATGGTAAAAATCCAAAGCAATTTGTTGAAGAAAAGGGCTTAGTTCAATTATCTGACCCCGCTAAACTTCAACCAATTATTGACGAAGTCTTAGCAGCTAACCCCCAATCAATTGAAGATTTTAACAATGGTAAAGATCGTGCCATTGGTTTCTTGGTTGGTCAAATTATGAAGAAAACCCAAGGTAAAGCCAATCCATCAGTGGTTAACAAAATTTTGATGGAATCATTAAATAAGTAGAGAAAGTGGTGTAACGATGGTAAAGCGAGCACGTATAATTTATAATCCAAGTTCGGGGAGGGAGACTCTCAAGCCGAAGTTGGTTGATATTTTAAATGTCCTAGAAAATGGAGGTTACGAAACTAGTACTTTTGCGACTACGCTAAAACCACATTCTGCTAGAGACGAAGCGGCTCGTGTTGCTAAAGATGGCTTTGATTTAATCGTTGCAGCTGGAGGAGATGGGACCATTAATGATGTAATTAATGGAATTGCTCCGTTAGAACAACGACCAAAATTAGGGATTATTCCTGCTGGAACTACGAATGATTTTGCTAGAGCATTGGGAATTCCACGTGATGATTTTGTGGAAGCTGCTAAAGTAATGATTGATGGTGAACTAATGCCAATGGACGTTGGTAAAGCATACAACGAACACGAAACGCGTTACTTTATTAACATTGCAGCTGGTGGACGTTTAACCGAATTAACCTACGACCTACCTTCAGATTTGAAAACAATCTTTGGTTACATGGCATACATGTTAAAGGCCGTTGAAATGTTACCAAGTAGTTATCCTGTTCAAATTGAAGCCCAATATGATGGTGGAGAATACAAAGGAAAAGCCTTAATGTTTTTCCTTGCAATGACGAATTCAGTGGGTGGTTTGGAACAATTAGTTCCCGATGCCTCTTTGAATGACGGAAACTTTACCATGATTATTGTCAAAACGGGAAATGTCTTTGAAGTCTTACAATTGATTACGAAAGCCTTAAATGGCGGACGTCACATCGATGATAATCGAATCGTTTATAAGAAGACCAAGAATTTCTCAATCGTACCAAAAATGGGTCGTAAAATGCCCATTAATTTAGATGGTGAATTTGGGGGGAATGCCCCAATGAAGTTTGCTAATTTAAAACAACATATCCAAATTTTTGCCAATCTAAAAAATAAAAAACTAACTGACCAGTAATAAACTTAAAAAGTTTTGTCGGATTATACGGCAAAACTTTTTATTAGGGAGAAAAAATGAGTAAAAAAATTGATGCACCAGTAACCAAAAACGAAGAATTAACGGTTTCCGTTACTGATTTAACATACGAAGGAATGGGTGTTGCAAAAGTTGGGGAACATTTCCCAATTTTTATTGAAGATGCTCTACCTGGTGAAGAAGTAAAAATTAAAGTTTTAAAAGTAAAACGGAACTTTGCGTTTGCTAAACTAGAAAAAATCTTGAAGAAGAGTCCAGATCGAGTAAAAGCCGTGGATAAACGTTATACTCAAGCCGGAATTGCACCATTACAACATTTAAGCTACGACAAACAACTTGAATTCAAACAACACCAAATTGCTGAAATGTTCAAAAAAGATCACATTGACGTTGAAGTTAATCCAACGATTGGGATGGAAAAACCCATGCAATACCGGAATAAAGCTCAAATTCCAGTGCGGATGATTAATAACCGACTAGAAACTGGTTTTTACCGTCGTCACAGTCATGACTTGATTCCAATTGAAGATTTCTATATTCAAAATCCAGAAATTGATAAGGCTATTGTGGTGGTTCGAGATGTATTACGGAAATACAACATTGCCGCATACAACGAAGTTACCCACGAAGGCTTAATTCGGAACATCATGGTCCGTTACGGTTTTTACAGTCATGAAATGATGATTGTCATTGTCGTTAATGGTCGTGATTTACCACATGCCCAAGAAATTACGCATGATATTATGGAAAAAATACCTAACTTAGACAGTTTAATGATGAACATTAATACTGGTAAAGGTAATAAATTAATGGGTGACAAGAACTTCATGTTGGAAGGTAAAAACTACATCATGGATCAATTGATGGGCACGAAGTTTATGATTTCACCATTGTCATTTTACCAAGTCAATCCTTTCCAAACGGAAAAACTCTACAAACTTGCCATTGAAAAAGCTAAATTAACTAAAGATGACATTGTTATTGATGCTTACTGTGGAATTGGAACTATTTCCTTAGCCATGGCACCAAATGTTAAGCATGTTTATGGTGTTGATGTGGTTAAAGAAGCCATTGAAGATGCCAGAACTAACGCTAAGTTAAACCACATTGATAACGCAACTTTTGTGGTTGGTAAAGCCGAAAAGCAAATGAAACAATGGGCTGAAGATGGCATCAAACCGGACGTGATTGTCGTTGATCCTCCTCGTAAGGGAATGGATGAAAGTTTCATCGAAACTGTGTTAAAGATGAAACCAGAACGTTTAGTGTATGTTTCATGTAACCCAGCTACGTTAGTTCGTGACGCTAAGTTACTTGAAGAAGGTGGCTACAAGATTAACCAACCGGTTCAACCAGTTGATCAATTCCCACAAACGCCGCACGTTGAGAGCATTACAGTATTTTCCCGGAGCTAATTAATGGCTTTAAATAAAACACTTAAATCAGAAAATTTAATAATGAGTGAAGCACTAAAAGCAATGCAAAGTCTCGGTGGTAAGTTAACTCGTAAAGAAATCAAACGGGAAATTAGAGACCACTCAAAAATAATATCTGAAGAGACAGTTGATGAAGTAAAAATATCTAAAAAAAGTGGTTCCAAATATCATCCTTTTGATTATCGTTTTAATTTTTCTATCAAGGACTTAATTACTGCTGGATATATTGTAACTGATGATAATCATATTTTAGAGTTGTCAGAAAAAGGCAGAACCGTTAAATTTGAAAAATTTAATCCTGCTAAAGATGTTCGGCCAATTGTTGATGAAGCAACAAATATTGGTGTATTAAATGACGATGAAAAAAATGAAAACGTTGATGATGATTCTTGGAAAGATGAACTTTTAACTTCATTATTAAAAATGGCACCGCAAAAATTTGAACTATTCTGTCGTGGCTTGTTAAAAGAGATGAAAATTGATCTTGATGATACGATTGGAGTTCAGTATGTTGGTGATGGTGGACTTGATGGTTTTGGTTATATCACATCAGGTGATTTCCGTACTACTAGAGTTGCACTACAAGCTAAACGATGGGATGGAAAAGTTTCATCTCCAGAAATTGATAAGTTTCGTGGGGCAATGGATAAGCATAATGCAGAATATGGTGTTTTTATAACGACGTCCGATTTTACTCGGGATGCAATCAAAGCTGCTAAAGTTGGAACTAGGGTAATTACTTTAATTAATGGTGACCAGATTTGTGAATTGGTTGCTAAATATGGATATTATGTGAAACCAATTACTACTTATAGACTTGGCAGTTTTTATACTGATGATGAATAAATGTTATAATATTTGTTTAATCTAGATTAATAATTAAATAAGCATAACAAAAGCGACCAAATCTCGATGGATTTGATCGCTTTTTGTATATGGCAGATTGTAAAATTTAAGTTGAACATTTGTATGATAACCTGCCAAAAATTTTATCTCACACATTATCTAGACAATCTTGTCTCCAGCTTCTAATGCATTATCTAATTTATAATGGATCTTTGTCAACCGCTGTTGATGAGAAATCTTTATGAGAAAATGGTAGATTGTCACCAACTATTATTGGTGTTGTTCTTAAATGTTTTCTTTTGTCTATTACCATATTCAGCAACTTTATTTTCATTTTGATTGTCATTTTTATCCTTGATGTGACTGGTATTAGAACTATTCGTCAAGGTGGATGTAAGCTGATTCCTGA
>NZ_AYYM01000008.1 GCF_001436035.1 Fructilactobacillus sanfranciscensis DSM 20451
TCAAAGATCTACTCAAGCACCTGTAACAGTGCATTAACTATATTACATGGTTATACCATAAATGTCAATAAATAAAATGTATTTTTTAACATTTAAATAAAAATAGTAATACTCTCTCACAACTATATAAATATTACCCTCTTACCAAATTGTTGTCAACAATAATTTGAACTTTTTATAATAAAAAAGTGATTGAATTCAATTGAATTCAATCACTTACTTAATTTATTAATCTTGATCTTCTTCCGGACGCATGGTTGGGAATAAGAGAACATCTCGAATAGAAGGTGCATCAGTTAAGAGCATTACTAAACGATCAATTCCAATTCCTAAACCTCCAGTAGGTGGCATTCCATATTCCAAAGCTTTAATGAAATCTTCGTCAATACCTTGAGCTTCATCATTTCCAGCCTCACGTTCTGCAACTTGTGCTTCAAAACGTTGTCTTTGATCAATTGGATCATTTAATTCAGAAAAAGCATTAGCATATTCATTTCCAAGAATATAAAGTTCAAAACGATCAGTGAAACGAGGATCATCAGCATTTTTCTTAGCTAATGGAGAAATTTCAATTGGATGTCCATAAACAAATGTAGGATCAACAATGGTTGATTCAACGAATTCTTCAAAGAATTCATTAATGATGTGTCCAACCTTCCAGTATGATTCATATTTAACGTGATGTTCATCAGCTAATTTACGAGCTTCATCAATAGTCATTTCTGGCCAAAAATCAACACCAGTAACTTCTTTAATAGCATCGACCATATGAACTCGCTTAAATGGCTTATCTAAATCAATTTCATTCCCTTGATAGGTAACTTTACCATCATCTGTAACAACCTTAGCGGCTGCACGGAAAATTCCTTCAGTTTCATCCATTACATCTTTGAAATCAAAATAAGCAGCATAACTTTCTAATTCAGTAAATTCTGGGTTATGCTCTTTATCCATTCCTTCATTTCTGAAAACACGGCCTATTTCGTATACTCGTCCCATTCCCCCAACGATTAAACGTTTAAGGTGAAGTTCGAGTGCAATCCGAAGATATAATTGAATATCTAAAGCGTTATGATGAGTAATAAATGGACGAGCTGAAGCTCCACCAGCAGAAGCATGTAATACAGGTGTCTCTACTTCAGTAAAGTCCATCTCGTTATCTAAGAAGTTTCTAATTGCACTGATAATTTTGGCACGATTTTGAAAACGATCAAAACTCTCGCGGTTAGAAATTAAATCAAGATAACGTTGACGGTATTTTTGTTCTTTATTTTGTAAACCATGGAATTTATCAGGTAGTGGACGAAGTGCTTTTGATAAGAATGTCACGTCCGTAACTCTAACAGTTAATTGACCCATGTCAGTCTTAATTACTTCTCCAGTAAAACCTAAGAAGTCACCAATATCAGAACGTTTAAAGATATGGTATTTTTCTTCACCAACAACATCCTTACGAATATAGATTTGCATTCTTCCAGAACGATCAAGAATATCAGCAAATCCAACTTTACCACTACCACGCTTAGCAACCATCCGTCCTGCAATAGTCACAGTAACGTCTTTTTCTTCTAATTCTTCTTTTGAATATTTGTCATATTCTTCGGTTAAGTCTTTTGCTAAAGCGGTTGGTTTGAACTCATGACCAAAAGGATCAATACCCTCTTCACGTAATTCATCCATTTTTTCATGACGAACTCGCATTTGATCATTCATTTGTCTTTCTTGTTTTCTTTTTTGCTTAGGATCTTGAGCCACTATAATTCCTCCAAACTACTTAATAATTAGTTTAATTTTAACATAACTAAACTCTTTCATGCGCTCTCGCAGCACGTTTTTTCTCACGATCTTTAGTTTGTGCTACAAAATCATCCATAATTTTAAACATTTCAGCTTCAGTATCTGCACTTGTGATTGCAACTTTGGCACGAGCTGAATGTGAATATCCCTTAAGATAATAAGCTGCCTGTCCCCTAAATTGATGAACACCAACATAATCACCTTTTAGTTCAACTAATCCATGCAAATGTTCTTTAGCAATTTGCATTTGGTCTTCAATATCTGGAGTTGGTAATACTTCTCCAGTTTCAAGGTAATGGTTAGTTTGCTTTAAAATCCAAGGATTTCCTTCAACAGCACGTCCCATCATAACAGCAGTAGCACCGACTTCATCAAGCATTTGTTTTGCCATTTGTGGAGATGTTACATCTCCGTTCCCAATAAAGGGAATTGTCAAAGCATCAGAAACTTCTTTCAAAATTTCCCAGTTAGCATTACCCATGTACATTTGTTCACGGGTTCTCCCGTGCATAGCAACTGCTGCAGCACCAGCCTTCTCAGCTGCTAGGGCATTCTTAACAGCGTACAAATGTTTGTCGTCCCATCCAGTTCTCATTTTAACTGTTACTGGCTTTTCAACTGCAGCTGTTACTGCAGAAACCATTTCATAAACTTTATCAGGATTTAATAACCAACGAGCTCCTGCTTCACATTTAATTACTTTGTTAACGGGACAACCCATGTTGATGTCAATCACATCTGCTTCAGTTTTCTGGTCAATAAATTTGGCTGCATTAACTAAAGTATCTTTATTTCCACCAAAGATTTGAATACTCATTGGGTGCTCAGTTGCTTCAACGTTTACCATGTCTAAAGTTTTTTTGTTGTTATACATAATTCCACGGTCAGAAATCATTTCACAAACAACTAATCCGGCCCCGAATTTTTTACAAATCAAACGGAAAGCAGAATTAGTAACACCTGCCATGGGAGCAACTACTAATG
Source organism: Fructilactobacillus sanfranciscensis DSM 20451 (assembly GCF_001436035.1). Taxonomy (GTDB): domain Bacteria; phylum Bacillota; class Bacilli; order Lactobacillales; family Lactobacillaceae; genus Fructilactobacillus; species Fructilactobacillus sanfranciscensis. The sequence continues at coordinate 2,782 of NZ_AYYM01000008.1, forward strand.
GATTATCAATTTTAAGATTGCCTAGTTTCCACGATCTATCTTTACTCATTACTCTTTTTCCTTTTCATTCATCATTTTAATTAAATCATCTTCTGAAAAATTATACTTCTTTCCACAGAAATTACATACAATTTCAGCACCATGATCTTCGTCAATTAATTGTTGGAGATCTTTTTTACCAATTCCTGCAATATCTTTGGCAAACTTTTCCTTAGAACAATTACATTCAAATGATACAGGAAGATGTTGCACAATGTCCAAATTATCTTTACCAAATAAGACATCTAAAATATGCTCTGGATTAGGATCTTCTGCTAGCATAGTTGGAATACTTGGAATTTCTTTTAATTTCTTTTCTAATTTTGTAATTGCATCATCGTCAGCACCTGGCATTGTTTGAATTAGGAAACCACCAGCAACTTGGATCTTATTTTCTCCATTGATATCAACGGAGACACCAACTACTGAAGGAATTTGTTCAGACATCGCTAAATAATAAGTAAAATCATCACCAATTTTACCGCTGGCTAAAGGAACACTGCTGGTATAAGGTTCTTTGCCACCTTGATTCTTCAAAACTTCTAAGAATCCATTAGTACCAACTCCTTGAGCAACGTCAACATTTCCTTCTTTCGTCAAATGTAAGTTGATATGGGGATTTTGAATATAACCCTTAATGTGTCCGTTCGCATCAGCATCAATTACCATAAAACCAACTGGTCCTTGACCATTCAAACGCACCGTCATCGTTTCTTTACCTTTAAGAGCTGAATTAGATAGTAATAACGTTGCTACTAATGTTCTTCCCAATGCAGCAGCTGAAGTACTCCATAAATCATGATTTTTTTGAGCGTAATCCACTACCCCAGTAGCGTTAATGGCATAAACTCGAAAGTTTTGATCTTTCGTAAGGGCTTTTACCAATACATCATTTTCTTTCATTTTAATTTCTCCTTAAATTCGAAAAGAACGCTAGCAATTCTGCTCACGTTCTTCTTCGTTATTTAATCTTTTGGATTTTTGTGTTCATCATCCTTGATTTTATTTTCAAGTTTTTCGTCTTGTTCACTATCTTTTGTTTCAGCGATTTTCTTTGCTTCATCAAAAGTCTCTTCTTCATTAGCAGGTTTTTCGTCTTGTTCTTCTGGCATTTTACCAGTATTGTATAAACTTAGAATTTGTTTTTCATCTAGAGTTTCATACTTGAGCAATGCGTCCGCAATTAATTTATGTTGAGCCCGATGTTCTTCAATAATTTCGCGAGCCTTTTTATGACCTTCGTCAGTAAAACGTTTGACTTGGGCATCAATTTTGGCTGCTGTATCTTGAGAATACTTAGGAGCAGCATATGGATCAGTATTTGGATCTTCCAAAGCAACTGTTCCAAGTTCATCGGTCATCCCATATTGGGTAACCATTGCCCGTGCAATTTGAGTCGCCTGTTGGAAATCATTAGATGCACCAGAAGATTCTGAATTAAAGACAATTTCTTCAGCACTTCGACCACCCATCATCCCAGCAATTTGTTCAAGGGCATCTTTCTTAGATAGTAATTGTTGATCTTCTTTAGGAAGCACAATTGCATATCCGCCAGCACGTCCACGAGGAACAATAGTAACCTTGTGAACTACTCGAGCATCATTCAAAACTAATCCCACAATTGTGTGACCAGCTTCATGGTTAGCAACAACTTCACGTTCATGCTTACTAATCACACGATTACGTTTAGCAGGACCTGCAATTACTCGATCTTCTGCTTCATCCATATCAGCGGCCGTAATAAATTTACCATCACGACGAGCAGCTAATAGAGCAGCTTCATTAAGTAAATTAGCTAAGTCAGCACCCACAAAGCCAGGTGTTTGCTTGGCAATTTCTTTCAAGTCAACATCAGGACCCATTGGTTTGTCTTTAGAATGAACTTTAAGAATTGCTTCACGACCACGAACATCTGGTTGACCAACCAAAATTTTCCGGTCAAAACGACCAGGACGAGTTAAAGCGGGATCAAGAACATCAGCACGGTTTGTCGCAGCAATCACGATTACTCCAGCATTACCAGAGAAACCATCCATTTCAACTAACAATTGGTTAAGGGTTTGTTCACGTTCATCGTGTCCACCACCCATACCAGAACCACGTTTCCGACCAACAGCATCAATTTCATCAATGAAAATGATAGCAGGAGCATTTTTCTTAGCTTGAGCAAATAAGTCACGAACACGACTTGCTCCAACTCCAACAAACATTTCAACGAAATCTGAACCTGATAGTGAGAAGAATGGAACTCCGGCTTCACCAGCAACTGCTTTTGCAAGTAAAGTTTTACCAGTACCAGGAGGTCCCTCTAAAAGTACACCTTTAGGAATTTCAGCTCCTAATTTAGTGAATTTCTTTGGATCCTTCAAAAATTCAACGACTTCAACTAATTCTTGTTTTTCTTCATCTTCACCCGCAACATCATTGAAACGAACTTTACTTTTAACTGGTTTTGCTTGGCTTTTCCCAACTTTCATAACTCCGCCAGGACCACCTGCACCACCAGCTTGTTTCATCATCATGTAAAACAAGTAAATAAAGATAATTAATGGAAGAATTGAAACAAGTAAGTTTAACCAAAATCCATTTGATTGGGTTTGTTTAGCGGTTGTCTTAACATTATGATTCTTTGCCAAAGCATTAATTTCTTTAATCGAAGAATCAGTTTTTACGACATTCGTTGTAAACTTACTAGTTTTAGTAGTTTCCTTTGGTGCTTTGACAATCCCTTTTGAACTAACGTTAAAAGACATGCCATTATCTTGTTTTACTTTTTGTGGAGTTCGGTATTCTCCAGTTACTTTATATACACCGTCACTTGATTCAATCGCAAAACTTTTGATTTTATTATCTTTTAAATCATTAGTAAATTGACTTGATTGAATCTTTTGACTTTGAGCGGAACTGCCACCAGTTCCACCACCAGTTGCAAAAAGAATAACTCCCATTGCTAACACAAAGACGATGATATAAAACAGACTACTTTTAAAAAGTCCATTTTTATTATTTTTCATTTGTGTCCTCCATAATTTTATTGCTTAACAAACAAATATTATCACTTTTAATGAATTGAAACGATTATTAAGCCTTGTAAACTTCCGGTTTTAAAACTCCAACATATGGAAGATTGCGATATTTACCTTGATAGTCCAACCCGTACCCAACTAAAAATTCATTAGGAACATCAAAACCAACGTAATCAGCTTGAACAGTATCTACTTTACGAGCCTCTGGCTTATCCATCAGAGTACAAACCTTAACAGATTTTGCACCACGATTTTTAAGTAATTTTTTAAGATAATCTAAAGTACGACCAGTATCAATAATATCCTCAATAAAAAGAACATCGCGATCCTTAACGTCAGAATCAAGGTCTTTTACTAATTCAACTTCACCGGTAGAGACAGTTCCGCCTTTGTAACTAGAAACATCAATAAAATCAAGATCCATATAAATGTTCATTCGTTTAATGACATCTGCCATAAAAGGAACTGCACCTTTCAAAACACAAACAACTAATGGGGTCTTACCTTGATAATCTTTAGTGAGTTGCTTTCCTAATTCAACACAAGTATCTTGAATTTTTGCTTCACTATAAAGTACCTTTTGGATATCGTCGTTCATTAATAATCTCCTTATTTAACTAATAATACGTATAAATTTGTTTGCACTGATTTATTCGTGCTACTTTCCTGGATTCCTAAGATTGAAAGAACCTCATTATGACAATCAACTAGAGAAAACATTAATTTACGTTCTTCATTATTAACTTTATGATCAATCAAAATTCGCCGTAATTGTTTATGTCCTCCACCCTTCAATTTAACTCGATCATGTATTTCACTTGGTCGAATCTGAAGGGGAAATTGAGAGTCATTTAACCAAAAATAACTTTGGCGTAGGTAGTTTCCATTAGGAACCTTTTCAGAATTGAAAATAGCCACTGACTTGCCACTAGGCAAATCATACCAATGATTTAATACTACCATAAAACCAGTTTTTTCACGAAAAGTTTTATTTTCACTTTTAATTTTCTTGATTTTTACTTTTTGATAAACCTTTTGCAATTCAAAACCATTGCCTAATTGGATTTTACCTTGTGGTTTTCTTTGATTTTGTAAAAGTTGAACAACTTCAAATAGTTGAGTTTTGGTTAAACTCACTGGCATTAATCGCTGCATCATTTGCTGTAAAGCGGGCTCAATCATATTAGAAATATCATCATAATTAACTTCAATACTATTTGAAGTTTGTTTAAATGAATCAAGATTATTAAGATAGGAATCCAATAATTTTGCAACTAAATCATTTTGCTTTTGTAAATCATCTGCAAAGGTTGCCAAATGATCAACCACATTTTTATTTTCTTCAACTAAATTAGGAAGCACATGATGACGAATCCGATTCCTTTGAACTTCATCATCGTGGTTGGTTTCGTCTTCAAACCAATGGATTTGATTCGTAATCGCATACGATTCAATTTCTGAACGACAAACTTTTAATAATGGTCTAATTAATTTTCCACCAGCAAACTTACGAACTGGTTTAATTCCAGCAACTTCTTTCAAATTTCCAGACCGAACTAATTTCATTAAAACGGTTTCTGCTTGATCGTTTTGTTGATGAGCGGTCACTAAAACTTTAGAACCTGTCTTTTGCATAACCTCTTTAAAAAATTGATAGCGAAATTTACGGGCTTGAGCTTCCATCCCGCTCGATATTTTACCATGTTCCCAACGTTTAACCACCAACTGTAGCTGGTGTTCATTGCAGTAATCTCTTAAATATTGTTCTTCATCTTCACTTTGTTTCCTTAATTGATGATTAACGTGAGCAACAGTTATTTGGGGATGGTATTGCTTTAACTGTTGAATTAAATGCAAAAGTACCATCGAATCAACTCCGGTCGAGACTGCAATTACGATGGGTTCATTTGATTTCCACCAATTTGATTGGGCGACTTGAAGATTGAATTGACTTTGTAACTTCACTAAAACTCCCCCTAACAAAAAACTGAGCACCTAAATGCTCAGTTCATTATTAACTGCGACGACCTCCACGACCTCCGCGTTTACCTTCAGTATTCTTTTTAATATCTGACAAGCGACTTTCTGATTGTTTCAAAAAATTAGAAAGTAAATCATCAAATTTTTCTGGTTTATTTTCATGTTTAGGTTGTGAGGAACGTGGGCGGTGTGAATTACTTTGTGATTTATGCATATGATGCGATTTGGCATCTGCTTGCGGTTTATCACTGGCTGCTCTAATTGATAAGCCAATTTTACCATCATCACCAATTTTCATCACTTTAACTTTAACATCATCACCAACGTTTAAAACGTCATGAATATCTTTGATGAAGCCATCTGAAACTTCACTAATATGTACTAATCCGTTTTTATGGTCACCAAGATCAATAAATGCACCAAATCCTGTTATCCCAGAAACTTTTCCAGTAACAATTTCACCAACTTTGAGTGTCAAAAGCTGTTCCTCCTAAATAATATTGGTTCTAATTATAACATAACTAAAAATGGAAGTTCGTAAGAACTCCCATTTTTCTTATTTACTACTACTCAAATGATAATTTGTTTCACCTTTTTGCGAATATCCGTACTTGGTATGTGCTAAATCTTTTACATAATCTTCATTTTTAAGTAATTTATTTTTTTGTTTTAACTCAGCTGCTTTAGTTTTTTGTTTTTTTAGATTGATTTTTTCATAATGGATTTGTCCATTAACTTGATTAAGATTAGCCTTTGCTCCATAAAGTTGAAAACCTAAGCAAAAAGTTACAACTGCAATAACTCCAGAAATCATCAAAGCTCGCTTTTTTCGACGAGTTGACATTAACTGTTTTGATTGTTTGGGTTTTCCAATATTAGCGTGTATTTGAGCTACATTGCTTTGCCGTTTGCCCAACTTTATTCCTCCAACCTAATCAGCCTTAATTTTGTTCTTTCAATCATGATACATCAACAATTTGTATTTTACAATAACTCTTCTGATTCTTTATCATAATCGCGGATATATTTTTCATTTAAAACCGTGTACATTTGATCTGAGTCAGATTTTTTAGTAGTTTGTAAAATTTGTTCAACTCGTACTGTAAGTTCTTTGTTCCCAAACTTAATGAGAATTTCATCACCAACTCCAACCTTAGTAGCTGACTTGGCTTCTCTTCCATTCACAAAAACTCGACCTTGGTCACTAATTTTTTTGGCAACCGGACGTCGTTTGATAATTCGGGAAATCTTTAAAAATTTATCAATTCTCATTTAATTATCCTATTCTTTTTCGTCTTGCATCTCATGTTCATTTCTAATTTTTTCTAATTCTTGGACAAACTGTTTTAAGTTAGTTAGCCAATCAATGACTTCCATCGTTGGTTGCACAATTAGGCGAATCTGGTAACGTCCATCAATCATCTTAACGGTTGAACGAAATTCAGTACTGGCAATTGCTTGTAAAATTTCTTTACTAGAATAGAATTTTGTTCCTAATGTACTGAAAGTTACTACAATTGTTTGCTTATCTTTTCTGATTTTATCAACTAAATCAAAGTCTGCTAACATTTTAATTAAATCAACATCTAGTAAATTAGCAACCGCTGCTGGATATTCTCCAAAACGATCAATTAAATCACTTTGTAATTCAGTAAATTGTTCAGTACTATCCATTTGGCGAATTCGTTTGTAAAGTTCAATTTTTTGTTGCTGATCTTCAATATAATCAGAAGGAAGATAAGCTTCAATTCCCAATTCAACCGCAGAATTAGTTTTATCAATTTTACGTTTCTTCCCTTGTTTTTGTGCCACAGCATCAGAAAGCATCTTAGTGTACATGTCATAACCAACTGAATCAATAAATCCATGTTGCTGACTTCCCAATACGTTTCCTGCTCCCCGAATTGAAAGATCTCGCATGGCAATTTTAAAACCTGATCCAAGCTCAGTAAAGTCCTTAATAGCTTCTAACCGACTTTCACCTGCTTCCGTCAAAACTTTATTAGGTTGGTACATAAAGTATGCTTGCCCAACTCGATTACTTCGTCCGATTCTACCACGAATTTGATACAACTGCGAAAGCCCCATTCGATCAGCATTTTCGACAAAAAGCGTATTAACGTTTGGTATATCAATTCCGGTTTCAATGATGGTAGTTGTAACTAAAACATCGTAATCACCATTAACAAAATCATAGAGCACGCGTTCCATTTGAGTTTCTGTTTGTTGTCCATGAATGTAGGCAATGCGTGCATCCGGAAGTAGATTTTCTAATTTTCCAACTACTTGTTCAATATCTTTAACCCGATTGTGTAAATAAAAGACTTGTCCGCCCCGTTGCATTTCTCGACGAATTCCATCCACAATCGTGGCGTCATTTTGTTCAATTACATAGGTTTGAATTGGATATCGATTAGCAGGAGCTGTTTCGATTACCGAAAGGTCACGAACCCCCATCATCGACATATTTAAAGTTCTCGGAATTGGAGTAGCTGTCAAAGTTAACACGTCCACATTAGACCGTAATTCCTTGATTTTTTCTTTAGCTTTTACCCCAAAACGTTGCTCTTCATCAACAATTAATAACCCTAAATCTTTAAACACAACGTCTTTTGAAAGCAATCGATGAGTTCCCACCACAATATCTAACTTTCCATCTTTTAAATCAGCCAAATCTTGTTTGGTTTGTTTGGCACTATTAAACCTTGATAGAACTCCTACACTAACGGGAAAATTAGCAAATCTTTTCACTAACGTCTCATAGTGTTGTTGAGCAAGTACCGTCGTTGGTACTAAAAATGCCACCTGTTTGCCAGCTTCAACTGCTTTGAAGGCAGCTCGCATTGCAACTTCAGTCTTACCATAGCCAACATCACCAACTAGTAGGCGATCCATAGGATGTGGCTGTTCCATATCATGTTTGATTTCATCCGCACTTCGAACTTGATCGGGAGTTGGTGTGTAAGGAAAGTCATTATCAAATTCTACTTGATAATCATCATCTGATGGAAAAGCGAAACCTTTTTCGTGTTCTCGTTTCGCATAAAGCTCGACCAATTCATCGGCCATATCATCAACTTTTTTCGAAACCTTACTTTTAGTCTTCGCCCATTCGTTACCACCTAATTTATTCATACGTGGTTGTTTTCCTTCAGAAGCCACATACTTTTGAATCAAGTTTAATTGCGTAACAGGAATGAAAATGTGGGCATCATTTTTGAAAGTAATCGTTAGGTAATCTTGATGTTTTCCATCAACTTCCATGGTTTTCATGCCATCGTAACGACCAATCCCATGATTAACGTGAACCACAAAATCTCCAGGTTTTAAGTCCGTATAACTTTTAATTCGTTCGGCATTCGTAAAGGTCTGATGACGAATTCGACGAGGTTGTTTCCGTTCAGAAACCCGTTTGAATAACTCATTTTCAGTAATTACCACTAAATTAGCGGCTGGTAGTTCAAACCCCAAATCAAAATTACCTTCAACAACTTGCACTCGATGTGGTTGAATATCATTGACATTTGTTTGTATGGTTTCCATATCAAAATCAGCCAAAGTCTGCGTGACCTTCTGCATTCTTTCTTGATTTGGAACCATTATGATTACTGTGGCTTTTTCTTGTTGATAACGATCCATTTCCGTCTTCAACATTGGCATTTGCCCAAAGAAACGTTGCACAGGACGAACTTTGATATCTACAATATCATCTAATTTCATTCGTCCTAATCCTTTTTGGAATAAGGACAATAACATTTTAGGATGTTGATTTTCTTCGATAATCGTTTTAAAATTCAAACTAAATTTTTGTTTTTCAAAAATTTGGTCATTTTGCATAACTGAATTTTTCCAATTATTTTCATCAGTTTCAAGTTGCTTATTAGCATCCCTTACTCGTGCATAGTCGTCAAAAGCCACAACCCCTTGAGGATCTAAATAATCTAAAATTGATGTTGCTTTACGGAAAATAAATTCTGCATACTGCATCCACAATGAATCAGTAGCTTTAGTCCCTAAGTCTTTAATTACTAAATTAATGTTTTTAATTAACTCTTCATTATCAGTTTTTTGGATTTGCTTCGTTAATTCTTTAATTCCATGTTGTCGATCTGCCTCTGATGGCAAAAAGTCAGTGGCTGGTAAAACGGTTAACTCTTGAATATTTTCTATACTTCGTTGTGTGGCTGCATCAAAATAACGCATCGAATCAACTTCGGTATCAAAAAAATCAAGTCGAACAGGATATTCGGAATTTAAAGGATAAATATCAATAATTGATCCCCGAACTGCAAATTCACCAGGAATTGAAACTAAATTATTTCTGATGTATCCCATACTGGCTAGCTGTTTTTGTAAATCAGCAAAGTTAAATTCACTACCAATTTTTGCTTGTAAAGCACTAGCCTTAAAAGTAGCTGGTTCTGGTAAATATCGTTTTAACCCAGATGTTGAAACAATCACTACAACTGGTTTACCACTTTGTAAAGCACTCATCGCCTTTACTCTTGAAGAACGATATTGGGGTGAACTGGTCGCAATTTCAGCTGCAATTAATTCTTCAGCAGGAAATTCATAAACCTGTTGATCTGGCAAAACTTCTTCAAACTCTTTGACAGCCTGATCAGCATGATCCATCGTATCAGTTACAAAAATCATCGGCTTTTTGGTGTCTTTTAAAACCTCACTTAAAATTAATTTTTGTGCAGTTCCACTAGTTCCCGTTACTAACTGCTTAGTATCAGGTTCTAAATTATCTAAAATAGTTTGATATTGAGGAACTTCTTTTAAAAACTCATTTAATTGCATCAATTTACACCTCCTATCGTTTTTTAATTTGGTTTAATTAATTAAATTGATTTTCTAACTTAGCAAAATCGGTTCCGGCTACCCATTCATCAAGTGCTTTCACCGTCTTATCAAGTGCTTCAGAAAGTGGTCCTTGTTGTTCTAAGGTAAATTTACCAAGTACATAATCAACCACACTTTGGCGTTTAGGATGATCCGTTCCAATTTTAATTCGATTAAATTGATCAGTTCCTAAATGGGCAATAAGACTTTTAATCCCATTGTGTCCACCAGCTGAACCATGATTACGTAAGCGAATTCGACCAACATGTAAATCCATATCATCATACACAATGACGACATCATCTAAGTCAAGCTTGTAAAATTGCATCAAAGGATGAACTGCACGACCAGACTCGTTCATATAGGTGGTTGGCTCTACTACCATGACTTTTTCGCCATCGACCATTCCCGTTCCGAACATTGCATCCATTTTTTGCTTATTAATTTCAATATCGTGTTCTGCCGCAAATTTTTCAACCGCCATAAATCCTGTATTATGTCGTGTACCTGCATATTCATTACCAATGTTCCCTAATCCAACAATCATTTTCATTCTTAATTTCTCCTTACTCGAATTGTAACAATCATTTTAATTGTAACATAATTAACCAGTAGATTATGGCTCTAGAAAAGGCAAAAGGAGTGAGAAATCTCACTCCTTTTCTATGTATTTTTTAATTAATTGAGTCTGTTAATCCAACACTTAAAGCCAAACCTTTATCGACTTTTTCCATCAACGTATCAGAGATATACGTAACCCGATCTTTCAACCGTTGTTTATCAATCGTTCGAATTTGTTCCAATAAAATTACCGAATCTTTACCGATTCCAGAATTACTAGCTTTAATGGCAACATGAGTCGGCATCTTGGGTTTTGCTATTTTAGCAGTAATTGCAGCAACAATTACTGTCGGACTATATTTATTACCAATATTATTTTGCACAATTAAGACGGGACGCAAACCACCTTGTTCTGAACCAATTACAGGCGATAAGTCTGCGTAAAAAATATCTCCCCGTTTTATTCGGGTGTCTGTCATTTTTGATTTCCTTTCATGTAATTAAATTTAGGATCTTGATTATAAATATCTACTAAAGTTTTAGTTAAATCTTGTTTCGAAGCCTCGGCATATTCAGCTACAATTTTTTGACTAATTCTCTTCATCGAATCATAACCATATACCATCTGATTAACTACGGGATTTTTATCAAAATTAGCATTCACAAAGGCAGCATGCTGCTCATCAATTTTTGCAGCCAATCGGACAAAATCTTTATCAGTTAATTTACCATCATAATGACATTTCATGATTATTTCCCCCATTGCTTTTGCTTAACGTTTTGTAGACCCTTGGTAGTCTCTCAGTAAAACCACAGGCAATTTCATAATGAATGGTGTGGCACTGATCTGCTACTTGTTGCAACGTAATAGTTTGTGTACCTTGTTTACCTACAATAACTACTTCAGCTCCAGGTTGCATTTCATAAGGCAAGCGAACCATAAACTGGTCCATACAAACTCGACCAACAATCGGACACAACTGTCCATCAATTAATACTTTAAATCCTTGCATTGAGCGCCAAATTCCATCTGCATAGCCAACTGGAACTGTTCCAATCCATTGAGCTTTATCAATCGAATAAGTAGCACCATAACCAATTGAACGACCTGGATTAACTTTTTTTACATAAACCAATTCAGTCGTCAAACTCATTGCTGGATTTAACTTAATTGGAGCAATTAATTCTTGACCTGAAGGGTTCAATCCGTAAGCAGCAACTCCATAGCGAATCATATTTGCTCCGGTGACTTGGTGCCACAAACTTGTCGCTGAATTAGCCACCGAAACATAGCGTGGCTTAGTTTTAAAACATTGCATTAAATTTTTAAAATTTTGATATTGAAAATCAAAGTAATCATGATTATGTTCATCAGCTGTCGCAAAGTGCGTAAACACGCCATCCAAAATTAAATTGTTTGCATTTTGATTAACAAAATCAAGAAATTCTGTAACTTCAGCAGAACTTTGTAACCCAATTCGTCCCATCCCAGTATCTAACGCTAAAAATATTTTAATTTTATTTTTTAGTTTTAAATCTTCAAAAACTCGATTGGCTTGCTTAAGCCAAGACACGGAACTCACGGTTACATCAATATTGTACTTAACAATCAAAGGTAAATATTCAATATCGGTAAGTCCCAACACCAAAATCGGCTCATCAACGAAACCAGCTTCACGAAGTTGAATTGCTTCGTCTAAAATGGCCACACAAAAACCAGTAGCTCCTGCTAATTTTGCAAGTCTGGCAACTTGAACCGCACCATGACCGTATGCATTCGCTTTTACAACCATAAACATTTCAGTTTGCTGGTCCAATCGTTGAATTTCAGCATTAATATTTGAATATATTGCATCTTCATTAATAATTAATTGGGCATTTCGATTTCTTCCGATTACCATAACTTACTCCTTCAATAAAACATGGTTCAATTATACCATTAAAAAAGCTTTGACTTTACAATTTAAAAACAACCCCCCAAATTTTAATTTATAAAATTATACAAAAAAGCGATTGAACTCGAATAGAATTCAATCACTTTTTAAACATATTAATTTAAACTAATTAATGTTTATTTTTAATTACGAATTTGTTACTACGACCAGAGCTGTTACGACGATCATGTCCACCACGACTATTGTTATCGCGACTACCACGATATCCACCACGGCTATGACTGTTGTTACCACGGTATCCTCCGCGACTACGGCCACGACCACCACCATGTCCTTTAAGTGGACGTTCTGGAGTGATATGAACCTTAACTTGATCACGTGACATTTCGTTTAACAAAGCAGCTACTAAATCAATTGCTTCATGATTTTCTAGCAATGTATTTGCAACGTCTTCATATTTTTCGGTATTAGTCCGTTTAACCAACTTATCAACATCTTCAATGGCAAATTTCATTTGACCAGCTAAAGCTTCATCTTCAGTAGGTGGCTTTAATGGTAACATCCGAACCTTAGTAAGTTTTTCAACTAAACGAAGGTAGCTCATTTCGTTTGGAGTTACAAAGGTTACTGAAGTACCATGATGTCCGGCACGACCAGTACGTCCAATACGATGAACATAACTTTCTGGGTCTTGAGGAATATCAAAGTTATAAACATGGGTAACACCTGAAACATCAATTCCACGAGCAGCAACATCAGTTGCAACAAGATAATTGATTTGATCACGTTTAAATTCGTTCATAATTTGAGTACGACGACTTTGAGTTAAATCACCATGAAGACCAGCAGCTTTGTAACCGCGAGCAATCAAACCTTTAGCAACTTCATCAACACGACGTTTAGTCCGACAGAAAACAATGGTTACTTTGGGTTGTTCAACATCGAATAAACGAGTCATTGTTTCAAATTTTTCGTTATCTTTAACTTTTACGTAATATTGATCAACTAAATCAGTTGTTAATTCTTTAGATTTAACTTTAATTTGTTTAGGATCAGTCATAAATTGTACCCCAACTCGCTTGATTGGATCAGGCATAGTAGCTGAGAATAACATTGTTTGACGATCTGAGGGGGTGTTCTTGATGATACTTTCGATATCTTCTAAGAATCCCATGTTTAACATTTCATCTGCTTCATCTAAAACTAAGAATTTTACATGTTCTAGTTTAAGAGTACGACGTTTAATGTGATCAAGTAAACGACCAGGAGTTCCAACAACAATTTGTGGTTTCTTCTTTAAATCGTAAATTTGTTTACGAATGTCTGAGCCACCGTAAACAACTTGTGCACGGGCACCTTCGCCACGACCCAACTTTTGAATTTCTTTTTGAGTTTGAATCGCTAATTCACGAGTTGGTGAAATTACTAATGCTTGTACATTTGGGTCATTAACGTCAATTCCTTGTAGAATTGGTAATGCAAATGCAGCAGTTTTTCCAGTACCAGTTTGTGCTTGTCCAATCACATCTTCACCTTTAAGGGTCAATGGAATTGTTTCTGTTTGGATAGCAGTTGGTTCTGCATAGCCGTTATCTGCTACGGCTTTTAATAGACTATCTGATAGTCCTAAATCTTTAAAATTCAAATGTGTTCCTCCTATTGAAACATCACCGTAAATACAACAAATTGCTCAGAAAAAATCCGTTTCCCTTGAAGCGCAACTTGTTTGATTACACTTTATTTCTCTCTAATACTTCTAATATAGCTATCCTATGATAGCATATTTTACAAAATTAAGCAAACACTGAGCGTGTCAACTACTCTAATGCATCTAATACTTTTTCTAAATGTATTCCATGACTAGCTTTTAATAAAACTTCGTCACTAGGTTGAATCATTGCTTTTAATTTTTCAATCATTACGTCCATTTCGCTAATTTTATAGTAAAACAAATTAACTCCACTTTGATACTTACTATTTAAAGCGTCAGATAATGCTTGCATATCATCACCGATTAAAAAAACATCAGCAATTTGATCAGGATCTAGATCATCTGCCAAACCTGCGTGCATTTCTTTAGACTGATCACCAAGTTCTAGCATATCTCCTAAAACAACTATCCGTTTCCCCATCACATGAGTATTCTCAAAAGCTTTTAAAACTGCTTTGACAGCTGATGGATTAGAATTATAAACATCACTTAAAATCATCTCACCTTGGTTACCTTTAATCCATTCTGTCCGGTTCTTAGTTAAGTTTGCATGTTCTAATCCAAGTTGCATGTTCTGAGACTTGATTTCGAATAAACGACCAACCTCCAAAGCTGCTAAAGCATTGAACACATTATATTCACCCAATAAATTAATAGTAAATTCTAACCCATCCCAAACATTAGTAGTAAATTTGGTTGTATTATCACCGTCAATTATCTTAATTGGATAAATATTATTAGTTGTTAATTTACCAAACGTTTTTTTATTGACCTTTAATTTATTAGCCCGATCAACTAAAAGTGGTTCATCTCCATTAAAAACAAATTCTCCATCTTCACGTAACCCATCAATAATCTCTAATTTAGCATCAGCAATCCGATCACGTGTTTTAAAAAATTCAATATGTGCTTCCCCAATCATGGTAATAACAGCAACATCAGGGCTAACAAGTGTACTAAGCTCGTGTAATTGTCCTGGACGATCCATTCCCATTTCAACTACTAAAACTTCAGTATTAGAATTCATGGATAAAATTGTAACCGGAACTCCAATCTCATTGTTAAAGTTTCCTTGTGTTTTAGCAACATTAAAATTAGTTTCTAAAACTGAAGCAATTAGATCTTTCGTTGTAGTTTTTCCATTACTACCGGTAATGGCTACAACGTGCGGATTAATCTTTGTAAGGTAATACTTAGCCAAAGTTTGGAGAGCTTGTAATGGATTGGAAACTAAGATTACTGGAAAATCATCTGGTGCCTGGTTAGCATGATCAGCTTTCCAAAATGTTCCAACTGCCCCATGATCAATGGCACTTTGAATATAATCATGACCATCGTGTTCTCCTGCTAAAGGAATGAATAGTGAATCAGGCTCCAACTTACGACTATCAAAACCAACACTGGTGATTTCAATGTCATTTGCATTATTACTAATCGTTCCGTTAACAGCTTTAGCGATTTCTTCAAGTTTCATCTTCATAAATTTGACTCCCACTTTTAATTTACAAAATCATCTACTAATTATACAACAAAATAAAAAACGGATTAATTCATTCTAATCCGCCTCCACTCTAAAGATCATTCAAATCTTGTTCAAACTTAACTTTCAAATCAATTGACCATTTATTACTTAAAGTATTATAAGTTAACATTCCCACCTGATTTGCATTGGCTAACAACTGCCCTTCGCTTCCCCAAATCACCTTAGTTTGCGTTTTAGCAACTCTAAATAATGGCATTTTAACTTGTCGCTTCACTTCTTGTCCTAATTCAAATGCAATAATCATTCCCTCTACACTAAAGTGTAAGAGATCATGAAGAATTTCAGGATCAATATCTTTCATTTGAATTGGCCGAGCAAAAATTCGTTTATTATTTCGTTGATGGCGTAAATGTCTTTTAATACTTAATTCTAAGATATGATTTAGTTCTTGAAAACTCCGAAAATAAAACCTATTAAAGCCATTGGTGCCGCCTAAATAAACAAATTCATTTCCCAATTTAACAGAAAATGGATTGCGCTTACGGGGAACATCCATATGAGCTAAATATAATAAATCTGCAATTTCATCATCACTCAATGAATCTAAACCATCTTTAGTTTTATAATCCATCCATTTCGGAACTTTTCCGGTTTTATAACCGCGAATCACATAATCTCGAACCTGGCTTTGACCGGTAATGGTTGGAAAATTAGAATGAACATTAAAACTATTTGAGCTGTCAACATCATCATTAATCATAATAATATTTTGTGGTATTTTGCTAATTCCATTAATATAATCACCAGCAGAAATGCCCCAAGTAATCGCAAAACGATCAATAGGACTCACCTTTAAATAAATTAAGTTTGTTAACATTTACCCACCACCTTTTAAAACATCAATTGGATTAATTATACTATGATATTAGCTTAATTACAGAGATAGTATAGAAAAATTTAATCTTTATTGAATAATTTTATTTTTCAAGTTTCAAATGCGTGCTAAAGAATTCAGTAATTGCTATGATAGTAATATTGGAATTTTCGACATGGAGGTTAAATATGACTAAAACAAAGGTTCTATTCGTTTGTCTGGGAAATATTTGTCGTTCTCCCATGGCAGAATCAATGTTCAAAAAAATGACAAGTGAAAAGGGAATCGCAGATTATTATCAGATTAATTCTGTAGCAACAAGTAGCGAGGAATTAGGAAATCCACCTCATCCTGGCGCCCAAGCAGAAATGGATCGACACCAATTAAATTACAATGGCCACTATTCACGGCCAATTACTGCTGCTGATATTTCCAATGCTGATTACATCATTACAATGGATGAAAGTAATCTTGCAGACTTAAAACAAATAATTCCTAATAGAGATCTATCCAAACTTCACTTATGTATGGACATTGTACCAGGTCAGAAAGGTACCAGTATCGTTGATCCCTGGTATACACATCGATTTGATAAAACCTACCAAATGTTAAATCAATCATTACCACTTTGGTTGAAAAAAATGGAAAAAATAAGAAAGGAAGGATAATTAATGGAAAAACCTAGTACCAACGAACCAGAACAGGTTCCAAAATCAATTTGGCACCGTAACTTAATTGCGCTCTGGTTTGGTTTGTTTTTAACTTCAATGGGCTTTAGTGGAATGATGCCGTTTCTTTCACTTTACATCGATACACTTGGAAAATACACTCAAATCCAACTTAATTTATACAGTGGACTAGCCTTTTCTGCTTCTTTCATGGCAGCTGCGGTGGTTTCTCCTATTTGGGGAAGCTTAGCTGATCGTTATGGCCGACGGGTTATGTTGCTTCGTGCATCATTTGTCATGTCAGTTGTCGTCCTCTTAATGGGTTTTAGCACAAGTGTATGGCAATTAATTGCGCTTAGATTTATCCAAGGAATTTTTTCTGGTTACTTTCCTAATTCAAATGCGCTTTTGGCAATTCAAGTTCCTAAAAGAGAAAGTGGAAAAGCACTTGGAATTTTATCGACTGGCGGTGTTTCTGGTTCATTACTTGGACCATTTGCAGGCGGAATTTTAGCCTCAATTTTCAGTTATCGCGTTACTTTTTTCATCACCGGTACCTTAATGTTTTTAGTCTTCTTAATTACTATTTTTTTCGTAAAGGAAAAATTCACCCCTGTTACGAAAGAAAAGAACTTACATACTAAGCAAGTGATTAAAGTTTTAACCCGCCCTAAATTAATTTTTGGAATGTTTATTACTACAATGATTATTCAAGCTTCTAACTATTCAATTTCCCCCATTTTGTCACTCTACGTACGTCAAATCATGAACAATAGTCCTTCAGTTACTTTTTTTAGTGGGATTGTTGCAGCCGTACCTGGGATCTCGACCCTAATAGCTGCTCCTAGATTTGGAGCATTAGGTGATAAAATTGGAACCGAAAAAATCATGATTTTTGGATTCATTCTGGCAATCATACTTTACATTCCGATGGCATTTGTTACTAATGTTTGGGAACTAATGGGACTAAGATTCTTACTTGGAATATCTAATGCTTGTATGCTTCCAGCGGTACAAGCGATTATTGCCAAAAATACGCCAGTACAAGTTACTGGACGAATTTTTAGTTGGAATCAAAGTTTTCAAGCTGTTGGTAATTTTACTGGACCAATGATTGGTTCAATTGTATCATCTGTCTTTGGTTACTCCGGTGTCTTTATTTCAACATCAGTATTAGTTTTAATTAACCTAATGTTGGTTTTAAGTGAAACAAAAACGCTTAGTAAAGCTAGAGCATAAATAAAATTAGAAGACCGTCTTCAGTTCACATCCTACTGAAGACGGCCTTTTTATTTTCTAACTTGTGATGAGTCAAAAATGATGATAAGTTAAAACCATAATTAAAAAGAGAGGATTAATTTTAACGCTTAAGAAAACAATACAATTAGTAACAGGTATCACAATAGCTAGTTGTTTAATTATTTGTTTAAACAGCAAAGTTAATGCTGATACAAAAAAACAAACTGTTAAAAATACTGACAAGGTCCAACATCTCATAATTGATGCTCCGACTAAAGTAATTTTAAAAACTGGGAGTGAGTTCCAAGTTCAATCTAAATTTCCAAATCTTAAAAAAACGACCATTACTAATCAAAATGGCAAGCTTAAAGTTTCTTATCCTCATAAAAAACATCTTTGGGGAATTCAAATTAATTCTAAACAGCCCAAGTCTGTTGTCACTGTGACAATTCCTTCAAACTTGAAACTTACTGATTTAAAAATTAAATCTAAAGCGGCTGATGTTCAAACCGATGCAGCAATTAAAAAATTGTTGATTGCTAGTCACAGTGGTGACGTCAAATTGACTAAAACTAATTCAAAGAATTTAACAATCAAATCAGAAAGTGGAGACATTAACATAGATCAAGTTAAAGTAGAAAATGATAATTATCTATCTAGTGAATCAGGAGATGTTAAAATTAGTAATTCTCAATTCAATTCGATGCAAGCAAACTCTGAAAGTGGTGATATCTTTATTAGTAACTTGATTGCTAAAACACTTAAGCTTAACAGTGATTCTGGAAATGTTAAAATTAACAATCAAAAAGCCACGAAATACAATCAAGTTATAATTAACAGCGACAGTGGCGATGTTGAAATTAAAAATTCTAAGATTAATAAAAGTAAGATTGATACTGCTGGTGGAGATTTGGATTTGCCCAAAACTAAAATCAACCATAGCGAAAATTCCACAGAATAGTCTAACTAAAACTGAACAAAAAAAGACTTAACCAATTGGTTAAGTCTTTTAGTTTGCTTAAAATTATTTGTTGAGACCATATCTCTTGTTGAAACGATCAACAGCACCATCTGCTTGAGCTGATTTTTGTTTACCAGTGTAGAATGGGTGTGAATCTGATGAAATTTCAACACGAATCAATGGATAAGTGTTACCGTCTTCCATAGTAATTGTATCTTCAGAAGTAGCAGTAGAACCAGTAATGAACTTAAAGCCAGTACTTGAATCTTGGAATACTACTTGGTGAAAATCTGGATGAATTCCTTTTTTCATAATATTACGCTCCTTTTGCCCTGAACTTATAAAATCCAGAGATTGATTTATAAATATTCAACTTTTGTAGTTTACCACTAAAAAGAAATTGTTGCAATACCAAAAACTATGCTTCAGAAGCACTTGGTACATTTCCTTCAAGTAATTCAACATTAGCATTTAACCCAGCTAACTTTTCAACTACGTTATCATATCCACGTAGAATATGATCAGCATGAGTAATTAATGTTTCTCCATTTGCCATTAAACCGGCAATTAAGAGTGCTGCCCCTGCTCGAATCTCTCCAGCAGAAACAATAGCTCCATGTAAATCTCGACTGGGACTAATTATAATTTGATTATTATCAGTCACCTTAATAATAGCACCCATCTTTTTTAATTCATGAATGTGCTTTTTTCTTTTTGGATAAATAGTATCAGTAATAACACTATCGCTATCCGCATTAAACAATAATGGTATAATTGGTTGTTGCCAGTCCGTTGCAAATCCCGGAAATGGTTCAGTTGTAATCTGAACCCCGTGAATATTCCCACTTTCTGGAACAAAAATACTATCATCATTAATTTCTAGTTTTAAACCCATTTCAGTTAATTTTTCTGTAAATGGTTTTAGATGTTCTGGAATTACGTTTTTAACTAAAATTCCGTCACCAATTGCAGCAGCTAACGCTAAATAAGTCCCCGCTTCAATGCGGTCTGGAATAACGGTATGAATTTCAGTAGCAGAAAGAGATTTTACTCCTTCAATCCTAATATCATCCGTTCCAGCACCTGTAATTTTAGCTCCCATACTATTTAAAAATGAAACAATATCTACAATTTCTGGTTCTTTAGCAACATTATGAATCTCAGTAACTCCATCTGCTTTAGTAGCAGCTAGAATTGCATTGATAGTTGCGCCGACCGAAACCATTTCAAAATCGATAATTCCACCCTTTAAACCATGCTTAGTCGCATCAATATAAACTGTATCACCATCTTCAGTGACATCAGCTCCTAATGCTTCAAAAGCACGAATATGTTGATCAATTGGTCGTGGACCAATATTATCTCCACCTGGAAAACTAACAATTGCCCGATGAAACCTACCTAATAATGCCCCCATAAAATAATAAGAGGCTCTTAGTTTTTTAATCGCTTCACTAGGAAGCCGACTTTCTTTTATATTAGTTGGATTAACTTTGAATATTCCGTCACTAAATTCAGATGGAACGTTCATTGACTGCAAGATTAGCATTAAATTGTGAACATCTAAAATATCAGGGACCTTATCGAACTCAACAGGAGTGTCGGAAAGAATTGTAGCTGGAATTAAAGCAACTGTGCTATTCTTTGCACCACAAATCGTAACTTCTCCCATGAGTCGATGATTACCGTGTATTTTCATCATACTCATATTATATTTTCCTCTTCACTATTCTCACTTTGTGCAACATTATTAATCATAGTTAAAAATAGCAAACATTACAATAGGAATCTAATGAAAATCATAAGAATTAATAATTATTTATGAATTATTTTACCTGTTCTTTATGATACTTGTCGGCAGCAGTAATGAACGCTTTAAATAATCCTTCAGGACGATTTGGACGTGATAGGAACTCTGGATGATATTGGGCAGCAATGAAAAAGCGCTTATTTGGTACTTCCACAATTTCAACTAAACGATCATCAGGAGAAGTTCCTGAGATTACTAGGCCAGCATCTTCAAGATCTTTTCTGAACTTGTTATTAAATTCATAACGGTGACGATGACGTTCTGAAATTTCTTTTTTGTTATCATAAGCAGCTGCTGTGGCTGTTCCAGGTTTCAATTTAGCAGGATATGCACCTAAACGTTGGGTTCCACCCATGCTAGTTACATCATTTTGATCAGCCATTAAATCAATCACATTATGTTTAGTATCGTTTACAAACTCAGTTGAGTTAGCATCTTTCCAACCTAGCACATCACGTGCATATTCAATCGTAGTAACTTGCATTCCTAAACAAATTCCAAAGAATGGTACATCATTTTCACGGGCGTAGCGAATTGAAGTAATCATTCCTTCAACTCCACGGCTACCAAATCCACCGGGTACAATTAATCCGTCAAAACCTTTTAGTTTTTCAACTACATTTTCGTCATTAATCTCTTCTGCATCAATATTTGTAATATGAACATTGGTATCATCAGCATAGCCGGCATGGCGTAGTGCTTCATCAACGGAAATGTAAGCATCTTTCAACTTCACATATTTACCAATCAAAGCAATGTTAACGTCACCTTTTAGATTACGAATATGATTTTCTAATGTTCTCCATTCAGTCATATCAGCTTTTGGAGCTTTGATTCCAAAATGGTCTAAGACTTGGGTATCCATGCCTTGTTCTTGGAAACTAAGTGGAAGTTGGTAAAGGTTTGGTGCGTCTAATGATTCAATAATACTTTTTTCACTAACATCACAAAACATTGCCATTTTTTGTTTCATAGCTTCTGTTACTGGTTTTTCGGCACGAAGAACCAGCATGTCTGGTTGAATTCCAACACTTCGTAATTCTTTAACAGAGTGTTGGGTTGGCTTAGTTTTCATTTCACCGGCAGCCTTGATGTAAGGAATCAAAGTGGTATGAATGTAATAAGTATTGTCGACACCTTCATCTTTACGCATTTCCCGTATTGCTTCTAAGAATGGTAATGATTCAATATCACCAACTGTTCCACCAATTTCAGTAATAATAATATCTGAATCAGTGGTCTTGGCAGCCCGTTTCATTTTTTCTTTAATCATTCCGGTGATGTGTGGAATAACTTGAACAGTTGCCCCAAGATAATCACCATGACGTTCCTTTTCAAGAACTTCTTTATAAATCTTACCAGTGGTAACATTTGAATATTTATTTAAATCATTATCAATAAATCTTTCGTAATGTCCTAAATCAAGATCAGTTTCAGTCCCATCATTAGTAACGAAAACTTCTCCATGTTGGTAAGGATTCATTGTTCCTGGATCAACATTAATGTATGGATCAAATTTTTGAATGGTAACTTTCAAGCCACGATTCTTTAAAAGTCTTCCCAAAGATGCAGATACAATTCCTTTTCCAAGTGAAGAAACCACTCCACCTGTGACAAAAATATATTTGGTCATAATAGCTACTCCTATCCAAAGTTACGTAACAATAAAACTAAAAAAAGCTCCCCATTCGCAGAACGGAGAGCTTTCTTACTCGATTGCCTTTACAGATATGTAAAGTGCCCAAGTAAGATAATATTAGAATCTGATCAATTAGTCAAGTATTTATTCTTCACCGTCGCCTAAATCATCATCATCTTCGTCATCGACCCCATCAATATCATCTTTAAAATCGTTGTCTTCAGGATCATCATTATCATAATCAACAACATCATCATCTTCAGGATCATCATTATCATAATCAACAACATCATCATCTTCAGAATCATCATTATCATAATCAATAACGTCATCGACATCAGAAGCATCAGCTAAGAAGGCATTAATTTTGTGACGTTTCTTAGTTTTTGGTTCGTCTTCAGTTTCACCAATTGTTGCTTCATCAACTGAATCAAAGGGATACCAAGTCCGTAATCCCCAAACGTTGTCACCTAGTGAAATAAAACTACCATCAACATTTAAATCGCTGTAAAAGTTAACTAGTTTTGCTTTAATTTCATCATCACTGAAGCCAGTATATTTTTGAATTGCATTAACTAAATCAGCAAATTGCATTGTCTTACCTTCATCAGCAAGAATTGCATGTGCTACTTCAATCATTGATAATTCGTTTTTGTCCACATTATCTAATTTTTTAAGTTCCAAATCAAACACGCCTTTCTAGTTTTTTCCGTTATACCTTATGATACTAACTTATAGACTAAAATGCAATTTAATCTGATAGTCTCCTACTTTTTCGTTATTTGAATAAAGAGCATAATCGACAAAAATATGACCTTTAGGAGCACCATGTTCAACCTCAACATCCACTTTTTGGGCCAACGCTCCAATTTCCATACGTCCATAAGGAGTTTGGTAATGATTTTTCGTTTTTTCTCCCTCTACAAAATCAAGCATCAAGTCGTTAGCTGCTTTTCTAGTTAAACGAACATGTTTATCGTCAGTAATTTTGAATGTAACTGGTGTTTCTTGTTGATCTAAATGTTCGAGGTAACGAACATACATTAAGTCATTTATTTCTACAAGTTGACCTTCTTCAGAAAAATCATGCGTTTCTGTTTCACCATCTTGGGTAATCTTTGTTTCAACTGTGACATGAATTATTTGATATTTTTTTTCATTTTCCATATTTATTACCTCGCTATCACTTTTAATTTTACCGCCAATTTTACTAAATTGCATCTTAATCTATCCAAAATGACTAATGCTTACTATTTACGCTATAATAGTAATAATTAACAAATGTAGGAGGTACGCTATGGGATATTATTCAACACCTTTGGAACAAGAGAAAGTCATCCGTGATCCGGTTCATAGTCATATCTATATTCAAGACCAAATCATCATGGATTTAATTAACACCAAAGAATTTCAGCGATTAAGGAGAATCCATCAATTAGGAACGACTTCGCAAACTTTTCCTGGTGCCGAACACACGCGTTTTACTCATTCCTTAGGGGTCTATGAAATTGTCCGTCGAATCTGTAACCAATTTCAACGTAATTATCCCACTAAGACGCCTGGAGATGGTCTTTGGGATGATTCAGAACGAATTGTAGCAGAATGTGCTGGTTTACTTCACGACATTGGTCATGGGGCTTACTCGCATACTTTTGAACACATCTTTCACACCAACCATGAACAAATTACGCAAGCCATTATTACCAATCCGGAAACAGAAGTTAACCAAGTATTGTGTAAAGTTGGCCCTGATTTTCCGAATCGAGTAGCCAGTGTCATCAATAAAACCTACGATAACCAGCAAGTCGTCCAAATGATTTCTAGTCAGTGTGACGCTGATCGAATGGATTATTTATTACGTGACTCCTACTTTACTGGCGTACAATACGGTAAATTTGATTTGGATCGAATTTTGCAAGTAATGCGTCCATATCAAGGTGGAATTTGTTTTAAAATGAGTGGTCTTCATGCGATTGAATATTACATTGTTTCAAGATTTCAAATGTATCTCCAAGTCTATTTTCATCCAATCTCACGTTCCATGGAAGTCATTTTAGCTCATTTATTGTTACGGGCTAAAGAATTAGCGGAAGGTTCAACTAAGTTGGAAAAATTTAATCCAACCTTGCTGATGCCATTTTTAGAAGGTACCTTCGATCCTAGTCGTGATTTGGAAACTTACCTTAAGTTAGATGATGGAGTTTTGAACACTTATTTCTCAATGTGGTGTGATACCCCTGACTCAATCCTTTCTGATTTATCAAATCGGTTCGTTAATCGAAAACCCTTTAAATCAGCCATTTTTACACAAGAAACCAAAGATGTATTGCCTAAATTAAGAAAGTTAATTGAAGCAGCTGGATTTAATCCCGAATACTACACAGCTACCGATAATAGTTATAACCAGCCTTATGACGTATATAATCCTGAAAGTAAGCATCCCAATGCCCAAATTGAATTAATGCAAAAAGATGGAAGCTTAGTTGAATTATCAAAGGCTAGTCTCTTAGTTCGGACCATTACTGGAAAAGATGTTGGAGATAGTCGTTTCTTTTTCCCTAAAGAAATGCTTCAAACTGACGCTAATGTTGAATTATTTAAACCAATATACGATAATTTTCAAAGATACATTAATAACGATACGATTATAAATCTCAAGGAGAACCAATAATATGGATATTAAATTAATTGCCATCGACATTGATGGTACTTTATTAAACGAAAAAAATGAATTAGCCCAAGCTACCATTGATGCAATCAAAGCTGCCGCTGCTAAAGGAATTAAAGTGGTCCTTTGTTCTGGTCGTCCCCTTTCTGGAATCAGACCTTATTTAAAACCACTAGGAACCGAAGGTGATGAACAATACGCGATTGCCTTTAATGGTTCAGTAACCGAAACTGTTTCTGGTAAGCTAATTTCAAAAATGGGAATTAACTACGAAGATTTCTTACAAATTGAAATGATGTCAAGAGAAATGGGTGTGCACTTCCAAATTGAAACATTAAAAGAAATTATCGTTACCAATCGTAATATTAGTCCATATAGTACCTTTGAAGCTGGCTTGGTCAGATTGCCAATTCACTTCCGTACTCCTGAAGAAATCACCCGTGAAGACGATATCATCAAAATGATGTACGCTGATGAAGAAGATAAGATTCAATATGCCATGGATAATTTACCTAATTCAATTAAGCAACGGATGCAAGTTGTTAGAAGTATGCCCTTCTTCTTAGAATTTGTTAACAGTCATGCAGGAAAAGGTACTGCTCTCAAAAACCTCGCTGAAAAACTTGGTTTAACGGCCGATAACGTCATGGCAATTGGTGATCAAGGTAATGACCACAGTATGATTGAATATGCTGGTTTGGGAGTTGCCATGGGTAACGGAATTAAAGAAAACAAAGACATTGCCCAATTTGTCACTAAACCCAATTCTGAAGATGGTGTGGCATTTGCTATCAATAAATTTATCAACAAATAAAACGTAAATTAAAAGAGTTATCACTCAAAGCTGAGCGATAACTCTTTTTTTATATTTATTTTTGTTTATCAGGCTTAATTTGGTCAGTTTCATAATCAAAACGGGAATTGAATAATGGACTAATTGGCCGATTTTGGTCAATTCTGACAATTGCATCACTAATTAAAGGAGCAATCGAGATTTGTTTAATCTTAGAAACCTTTTTATCATCTGGTAATTGAATAGAATCAGTAACAATCACTTCTTTGATTGGTGAGTCTTGTAAACGTTGAATTGCAGGACCAGAAAGCACTGGATGAGTACAACAAGCGTACACTTCTTTAGTACCAGAGTCAATTAATGCTTGAGCACCCTTTGTAATGGTTCCTGCAGTATCAATCATATCATCAATCATGATGGCTGTTTTACCTTTAACATCACCAATAATATTCATAATTTGTGCCACGTTAGCTTTAGGACGACGTTTATCAATAATAGCAATTGGAGCGCCTAAGAACTCAGCTAAAGCACGTGCTCTTGTTACTCCACCATGATCAGGTGAAACAACGACAACGTCTTTATCAAGTCCTCTTTGAATAAGGTAATCAGCTAACAATGGTGCACCCATTAAATGGTCAACTGGAACATCAAAGAATCCTTGAATTTGAGCAGCATGTAAATCAAGTGCTACAACACGAGTAATTCCGTCAGTTTGAAGCATATCAGCAACTAACTTAGCCGTAATTGGTTCACGTGAACGTGCTTTACGGTCTTGACGTGCATAACCGTAGTAAGGAATTACCACGTTGATTGTGGCAGCACTAGCTCTACGAAGAGCATCAACCATAATCAATAATTCCATCAAATTATCGTTAACTGGAGCAGAAGTGGATTGAATAATGTAAACATCATTCCCCCGAACACTTTCTTCAATGTTAATTTTAATTTCGCCATCACTGAAATGATCAACATTAACCTTACCCAATGGTACACCCATATGCTTAGCAATTTTTTCAGCTAATGGACGATTAGAATCCAATGAAAAAATCTTCAAATTTGAATCTTGAGCTTTCGTTACCATAATTTCCCCCCGTTACGTTTTTCTTTGAATAACTTAATTATATTATGCGAAAGGTAATTCGGCAAATATAACTAGTCCGCTCCATTAAATGGTAATTTTTGATAGTAATTTTGTTTATTAGTTTGCCGTTCACGTGCAATAGCCATGTCATATTGATGAATATCATCCGTAATCGTCGAACCAGCTGCAATAAAGCTATGATCAGCTATTTCAAGTGGTGCAATTAAGTTAGCGTTACTGCCAATAAAGACGTCATCGCCAACTTTAGTTTCATGTTTATTTTTACCATCATAATTAGCAAAGATTACTCCACAGCCAACGTTAATATCTTTACCTAAAGTGGCATTCCCAACATAAGTTAAATGACCAATCTTAGTGCCTTCACCAATCGTGGCTTTTTTAACTTCACAGAAGTTTCCAATATGAACGTGCTTGCCAATCAATGATTGAGGACGTAAGTGACTATTTGGTCCAATGTTAGATTCATCCATCATTTCAGAATCTTCAATGGTTGAAGAAGTAACTGTAACCCCATCATGAATAATACTACCGGTAATCTTAGAATTAGCTCCAATCACACAGTCTCGCCCAATTTTAGTACCCTTTTGAAGTTGAACACCAGGTTCAATAATTGTATCTGGACCAATTTCAATATCAACGTCAATATAAGTATCATCAGGATTAACAATTGTAACCCCATTATTCATATGATATTCATTAATCCGACGTTGCATGACCTTGGTAGCGGCTGCTTGAGCAACTCGGTTATTAACTCCCATTGATTCATCAAAATCATCCATTTGGTAAGCAGCAATAATGCCACCTTTCCGTTTTAAGATTTCAATGGCATCCGTAAGATAGTATTCACCTTGGGCATTATCATTGTTAATTTCGTGAAGGGCCTTGAATAATTTTTGGTTATTAAAAACGTAAACCCCTGTGTTAATTTCTTTAATGTTTCGTTCTTCTGAACTGGCATCTTTTTCTTCGACAATTTTTTCGACAATTCCTAAATCATTTCTGACAATTCGACCATATCCAGTTGGATTAGGAGCAACGGAAGTTAAAATAGTGGCAGTTGCTTGTTTATCGGCATGATAAGCAAACAATTTTTCGAGTGTTTTTGCCGTGAATAAGGGTGTATCACCGCTAATTACTAAAGTAGTTCCATCAGAATTCTTTAATAAATCTTCGGCACGTAAAACTGCATCTCCAGTACCTAGCTGTTGATTTTGAACCACATACTTAGTTCGATTTCCAAGTTCTTTTTCAACATCTTCAGCACCAAAACCAACGACTGTCACAATGTTATCCATATTTAACTTTGAAACTTGAGTTAAAACATGATCAACCATTGATTTTCCGCAAATTCGATGCAAAACTTTATATAACTTTGATTTCATTCTAGTACCTTTACCGGCAGCTAGAATGATTGTGTTTCTTGCACTCATTTTATCCTCCTACTTAGTACTCCCAAAGATTTTTTCGTCATAATTTCCTTTAGTGATAATCATGTCATCATCGTCAGTATGTTCCATTTTAACTAATGAAGTATAATCACCAAAATCTTTATTTTTATCACTAACTCCTTCAGCAAAGAAAGTGCTACCAACTAAATTACAATCAAATTCTTTAATTAATGATGAAAGTCCATTAATGGTACCACCGCCATGAATAAAATCATCCACAATTAAAACGTTTGAACCTTCATCAAGGCTTCGTTTTGAAATTGTCATTCGTTTAATTTTTTTACTTGAACCAGACATGTAGTTAACATTCACAGTTGAACCTTCAGTAATATTACTATCATGACGAGCAATGACAAGCGGAACGTTTAAATATTGAGAAGCAGCTTGAGCAATTGGAACTCCACGGGTAGCAACTGTAAGCACTGCATCGACTTGTTGGTTTAGATATTGTGTTGCAATAATCCGACCTAAGAAACGTAATTTAGATGGATCACCTAAAATATCAGACATATAAACGTAACCACCAGGAAGTTGTCTTTGACTGTTATTTAAAATTTCAATGACTTCGTCCATGAACTTGTTGGCGTCTTCTTTAAGAATATAAGGAATATATTTTGCTCCACCAGCAGCTCCAGGAACCGTTTCTACTAAACCAATTCCTCTTTCTTGGAAAGTGCGTTTAAGAATCGTTAAATCCTCACTAATTGAAGATTTAGCTGAACCATACCGTTTGGCAAAAAATGTCAAAGGAATTAAAGTATGGGGCCGGTTTAACATATAATCTGTCATATCTACTAATCGTTCACTACGTTTAATTTTCATTATTACACCTCGTTAATCTATTTACATACAACATGAATTCTACCACAAACGTTCGGTTTCTGCGTAAATTTAATTTAAATTTAACAAAAAAACACTAAATTCTTTAATTTAGTGTTTTTAAAGGCTAATGTTAAGCTTTTTTCTGATAATAGTTAAATGCTAAGGCACTGAAATAAATTAAACATTCAATCGTAGCAATAAAGAAACTAACTGGCCAATTCGTCACATAGCCAAGATATAGTCCCACCCAAACTCCAATTAACCCAAATGCTATTGAGCAAGCAATCATTTTACTAACTGAATGAGCAAAATATTTGGCACTTGCAGCAGGTAAAGTTAATAAAATGAAGATTAATAATGATCCAACAATTTGAGCTACCACTGAAACACTTAAAGCTAACAAAAGTAAAAAGACAATTGACATTAAGCTACTGTTAACATGTTGGGCTTTAGCACCAATGGGATCAAAAGAATCAAATTTTAAATTACGATAAATCACTAATAAAACTACCAATACAATGATGGAGAGTCCAATCATTTGATAAACGTCAGTCGCGTTAATTCCGACGACACTCCCAAACAAAATATTAGTTGCATAACTAGCACTCTTATTTGATAAAGCTAAAAACAAGACTCCTAACCCGATAAATAATCCAGAAATAGCACTAATTGAATCCTCGCGTCGTGATGCTCTAGATCCCATTTTACCAACTAGTACCGAACTAATCATCGTAAAAATAAGCATTCCGTCTAAAGGACTTAAACCAACGAACATTCCAAATGCAGCCCCAGCAAACCCAATTTCTGACAAAGTATGCGTTAAAAAAGGCATATTCCGAGAAACCACAAACACGCCAATAAATCCACAAACAATCGCAATAATCGTACTAGCAAGATAGGCATGTTGCATAAACTCAAGACTAAACATATTATTGTCCTCCTTGATAATCATAAACATTTAAATCATTAATCGGACCAGTTTCATAACCATCTGCTTTTAATAGTAAAAATTCGTCGGAAAATTGCTTAGTAAGAGGGATATCATGAGTTACGGAAATCACCGTTACCCCCGTTTTTTGGTTTAAATTTTTGACCAATTCTAATAAATTTTCTTTAGCAATTGGATCAAGACTAGCCGTTGATTCATCTAATATCAATAAATCTGGCTGATTAATTAACGCTTGCGCTAAATATGCACGCTGTTTTTCTCCCCCAGATGTTTGTCCCAGTGGTTCATTTTCAATTTTAGTTAAATTTGTTTGTTGTAAAATTTGTTTAAGACGAGCTTTTTCATGACGACTTAACCAAGGTAATTTATAACCGTTGAAGTTTAAACTAACAAAGTTTTTCACTGAAAGTGGATATTCGTCTCCAATGTTTCTAAATTGTGGAACATAGCCAATCTTCACAGCTTTTCGGTTTGGAAAAAATTCAATCGTTCCCTTGGTTGGTTTTAGTTGGCCTAAAATAATTTTAATTAGGGTAGTTTTTCCAACCCCGTTTTCTCCGACAATACTTAAAAACGTTCCGCGCTTTAATTTAAAACTCAAATTATTGAGCACTTGCTTTTCGGAAAAGTCTTCCCATAAATCATGAGCTTCTAAAATCAAATCGTTCATTTGTTACTCCTTTAGATTGGCTAAACGAAAATTTTTGCAAAAAAAAAGACCCATCAGTCTCTTTTTTTAACGTTAATCTTTATTAATGAACGTAACCTCAATGTCTTCAGTTAATATTTTTGAATATGTAAAAGAGGCTTGGGCAGGTTGTTCATTTGATTCCAAATCGACGATAAATATGGCAGGAAAAACTTCAGAAAGAACGCCTTCATACTCGTTCGTTCTTTTTCGTCCTGCTTGTTCAGTAACCTTGATGTCACTTCCAAGATGACCTTTAATCCAACTTTTAATATCTGGTAAATTCATTCAAATCACCTCAGAGGTGAATTATACACTTTTTAATTAAATTTGTAAAGCCTTCATTATATCACAATAATCCTTGTTCATGAAAAGCATTTGCCATTTTAACAAATTGATCAACTTCTAGCTCTTGAGGACGAACTGTTTTCTTAATGTTTAACTGTTCTAAAATCAATTCAACTTGTTCTTTAACTTCTGGTTTTTTTCCGAAAACTCCTTGCAAATTATTCCATAACGTTTTGCGACGATGCATAAAGCAACCATGGACAAATCCAAAAAATGCTTTTTGATCATAAGCCACAAACTTGCGACTCTTTTTAGGAACCAATTTAACTACTGCAGAATCAACTTTTGGAGCCGGAATAAAAGATGTATGCGAGACCTCAATCGCAATTTCAACATCATCAAGATATTGGTTAATCACGCTCAAAGAGCCATAGTCATGTGTATCTGGTTTAGCACAAAGTCGATCAGCAACTTCACGTTGCATCATAAATACCAAGTTAGTATATGGAACATTACCCTTTAAAATGCTCATTAAGATTGGCTTTGTAATGTAATAAGGTAAGTTTGCCACAATTTTCAACGCATGTTGACCGTCAAAATTATCAGCAATTACTTCCGGTAAATTAGCATTTAAAAAGTCTTCATGCAAAATAGTCACATTATTGTATTGAAATAACGTTTCATCTAAAACCGGTAATAAATTATCATCAATTTCAAATGCCACTACTTGATGAGCACGTTTAGCAATTTGTTCAGTTAAAGCCCCAATTCCAGGACCAATTTCAATCACATCGTCTGCATCAGTAATTTCTGCTGCTTCTACAATCCCATGAAGGACATTTAAATCATCTAAGAAGTTTTGGCCTAAACTTTTTTTGGCACTTAAATGATATTCATTTAAGATTGCTAGCGTTCTGGTTCTACTTCCAATTTCTGGAGTTTCACTCATTAATTTTCTCCTAATCTATTTGCTTTAAAGCAGCTTCAAATTCAGCTTTTGTAATCCCAAACATACGTAAACGACGTTGTAATTGTTTGGCATTAACATAGCCTAGATGTAAAATTTCACCCAATTCTAAACGCCGTTCTTTTGCATCATGGCTTCCCATTAAATTAGAGTCCATTAATTCTTGTTGGCTAATTACTTCTGGATTATCATGACTTTCAGTATAAACCAAGCTCAAAGCTTCCCTAATTGCTTCTGGTGAAGCATGCTCTACTCCCAATGAACCACGAGGATTATCGGGAACAGCATCTTTCTTTTTCAAAAACGCGTGTTTAGCTTCCGGGATTTCTTCTGAAATAATCCGTCTAATCTTTTCTCCGGAGAAATCAGGATCAGTGAACACAATAACTCCTCGAGTTTGTGCTAACCGATCAATTAAATCTAAGGTTTCATCATCAATGGCTGATCCGCGAGTTTCAATGGTATCAGCATCAACGGCTCGTTGAATTCGTTTCGTATCATCTTTTCCTTCAACTACAATTACTTCTTTAATTCGTTTCATTTATTTATCCAATCCAAAAATTCTCATTGTATTTGCATAGGTTGCTTTTGCTACTTCATCTGGATTTAAATCCTTATAACGCGCAACCGCTTCTAAAGTATATAAAGTATAAGCCGGCTCATTTTGATGTCCCCGTAATGGTTCTGGAGCTAAATATGGTGCATCTGTTTCAACCAAAATTCGATCCATCGGCGTTTGCTTAGCTGCTTCATGAACTTCCTTGGTTTTTTTAAAACTGACAACTCCACTATAAGAAAGGTTCATCCCTAAGTCTAAGAATTTCTTCATCCACTCAATGTCACCATTAAAACTGTGAATAATCCCACCGACCGTTTCAATGTGTTCGTCTTTTAAAATCCGATAAGTATCTTCAAAGGCATCTCGATTATGCACTGAAATGGGCATGTGTAAATTTTTAGCCAGTTGAATTTGTCGTCGGAAAACTCGTTCTTGGACATCCTTTGGGGAGCTCTTTTGAAAAAGGTCCATTCCAATTTCACCTAAGGCAACCACTTTTGGATCGGCAAGTTGGGCTTCTAATTTTCGTTCTGCCTCTTCATCATAGTTAAGCGAGTCTTCTGGATGCCAGCCCACAATTGCATACATATCTTCATATGCATGCGCTAATTCTATTGCCCGTTGGTTTAATGCTGCATTGGACCCAACGTTTGCCATTTTAACAACTCCGAGTTTTTGGGCATGATCAAAGTAATCTTGCACCTGTCCCGCAAAATGCTCGTCATTTAAATGAGTATGTGAGTCAAAAATTTTCATGATAAACCTCCTAATTAGCAAAAAAACTTCACCAATTTTAATTAGTGAAGCCTAATTGATTATGCTAATGAGCTACCGTTTTCTAATGATGGGTCAACTGTTACAACTTGAATGTCACCATTAGCTTTTTCACTTGAAAGAATCATTCCTTGGCTTAATTCACCACGAAGCTTAATTGGTTTCAAGTTAGCTACGATAATTACTTTTTTACCAACTAATTTTTCAAAATCAGGATACCATTTTGCGATTCCAGAAACGATTTGTCGTTCTCCATCATCACCAGCATCAAGTTTGAATTTTAATAATTTATCAGCTTTTTCCACTTTGCCAACTGCTTTGATTTCAGCCACTTTTAATTCAACTTTTTCAAAGTCAGAAAAGGCAATGTCATCTTTAAGATTTTTCAAAGTAGCCACACCAGGAGTAGCTTGCTTTTCCTCAGCTTGTTTCATAGCTGCTCGGCCCTTAGCTTTTTCGTTAACGGTCATTTTACCCTTAATGTATTCTACTTCTTCCTTAACATCGACCCGTGGGAAAATTGGTTCTCCATTTTCAACAACTTTCCGTCCGCCAACAAAATCATTAAGTTTCGCATTTTTAATGTCAAACGTACCGGCATCTAACCCAAGTTGGTTGAGAATTTCAAAGGCCGCATTTGGCATTGCTGGACTAATTAAAATGGCAATCAAACGTAAACTAGCAGCTAAGTGCGCCATCACGTTGGCTAATTGTTTAGCACTAGCTTCATCAGTAGCTTGTTGCTTAGCTAAGACCCATGGTTCACTTTGGTCGATGTACTTGTTGGTTTGCGAAATTAATTTCCAAACTGCTGAAAGCGCATCAGATAAATGAACTGTATCCATTAAATGTTTATATTCTTCAGTTGCATCAGCTGCCATTTTTTGTAATTCTTGGCTCGCCTCATCATCAGTATCATGATAATCAGGAGTTACTCCACCTTCATACTTGTTAATCATCGCAACGGTACGATTTAACAAGTTACCTAAATCGTTGGCTAAATCGAAGTTGACCCGGTTCACAAAATCTTCGGGAGTGAAAACCCCATCACCTGCAAACGGAACCGCTTTTAATAAATAATAACGGGTAGCATCGAGGCCATAACGCGCAATTAAATCTTCAGGATAAATTGCATTTCCCTTTGATTTAGACATCTTACCATCTTTCATAGTAATCCAACCATGTCCATAAATTTCTTTTGGAAGTGGCAATCCTAAGGCGTGCAAAATGATTGGCCAATAAATACAATGGAAACGAACAATTTCTTTTCCAATCATTTGTAAATTAGCAGGCCAAAACTTTTTAAAGAGTGAGTCATCCTTACTATCATAACCAAGAGCAGTAATATAGTTGGTCAAAGCATCAATCCACACATAAACCACGTGTTTTGGATTAGCTGAAACCGGCACTCCCCATGAAAAAGTAGTTCGAGAAACGGCTAAATCTTCTAAACCAGGTTTCAAGAAATTATTAATCATTTCATGCATCCGGGCGTTTGGTTGGATAAAATCTGGATGAGACTTGTAATAGTCCATTAACCAATCGGCGTACTTACTCATCTTGAAGAAGTAACATTCTTCGTTAACTAATTGGACTTCGTTACCAGTTGGTGCAATCCCCCCAGTTACGTTTCCTTCGTCATCGCGATAAACTTCTGCTAATTGTGATTCAGTGAAATATTCTTCATCAGAAACTGAATACCAACCAGCATAAGTTCCTAAGTAAATGTCACCTTGATCTAATAATTGCTGAAAGATTTTTTGGACAGCTTTGACATGACGGTCATCAGTAGTTCTAATGAAATCGTCATTTGAAACATCTAATTCGGACCATAAATTTTTGATTTGCTTGGCCATTTTGTCTACATATTGTTGTGGTTGAACACCTAATTTTTCGGCTTTTTGTTCAATTTTCAAACCGTGTTCATCAGTTCCAGTTAAATAAAAAACATCATAACCAGAAGCACGACGATAACGTGCAACCGCATCAGCAGCTACAGTAGTATAAGAGTTCCCTATGTGTAGTCTACCTGATGGATAGTAAATTGGAGTCGTAACATAAAATGTTGGTTTTTGCTCTGCCATGTCGATTCTCCTTGTTGTTTTATTATTTTTATTATACTACATCATTATTAAAGCCAAACTAAGAAAAATCACCTAAAACAAATCCAACTGCATGGCTGCCTGCTGGTTGCCTTTTAAGTGTAATATTTCTTGTAACTGAATCGCATTTTTGGCGGCTGCTTTTCCAGTATTATTGTTAAAAATAATTGCTACTTCATCAGCCGATTGGCTTAATTCAACGGCGACTTTGGCAATCCGTTCTAATTCCAGTTTTGAGTAACGGTAGCGATACCGTTCTCTCGTTCCTTTTGCCCAAGCTGCTTCGTTTTGTCCATGTAATCGAAGATATACAAAATTTCGATTAGTAATAACTGGGGTAAACGGTACTCCATTATAAAGTTGGTGTGGTTCGTCAACAACTACTTCAGTCATCTTCAAACTACTCAAAAAATCAGCCGCATCTTTACCAATTTCTGGACCTGCCCATGATGAATTCCTAAATTCAATGGAAAGTGGTAACTTCCCCATCCATTGCCGAATTTGGCGTAAATATTGAATATTGGTTTGATTACAGGCAAATGAAGGGGGAAACTGAAACAAAAAAGAAGCTAACTTCCCTGTATCAATCATTTGTTGAAAAGCTTCTTTAAATCTCACAAACAATTTTTCTAACTCTTCGTCACTTAATTCCAGCTGATTTCGCATGGGAGTTTTCGTCATTTTAGAATTTGCCTTGACGATGAACTGGAAGTCATCAGGAACATCACTAACCCATTTTTGGACCCACTCAACTTTTGGAATTGCATAAAACGGACTATCAACTTCTACAATTGGAAAGAAGTCAGTGTATTCAGGTAATGTAATTTTGGGTTTATGTTGTTCTGACAAATACGGATGGTCAGTCCAGGTTGCTAATCCAATTTTAATCATACTTAAACCTGCAACTCATTAAAGAAATCCACCGCATCCATTTTTTGCATGATAAACGGAACCGGTAAATTCAATTCTTCTTGATTAATTACTAAAACTTTAGCGTTTGGTTGACGATAATCCAGTAATCCAGCAAAAGGATAAACTCGCATGGAGGTTCCGACAATCACAATCAAATCAGCCTTTTGCACTGCTTGTAAACTTTGCATGACCGTTTCTTCATTAATTCCTTCACCATATAAAACAATATTGGGACGCAAAATTCCACCACAATTTTCATGATACATTGATTTTGCATAAGTAGCATAATCAACATGTTTGCCACATTTTTGACAGTAAATGTCATATAAATTGCCATGAAATTCAGATAGATGTATGGCTCCCGCTTTTTGGTAAAGTCCATCCACATTTTGGGTGACAATTGCTGCTCGGTTTTCACGCGTTAACTCTTCCTGTTTTTCATGAATCACGTTCGGTTTAGCATTGGGATAATACATATTATTCATCACATAATGATAAAAAGTCTCTGGTTCATTAACTAAACAATCATGACTTAAATAATACTCTGCTGGTTTATTAGTTTCATCATTCGTATATAAACCACCTTTAGAGCGATAATCAGGAATTCCTGAAGGAGTTGAAACTCCGGCACCCGTTAAAAATACAATGTGATGGGCATCATCAAACATTTTTTGAATTTCTGTCACTTTCATGAGCTGGCCTCGTTTATCTAATTAAATATGGAATTTTTAATTCATCAAATAATTCTTTAACCGTTTTAGCATAAATATTTTGAATAAATTTTTCTGCTTTTTGAGCATTGATTGGTCCACTTATAACGAACGAATCTTGATCATCAACAGATGCAAAACCAATGTAGGCAGGTGTCAAAGTTTTTGTATCTTTTAATTTAGAATGATAAAGCTTAAAGACCTGGCTTACCTTTAGACCTAATTGCCGTTGAGAAAATACTGAAGTTATCATAGCAAAATCAGTTAATTGAAGTTCTGGTAACTCCCATCCCTTCATTTGACCATCAAAAGCTTTAAACAATTTCACTACATTTCGACGAAGTGCAAAAGGACTGTCAGTTGGTTTTTCTGTAATAATTTTATAAAGACGTTGAGCAGCTTTAGTTGCAATCGGAAAATTTTGTACAAAAACTGCATCATGTTTAGCAAATTCATTGCCAAAGAAAACCATGGCATCCAAAAGTGTTACTACTCGGATAATCATTTCTGAATCAATTTTGCTAGTTTCAGGAGTAATCGTTTGCCGTACTCCTTTGATGTATTCTTCAGCGATTTTTGAATTAATTAAGCCATGTTTACGTTGTTCTGAATAAACCACAAAGTGTGCCACAACATCAAAAAGTTCTGTTCCAATAAACCGAAGTTGTTCGTCTAGCGCATCATCCCCAGTTGTTAAAGGAAAATAAATTTGGGGAAATCCACGAAGGGTCATTAACAAATGAAGCAATTCATGGGTAGCAGTAAAATCAGGTTCAGTTACATCATTAATTTGGACAAACAAATTTTTTCCATCTTGCATGATTTGAGCTTGATCATGTTTTACATAACCTGATTTTAAATTCCCAATAAATTGAACTTGGACGTCTCCATCAAAAAAACGTGAGACTGCATTTAATAAACTTTTTGCTTTTGGTCCTAACTTTAATTCTTCTGCCAAATCATTTTTCTCCTTTTAGTTCCTTTAAAATTCGAGTTGC
Source organism: Fructilactobacillus sanfranciscensis DSM 20451 (assembly GCF_001436035.1). Taxonomy (GTDB): domain Bacteria; phylum Bacillota; class Bacilli; order Lactobacillales; family Lactobacillaceae; genus Fructilactobacillus; species Fructilactobacillus sanfranciscensis. Next base: position 41,296 of record NZ_AYYM01000008.1, read on the forward strand.
ATTTTCTAGATTTTTCGCCGTATCTGGCAAATCAGCCAAACGCACAGAAACTTCTTTAATTTCGTCACCTTTAGCACCAGCAGTCATTGCTAATGACTTAAGTTGAAGGCGCATATGTCCTCGTTGAATACCATCCGTTACTAAGGCCTTTAAAGCAGCTAAATTTTGTGCTAATCCAACCCCTGCTAAAACTTCCATAATTTCGATAGCATTATCAATGTCTAAAATTTGATAATTGATTTTACTCATTGGTAATAAGTGAGTTGCTCCACCAACGGTCCCAGTCGGAATTGGTAACTTGATCATTCCTTCTAAACCATCTTCCGTTACACGCCATTTTGAGAGACCCTTATAAGAGCCTTTTCGAGCCGCATAAGAATGGGTTGCTGCTTCCACTGCCCGCCAATCATTTCCGGTAGCAATCACCACAGCATCGATTCCATTCATGATGCCTTTATTGTGAGTAGCAGCACGTTTGGGATAAATATTAGCAACATGCGCGGCTTCTTCAATTTTACGAGCCACTGCTTCCCCTGATAAATCGCCACGTTGCAAGGCATCAAAAGGTACCTTTCCCTTAGCAATTACAATATTATAATCGCCATAGTTAGATAAGATACTCATTAAAACTTCTTGTCCTAGACTAATTTCAATGTTTTTTGCAGCGGCTTCTAACATTGAGTTCATGGTATTTGCGCCCATTGCATCGCCCACATCAACAAAGAGTTCAAAAGAAACATGTTCTTCATCAATCATATTGTATTTAATATCGCGAATTCCACCATATTGCGTAATACTTGGATGAGCTTTTAAAGCAATCTCAATCAATTTATCTTTATTTTTTTCAAACCAATCTTGAACTCCAAGCACATTATCAGTCTTTAAAATGATTTCTCCAGTTAGCACTCTGCTAGCTGCTGTGGCAGTAATTCCACCACCATCTAATAACATCTTTGCTCCGTTACTAGCTGCTGCAATTACCGATGGCTCTTCAGTTACCATGGGAATCAAATAGTCTTTATCATTCACCCGAAAATTCGTTGCAATTCCTTCAGGTAGTCCGAAATCAGTTAAATAATTTTCAATCAATTCACTACCAACTGATTGAAAATTTTGGTTAATCGTCTTGATTTGATCTTCATTTAAGTTAGCTGATTCAGCCACTAATTTAAGTCGTTCTTGATAAGGTTTCCGAAAAAAGCCACTAAAATCTGTCATTTGATTAACTCCTTTTTAACTAAAGTTCCTTTTCAACGTATTCGTTCACAACGCCTTCGCGGACTCCACCATCTGAAAAAATTACCCGTTTTGAATCAATAAAATCCATGACTGACGTTAAATTAATTAGACCACCGACAATCACATCAGCGCGGTCACTTTCTAAGCCATTAATTTGTTGTCTTTGTTTTAAATTATCATTCAAAAAAATACTCATTGTATGATTAATTTGTTTTCTGGTAAGTTGATAGTCTTGAATTCGATCAACGTATTTAAAGTGTTGATGACGCCGATTAATTCGGGCTAAGGTTCGAGCAGCTCCACCAATTAAAACAATCGGATAGTGCAGTGGATGCTTTAACCAACCAATCTTGCTATACATTTCGATGATAAATTGTTGGGCGGAAAATAAGTTTGCGGCTGTAATTTCATTTTGTAATTTAAACCGTTCTGTCATTTTCACAGCTCCCGTGGGAATACTGACGTAATTTATGGCCTGTTTGTTCCGCACGTGCACAATTTCAACACTTGCTCCACCAATATCCATTAAGACGTAATCTCGAACACTCAGACGCTTTACCACTCCTTCATAATCGTAATAAGCTTCTTCGTTACCAGTTAAGACTTGAACAGTGATTCCAATTTCATCTTTAATGCTGTGCAAAAAATCTTGTTGATTTTGTGCTTGACGAACGGCCGCAGTTGCGATAGCTTTCACTGTCACATTAGATAACTTACTATACTCTGATTTGAAGTGTTTTAAGGTCGCAATCGTTCGTTTCATCGCAGAAAATTGTAAAATGTTTTTGTTTCCCATTCCTTCAGAAAGGCGGGTATCGTTTTTCATTCGTTTTATTTCATGGTAGGTTCCATCTGCATTAATTTGATACACAGCCATGCGTACCGAGTTCGAACCGATATCAATGATGACAAAATTTTCCATCCGAATCTCCTCTACTAGTGGGCCTAACTAGTTAAAGTAATTAATTCCCATTGCATCACGAACTTCTTGTAAAGTTTTTTCTGCAACTTGGTTAGCCTTTTTACTGCCTTCTTTTAGAATCTGATAAACTTTAGCGGGATCTTGTTCAAATTTTTCCCGACGTTCACGAATTGGGGTCAAGATATTTTGTAGAACTTCATTTAAGTATAATTTAATTTTAACATCTCCCAAGCCACCACGAGTGTATTGGTCCTTCAATTCTTGAACCTTTGCTTTATCATCCGCAAAGATATCAAGATAAGTGAAAACTGTATTTCCTTCTACTTGACCAGGATCTTCAACATGAATGTGGTTAGGATCAGTATACATAGACATCACTTTTTTCTTGATAGTTTCTGCATCATCAGATAAGTAGATACAATTATTAAGTGATTTACTCATCTTTGCATTACCATCTAAACCAGGAATTCGGCCTTCACCCTTTGGTGGAAAGTAACCCTTTGGTTCAACCAAAATATCAGTATGATATGCACTATTAAAGCTTCGCACAATTTCTCTGGTTTGTTCGAGCATTGGTTCTTGATCATCACCAACTGGTACAACCGTAGCTTTGAATGCTGTAATATCAGCTGCTTGTGAAACTGGATAAGTTAAGAAACCTGCTGGAACACTTTCCTTAAAACTCTTTTGTTGAATTTCGTGTTTAACAGTTGGGTTTCTTTCCAAACGTGCAACTGAAACTAGATTCATATAAATCATCGTTAATTCGTTTAAAGCTGGAATTTGTGATTGTACAAAAATCGTTGACTTAGTTGGATCAATTCCTACTGCAAGATAATCTAAGGCAACTTGGAAAAGACTGTTTCTGATTTTTTCTGGATCCCGTGCATTATCCGTTAAGGCCTGCATGTCAGCAATCATAATGAATGGTTCATAATCTCCGGTATTTTGTAATTCAACTCGATTTCTCAATGAACCAACAAAGTGTCCAATGTGTAATTTGCCAGTAGGACGATCTCCGGTTAAGATAATTGGTTTTTTTGTCATTTTAAATTTTCCTTTCTATCAAAAAAACGTCCATTGATAAAAATCAATAGGACGCCTAAACGTGGTACCACCTAATTTGCATTTATAAAAATGCCACTAATAACTGTAAGGTTGTTAACCATTTACCCATTTCGTTTTGTCTGACTACTTTCAGCAACCGTAATCTCTCTGTTAAGGCGACGCCACTACTCAACTTTAATGTTAATTTTAGGTGTTTTATGTTCAAATGTCAAAGTTCAAACTCATTGACAGGCCCTTTTTTTACAATTAAAATAAGCACCGACTTATAAACGAGGAGTAGTTATTTTGAACAATCAAGATGAACAACAAGAACAGCAACGTGTCACCTTTATTTCAGACTTATTAAACCAAAAAATTAACAAAACTAAACAAGATGTGGAAGACGCCAAAACAGAAGCACAAAAAGTCCAAAAAAACTATGGCATCAACACCTCAGTTAACTATTTAGAAGCAGATGACCGAATTGAAACCAAAGCTGATTTGCAACAACAAAGAAGTTTGGTTAACAAAGTTGTAGAAGATGAAAATATCGTTAAACGCCAACTTCGGACATACCAAGAATTAAAACACTCTCCTTACTTTGGAAGAATTGATATTAAAGACGAGGGGTACGATGAAACAGAACAATTATACATCGGAACGGCTTCTCTTTTGGACGATAAAACCGGTGAATTCTTAATTCACGACTGGCGTGCTCCCATTTCTAGTATCTATTACAATGGAAATTTAGGAAAGGTTAGTTATGAAACACCGAACGGCAAACAGAACACTGATTTGTTAAAAAAACGTCAATTTCAAATTAAAGATGGACAAATCATTAACATGTTTGATACTAACGAAACCGTTGGTGATGAACTTTTACAAAAAGAGTTAAGCGATAAAAGTTCTGAGCAACTTCGTAATATCGTTGCCACTATTCAAAGAGAACAAAATGATATTATTCGGGACACTAAAAGTGACTTATTAGTAGTACAAGGGGTTGCCGGTTCTGGAAAAACGTCGGCTTTGTTACAACGAATCGCTTTTTTACTTTATCATAGTCGTGATGAATTAAATGCCAGCCAAATTATTTTGTTCTCCCCCAACTTATTATTCTCTAACTATATTAGGGACGTGCTCCCTAGTTTAGGAGAACGAAATATGCGACAAGTAACGTTAGCCGAATTTTTTGCACAACGCTTAGAGGGAATTAAAGTGCAAACCCTCTTTAGTCGCTTTGAATCACAAACAACTAATAATCAAATTAATGATTTAAAAGGGAGTCAAACTTTTATTAATCAAATTGATGATTATTTAAATCATTTAACTGAAAAACAAATTGTTTTCACTGATATTTATTTTCAAGGTGAGATTTTCTTTGCCAAAGAAGAAATTCAAAAAATCTACGGGAGTCTGAACTCTAATCTACAATTAGCAGACAAACTATTGCAAACCAAAAACAAATTAATTAAAGCATTAAAGAAGAGAGTTCAGGCTGACATTCATGATGAATGGGTTCTTGAAAAGATGGATTCATTATCTGATGAAGAATACCATAATTATTTAATCGATACGAAACCATCTGATTTTGAAGATTTTGATGCCGAACACGATTATATTGCTAAAAAAATTGCTAAAGAGCACTTACGAATTGTTTATGATGCAATTTATAATAATAGTTTTTGGGATCCATTTACCCAATATCTTAATTTTCTCAATCAAGTCGTTTTACCAACTGGAATTAATTCCAGTGATTGGCAAACTGACGTAGCACAATTTCAACATCAACTAGAATTTCATCAAATGCGCTTAGCTGATGCAGCTCCAATGTTATATTTACGAGATAAATTTACTGGTGAAAATAAAAATAATAATATTAAATATTTGTTTATTGACGAAGTTCAAGATTATTCAATTGCTGAAATTATGTATTTAAAATTAATTTTTAAAAACGCTAAGTTTAATTTGATTGGTGATAGTGAGCAAGCCATCTTTAAAGACGTCGAATCAGCTCCACAATTACTCAAAAAATTAAATGATGCTATTCCCGTTAAACATCCCCGTTTAATTAATTTAAACCGTTCCTACCGTTCGACATATCCAATTACAACTTTTGCTAGCTCTCTGTTACCTGATGGTGAACATATTGAGGCATTCAATCGGGATGGTGAGAAACCTGTTCTTTACGTTGAGCCTAACCAAACGGCTAGTTTCAATCGTTTACAACAAGTAATTAAAGATAAACTAAAATTACAAGATTCAGTTGCGATTATTACCAAAAATCGACAAGAAGCAGAAACATTATATCGTAAATTAAGAAAGAATTTCGATCCACTACTTGTTTCTGACTCTGCTCGCACGATTGATAAAAAATTGATTATCTTACCTGTTTATCTAGCAAAAGGAATGGAATTCGATGATATTATCGGTTGGGATATTTCAAAAGAAAATTATCCTAATCAACATAGCTTAGGAATTTTATATACAATTGTTACAAGAGCTATGCATTCGTTAACCTTAATTAGTAATCAAACTATCAGTCCTTTAATTTCAAACAACGCTATCGAAAATAATCTAATCAAAATAAAAAAAGTTGAGAAATGATTTCTCAACTTTTTATTTTTGGTCTTCTTTTAATAAAGTAACGATTTCCTTGAGATACTTTTCTTTAGGATCTTCTTTGGTTTCCTTTTTAGAAACTGTGTGTGACTTATTTAGTAGCTTAACAATAATGAATACAACAAACGCAATAATCAAAAAGTTAATTACTGAATTCAGAAATACTCCATATTTAAAAGTAGCGTGTCCTACTTTAAACACTAAATTAGAAAGATCAATTTTACCTAGGAAAATCCCAATAAAAGGATTAATAATGTTTTTGACTAGCGAACTAACGATTGAAGTAAATGCAGCTCCTACAATTACCCCAACTGCCATATCAACAACATTACCTTTAGAAATAAATGCCTTAAATTCCTTCCACATTCTTATTAATCTCCTCTCACATTAAATTTAAAACTACATATTATATCATAACAATAATCTCAAAATTTTTATACCTATTCCATCCAAAAAGGTGACTATTAATTAGTCACCTTGATTTTTAATAACATTATTGCAAAAGAAATAAGTACTTAAGCCGCTTCGGGGATTTGAACCCTGAATCTTTTCCTTACCATGGAAGTGCTCTACCTATTGAGCTAAAGCGGCAGTTTGATTTTAACATAACTATCATTATTTACAAAATAAAAAAGACCTTAGCTTTCGC
>NZ_AYYM01000009.1:0-31284 GCF_001436035.1 Fructilactobacillus sanfranciscensis DSM 20451
CAAATCTGTAATACCAGAAGCTTTAGCTTCTTCAACAATGTATTGAATTGTTGGTGTATCAACAATTGGTAACATTTCTTTAGGAACTGCCTTAGTTTCTGGTAAGAAACGAGTTCCTAAACCAGCAGCAGGAATAATTGCTTTTGTAACTTTTTTCATTTTGCAGACTCCTATGTATTATCCGATTTCAGAGCGGCCTTCACGAGTCATTAGTTTCGTAATAGCATCTTTAACCGTTTCTTCATTATTTAACACGGAATGAATAGCATTTGTAATTGGCATTTCTACACCACGAGTTTTGGCCAAATCATAAGCGGCTTCACTAGTGGCAATTCCTTCAATTACCATTCCCATGTCTGCAACAATCTCATCGAGTTTTTTGCCTTTACCAAGTTGATATCCAGCACGCCAGTTACGTGAATCTTTACTGGTAGCAGTAACAATCACGTCTCCCATTCCAGATAAACCTGTAAACGTAAGCGGGTTAGCACCAAAAGAAACTCCTAAACGAGAAATTTCAGCTACCCCTCGTGTCATTAGTGCGGCTTTTGCATTGTCACCATATTCCAAACCATAAAGAGCACCTGCTCCTAAAGCAATGATATTTTTCAATGCACCACCAAATTCAACTCCAATTATATCATTATTGGTATAAACACGGAAATAGTCATTCATAAACAGTTTTTGGAAATGTTCTGCCGATCTCATATCTTCACTAGCAACTGTAATTAACGTAGGATCATGTTTGGCAACCCCTTCAGCTTGACTAGGTCCGGAAATAACTGAAACTGTCTTTCTATTTTCTGGATTGATTTCTTCTTCTAGAACTGTTGAAATTCGGTCAAAAGTTCCCTTTTCTAATCCTTTACTACCATGAATGATATAAGGCTTGATTCTTTTTTTAGCTAAAATTTGGTTAACCACTTTAGCAACGGAACGAGTTGCTTGAGACGGAACGATAAATAAAACATCATCTACGCCATCAAGTGCATCTTTCAAAGAGTCTGTTGCTTTCATTGATTCTGGAAAGGTAAAATCTTTTAAATAATGAGAATTTGTATGTTGGGTGTTAAATTCTTTAACTTGTTCAGGATTACGAGCATATAAACGAACATCGTTTCCATTTTGATGAAGAATATAAGCTAGCATACTACCCCAAGATCCAGCACCTAACACAGCAATTTTTTCAGTCATTGTAACTCCTTTAATTTTGGTAATCATACCAAACTAGATTATTAATTTTATGGCGACGATAAATCATCAATCCCATTGCTCCAAAAAACAAGAAAATTGACAAAATTTGTGAAATTCGTAGCGGTCCAAACATCAAACTATCAGTCCGCATTCCTTCGATAAAAAAGCGACCAAACGAATACCACATTACATAAGCAAGAAAGATTTCTCCCCGTTTAAATAATTTATCAGAATGACGCATAATCATCAATAGTGCAAACCCAGATAAATCCCAGATTGATTCATATAAAAAAGTGGGCTGACGATAGAATCCGTCAATAAACATTTGTTGAATGATAAAGTTTGGTAAATGCAAATGTTCCAAAAATGTAAGGCTCGTATGTGCTCCAAAGGCTTCTTGGTTCATAAAATTACCCCAGCGACCAATTCCTTGTGCCATAATCACGGTTGGTGCAGCAATATCAAAAATCTGCCAAATATTTAACCCATGATTTTTGCAGAACCAGTACATAAAAATTCCGCCACCAATTAGTGCTCCATAAATAGCGATTCCACCGTCCCAAATGGCAATGATTTCACTAGGATGCTGAGCATAATATGGCCATTGGAAAATCACATAATAACAGCGAGCTGAAATAATGGAAATTGGAATTGCCCATAAGATTAAATCGTACAAATAATCTTCGTTTAATTTTTGACGTCGAGCTTCTTTCATTGATAGATAAACGGCAATCAACACAGCCGAAGCAATAAAAATTCCATACCAACGAACATGAAACGGACCAAAATTAAGTGCAATTGGACTTAAAGTTAAAAAATCAACCACTAATTATCACCCTTTTTCAATTCTTTAGTATCTCGGCTACCATTATCTTTAATTAAGGTATTTAATTGGTTATCAAAAACGTCTAAAGCATTATATCCCATTGAATTTGCTCTAAAGTTCATCGCAGCCGTTTCAATAATAATCGCTAGGTTACGACCAGGTTTAACTGGAACGTTTATTTTTTTCACATCAACATCAAAAATCTGAACAGAATCTTTTTCAGTTCCTAAACGATCATATTTAGTATCTTTATCCCAAATATCTAGGTGAACAATTAAATCAACCTTAGTTTCAGAACGAACCGCACCGGCACCAAACAATGTCATCACATCAATAATTCCAATTCCACGAATTTCAAGTAAATGACTCAAAATTTTAGGGGCAGTTCCAATTAAAGCTTGTTCATCTTGTTGGTAAACCTCTACTCGATCATCAGCAATTAAACGATGTCCCCGCTTAACTAATTCAAGTGCAGTTTCACTCTTACCAATTCCAGAATCACCTGTGATTAAAACACCCAATCCGTAAACTTCCACTAAAACTCCATGAATTGACTTACGTGGAGCTAATTTAGCTTCCAAAAAATCAGTCATGTTACTCAAAACACGAGAAGTATTAAGCTTTGATTCTAAAATTGGAATATGTGCATTTTTACAAGCTTTTACTAATTCAATTGGTGGTTCAATATCTGTTGAAATCACAAAAGCAGGTGTGTCTGGTTGACACATTTTTGTCATATCTGCAGTTAATTCTTTTTCTGGCAAATGTTTTGCAAATGAGGTTTCAGTAATTCCTAATAATTGAATTCTTTCAGAAGGATAATAATCAAAATAACCGGTTAATTCAAGTCCTGGACGAGAAATATCACTAGTTGTGATAGGACGATCTAAATATTCTTTTCCCCAAAAAACATTGAGATGGGTATTATCAACTAGTTCCTTTACGCTAACACTTTTAGTCATAAAAAAACCTCCTTTAATTTAGTTTAATTTTATCACTTTTGATCCCGAAAATAGCTAGAAATCGCATAGTTACAAAGTGACATTAACAAGGAAATCACAAAAACTACCCTGAATGATGAGAAATAGAAATTGCTTCCAATGAACCAAGCAGTTAATTCCAAGATTAAAGCGTTAATAACAAAATTAAACAATCCAAACGTTAATAAATTAATTGGTAAAAATAATAAGCTTAAAATTGGTTTAATAAAAATTTCTAAAATAGTTAAAATAACTGAAGCGACAAGTGCCACCGTCCAACTTCCTAAAAAGAATTGCGCAGGAAAAAGACCCGAAAAAGCCATAAATAAAATAAAATTAAGTAAAATTCGACTAAAAAATTTCATAATTAGCTCCTAACCAATTTAATAAAAAAAGAGCCTTTTCAGGTACCCTTCTTATTTTCTGGGAAAAGTAACAATGCCAATCTCATGAGGAGCATCTGCAAAAATAGCAGCTTCTTTCAACTCAAGGCGACCATTACGGTTTTTGATTTTCAAACGACAATAAGTGGGATTACTTTGTAACGCTTTATATAGTTGATTTTCATTACGAACTTGTTGTCCATTGACTTCTTGAATTAGATCACCAATTTTCAAATTCATTTTACTAGCCGGTGTATCATTCTTAACGCCAAGAATCCGAATTCCATCAACTGCTTGTTCAACTTGTTTATCAACTTGTTTATCAACTTTTTTATAGTGATGTAGAACTAAGAAATAACATAAACCAATCAAGAGAACTGACATTAAATCAAACATGGCATTTTTCCAAAGAAAGGCATCCAAAGTAAGTCCTAAACTTAACCAACACAATCCGCCAATTGCTTTGGTAATCTTTTTCAAAATCTTTTCTGAAGCTTGACCTAAAAATTTAAAGTTGAATCCAATTAAAATTGGTACCACTAAAATTGATAGTTTAACTCCGAAAATTTTAAAAATTGGCCAAAAAGCACTTGTACTAGTAAGTAAATTTCCAGGAACAAAGAGTATCAATGGAACAACAGTTAACTTGTCGAACAAGTATGAAGCAACCTTATTCCCCCGCACATTTTTTTGAATGATTGGTGATGTAAATGATTTAACGTTCAACTTTAAGAATAAGTATTGAAGGATCATCACAACTGTCATTAAAGCCAAAAAATCCATGTTCATTGAAGTATGTTCTGGTAAAAAATTTGAAAAATTCCAGGAAAGAATTAAGTAAAGGAATTGATCTCCAAAAAGCACTAAAATAATTATCGAAATTAGCATTACAGTAAAGGGAAACATTAATCCTGGAATTAACAAGCAAAGCGTAGCAAGACCTTCGTAAAGGAAAACCCAAGAATAGTTAACTTCAATTCCAAGCAATGATGTTAACAACGAGCCAATGATTCCTAAAACAATTAAGCCAATCATAAATGATTTGAATTCAGTATGGTTGGGATTGATTGCGCTATCAAACAACTTTCTTTCCCGCGTAACTCGTCTTCGATAAATTAAATGAGTTCTAATCAAACCAAGCCAGAAAACTGGCATGATAAAGAAAAATAAAATGTTAACTGCTAATTGCATAATTTGTCACCTTTATTAGTTATTTTGTTTTAACTTCCATTGTAAGTAATCATTAATAAATGGATTCAAATCACCATCCATAACAGCTTTTCCATTAGCTGTTTCATGTCCAGTCCGGTGATCTTTAACCATTGTGTATGGATGAAAAACATAAGAACGAATCTGAGAGCCCCAACCAATCTCAAGTTGCTTTCCTTCGATTTTGGCTTTTTCTTCTGCTTTCTTCTCTTCTTCTAATTCATACAACTTAGATTTTAACATATTCATTGCAGTCACTCTATTTTGAAGTTGAGAACGTTGTGCTTGACTAGATGTTACAATTCCAGTTGGTAAATGAGTGATTCGTACTGCTGAAGATGTTTTATTAATATGCTGTCCACCTGCTCCACTAGAACGGAAAACATCAATTCGTAAATCATCAGGATTAATATCAACATTAACGTTTTCATCAAGTTCTGGCATAACATTAACGGATGCAAATGAAGTATGACGACGGCCAGCTGAATCAAATGGTGAAAGCCGCACTAACCGATGAATTCCCTTTTCTGATTTTAGATAACCATAGGCATTTTGTCCACTAACTGTAAAAGTCACACTACTAAGTCCAGCTACTTCACCAGGTTGATAATCGTCAACTTCAACTTTAAAGCCGTTTTGATCAGCCCAACGCGTATACATCCGCAATAACATATCAGCCCAGTCTTCAGCTTCTGTTCCACCAGCACCCGGGTGAATTTCAACGATGGCATTATTTTTATCATACTTTCCATTCAACAAAAGATTCAATTTATAATTCTGAATGTGCTTCTCAACTTTTGCTAATGTTTCATTGAATTCTTCTTCCAATTCAGCATCATCTTCAGTCGAAATTAAAGATAGAGTGACCTCTAAATCTTCATATTCTTCTACTAATTGGTGAAAAGTATCATACTTAGCCTTTAATTCATTATTTTCATCAATTACTTTTTGTGCTTTTCTTTGATTATCCCAAAAACCAGCCTCAGCCATTTTACCTTCATTAATTGAAATTGCTTCATTCAAATGGTCTAAGTCAAAGAGACCCCCTAAAGTCATCAATGTCTTTTTTTATTTCCGCCACTTTTGCTTTTTGTTCACTTAATTCCACGATTATTCCTCCGCTCAAAAAAAGGAGAACCGTTAGTTCTCCATTTTTTATCTTTGAATATTTTGTCTAATTTCAGCTTTCATGAATAAACGAGTTACCCCGTAATCAATGTCAGCAACCATTTCTTCGAACATCCGTGATCCTTCACGTTGATATTCAACTAATGGGTTTAATTGACCGTAGCCACGAAGACCAATTGATTCACGTAATTGGTCCATTGCATCAATATGATCAGTCCAGTGAGAATCTACCACTCGTAAAATAACTACTTTTTCAAATTCAAGCACTTGAGCTGGATCTTGAAGTTCTTTTTCTTTTTCTACATATTGTTTTTCTGCTAATCCCATCAAAAATTCTTTAATTTGATCTGCAGACTTACCTTCTAACATATTCATACTAATTTCATTAGGACTAACTAATGAACTAGTGGCAAAATCAAGGATGGTTTTTAAATTCCAATTCTTTTGATCGCCTTGAGTATGTAAATCGACAATATGATCAATCGTTCGTTTAATCATAGGCATAAGCACCCACTTCAACGATTTCTTTTCTTCAATAACTCGATTACGTTCGCCATAAATCACATCACGTTGTTCTGACATGACGTTATCATACTTCAAAACGTTTTTCCGTGAATCGTAGTTATTACCTTCAACTCGTTTTTGAGCTGATTCAACTTGTTTGGTAATCATTCGACTCCGAATTACAGCATCATCATCTTCAACTTTAAGCGTCTTCAAAACATTCTTGATTCTGTCAGAACCAAAACGACGCATCAAATCATCTTCAAGTGAAAGGTAGAATTGTGAATAACCTGGATCACCTTGACGACCAGCACGTCCCCGAAGTTGATTATCAATTCTTCGTGATTCATGACGTTCAGTACCAATTACGGCTAATCCACCAACTTCAATTACGCCAGGTCCAAGTTTGATATCAGTACCACGACCAGCCATGTTGGTAGCAATCGTAACTGCACCTTTTTGACCAGCATTAGCAACAATATCCGCTTCTTTAGCATGGTTTTTAGCATTCAAAACAACATGTGGAATTTTTTCTTGATCCAAACGTTGAGAAAGGTATTCTGATGTTTCAACAGCAACCGTTCCTAACAAAATTGGTTGTCCACGATGATGTAATTCTTTGACTTTATCAATTACAGCATCAAATTTTGATTGTAAGGTTGGGTAAAGAACGTCAGATTCATCAATTCTAACAACTGGTTTGTTAGTAGGAATTGAAACAGCATTCATATTGTAAATTTCACGGAATTCTTCTTGTTCTGTCTTAGCAGTACCAGTCATTCCGGCAAGCTTACGATAACGTCTAAACAAGTTTTGGTAAGTAATGTTAGCCATTGTCTTACTTTCTTCTTGAATCGTAACGCCTTCTTTTGCTTCAAGCGCTTGATGAAGACCATCAGAGAACCGACGACCTTCCATAATCCGTCCAGTAAAGGAATCAACGATTAAAACTTCATCATCTTTAACCACATAATCTTTATCAAGTTCCATGACATAGTTAGCCCGAAGAGCTTGATCAATATGATGAGTTAAGGCGGTGTTATCAGTATCATAAATGTTTTTTAAGTTGAAGAATTTGTCAGCTTTACGAATTCCAGTTTCCGTTAATGAAACTGTCTTAGTTTCCAAATCAACCTTATAGTCAGTTGTTGCCTTTAGAGTCTTGGCAAATTGGTCAGCTTGTTTGTACATTTCATTTGCACCACGAGCTTGTCCAGAAATAATTAATGGAGTACGAGCTTCATCAATTAAAATTGAATCAACTTCATCAACTAGCGCAAAATTCAAAGGACGTTGAACCCGGTCTTCTTCATAAACAACCATGTTGTCACGAAGGTAATCAAATCCAATTTCACTATTAGTTGAGTAAGTGATATCAGCATTATAAGCAGCCCGTTTTTCTTCTGGGCTCATATCTGATTTGTTAACCCCAACAGTTAGACCCAACCAGTTATAAAGTTGTCCCATTTGTTCGGCATCACGTTCTGAAAGGTATTCGTTAACTGTAACCACGTGTACCCCTTTACCTGAAAGAGCGTTCAAGTATACGGGCATTGTAGCTGTCAAAGTTTTTCCTTCTCCAGTCTTCATTTCGGCAATATTACCTTCATGAAGCACAATTCCACCCATTATCTGAACCTTAAAAGGCGTTAATCCAAGTACTCGATGAGCACCTTCACGGGCTACTGCAAACGCTTCTGGAAGTAAATCATCTAGTGATTCACCAGCTTGGTAGCGTTTTTGAAATTCTGCAGTTTTTGCTTGTAATTGTTCATCACTTAACTTACTGTATTGCTCTGCATAAGCACTTACACGATCAGCAATTTTTCCGAGTTGTTTAACACGACGTTTGTCGCTTTCAACCCATTTTTTTAATACATTCGCCATCTACAATTTTCTCCTAATAGTAAGCTTTTATTTTTTATTGTTAATTAGATAAATTTTATCTTAACATTTTATTGACTTAATTAAAAATTTTGATTACTAGCATTAATAAAAAGAGATTTATAAAATAAATCTCCTTTATTTTTCAGTTGTAATTAATCCATAATTTTCATCTTTACGTCGATAAACAATATCAGTAGTTCCATTATCGATATCTCTAAAAATATAAAAATCATGACCAAGTAAGTCCATCCGCAAAATAGCTTCATCAGAAGTCATCTGCTTTAAAGGAACTCGTTTTTTACGTACAATTTTAAACTTGCTTTCATCAATCTTAGTATCCTTGAAAATTCCATTTTCACCATGCACCTTAGATTTTTCATTGATACGGTTTTGATACTTTTCAATTCGCTCCTTGATATGTGTAATTGCCGCAGCCACACTTTCATGGTATTCTGATCCACTAGCTTCACCACGAAGTAATAAGAAAGGAAAAATAATTGTTATTTCAGCCTTAACATTACCATTTTTAAATCCAAACAAATTAACGTGAGCCACTGCATTTACGCCTTCAGCAAAGTAAGGATCTAATTTTGCTATTTGATCCGTTACATAACTGCGAAGGTTGTCTGTAATTTCAACGTCGTCGCCTCTTAGATTATAAGATAACATTTCATCTCTCCTTTCGGCTAACATAAGTCGATTTTAATTAACCATCTAGCTTCCATTATAGTTAATAAAAAGAAAAATAACAATTAATCAGCGAGCTAACGTAATACTTCGAACAGATTGGACACCATTTTCACGCAAAAGCTGTGCTGCGTAATGTAAAGTTGTTCCAGTAGTATAGACATCATCAATTAAAACAACCTTCTGACTTTTAATCTTACTAACCAGTTTCTGATTAATTTCAAACGGTTGTTGGGCATTAATTCGTTCGTTTCTTCCCTTTTCAGATTGTGCTTGCGCTTTTGGTTTAGCAACTAAACAATCCAGAAATTCAATTTCTCCTAGCATCCCCGTCACTTGATTAAAATGACGCTGTTTCATGGTGCTTTTAGTCACTGGAATTGGAATCACGAGTTCGTCGGCTTCAATTAAGGAATTAATTCGTGTTTGAAATAAACTATGTAGGCGATAGTCACCCTTAAATTTATAACGTTCTAAATATTCTTTGATAATGCCGTGATAAAGATATAAGGCTTGATTATTTAACTGTTGCTTTTGATTTAACCACTTTTCGCAATCTTGACAGCGTTTTTGACTGGCTTGAAAACGACCACAATCAACACAGCTTTCTTCTCTGCTTGGCAATGTAAACAAACTTTCACATTTATCGCACAATGTTTTTGGAATGAACGGTTTAAAGCTTAAAATAAAATGAATTTTTAAATTTGAATTTAAGAAACCCCCACACCAACGACAATTATCCAAGGGCTTTCCCCTTTCGATTCATTTCGGCAATTTGTTTCCGGGCTTCTGCAACATTGCTTGAATAACTGCCAATGTAACAATCAACGTCTCCAGTTGGTCGACTAGCCTTCCGACCGACTCGTCCAGCAATTTGAACTAAGGACGCCACGGAAAAAACACGCTCATCTCCTCCAAAGATAATCACATCAATTCCTGGAAAGGTCACTCCCCGTTCTAAAATGGTCGTTGTAATCAAAAAGAGGACCTTTTCATCACGCATTGCTTGAACTTTTTCCATCCGTGCTTCATCTGCCGAATAAACAGTTTTCCAACATTTTTCACCATGATATTTTTTACTCAAAATTTCGTCCACAACTTGTAAATCTTTAATTCGTGGAACAAACAAGAGAAAACGTTGTTGTCGTTCAATTTTTTGTAAGACTTTAAAAATGACTTTTTGGGGGATTTTGCCAGCGTAGATTTTACGCTTCCAGTTAAAGCAAAAATGAATTTTAATTTTAGGCAATAAATGACGATGAAAACGAAGTGGTAAATAACTAACTTGGTATTGTTGGCGTAGCTTGGGACTGGGGGTCGCGGTCATTAACAATAAAGAGCCGTGCTTTTTGACCGATCGTTTAGCCGCCATTTGTAAAGAATCGTTGTTAGCATAAGGAAAGGCATCGACTTCGTCAATAATTAAAACGTCAAAAGCATCTTGAAAACGTAATAGTTGATGGGTTGTACAAATTGTCAGCTGTCGATATTGATATGGTTCTTCGCTTTTTCCATGTAATAAAATCATGCTAGTATTTGCAAATGCCGCTTGATAACGGGGATAAAGTTCGACACAAACATCTACTCTGGGAGAAGCAATTCCTACTCGTAATCCCTGTGCCAAAGCCCAGGCAATTCCCGCAAAAGAAATTTCAGTTTTACCAGCCCCAGTCACAGCCCATAATAATTTATTTTGGTGTTCTTGAAAGGCTTTCACCACTTCATCAGAACATTTTTGTTGTAACTCAGTTAGCCGACCCTTCCACGTTAAAACTGGATGAACAACTTCAAATTGATTAATTCCTGGTAAATGAACTAATTTCATAGAACTGTCTAACCGTCCAAGGTTAAAACATTGGTAACAAAAATAAGTTTCATCTGGCAATTGAGCTTCAGCTTTTTCACAATCACTGGCACATCTAGTACAATGGATAGTAGTGTGATTAATCTGGATAGCCGGTTGAAACTGTAATGCATGATTGTTTAAAATCATTTCATCACAAGCAGTATCTGGCAGTAAACGTCCAGTTATATCTAATTGATTCATTAAATCACCTCACTCTTAAATACGAATTAAGGAACTTAAAATGACAAACCAATTTTTAACCATCGCTCATAGTGGCACGCATGAATTTGAAATCAAAAAATCTAAATTCATTGCAAACGTCAAACGAGTTAATAATGAAGCAGAAGCAAAACTTTTCATCGAAGAAATTAGTGCTACGCATAAAAAAGCCAATCATAATTGTTTTGCCTATCTCATTGGGGAAAATGATAACATTCAACGAGAAAGTGATAATGGTGAACCTAGTGGAACTGCCGGAGTCCCTATTTTAGAAGTGCTTAAAAATAATCAACTGCATGATACCATAATCGTTGTAACCCGTTACTTTGGTGGAATTAAACTGGGTGCCGGCGGACTGATTAGAGCTTATAGTAACTCGGCTTCTCAAGTAATTGAATCAGTCGGAATTGTGGAAAAATTATTGCAGACCCAAGTTGTGTTAACCGTTGCCTATAGTCTTAATGATAAATTACAGTATTATTTAAAAGAAAATGGTTTTCAAATTTCAAAGGTTAATTACGGTAGTGAAGTTAAAATTACCACTGCCGCACTAACTAGCGAACTTGAAAATTTTAAAACCAATATTACAAATTTATTAGCAGGAAAAGTTAATATCAAAACAAAAGATGAACTATATTTTGAAGTTCCCTACCATAAATAAACCAAAAGAAGATTAACCCAAAACGGTTAATCTTCTTTTACTATCCACTTTAATTGACAGCCACAAGTCTAATCATTAAACTTAACTCTCGTTAGTTAAATTGCTGTCATTTTTTTAAACTTAAAAAACGTTAAAAAGGGGTATGCTTATGGCTCATTCAAAAAACAAAAAGGATAATTTTAATTTTAAAAGTTTTATTAACTTAATTCGTCAAACTAAGCCAAAATATTGGCAACTTTGGGCAGGACTTGGATTAGGCTTAATTGCAACGACCGTACAATTATTAGTGCCAAAAGTCGCTCAATCAATGGTTAATAACTTCTCTAAGGGTGTAAGTGGCGTTTTAATCTCCGGTGTCATCGCCCTCTTCATCATTAGTGCTTTAGTCAACGCCTTGTCAGGAACACTCTTAGGGTTCTTTGGCGAAAACGTGGTTGCTAACTTACGAAAACTATTGTGGAATAAAATCTTACGTTTTCCCGTTAGCTACTTTGATAATGTCAAAACGGGAACGTTAACCTCACGTCTGGTTAATGACTCTGATCAAATTAAAAACTTGTTATCAGTATCATTTCCTAGTTCAGTGACCTCCATTTTCCAACTCATTGGGGCATTAACCATTATGTTATTTATGGATTGGCGGATGACTTTAATTATGTTCATCGCCGTTCCGTTAGTAATGACGGTCATGCGTCCTTTGATGCGGAAAACCCGTCAAGTTGGTCGACAACGTCAAGATGAGCTCGCTGACTTTTCTGGTAAAGCAGAAGAAACTTTAAATGAAATTCGCTTGGTTAAATCTTCAAACGCCGAAAATTATGAAGCAAAAAGTGGAAATCAGATGGTCAATAACCTATTCAAAATTGGGTTAAAGGAAGCCATTTATGATTCAATCGCCAGTCCTTTAATGGGAACGGTCATGATGGCATTAATGGTCGGAGTCCTTGCGTACGGTGCTCATCGGGTTGCAACAGGAACAATGACGATTGGAACCATGTTTGCTTTTCTAATGTACCTTTTCCAAATCATCGGACCTGTTAGTATGATGGCTCGTCTCTTCACTGATTTGTCAAAAGCTAATGGAGCGACTGATCGAATTCAAGAACTTATGAGTGAACTTGAAGAAAACTTCACTGCTGGTAAAACTTATGATGTCGCTGGTAAGCCACTTCAAATGCAAAACGTTAATTTTGCTTATGAAAAGAGTCAACCAATTTTAAAAGATGTTAGTTTTACCGCCAAACCTAATTCAACGGTAGCCTTCGTTGGCCCTTCTGGAAGTGGGAAATCAACTATTTTTAGTTTGATTGAACGTTATTATCAGCCTACTTCAGGAAAAATTACTATTGGCGACATGGAAATCGATCAAATCAGTCTAGAAAATTGGCGTAAACAAATTGGATTTGTTTCCCAGGATTCAGCCATTATGGCCGGAACAATTCGCCATAATTTAACATATGGACTCAATGATAATTACACTGACGAACAACTTTGGCAAGTGCTTAAGCTGGCTTATGCGGATGGATTTGTTAAAGAAATGTCAGATGGTCTAGATACCCAAGTTGGTGAACGGGGTGTGAAGGTCTCTGGTGGTCAACGACAACGGTTAGCCATTGCAAGAGCCTTTCTACGTGATCCAAAGATTTTAATGCTTGATGAAGCAACCGCTAGCTTAGACTCTGAATCGGAAGCCATGGTACAAAAAGCTCTTGCTAAATTAATGAAGGGTCGTACTACTTTAACAATTGCCCATCGGTTAAGTACCATCGTTGATTCAGATGATATTTACTTCATTGATCATGGAAAAGTCTTAGGTCATGGAACTCATGAAGAATTGCTTAAAGAATTGCCACTCTACCAAGAATATGTTCGCATTCAATTCAAACAATAAATTACATACTAAAAGCGCTCGTCAATGTGGCGGGCGCTTTTATTTTAGTCTTGTAAATGATAGTTAAACGTTGAAACAATAATGTTTTGGCGAGAGTTCAAAGCTGCTCTTAACTTCAAACCAGTTTGGTTGTGAAGCACTTGTTGCCAATGATGCTTAGGCACAAATTGAGGAACTAAGACGGTTGTTGAATAATCGCGAGCATCATCTTTACGAGCCACAACATCACAGAATCGAATTACTGGACCATTAATCGAACGGTATGAAGTATGAATGTTAACAAATCGAATATCAGGATACTCTGCTTTGAATTT
The DNA here is from genome assembly GCF_001436035.1 of Fructilactobacillus sanfranciscensis DSM 20451. GTDB lineage: Bacteria > Bacillota > Bacilli > Lactobacillales > Lactobacillaceae > Fructilactobacillus > Fructilactobacillus sanfranciscensis. Next base: position 13,730 of record NZ_AYYM01000009.1, read on the forward strand.
TTCTTCATTCTTCTTTTCGTGTTCAAGGTTAGAGTCCATTGAAACGTGAACCGCAACGACCTCATCCCCAATTGAACGGGCATAACTAAGTGCCTCACGAGTCACTTGTGTAACGTTACCAACTAATACTAAAACAGTTGATCCAACGTAGTGACGTTGTTCTTGTTTTTCAAACTTGTTCTTAACTCGAAGTTGTTTAGCAACTCGAATGTAATGAGCATGAATTCGATAAAACATAGTCAAGATTAATGGCATGATTACCAAGTATGGCCAAACATCCTTGAAATGAAGGCCAAATAAGAAGACCACTAAACCAAGCGAAATAAATGCTCCAATAAAGTTGATGAAAATCTTTCCAGGCCAAAAACCTGTTCGTTCTCGTAACCAATGCACAATCATTCCAGATTGTGACAAAGTAAATGGCACGAAAACCCCTACCGCATAAAGTGGAATCAAAAGATTTGTTTTACCGTTAAAGACCGCAATTAAAATAATTGCCCCAATTGCTAAGGAAACAATCCCGTTAGAATAACCTAAACGGTCACCCTTATCAAGATATGCATGGGGAAGATATTTATCTTTTGCTATGTTATAAGCCAAAATTGGGAAGGCTGAGAATCCAGTATTAGCCGCAACTGCCAAAATTAAAGCCGTTGACATTTGAAGTAGGTAATATAAAATTCCGTGACCGAACACACCAATTCCGATTTGTGATAAAACCGTATCTTTGGCACTAGGAATAATTCCCATGTAGTAACTTAAGAAAGTAATTCCTGAGAAGAATGCTGCTAAAATGATGGCCATTAAGGCTAACGTGTTAGCGGCGTTTTTACGTTTTGGCTTTTTAAAGTTAGGAACGGCATTACTAATCGCTTCAACCCCAGTTAAGGAAGCTGAACCAGATGAGAAAGCCTTGAAGAATAGCACTAAGGTCATTCCTTGAACCGAAGCATTAAGCGGTGCATAGGCGTGGTACATGATTTTACCTGTCATGATGTTATAGGCACCCAATCCAATCATGAAAATAATCATGAAAATGAATAGATACACTGAAACCACTAAGAAAGTGGCTGAATCCCGCATTCCCCGTAAGTTCAAAATCATGATGGCAATCACGATCACAATGGCAATCGGAACCTGGTAATTGTATAGGGCAGGAATCGCTGAAGTAATTGCTTCAGTTCCAGACGTCGTTGAAACCGCCACAGTCAGCATATAGTCGACTAATAGAGATCCACCAGCAACTAGTCCCATTGTCTCACCCCAGTTGGCTCTAGCAACCACATAAGCTCCCCCACCAGATGGGTAAGCATAAATAATTTGTCTGTATGACAAAGTAATGGCAGCAAGTAAAACCAAAACTAATAAAGCAGCCCACATTTGATACATCAACGCAGCCGTTGATAAAGTAATCAACACTGCTGTAATTTGTTCAGTACCATAAGCAACTGATGATAAAGCATCAGATGACAATAATGCCAACCCTTTAAATTTTGTTAATGACTGTCCTGACTCATCAGTGCTTTTGAGCGGACGCCCGATAATCAATCTTTTTAAATATCGCCACATGAAACTTGCTCCTATTTAATAATTAATTTGTATTTTCAACATGGTGTTAATTGTACTACAAATCTTAATGAAAAAAAAAGAAAGCTCGCAAATTTGCGAACTTTCCTTAAAAATTTTATATGTCGCATTACTAATTATTTCTTCTAAAAAATCATATGCATAACTTTCAATTTTATTTATTTTAGTATTATCCATTGATTTTTCATCGAATTCATCAATATAGTTATTAATCTTTTCCCGTTTTTCTGGCTCTAAAACAGCTACCATACCCAAAAATACATTCATATTATATTCAATACGTTCAGGTTCATTTTCTGAATTGCTATTAGAAAAATCTTTAAATTGTATAAAATATTCATTAAGATATGGTTTACTCATAGAAAGTCCAACTTGACTATTAAGATAATTTATAACTATTAATTCAAAATTTTCAGCCATTTTATTATCAATATTTCATTTAGCATAGCTAGACTCCTCTATATCCATTAAACTAATGTACACATAGGACAAGTTATTAACGAATTTAACAATTATCTTTTACATACTAGTTACATGTTTTTACATCATTCCAGGCATTCCTTGTGGCATAGCAGGTGCAGCATTGTTTTCTTCTGGTTTTTCAGCAACGACTGCTTCAGTCGTTAATAACAATGATGAAACAGATGCAGCATTTTGAAGTGCTGAGCGACTAACCTTGGTTGGATCAACAACTCCGGCAGCAATCATATCTTCGTATTTGTCATCCGCAGCATTGTAACCAATTCCTGGTTTTTCTTGTTTCAAGTGATCAACGACCACGGCACCATCAACTCCCGCATTAGCAGCAATTTGTTTTACTGGTGCTTCTAAGGCCCGACTGACAATTTCAACTCCAGTCTTTTCATCACCAGTAGCTTCAACTGCATCAACGTCTTTAAGAATGTTGATGAATGCAGTACCACCACCGGGAACAAAGCCTTCTTCAACGGCAGCACGAGTTGCGTTCAAAGCATCTTCAATGCGGTACTTGCGTTCTTTTAATTCAGTTTCAGTAGCAGCACCAACTTTGATAACAGCAACACCACCGGCTAATTTAGCAAGGCGTTCTTGAAGTTTTTCCCGATCAAATTGTGAAGTTGTAGCAGCTAATTGAGTTTTAATTTCGTTAACTCGTTTAGCAATGGCTTCTTTGCTTCCCTTACCTTCAACAATCGTAGTCTTGTCTTTAGTAACGTTAACTTTGTTAGCTTGACCTAATTGTTCAAGGGTAGTGTCCTTTAATTCAAGACCTAAGTCATCAGTAATGACAGTTGCTCCAGTCAAAACTGCAATATCTTGTAATTGAGCTTTACGACGGTCACCAAAACCAGGTGCTTTAACAGCAACTACATTGAAGGTTCCTCTCATCTTGTTTAATACAAGGGTTGGAAGAACTTCACCACCAATATCATCGGCAATGATTAACAATGAACGACCTTGTTGCACAACTTCTTGAAGAAGTGACATGATATCTTGCATGTTGTTAATCTTTTTATCGGTTACCAAAATGTATGGATTATCAAGATCTGCTTCCATCTTTTCTTGGTCAGTTACCATGTATTGTGACATGTAACCACGGTCAAATTCCATTCCTTCAACGACATCAAGGCTGGTTTCAACCCCTTTAGAGTCTTCAATGGTAATGACTCCGTCGTTACCAACTTTTTCCATGGCATCTGCAATTAATTTACCAACTTTTTCACTGGCAGATGAAATTGATGCGATTTGAGCAATATCTTCTTTGTTTTCCACTTTGTGACTCATCTTGTGAAGCCCAGCAACGGCAGCTGCAGTTGCTTTTTCGATTCCACGACGAACACCAACTGGGTTAGCACCAGCAGTGACGTTCTTCATGCCTTCTTTAACAATTGCTTGCGTTAAAACCGTAGCAGTTGTCGTACCATCACCAGCAACATCATTAGTTTTTGATGCAACTTCAGCGACTAGTTTAGCACCCATGTTTTGGAAATGATCTGGCAATGAAATTGCACGAGCAATCGTAACCCCATCATTAGTAATGGTTGGGTTACCAGCTGTTTCTTCCAAAACGACATTCCGTCCCTTAGGACCCATTGTAGTTTTAACTGTATCTGCTAATTTGTCGACCCCTTTAAGCATTTCGCTACGGGCGTCATCAGAAAATTTAATCTCTTTAGCCATATTAATTACCTCTTATTCTTCATTAGTTGTTCTTTAGATTATTTAATAATTGCAAGTAAGTCATTTTCGTGCATTACCAAATATGATTTTTCGTCATATTCAATTTTAGTTCCGGCGTATTTATCAAACATCACAACGTCCCCTTCTTTAACTACAGGGGCAATTTTTTCACCGTTGTCTAAAATACGACCAGTTCCAACTGCAACAATCTTACCTTCTGTTGGTTTTTGTTTAGCATTTTCTGCCAAAACAATGCCACCAATATTCTTTTCTGCTTGAGCTTTAACCTCAATAATTACACGATCACCAATTGGTTGTAACATATCTAAAACCTCCAAAATTTCTTTTTTAGCACTCATAAATAAAGAGTGCTAACTTCACTTACTAATATAATACAATCTTAGCTAAATGACAAAATAAACGTCCTAAACTTTTTATTTCTGATTAAATTTATTCAGCTGTTTATTGATTTCCTTAGCACTAGCCTTATTCCAAACGATAATTCCTAACCATACTAGAAGATAGATAACCAAAAAATTAATAACTACAATGAGTAATCCATGCCAACTATTAATCCAACCATTAACGTAGAAAGTCCCTAAAAAAATCACTGATATTAGTCCAAAATGAATTAAATAAGTTAGTCCAGCTGAAATTTTTTCATTGCCAATCATTTGTGAAATGACCCCAGTAATAAATGAGGCCACTAAAATTGTAATAATATTAAAGCGTGTATCGGTAAAAGTTTGTGCTTGTGTCATTCTTACTAACAAATAGCAAAACGAACCGATTAATAGTCCGGTTACCCCACTTTTAATCCAGTCGTTGGTTCATCTAAAAATAAAACTTCTGGTCGATGTAATAGTGCTCTCGCAATATCAACCCGTCTGCGTTGTCCTCCCGATAAAGTTCCATGTTTTTGTTTAAGAAAATTATCAATCCCAATTAAATGGACAATTTCTAAAATATCAGCTGGGGTAACGTTTTTGTACATCTCAGCTCTTAAGTATAAATTATCTTGAACTGACAATTCGCTATCTAATACGCTATTTTGGAAAACAATCCCAATTTTAGTTCGATATTCCTTTTTAGTGGGATTAATCTTTTCTAACTGAATCGAACCGGAAGTTGGTTGTAAAAGTCCTGTCAACATTTCAATCGTTGTCGACTTTCCCGCACCGTTTGGCCCTAAAATTGTCACAAATTCACCCTTTTCAATTTGTAAATCAATCTTATCAACTGCTACTTTATTCTTGTAAACTTTGGTTAATGATTTTGCATTTAAAAAACTCATTTTTATCCCCCTTAATTGGTGTTTACAATTTAACCTAAAATAATGATTTTGTAGTCAAAAGTAAGGTATGAGGTCAAAATATCGGTTTTAGTGGTCAAAAAAATAGCTCCAAAACTAAAGAAAAACTCTAGTTTTGAAGCTATTTTCATTTAAATTTTAATTATCTAAATCAACTTTTGGTGCTTGACTAGCAGTCGGAGCACTTTGGAAAAATGGCTTAGTTTTCATCCCGGCATTATTAGCAACAATGCTACTTGGGAAAGAAACTACTTTTCGGTTATAAACTTGAACCGCATCATTGTAATCGCGACGAGTTTGACTAATTCGGTTTTCTGAACCTTCAATTTGCGTCATCAAATCATTAACATTTGATGGACTGGCCAATTCAGGATAATTTTCGTGAACAGCATTAATCAAAACTTGCGTTTGTTTGTTCAAATTATCGGCTTGTTTAACTTTATCAGCTGGGGTACTAGCATTGTCATATTGTTTTCTAGCATCCGCAATCTTCCCGAAAATCTTTTGTTCGTTCTTCATATTACCTTTAACGGCTCCTACCAATTGAGGAGTTAAATCTGCCCGTCTTTGCAATTGAACCTCAACGTTACTCCATTGTTGGTCAACATTTTGTTGTTGAACTCGTAAACTATTTTGGGTCATGATAAACCACCCACCGATTGCAATTACCAAAAAGGCAATTACTCCAACAATACTTAAAGTTATTTTTGTATTTTTAGTCATATTTTTTTCCTTTATCTATAATAATTGTGATTAAAAATTAAATCCGCCACCATCATCATCGCCAGACCCACCGAAACCACTTCCAAAGTCAGAAGCGTCAAATCCTGAATCTCCACCAAATCCACCACCAAATGGAGGAAAATTATCATCATGCCAATCAGAATTGGGATGACTTAATAAACTAAGTGCTCCCAATAACAGAGCAGTGTTCACTAAGCCATTGGTTACAAAACGTTTCTTTTGCTCATCTGATAAATCATTGATGTATTGATCTGGATTATGAATGCCAGCTCTTTTCATTTTAGTACGTAAACTAGCATCATTATCAATCTGGTAGTGCAAAGTTGCATCTGCCAAACTAATTTCTAAGGCATTTTGTAAACTGGTTTGAAATTCAGCGGTCGTAGCTGGTAAACCGAACCAGGTTAACTGGGCAATTTGGCGAACGGTATCATTCACAAATTGATTTACATCGCCTGGAAAATGATGTTGCACGGCATACTGCTGAGCTGCTTGGGCCACAACTTGAAGATTTGCTTGTTTCCGTTGTTGCAGTTGCGTTTGATAACTTACTAGTGTTTGACTGGAAATTAGTTGTTGCTGATAAAGCGGATTGCCCTTTTCCATTTCTAACTTAGGATTTTGAGCTAAACTAATTGGCTGTTTTAAATGAAGCGAGTTTAACAAATACCACCATTCCGGATTACTTAAGTGTCTGATGTTAAAACTTTGATTTTGTTGCAACTCGTCCGTTACAAATTGATTTAAACTTTTTAATAATTGATCGTCCGTAATTCCTGTTTTAGCAAAGCGTTGCTGGACTAAGGTATGCTGATCCCGATTCCGAAGCTTGGGAAAAACTAACTTAGCTACTGCGAAACCAACTAATCCAAAACAAATTGCTAAAAATAAAATGAATGCCACACTTGCTTTGTTTCTTTGTAAGACAGCTGCTGCACTATTATCTTCAATTCCCGGAGTCGCAGATTGTGAATCATTCACATTATTCGGCTGACTAATTTCACTTTGGTGCACGGCTAAATATTGATAAACCTGATTAGTTAGCTGACTCACCCCTAGATTGTAATCATGCTGCTGAAAAGCTTGCTGAATTTTCTCATTGACTAAGCTAGATTTCGCCCCATCTGGTAAAGCTGCTTCTAATCCAGTACCAACTTCCAATCGATTAACGTGATCTTTGGTATCAATCACTAACAACATCCCGTTATTCCAACCTTTTTGACCAATTCCTAACTTTTTCATTTGATCATGGACATAATCTTCAATGCTACTTTCCCCATTGGGCAGACCATTAAGCGTAATTACCGCTAATTGAGGGTGGCCTTTAATTTTTTTCAAGCTAGTCTTGTTGAGATGATCAATTTGATTAATTGTCGTTTGATTTAGGACCTGGGCATTATCTTTTACCCACGCTGATTCATGAATTCCATCAGCCTTAACAGCTTGAAATCCAATAAAAAAGACAAAAAATGATAATAAAAAAAGAGCTACGGTAAAATATTTTTTAATTGGCTCGCACAAATAAATTACCCCCACTCTTTTATTCGTCTTCATCACTCTTTTTATCATAATGATCGATAAAATAAATTAAAGTTTGAAGCTCATTAGTTAAGTCAACATTATGAACCCGAATTCCAGCTGGTACGTTTAAACGAATTGAAGTAAAATTCAAAATTCCATTAACGCCAGCTTGAGCCACTTGATTAGCGACTTCTTGAGCAACGTTTGATGGAACCGTCAAAATCACTACGCTAATTTGTTGTTCCTTTAACTGAGCGACAATTTGATCCATTGGATAAATGGGAACTCCACCTTGAATGGTGTTAATGTTTTTGGGATTCGTATCAAAAGCTGCTGAGATACGAATATTACTGTCTTGATGAAAATTGAAGTTTAATAATGCATGTCCCAAATTACCGACCCCAATTAAAGCAACATTGGTTAATCGGTCTTGATGAAGAATATTTTTGAAAAACTCAATTAAATCATCAACATCATAACCGTAACCTCGCTTACCTAAGGTACCAAAATATGAAAAATCTCGTCTAATTGTTGCAGAATCAACGTGAATTGCTTCCGCTAATTCATTTGATGAAACCCGATCTTTTCCACCATCATGGAGAATGTTTAAATAACGATAATAAAGCGGTAACCTTTTAGCGGTTGCACGTGGAATCTTGGTCTCTGTCATTGCCTTTTGCTCCTTAAAATTTAAATATCTTTTACATTATATCTTACCATAAAACTAAAGTTTGTGAATTTTGAACTTTTTAAATTCACAAGCCATTAGCGATAGTATGGTAAAATTGACAGAGAAAGAAGGCGATTTTGTGATTATTTTACAAGCAAATAATCTAACCAAGAGATTTAATGGTGAACCCATCTTTTCTGATCTTAGTTTAACGATTAATTCTAATAGTAAAATTGGGTTGGTAGGCCAAAACGGAGCTGGTAAATCAACACTTTTAAAAATGCTAGTCGGTGAAACATCTCCGAGTGAAGGCACTATCAACCAAAAGAAAAATTTAACGATTGGTTACCTTCCCCAAAATACAGGCTTACATTCTGACCGCACCATTATCGCTGAAATGCGATTAGCTTTTTCGACGATTATTCAAGAAGAAGCCCAACTTCACAAACTTGAAGAACAAATTAGTGATCCTAAAATTAATAGCAACCCTGCTAAATTGGCTGAAGTATCAAAAACCTATGATCAATTACAAGCAGATTTCACATTAAAAAATGGTTACGGTTATCGTGCTGAAATCCGAACCGTTTTAGCTGGTTTTGGTTTTTACGAAGCTGACTATGAACGAAACATCAGTGAGTTATCTGGTGGACAACAAACACGGCTCGCTCTAGCAAAACTCTTGTTGGAAAAACCAGATTTATTGGCGCTAGATGAACCAACGAACCATATTGATATGGAAACGACGGCGTGGCTTGAAAATTATCTTCAATCATATAATGGAGCACTCTTAGTAATTTCCCATGATCGTTATTTTATGGATAAAGTAGTTAACGAAATCTATAACTTAGATCACGGAGTCATGGATTACTATAAAGGTAATTACACGCACTACGTTGCTGAAAAAGTCCACCGTCAAACAATTGCGGAAAAAAACTTTGAAAAGCAACAACGAAAAATTAAAAAAGAAGAAGAGTTCGTGCAAAAAAACATTGCGCGAGCTTCAACTACTAAACGAGCTCAAGCACGGCAAAAGCAACTTGATAAAATGAACGTGATCAATAAGCCCAAAGCAACGCATGGAACCGCCCACTTCCGTTTTACTCCAGAAAGAAAAAGTGGAAACGTAGTCTTAGATGTTGATGATTTAGGCGTTGGCTATGATGACGTTGAATTAAGTTATCCAATTAATTTACATTTAAAAAATCATCAACGGATGGCGATCTTTGGTCCCAATGGAATTGGAAAATCGACCTTTTTAAAAACAATTTTGGGTAAATTATCGAAAATCCGAGGAACCTTTCAATTTGGAACTGGCGTCAGCGTTGGTTATTACGATCAACAACAAGCAAGTCTTCATCCTGAAAAAGATGTTTTACATGAACTCTGGGATGATTACCCTACTATTCCAGAAGGTGAAATTCGTTCAATTTTAGGAAGTTTCCTTTTTAGTGGATCGAGTGTTGAAAAAAGCGTGGCAAACTTATCTGGTGGTGAGCGGGCTCGGCTTCTCTTAACTAAATTATCCATGAATAAAGATAACTTTTTAGTACTGGATGAACCCACCAACCATTTAGATATTGATAGTATTGACGTCTTGGAAAAGGCCCTCTTGAACTTTGCGGGAACAATTTTATTCATTTCCCATGATCGCTATTTCATTAACAGATTAGCAACTGATATCATGGAACTTGGTGCAGACGGTTCCAAAATTTACATGGGTAATTACGATTACTATGCGGCCAAAAAAGCCGAAGAAGCTGAAATTGAAGAGCATGAAAACGAAACTAACCCAACCGTTACCAAAGCTGAACCAGTTTCTGACACCAAACAACGTTACCAAGCTAATAAAGCCGCTCAACGAGAAAAAAGGAAATTAACGCGTTTAATCGATGAATTAGAAACCAAGCTGACCAAAATTGATGACCAAAAAAGTGAAATTGAACAAGCAATGACATTACCAGAAAACTATAATGATAATGAAAAGAGTCAGGCATTACAAACTCAACTCGATGAAGTCACAAAAGCACAAACTGCAGCTGAAACCAAGTGGGAAAATGCTAGTTTGAAATTAGAAGAATATTAAAAAATAAAGAACCCAATCCTGGGTTCTTTATTTTTTTAGGGCATTAATTATCACGATGACTAAAGTGCTTAGCATGATTCCAAAAGCAACTTTGCTTGAAAATAAAACAATTAGTAACATCAAGAGTCCACCGAAGAAAAACGATTTACCTAAAACTCGTTTGGTTCTATTCCAACTAAGCTCAGTTCCGCGATAAAAAGGATGCGTTTGTTTTTCAAATTGATATGAAACGGTTGGAAGATAGTTTCCAATCAACATGAACATCATCCCCACGATGATTATCGCCATTTCAGTCGTGTGAACTGCAAAGCCCAAATTGTAATAAATGATTGATCCAGTGGTTAAAATACTAATTAAGGGAATTAACCATAATAAATTTAACGTTAGAGTTTGGGGTCCTTTTAAGTGCATACATGGTTAGGAAAATCACTAAGAAGTCTAGCAAAATAAATAAAACTGGCATGCCAATTACTGCCACTCCTTTATTTAAATAGCCATTGGCGACCCCCTTTAAGTTAAAATGGGTCGCCATTTTATTTGGTAAATTTTGATAATAATACATTCCCAACATTAATGGAAATAGACTTAAAATGACCGTAATCCATGCAGTGCGTTTTACTTTTCTCATTTTGTTCCTCCCCTTAATTCTGCAAACCAATGCAAAATATCCTCAAAGACGGTGGTATTCAAACTATAATAAATGAAATTTTTAACTTTGGTTTCAGTGACAAAACCCGACTGTTTCAATATTTTTAAATGATATGAAACGGTCGCGTTCGTCAAGGCAAATTCATCCGCAATTTCACCAGCTGTTTTTGCTCCCGTCTTTAAATTTTCTAAAATTTGGCGACGAACGGGATCAGCTAACGCCTTCATCGACTCATTCATTCCCATTTTAATTCTCCATAACTATTTAGATGATTATCTAAATAGAGTTTAAAATAAAAGCAGTTTGAAGTCAATCTCAAACTGCTCAAGCTTATTGGGCTTCATTTGCTTCCCATTCAAATTCTAAACCGGGATCAGCATTTAACGACATATCTGCTTTAGCACCATGACGTTGCAACATTTCCGCTGCAGCACCAATCATAGCCGCATTATCCCCACAAAGTTTTAAGGGAGCTTTGACAAACTCAATGTCGCGTTTACTTAATTCTTGGTCTAATTTTTCCCGTAAGCCTCGATTAGCAGCGACTCCACCAGCCAAAATAAATTCTTTAGCTGGATATTTGTCTAGCGCCCGCATTGTCTTAGCAACTAACACCTCTGTAACTGCATTTTGAAAACTAGTTGCCAAATTAGCATGATCTAAGGTTTCGCCCACTTGATCGGCATGATGCACGGTATTAATGAAGGCACTCTTCAATCCGCTAAAACTAAAATCAAAGTTATCGTCTTTCATCATTGCTCGAGGAAAATCAAACGTGTCTTGGCCTTCATGGGCTAATTTATCAACGGTTGGTCCAGCTGGATAATTAATCCCCATGACCCGTCCAATTTTGTCGTAAGTTTCGCCAGCAGCATCATCACGAGTTTCCCCGATAATTTTAAATTCTCCTTCTTGAGGCATCCAAACTAATTCCGTATGCCCACCAGAAACGACTAAAGCTAGGGCCGGAAATTCAATTGGATGTTCAAAATTAGTGGCATAAATGTGTCCGACAATATGATTAACCGGAATCAATGGTAAATGATGAGCCCATGCCACTACTTTAGCAGCTGTAATTCCGACTAATAACGATCCAACTAATCCTGGTCCATATGTAATTGCCACACCTGTCAAATCAGCATAGGTAACATGAGCTGATTCTAAGGCCTTATTGATACAAATCGTAATTTGTTCAATATGATGACGACTAGCAACTTCTGGAACTACTCCTCCAAAGCGTTGATGACTTTTAATCTGAGTCGCCACAATATTAGTTAATATTTCAGTTCCATCTTTAATCACAGCGACACTAGTTTCATCACAACTAGTTTCAAATGATAAAATCAAACTTGTTTGTTTAGCTTTATCCATCTTATTTATTTCACCACTTTTATCTTCCAAAGTTTTTTGAACCAATGTAATTAATTTTATTTAAGTGTAATTGTAAACAAACAGCGTCACTACCATCTTTATAAAAGTCTGGTTTAATCCCGGCCTGTACAAAACCTAAATCTTTAAAAAGATCTTGCGTTTTAATATTTTGTACACGGCAAGTCATATCAATTTGTTTTAAGCCCATTTGCCGAGCACGTTGTACAACCGTTGTTACTAAGAAATAACCTAATCCTTGTCCTTGAAGACCAGGTTTGATTGCCAAATTTTCAATATGGGCACATTTTTCATCGCGACAAAGTGAAATACAAATAAAACCAACCAATTCATCATTTTTCCGAAGAATTAAATAAAAAGAATTTTTGCTATTTTTTAATTCATCTAAAAAGCGAGCTTTACTCCACTTCATTTCACTACCATAGGCATCTTGGTCAAGCTTCAGAATTTCAGGAACATCCGTCATCATTCCCTTACCTAGGAAATATTTAATATCACTAATGGTAACGATTTGATTTTTAAATTGTAAAGCTTCATCAATTTTTTCTTCTTTACGCTTTCGTTTATATTTTAAATAAAGTTGCTTACACTTGTTCAACATAAGATTCGTGACCTTCTCCTGGATGTAATTTTTGCCAATCTGCTTCTGCTTGAGTTAAACGAAGATACTTTGGCACTATGCTATCAATATCTGTCAATGGTAATTGCTTTTCTCCATAAATCCCTAATTGGGCAGCTTGTGGAAGATTATCAATTCCAACCATTTTTTTAAAATGATTACCAAAAATAGTTTGTAACCGATCTGCATATTTGTCAACATCTTCACCTAAGAAAACAATTGGTTCGTCATACTGCTTAACTTGTGCCACAAAATCATCGAAAGCAACATGTTGATCAGGAATTACTTCGATTGGACCGTTTGCTGATGTCCGATAAAGTCCCGTAAATAAAATGTCATTGCGAGCATCAAAAAGTGGCATCACTAATTGGCCTTCTTTTTGGACATTTAATGCTAACGTTAACAAACTGGAAACCGATACTAATTCAATCTGGAGGGTGTCAGCAAGCACTTTACCAATAGTGACTGCGACCCGCAATCCGGTATATGAACCAGGACCATCAGCGACAACAATTCGATCTAAATCTTCTGGTTGTAACTTAGCTAACTTAACTAAATTTTCCACAATTTGCATCGCATAAGCTGCGTGTTTCCGTTGAGTCGTCATAGTTGTGGTTGCTAAAACCTTCTCACCATCTAAAACCGCAATTGAAAGCGGACGATTAGAGGTATCAATTACTAAAACTTTCATTATTTCACTCTCTTAGTTTATTTTCTTCCAAGTAATTTCTGCCATCGAACGGGCTTTCCCATCGACCATAATTTGATGAACAGTGGTATTCCCATCATCAATAATATTTACTTCACTAGTGACTTGGTCACCATAGCGAACTTCATCTTCAAACTTAATGCTAAATCCAGTTGGAAGTCGATCCTTTTGAAAATCAAAGGACAACGTATCGCTCATCCAATTGATATATCTCGTATTGCCGACATGACCGTTAAAATCAATATCATTAAAAGTAACAGGAAATTTCATTTTTTTAGCATTATCAACATCAAATTTATGTAATTTATGAAGTCGTTCAAGACGTTTAACCTTTTCACTTCCATAAGGTGTAACTGCTGATTCAGGAATCCGCACCATTTTTCGAGTAGTCAGGTTCATCATCACCCATAAGCTTTTTACTTCTACTAAAATATGGCCGTCCATATCACGAATCCAAAAATGACGATTAGCAAAACTCTTGGTATAACTAGTTCCTTGAGTTTGAAGTTTAACTGGTTGTCCCGCCTTAGGTAGCTCTTTGATATCTACATCATACTGAATGACAACCCAAGTAACTCCATTTTCTTGTACTTTCTCAGTTCCTAAATTAATTGCTTGGGATTGGTCTTCAGAGGCTTGAACAATCACATCTAACAAATATTGTAAGGTAATGGTTCCGTGAAGATTAGTTTCAAAATTAGTAATTTTATAATCTTCTGTAAAAATTTTTGCTGCCATGTTGACCCCCTATCCAATCTTATGAAATTGATTATAGACATCCTGGCGAACTAACTGATTGAGCTTAGCGACCTGTTTAATTGCAGCATTGGTTTTTTCACCAGAGTCAATCAATTTTTGCACTTGATCTTCAATACTTAATGCTAAAAGTGCGTCTTCATCAGCATTATCAACTAGGGTTCCATCTGGGTTTCCAGCAACCATAATCACAAATTCCCCACGAATTTGAGTATCTTGTGACCATTGTACTAAGTCATCTAGAGTTCCCCGAATGTACTCTTCATAACGTTTCGTTAGTTCCCGTCCTAAAGTTGCTTTTCGATTGCCTAATACTTTTTGTAAATTAACCAAAGTTTTCTTCAATCGATGTGGTGCTTCATAAAAAATCAGAGTTGGTTTTTCTTGAGATAATTCCTCTAATTCAGCTCTTTGTTCTTTCGGTTTACGATTCAAAAAGCCATAGAATAAAAATGGCTGGGGGCTTAATCCAGATGCAATTAAACTGGTCATTCCGGCACTTGGACCAGGAATGCTAACAACGGGAATCCCCATTTCAATACAACGTTCTACTAACTCATGTCCCGGATCACTAATTGAAGGCATCCCAGCATCACTGACTTGACCAATATTTAAGCCATCTTCCATTTTTTTAATTAATTCTGGAATTCGTGACTCTGTATTATGTTCATGAAAACTAATTTGTTTTGTTTTAATTTCAAAATGATTTAAGAGCTTTTGGGTATTGCGAGTATCTTCAGCAGCAATTAAATCTACTTCTTTTAATAAATTAACTGCTCTAAAAGTCATATCCTCTAAATTACCAATGGGAGTCGGAATTAAATATAACTTACCTGTATCATGCTTTTCAAAACTCATTTGCGTGCGTAAAGTCATTTTATTTACCTTTCTCCATAGATAATTTGAGTACAAAAAATACAACTTTCATCTTGCAACCGTCGTTTCCCATACGATTCGTTGCATACATGAAATCCCTGATTATATAACTTTTCCAAAAGTTTCTTAGATTTCGAAAGTTCCTGAACTCCTTCATTTTTTTTGCCGGAATTTTCTAATAATTCTCGCAAATGTTCATTTTCAATTTTTAATTCTGAATTTTCTTCAAGAACAGCGTTAATTTGTTCACGCAATTCTCCAATTTTAGTAACCATTTGTTTAAATTGAACGGATAATTTATCCATTCCATCATTCATTTCATTAATATCCAATTTGGCTACTCCTTAATTTGATTCAAACAATCCAACGTAATTACTTCCAAAATATTTTGAAAACTAACATTAATTTGTTGTTTTTTAACACTTTCAAGGATGTCATCAATGATACAAATCAATTGATTATCCGACAAATGATTGGCCATCTGACTAATTAAATCATAAATATTTCCAAACGCTAACTCACTAGCCGGAGTATTTTTGAATTTAACGTTAAAAACATCTCGAAAAATCAAACACATCATCTCAATTGTTACTTTTTGATCTTCACGATCACGTAGTAACGGTAAGAAATTGGTTTGAATTAACGTAAATGCTTGATAGTCGCCTTTTGATAACATACTAAACCACGACTCTACTTGTTGTTTCATAGAAATCAACCAATTATCTTCACATAAACGATCGATAAACATTACGTCACTAGTTAATTGTAAAACTAAATTAAGTGCTGTTTTAGTAAGTTGCTTACTTTCTGCATATTTTATCAAAAGTTGGGAGTCAATTTTAGGAAATTCAACCAATTGGGTCCGCGACTGAATCGTTGGTAAAATTTTGTGATAGTCATCCGTTAAAAGAAATGAATTGACGTTGCCAACCGGTTCTTCAATAAATTTCAATAAACTGTTAGCGGCCCCGTTAGTCATCAAGTCAGCTCCATTAATAATGAAAACTTTGCGATTTCCTTCCACGGCACTTTTGGAAAATTCTTGTTTCAAAGTCCGAATTTGATGGACTTTAATACTTTGTCCCTCAGGTTCCACTAACATCACATCAGGATGTTCATTTTTAGCAATTCGTACACACTCATTGCAAGCCCCACAAGGCATTCCATTTGGTTGAACATTTTTACAAAATAGACGCATTGCAACTGTTTTAGCTAATTCAAGTTTTCCTAATCCGGCAAAACCAGAAAATAAATAGGCGTGACTTAAATCTTGATCATGAACCACCTGCATAAAATGTTTAGTTAGTTTCGGTTGGGTAAGTTCTGCTTGTTTAATTAATTTTGTTGCTTCAGTTTCTGTCATCATTAGAAGCGGTAAAAACTATCCATGGGAAGAACCATGACCGTTGCTCCACCCACTTGAACTTCAACTGGATAAGAAGTGTCACTAATACTTCCTGGCAACTCAATTGCAGGCGTAACGTATTGATCACGAGCTTGACAAGATTCTTTAATAATATCAAGCACTTCTTGAACTCGTTCTTCATCAATCCCAATCATAAAAGTTGAATTTTTTGCTTTCAAAAAACCACCTTTAGTTGGTAATTGAGTAAATGTTATTTTTTTATCATTTAGTGAAGCTTGTAAAGTTGAAGCATCTTTTTCTTGAATAATTGCCAGCATTAATTTCATGACTATCTCCTAATTAAAATATTCTGGAACTCGTGATTTAATCAACTTTAAAACATCTGCTACGACCTGGTCAATTGGTTGACTTGCATCAACTTTTACAATTTGATCAGGGTGTTCCTTCGCCATTTTTTCATACGCATCATGAACTTTTACATAAAAGTCATGGTGTTCTTTATCTAAACGATTAATTTCATTGGTCCGATGTTGCATAATTCGATTTAAACCAACTTCAATGGGAACATCAAAATAAATCGTTAAATCCGGTTTTAAACCATTTGTAGCGAATTGATTTAAATCCCAAATTGCTTGTTCGCCAATCCCACGGGCAGCACCTTGATAAGCAACTGAACTTTCAACGTACCGATCACAAAGAACTAACTTTCCAGCATCTAAAGCTGGAATAACTTCCTCAATTAGATGTTGGCGTCGGGCGGCAGCAAACAATAACGCTTCTGTTTTAGCATCCATACTATCATTTTTACTATCCATAATAATATTACGAATTTCTTCAGAAATAATATTTCCACCAGGTTCACGGGTTGTCATTAATTGATTGCCCAGTTGTGGTTTGATCTTTTTAATAATTTCATTTAAGGCCGTGGTTTTTCCAGCACCTTCACTACCTTCAAAAGTAATTAGTTTTCCGTTCATGATTCACCATTCCTATCGTTTCTTACGTTAATTTAATTGTACTTTAAGTTAAATTCAATGTCTATTTTCAGCCAAACAAAAAAAGACTAAAATATTAGTCTTTTGATGTGAACCCATAAAGTTGGACACATTATTTA
>NZ_AYYM01000009.1:31453-38965 GCF_001436035.1 Fructilactobacillus sanfranciscensis DSM 20451
CGGATATGTAGTTCAGTTAAACGTTGATTGTAATCATCGCTGGTATACTGTGATCCTAAATCCGTATGGATAATCAGGTCCCCAGTAATGGTTCGATTTTTAACCGCGCTTTCAAGGGTCTTTAAGACTAAATCAGTGGCCATCTTTTTTGAGAACGAATAGCCGATAATCCGTCGTGAGTGCAGGTCCATGATGGTTGATAAGTAACACCAGCCATTATGGAAAACACCTCTTTTATGTCCAACTCATTATAAAATACGTTCACTAAGAATGCATACCCAACCACAAACCGCAAACCACGGCCAACACACCTAAGGCAACCGTCCCAAGCCAATACCAACCGGCAAGCAGATACCGATGGTTGCGAACCAGCACAAACGTATCGACGGAAAACGTTGAAAACGTGGTAAAGCCACCGCAAACCCCAGTCAGTAAAAATAGCGCCCAAGTTTCCGGTAGCTGACTGCCAGTCAAGTATCCGGCCAGAAGAGAGCCAATCACGTTAATTAAAATTGTCGCATAGGGAATCGTCGGCGACACCAATTTACCCAGAACGGTTATCCCATAGCGGCAAGCAGCCCCCAATCCGGCGCCGAGTCCTACCCAGATCATCGTTGTCATCGCTGACGCCTCCCAAATGCAGTAACCGCTAAGTAGCCAAGGAGGACACAGAGCATGCCACCAATGAGATTGACCAGTAAGAAGATCAGTGAGCCTAAGGGATTACTGGAAATCCCCTGCACATATTGCACAGTAAACGTTGAAAAAGTGGTGAAAGCCCCGACGAATCCCGTACCGAGACCAAGAATTTGCCACTCTGGTAAATCAAACCGCAAATCTAGGCTATAGATTGTAAACGTCAGTAAAAAGCACCCCGCCAAATTCACGACGCTGGTTCCAAGCAATCCATTGGCACTATGGATCCAGTTTCCAATTTCATATCGGGCAATGCCACCCAGCGCGCCACCGCAGAATACCGCGCTAACCTGCCCTAATCGATACCAGCCATTATTGTTCATCATGTCCTCCAGTTAAAAACCTTATTTCAGTATACCGAACATCATGAAAATTTTCATGAATAATCGAATTTTATTGAAAATTTCTCCAAGTTAAAATTTTTGTAAGCCCCTCCAATCCTTGGTAACATCAATTAAACAGGATAATTTAGTCGTTCAGATTATGATTTGAAAGGGGATCGCCAATATGAAATACGCCGTTACAGGGGCCACGGGGAAATTTGGTCAAACTGTCATTAAAGTGTTAAGTTTCTGACTAGCTCGTTTGATGATCGCTGCCTGATTTGCGTCTTGAAGATCGGTTCCCTGTGATCTAGCAATAAAATAATGGTCGAATCCCATGATGTTAAATCGACCTTGTGGTACATTAAAAGCGTATCAAGGATTTACCAATTTATTATATAGGAGATGTGCTTATGTTTTCATTTCTGAAGCCCGCACCAGATGGTTCGGAATTGTTTAAGAATACGAAAAGTTGTTTTTGCGTAACTACTCTTTAAATCTCGGAACTCTGTCAAAGCATAACGAACCCAACTTTCGAGATTATTTAGAAGTTTCAACGCTTTGGGATAAATTTGAATATCAACATAAGGAACGTCTGCAGATCCCTTAATTTCAAATCGAGTGAACATGACAAACATCTCTCTATCAAGACCATCTTTACTTCGAGAGCCAAATCTAAGACCTAGTATTTTTTGATATGTACTTTGTATGTCATCAATAAACCGATTATTTGCGGTTGGCTTATAGGCACTTAACTCTTTTAACTGATCAAAGGTAAATCTAACAGTATCATCACCTTTATCACGCATTCTAGAAACTACAGAAAAGAACAAGTTCATTTCTACAGGAGTAAATAAATGTAGTCGATAAACAGACAAAATGTAGTCTATAAACAGACAAAACTCTATCTATAAACTCCTGTGATCCTTGGGATAGTAAGACTAAAAAGGGGTCTAAAAGAGGTTTAAAAGATGTTTAAAAGAGGTTTAAAAGAGGTTTAAAAGAGGTTTAAAAGAGGTTTAAAAGAGGTTTATAAAATGTTAAGCTTAAATTAAATACATTACTTTAACCTTATTGGGGGTCAGGAAATCATAAAAATGGGGGATTGCCATGGCAGCAAAATTATTTGGAATTATGATGATTAACGTTCAGAGTATTGAATTGTCGATTGTCAATTTACGCACATTACGCCAAGTAGAACGAGTTCGTTCCGACGTTTCACTTGGTGAGGATATTTATGATCAGCATACGATCGATTATTATTCAGTGGAACAAGCCGCGCAGGCACTGAGTGGTTTTGTTCAGATCATGAATGATTACGGCGTTAAGGACTACCATTTATGGGGGTCGTGGTCCTTGTCATCCGCTAACAATGCCGACTATATTCAAGACCAATTACTTGTCCGGACTGGGCTCAAGATCGACTGGTTATCTAGTAGTCAGGAAACCTACCTGCGTTCAGTCGCAGTTGCGGTACACTTTCCACGATTCAAGCAAATGATCACGAAGCCGACCTACTTATTAGGAATCAACGCTGGTAGTGTCGGTATTTCGCACTACGATCAGAGTAACTTTGTCTTCTCCCGTAGCCTCCGTTTAGGACCAGTTCGAATCGCGGAAGTTCTTGAAGATTTGCAATCGAGCGTGCCTAACTATGTCGAAGTTTTGGATGATTATATTTCGAGTCAAATCGTTGACTTTGGTCGCTTCTTGCCTGGGCGAAGAGATCAGCCTAGTAACGTCGTCATGCTCGGCGTCGCGCCGTTTGCCACCCTCTTTCGCCAACAACAATCAAAAGCTGGCGTGGAGGAACTCAGCAAAGCAGATTTTCAAGCTTTATATGAGGACGTGTTGAACGCTTCTGACCAGTATTTAATGGATAAATACGAAGTTGATGAAGAAGACGTGCGCCTAATCGTGCCCGAATTACTACTTATTAACGAGTTACTACAACTCACTAATGCTGAGAAAATCTGGCTTGGCAACGTGACCGTGCTGGATGGGTTAATTATTCAAGAAGCCATTAAGTTGGGCTATAAGAAATATAACTTTAATGATCAAATCGTAACAGCAGCTAAGAACATTGCGGACAGGTACAACGTTGAACCTAAGCATAGCGACTTGGTCACCAAATTCTCACTGCACCTATTCGACCAGCTTAAACCGCTACACCACTTAGGCAAACGCGAGCGCTTATTCTTACAAGTCGCCGCCATCGTGCACGACGTTGGGAGCTACATTGACCCGCACCAACATTACTTACATTCGGACTATATCTTGCAGGCCACTGAACTCATGGGATTAACCGATACCGAAAAACGAATGGTCGCCCTGATTTCACGCTACCATAGCGCGCAAACACCATCAAAAGACATTCGCCATTTGGGACACTTACAAGTCGAACAACGCTTATTAGTCTCCAAACTATCCGCCATCTTGAGAATTGCGGACGCTTTGGATGACGGTCGCAAACAAAAAATTGATAAAATTTCCGTTTCAATTCGCAATCCACGGGTCATCATTACTTGCTTTGCTCATGATGACCTCTTCTTAGAAAATTGGGTATTCGCACAAAAAGCGGACTTCTTTAAAGAAGTCTTTGGTTTAACACCAGTGATTAAACTACGGGGGGTACGTTAAATGAATTATTATAAAGAAAGTTATTATACAAACCGTGAACTCAGCTGGCTTGATTTTAACTATCGTGTCCTTGATGAGGCACGTGATAAGGATAACCCCTTGCTAGAACGTGTCCGTTTTCTCGGGATCACACAGAGTAATCTTGACGAATTCTTCACGGTCCGGGTCGCATCATTACGTAAATTGATGTCAGTCAATTACACTAAACCGGATTCCGCGGGACTGACCGCTGCTGATCAAGTCAGTGCAATCAGTGATAAAGCCCATGAGATGGTCAAGCGTCAATACAATACATTAAACCGCTCGCTTTTGCCATTGCTGGAACAGCACGCGATTCATCTCTTGTCGATGGCTGATCTAAACGAGGAACAACACGCCTTTGTTAAGAACTACTTTGACGATGAGCTGTACCCGGCTTTAACACCGATGGCAGACGACTCTTCACGCCCATTCCCGTTCATTGGGAATAATACACTCAACATCGCCTTACGGATTTATAAAAATGGGGATAAGAAGGACCACAAGTTTGCCACCGTTCAAGTGCCGGACGTCTTTCCTCGCGTGGTCGTTTTGCCAGGCGCACCGAACCAGTTTATTCTGATTGAGGAAATTATCAAAGCCTTTGTCGGCTCACTATTTATCAACTACACGGTCAAGGAAACGAGCTGTTACCGCGTCATGCGGGATTTGGACTTAGATGTCGCCGAAGAGGATACTTCGGACTTATTAAAGGAGGTTCAAAAACAATTAAAGATGCGTGAACACGGTAAGGTCATGCGCTTAGAAGTCGAAAAGAGTATGAGCAAGCATCAACGCACGCGACTCGCTAAAGCCCTTGGGATTAACGAAAGTGCGTTATACGTCATCAACGGTCCTCTCAACTTGACCTTCTTATCCAAGCTGGTGAAAGCTGTGCAGGGCCACGAAGACTTGAATTATCCAAAATACCACGCCTACTATCCCGAGAAGTACCGCGAACGATCCATCTTTGATCTTATCAAGGATCACGACATTTTAATGCAATATCCGTACGATGATTTCAAACCCGTTGTGGACTTTATCCATGAAGCTGCGGAAGATGAGGACGTGTTAGCCATTAAGATGACGCTGTATCGCGTATCAGCTGATTCACCGATTATCAAGTATCTCGGGCAGGCTGCCCAAAACGGCAAACAAGTAACCGTTCTCGTTGAAGTTAAGGCCCGTTTTGATGAAGAAAATAACGTTCACTGGGCGAAAAAGCTTGAAGAAATGGGTTGTCACGTGATCTACGGTCTGATCGGGCTTAAGACACACTGTAAGCTTGCCCTCGTTGTTCGGCGAGAAAATGAAGGTATCAAGCGCTACATGCACATGGGAACTGGGAATTATAACGATGTCACCGCCCATTTCTACACGGACATGGGGCTCTTCACCGCTGATACAGACATGGGAATCGATGCTTCCAACATCTTTAACATGTTATCTGGCTATTCTGAACCACCGTATTTCCACAAATTGCACATCTCACCAGATGGCATCCGCGACTTTATCAACGAAAAGCTAGACGATGAGATTGCCATTGCCAAAGCTGGTCATCCCGCAGTTGTCAAAATGAAGATGAACTCATTATCCGATCCGCAGATTATTAGCAAACTCTACGAAGCTTCTCACGCCGGTGTTAAGATCCAACTGATCATTCGGGGAATTTGTTGTTTACGAACAGGCATCAAAGGCATCTCGGATAACATCGAGGTCCACTCGATCATTGGTCGCCTTCTGGAGCACAGTCGTATATACTACTTTAGCAACGACGGTGAACCACAAATTTACTTATCCAGTGCGGATATGATGACTCGTAACCTAAATCGCCGGGTCGAATTATTGTTCCCACTGCTCCAACCTGAAATCAGTCACCGTGCGATGACAATTTTTGAAACGATGTGGGCTGACACGGTCAAAACGCGCATTTTGCAACCAGACAATACGTACGCCCGTGTGGATGGGCGCGGCTTAGAGGTTTTGGACTCCCAGGCCGAATTCATTCGCGAAGCCGAGCAAGCAGTCAAGGCTGATCACGGCGATACTACGCCCACTAGCAACGCGCACCAGTTCATTCCGATGATGAGTCCCAAGAATGAGCCGGATGCTTCAGATCTTGATAGAGAGGATGATTAGCGATGGAAAACTTTGCGGTCATTGACTTAGGTTCCAATTCATGTCGAATGACAATTACACAGATTCAGGAAGACGGTAGTTATGCGGTCACTCACCGACTCAAGGAAATGGTGCGTTTATCCGAGAATGAAAACGCCACGGATACGCCGACCCTTCAAGCCGAGGCCATTGACCGCACGATTGCAACGCTAAAGTCGTTTGCTGCCGTCTACAAAGACTTACCTAACTTAACTATCAAGGCCGTGGCGACCGCTGCAACGCGAAAGGCCAGCAACCAAAAGAAATTTCTCAAACGCGTTAAAAATGATGTTGGCCTAGATATCGAAGTGATTCCTGGAACAACCGAGGCCTATTACGATTACTTAGGGGTAGTCAATATGCTTCCAACGACTAACTGCGTCATGGTCGATACTGGTGGCGGTAGCTGCGAACTCGTCCTTATCGTAAACGGCCAAGCCAAGAACCTAATCAGTTTGCCAATCGGCGCGGTCAGTTTATCCGAAAAGTTCGGCCTCAACGACCAGGTTACCGCTAGTCAATTATTTAAAACGATGACTTTCGTTGATAAAATTTTTAATAGTGTCTGGTGGTTGCGAAACGGTCTCAACTTACCACTCGTCTGTTTGGGTGGTAGCAACCGAACGTTAGCCAAAATTAACCGGCACAAATGCAATATTCTCAACTTTGAAGATATTCACGGTTATCGGCTACGTGACAACGCCATCTATGACACATTCAATACTGTCATTAGCCAGGATGCAGCTGGTCGCGCGGCTATTCCTGGATTAGCAAAGAACCGGGCTGATATTATTGTTGGTGGGATGCTTCCTGCCATTAGTCTGATGCGCTTTTTAGATTCTGACCGGATGATTTTCTCTCAAAATGGACTGCGTGAAGGCATCCTATTCGAGCACCTGACTGCTTTAGCTGAACAAAGTGCTAAAGTCAGCGAATAAAAAAATTGGACTGACATTTTTACAATCTACCACACAACCAAAAAGCCACTCATCTCATCACGAGGTGGGTGGCTTTTTTGAGTAAGTTAAGTGACAGCATTGATTGTTATATGATTGTGTATGTCCTAAATGGACACAAGCAACGCTCCTAAGCAAAGCCTGTATGTAATGATTTCAGAAAAGCCCTCTATTCTGCATAATAGAGGACTTTTTTGTGTGCATTCTGCTTAATTTAAACGGACAAGTATACATCTAAAAGGTGAACGTGTCGTCTGAGAGCACGTGATTATTTACTTTTTACTTTGTTAGCATTGCCGGTTTCCAAAGTCTGTATTTGATTCGTAAGCGTATTTTGTTCAGACTCAGTTAACGATTCAAAAAAAGTTTTTTGTAATTGGGCTAATCCGTTTTGTTGAGTTGAGCTATACCCTAAAATTACCATAGCTTTCATAAAGTTTTTTAGATGATTGTCAATTCTGAGCGTAGTATCAAAAGTAACACCATCTATTTGTTTAGACTTCGTTTTGTTTGATTCGTTTAGAGAAGATATGGAAATTTCTTTTTGGGGCTGGGGCGCCGATTTTCTAGGAATTATTTTGCTTTTATTTGAGTTAGGATTGTGTAAAAGTTCCACCATGCTAGTCCGCCCTTTCAATAATTTCTTGTGCCACAGAATCGTATAATCTAATTATTTTTTTATCGAACTGATCTTTTAGAAATACTGGATTGAAGTCAATATT